>NZ_JAKJSK010000007.1:0-1024586 GCF_050336935.1 Photobacterium satsumensis
GTCTCATCGCTCATCGCTCATCGCTCATCGCTCATCGCTCATCGCTCATCGCTCATCGCTCATCGCTCATCGCTCATCGCTCATCGCTCATCGCTCATCGCTCATCGCTCATCGCTCATCGCTCATCGCTCATCGCTCATCGCTCATCGCTCATCGCTCATCGCTCATCGCCCGCATAATCTTTCTTTACTATTCAGCTATTTTTTCACCAACCGCTGTGCTACTTTGAACTTAAAGGTATAAATAACCATTTAAAGTGAATGGTTATGGTTTTAATGGCCCATTGGAATCGGTCAAATGCAATAACAAGCAACAGAGGAGTATGCTTATGATCAGGAGCGATCGACTACTCTATGAACTAGAACCTGATGGTTTTGGCGGCCGCCACTGTGAGTCTTGGGAAGAGTGGCAGCCGAAAGCCAGTCAGGCCTTGCCTAACTTCCCCGAAGATGTGCTGAAGCAATGGCTTTTCAGGCATTGGAAAGGGGTGCTCTGCAACTGGGGTTGGTTGGATTTTCAGTCAATGCGCTTTGAACTTGAGTCTTGGACCAGTGAGCAAATTCAGTCACAAATTCATACGCCCCATCAAGAGGTGGTTGATAAATTATCGCGCCGTATGACCAACCCGGTATTTCAGCGTAGCTGGCTGGTACAGCAGATGCAGGAAACCGGTACTTGGCCACAAGCACCCATTGTGCTTCGCTATGACCGAGATATACCGATGACAAACGGCAAGTCGCTTAAAGCCCCTTATAATTTATTGGAAGGGCATCATCGCATGGCGTATTTGAATAAAATTATTGACCAAGGTGCATATCACCAAGAACAGCATAAAATTTGGATAGTTAGCATCCCGCTGCATTAGCAGCGCAAACCATCTTTCAAGCTCGTCCTTCCAAAAAAGGGAAATGACATTACGTCATTTCCCTTTTTTATTAAACAAGTTTCTCATTGTGTTTTTTTTGTTGTGACTCGGATAAAACGTACTACTTGTTGCGATTTTGTTTCTTTTTGTGCTCAAAAAGTAGCCTGTTGGTTGTTTTTCTTATACCGTTTTTTTTGTTTTATAAATTCCTTATTCCATTTCGTTATTGATAAGGCTGTGATTTGTACTACCGGTATCCTGAATAAAACCTGAACCGAGTGCGGGGTTATCTGAATAATAATGGCGTAATTGAGTTTTTTTGTGGTTTTTTATGTGATTAATTTATGTTTATTTAGGTGGTGAAAAGTACTGTGATATTTTTTTATGTCAGTTTTTTGCTCTATTGATGATTTTTTTTGTTGTTGATATGTTTCATTTCGGCTCAGGACGAGTCTGAAAGATTAAAAAAATTATTACAGGTAAGTAAAAATGAAAAAAACACTTCTAGCAGTAGCAATCCCAGCAGTACTTTTCGCTCATTCCGCATCCGCCGTAGAAATTCTTAAATCCGACGAAGCACTTGTCGACTTCTATGGCCAACTTCGTACTGAAGTGAAAAAACTAGAGGATAAGGATGTCACTCTGAATGCTGGTTCTTCCCGTGCAGGTGTACAGGCACAGTACGCTGTTACGGACTCGGTAGATATTTTCGGTAAAGTTGAGTTTGGCCTGAACTACAACACAGCTTCTGAAGATTACACCATGAAAAACCGCCTACACTTCGCCGGTGTAGATACAGATTTCGGTAAGTTTTCATTCGGTCGCCAGTGGGTGGTTGCGGATGATATTTACGGCGCAGATTACTCATACTTCTTCGGCGGTACCGCACTACGTTACTCAACCCTTTCAGGTGCCCGTCACGACTCGCTAATCAAATATAACTACGAAGGTGAAAACTTCATCGTTGCGGGTAACGTTGGCTTGGCTGAAGATGACACAAACCAAGAGCTAGCAGAGCTGTATGTTGCATCTAGCTACGGTGGCTTTAATTTCCACGTTGGTGGTGGTGTTAACCGTGACAAGTCTTTCGATGTCGAAGAGGATACAGCTGATATTGAAAACACCTATTTCGAAGGTACAGTCGAGTATACAGTTGGCGCAGCACTAATCGGCTTCACTTACTACAACGCTGAGCTGAAGAACAAAGGTACTGGCAACACGATTGATGAAGATGGTTTCAGCCTTGCTGGTACATACAGCTGGGCAGATAACGCAACCGCATACGCTGGTTACGAGTACACTGAACAAGAGTCTAAAGCAATCAACACTGACGGTGATGGCAAGCTGTTCTATATCGGTACTGACTACCACTTCAACAGCTGGTCACGTATCTATGTTGAGTATGCATATGCTGACGGTGACACGCTTGGCTATACTAACAAATCTAGCGATAGCTTCGTGGGCGTAGCTTCTGCTGACGGCGAAAGCAACTTCGCAGTGGGTGCCCGCGTCTACTGGTAAGCCCCAACGTTCATTGTCTTATTTATTTTTGCCCGGCCATGCGCCGGGCCTTTTTTTATCTGAAAGGACGGTTTGAGTAAAGGTTATATAAAGGAGGGGAAGTTAATCGAATTTCTTGAGGTGTTGGTAGCACTTTCTCTCGGCGGCATTGAGTTCCATCATTAGGCGGTTGATATCCGCTTGTTGCTGCTTGAGCTTCTGCTGGCGTGATTGGATGGTGTGGAGCATATGTTGTACCTGAGAAGGGCTCTGGGCACCAGAATCATAGAGCTGGAATAACTCCTGTATTTCTTGGAGACTGAAGCCAAGACGCTTGCCACGCATGATCAAGATTAGCCGTGCCCGATCTTGACGCGAGAACACCCGGGTCTTTCCTTTTCTAAGCGGTGTAATTAATCCCTGATCCTCATAGAACCTGATGCTGCGTAGTGTCAGTGAAAACTCAGCCGCGAGCTGTGAAATGGTATAGCCCTCTTCTTGTCGAGCGGTATCCCTCATCTTTCTTTCCTTGAAATGTCTATGTCATTGCTAGGATCAAGTCCGTGATCCACTGACGATCATTCCATAACATGCGATAGATCACAAGCCATTAACATGGTGGAGCCGTATGAGGGGCAGAAAAAAGCCCCTCATCGAGGGGCTTGTAGACTTGTCTATCAAGGTTCAATTGATACGCTTATTCCGCTTTCGGCTTGTGCGATGGTGGCACATAGCCGTGGCGAACGCGGGAAGGGCTTGGACGCGAAAAACAACCAGCTGGTCTCATACTTTCTGACTCTCAAGGATAACGGAACGGGAACGGAATGTGGGGTAAACCTAAGGTTTGCTCCACAAAAAGATAGTAGCGTTAATAAGAGGTGAGAGAAACGTATCAAAGTTGAAAAGTTCAGCTATGTAACAACTTAATCTATAGAAGCTGTTTCATATAGATATTGGTTATTATAGCGGCGATCTTGTAGAGGGAGTGGAAGGAAAAAGTGCGGAACCTGTGCCATGCTTAATGCTGTGTCTAAGGCAACAGAGTTCGTCTGTGGCAAAGTTACCTTAAAGACATAGGTTATTACATTTATGGGTCAAAAGTGCTGTGGTTAACAGCGGAGGGTTCCATGAAGCATAAAAGAATGTCTAATCGTCGAATTAAGCAAATGTTGGAAGATATTAATCACGATGGTTTGTTCGATGAAGCAATCAGTAACGAGCACAATTCCATGGTTGAGGGAAAAGAACAATCAATAAACGAAGTCCCCCCCAACATTAATATTGATAGCGAGAATAAATAAGAAGCGCCGAAAGGCGCTTTTTTTTTGGCTTGATATCATGCTTTTGCGCAGTTGTTATTGACTTATTGCTTTAGTGTAAACATTGCTAGATGTTTCTGCTGTATATTTATTCATTCCTGCAGTTTTTTATTCAAATTTTACATTTTTTTGGCTTATTTGGCGGATTTTTCTCTAGAAGTCAGGTTTTGTGATAGATATGGCTGCAACAAAACTGACATCTAGCTTGTTGTACTGCTTGAGTGGTTGATATTAAGAATTATGTCGGTTTTTGTAATCAAAATGTGGCAAATTACTTCAATGCCTGATAATGTTTTGACCAATTCTTCGGTTTGCTTTGTGTTGTTTAGGATTAACGATGCAAATATTGTGAGATGGCACCGGCTGGAGAACGCAAGGACGTATTTAACGATGTATTGGAGCTAATGCATGTATAAGAATAAAATTACCCAGGGGATTCTTCTGGGCGCTGGTATGGCTGTAGCAGCCACCTCTTTCTCCACTCTTGCTGCTGACGTACCTGAAGGGGTAAAACTTGCTGCCAAGCAAGAATTGGTTCGTGGTAATGGTACTGAAGTTGCCTCTCTTGACCCACACAAAACAGAAGGTGTGCCTGAGTCACACGTCATCCGTGACCTGCTTGAAGGTTTGGTAAACCAGGATGAAAATGGTAACACTGTCCCTGGTGTTGCTGAAAGTTGGGAGACTACCGACAACCGCACTTTCACATTCCACCTGCGTAAAGATGCTAAATGGTCAAACGGCGATCCTGTGACTGCACACGACTTCGTGTACAGCTTCAAGCGTGCTGTTGATCCCGCGACAGCTTCTCCGTATTCATGGTACCTAGAAATGACCACCATGAAGAATGCAGATGACATTATCGCAGGTAAAGCAGACAAGAATACACTGGGTGTATCAGCGACAGATGACAACACTCTGGTTATCGAGCTTGAGCAGGCTGTACCATACTTCGTGAAGATGATGGGTCACACCACTGTTAAGCCAGTCAACCGCAAAGTTGTTGAGAAATTTGGCGATAACTGGACCAAGCCAGAAAACTTCGTAGGTAACGGTGCATACACCCTAGACAACTGGGTGGTGAACGAGCGCATCGTACTAACTCGCAGCGAGAACTACTGGGATAACGAAAATACCGTTATCAATAAGGTTACGTTCCTGCCAATCGAAAACCAAGTTGCTGAGATGAACCGCTTCCTAGCAGGCGAGATCGATATCACCAACGAACTACCAAACGAGCACTTCCGCCGTCTTGAGAAGCAGCACGCTGATTCAGTGTCTATTTCCGGTAACCTGTGTTCTTACTACTATGGCTTTAACAACCAAAAAGCGCCTTTTGACGACGTACGTGTCCGTAAAGCTCTGTCTTACGCTATCGACCGTGACATCGTGACCAAAGCGCTGCTTGGCCAAGGCCAGAAATCAGGTTATTTCCTAACACCTGAAATTACTGCTAACTTCAACCCAGTGACGCCTGAGTATGGTCAGATGACTCAGAAAGAGCGTAACGCGAAAGCGAAAGAGCTGCTAGAAGAGGCTGGCTTCGGTCCAAGTAACCCACTTAACTTCACGCTGCTGTACAACACATCAGAAAACCACAAGAAGATTGCCGTCGCGGTTGCTTCTATGTGGAAAAAGAACCTGAATGTTACAGCTAACCTGGAAAACCAGGAGTGGAAGACTTACCTAGATACTCGTCGTCAGGGTGACTTTGACGTAACACGTGCTGGTTGGTGTGGTGACTACAATGAAGCGTCAAGCTTCCTGTCACTGATGCAGAGCAACAACAGCTCTAATGACCCTCGTTACAACAGCAAGGCATACGATGCGATCATGGCGAAAGCGTTGGAGTCTACTTCAGATGCAGAGCGCGAGCAGCTATATATCCAGGCTGAGCAGTTGCTAGCTGAAGATATGCCAATTGCACCTATCTACCAATACGTGAAAGCGCGTCTGGTTAACCCGCAAGTGGGTGGCTATCCTGCGAACAACGCAGAAGACAAGCTCTTCTCCAAAGATATGTACATCATTGCTGAATAATAACCAGCAAGAAGCATGATAATAAGCGCTGCTCTCAGGACGGGAGCAGTGCCCTTTCTGGTATTTCACACCAGTATTAATTGACTGTCACAGACTAAAAAGAACGGTGGAGTTTATGATTAAATTCATCGCAAAACGGATTTTTGAAGCAATACCAACCCTGTTGGTACTCATCACAATTTCCTTTTTCCTGATGCGCTTTGCACCAGGCAACCCATTTTCCAGCGAGCGTCCGCTTCCTCCAGAAGTGATGGCTAACATCGAGGCCAAGTATGGCCTAGATAAGCCGGTATTCGAGCAATACACCACCTACCTTGGCAATATCGTGCAAGGTGATTTCGGTCCATCCTTTAAATATAAAGATTTCACCGTCAACGAGCTGGTAACCAAAGCCTTGCCTGTTTCGGCGAAAATTGGTTTCTTCGCGTTTATCTTTGCATTGGTGATGGGGGTCACCGTCGGCACCATTGCCGCGTTGAAGCAAAATAGTTGGATAGATTACTGCATTATGTCGACGGCCATGGCCGGGGTGGTGATGCCGTCGTTTATTCTCGCCCCGGTACTGATCTATATCTTCTCTATTAACTTGGGCTGGCTACCAGCTGGTGGCTGGAACGACGGTGGCATGAAATACATGCTGTTGCCAATGATGGGGATGTCGTTGCTTTATGTGGCAACCTTTGCCCGTATTACCCGTGGTAGCATGATCGAAACCCTCAACAGTAACTTCATTCGTACCGCACGTGCGAAGGGCTTGGGCTATGGCTACATCATCGTCAAGCATGCCCTGAAACCGGCCTTGTTACCTGTGGTCTCCTACATGGGGCCAGCATTCGTCGGTATCATTACCGGCTCGGTTGTTATCGAAACCATCTTCGGCCTGCCGGGGATCGGTAAGTTGTTTGTAAATGCAGCTTTCAACCGTGACTACTCTCTAGTATTGGGTATCACTATTCTGATTGGTTCTTTGACCATTATCTTCAACGCCATTGTCGACATTGTTCTGGCGTACATTGATCCAAAAATCCGTTACTAAGGGGCCCAACCGATGATGCTGACAAAAAAAGAAAACGTAGAAGCGGTTGAGAACTTTTCCGAGCAATTGGAGATTGAAGGCCGTAGTTTGTGGCAGGATGCCCGTATCCGTTTTATGCGAAATAAAGCGGCAATGGTGAGCTTGACGATTCTATCTTTGATCACCTTGGCGGTTATTTTTGGCCCAATGTTTAGTCACTATGCATTTGACGATACTGACTGGTACGCACTGCATGCGGCGCCAAGCCTCGGCGCTGAAGGTCACTTCTTTGGCACCGATAGTCTAGGTCGAGACCTGTTTACCCGTACGTTGGTCGGTGGCCGTATTTCACTGATGGTAGGGATCATGGGGGCACTGGTTGCCGTCTTGATAGGTACCCTTTACGGCGCAACCTCTGGTTTTATTGGTGGCCGTACTGACCGAGTGATGATGCGTATTCTGGAAATTCTCTACTCGATCCCATTCATGTTCTTCGTGATCGTACTGGTGACTTTCTTTGGCCGTAATATCATGCTGATCTTTGTGGCAATTGGTGCAATTTCTTGGCTCGATATGGCCCGTATCGTTCGTGGTCAGACCCTGTCATTACGCAGTAAAGAGTTTATCGAAGCCGCGCGCGTATCAGGCGTTAGCCAGTGGCGTATCATTACCCGCCATATTGTTCCGAATGTACTGGGTATCGTAGCGGTTTACTCAACCTTACTCGTTCCGTCGATGATCCTGACTGAATCATTCCTAAGCTTCCTAGGTTTGGGTGTTCAGGAGCCGATGACCAGCTGGGGGGCTCTGTTGCAAGAAGGCTCTCAGACCATGGAAGTTGCCATCTGGCAGTTGATGTTCCCCGCAGCCTTTATGGTGGTGACGTTGTTCTGCTTTAACTATGTGGGTGACGGCTTGCGTGACGCACTGGATCCAAAAGACAGATAACAAGAAGATCTCGGGCCTGCTGTGCTGGAACGGCGAGCAGGCCAAGAGTAGATAGATTATAAGGAAGTACTATGAGCTTATTAGATGTCAAAGATCTACGCGTAGAATTCAAAACTCAAGACGGTATTGTCACCGCGGTTAACGATCTAAACTTTTCGCTCAACCAGGGTGAAACCCTGGGTATTGTTGGTGAATCCGGCTCAGGTAAGAGCCAGACGGTTTTCGCTATCATGGGCCTGTTGGCCAAAAACGGCATCATTGGCGGTAGCGCTAAATTTGAAGGCCGAGAAATCCTTAACCTACCGGAAAAAGAACTGAACCGGATCCGTGCCGAACAAATCGCGATGATTTTCCAGGATCCGATGACTTCGCTGAATCCCTATATGAAAGTAAGCGATCAGCTGATGGAAGTGCTGATGCTGCACAAGGGAATGGGTAAAGCTGAGGCGTTCGAAGAAAGTGTTCGCATGTTGGATGCAGTGAAAATTCCGGAGGCACGTAAGCGTATTACCATGTACCCACACGAGTTTTCTGGTGGTATGCGCCAGCGTGTGATGATTGCGATGGCTTTGCTGTGCAGTCCTAAGCTTTTGATTGCCGATGAGCCGACGACAGCACTGGATGTGACCGTACAGGCACAGATCATGGAGTTGTTGAACGAGCTGAAAACTGATTTCAACACGGCGATCATTATGATCACTCACGATCTTGGTGTGGTTGCCGGTAGTTGTGACAAGGTTCTGGTGATGTACGCTGGCCGTACCATGGAATACGGCAAAATAAATGAGATATTCTATCAACCATCGCATCCGTATACCGAGGGGCTACTTAGAGCGATCCCGCGTTTGGATACCGACGGTGAAGAGCTGCCAACTATTCCGGGTAACCCGCCTAACTTACTGCGTCTGCCTGTCGGCTGCCCTTATCAGGAACGATGCCACCGTGCATCTAGCCGCTGCTCGCAAGAAGCGCCTCAATTGAAGGCATTTACTGAAGGTCGCTTACGCGCTTGTTTTTCTGATGTGGGGACGTGGTAATGGAAGCTCAAAAGAAAGTATTACTCGATATTCATGATCTGAAGGTTCACTTCAGTATTGCCCAGAAATCAGCATGGCCGTGGACTAAGCCATTGAGCCTTAAAGCGGTTGATGGTGTTGATATCCGCCTTTATGAAGGTGAAACACTGGGCGTGGTTGGAGAGTCAGGTTGTGGTAAATCGACGTTTGCCCGTGCCGTCATCGGCTTGGTCGAAGCAACCGATGGCAATGTGGTTTGGCTCGGCCAAGATCTGACCAAACTCGATCACAAAGCAATGCGTGAAAAACGTAAAGATATCCAGATGATTTTCCAGGATCCGCTGGCATCGCTTAACCCACGTATGACGGTTGGTGAGATCATCGCAGAGCCATTGAAAGCGTATTTCCCAGAGCTTTCTAGCGATGACGTTAAAGATCAAGTTAAAGGCATGATGTCCAAAGTGGGTCTGCTGCCGAACGTCATTAACCGTTATCCACACGAATTTTCCGGGGGCCAGTGTCAGCGTATCGGTATTGCCCGTGCTTTGATCCTCAAGCCTAAAATGATCATTTGTGATGAGCCTGTTTCAGCACTAGATGTATCTATTCAGGCGCAAGTCGTGAATTTGCTGAAATCATTACAGCAAGAAATGGGCCTTAGCCTGATTTTCATCGCTCACGATCTGTCGGTGGTTAAGCACATTTCTGACCGTGTTTTGGTGATGTATCTCGGCAATGCGGTTGAGATGGGTGAATCCGATGCACTGTTCAGTGAGCCAAAGCACCCTTATACCAAAGCTTTGATGTCGGCAGTGCCTATTCCGGATCCGGATTTGGAGCGGGCCAAGCATATTGAGTTGCTGGAAGGGGATCTGCCTTCGCCGATGAACCCGCCATCAGGCTGCGTATTCCGTACTCGCTGTCCTGTTGCGACCGCGGAGTGTGCGAATAAAAAGCCAGTATTGAGCGGCGGTGAAGTTCATGCGGTATCCTGCCTGAATGTTCAGTAATTCAAGCCTGTGACAGGCTTTGGGCGCGGTGTAAAAGCCGCGCCTTTTTTATAGGGTAATGTTGGTGAAAATGCCAATAAAATAAATAGTTATGCTATTGATGAGGGTGTAACTAACATGTAACAATAAGCTGTCATCAATCGTATGGTTCTTGCTTGGATAGCGCGGGATCGGTTGGTGGTAGTGGAATAGTAAACAAGGATTGTTGTATGCGGTCATTATCCGTTAAGTGGAAAATAGCCCTGATGGCCGGGCTAGGGTTACTGGCAACAGTAACGGTATTAACAGGCCTCTCTTTTTATTTTGCCTCCCAGAACCAACAGCTCGTTAGCCAACAGGTGTTTTCTACCCTCAGGACAAAATCACAACTTGTGGTGCAGTCTCAAGCCGAAAAGCAAAGTACGAATGTTCAGCAGTATCTTGATGAAGCTGCATACCGCGCCGAGATGCTGGCACAAAGTGTACTTTTTCTAAAATTCAATGCCGAAGAAAACTACACCAACAGCTCTGAACTACGCGGTTCTATTAGCGAGCTTCTTCGTCGATCCGTTAATGAGTTCGATAATATTCATGGCGCGTTTGTGGTGTTCAACCCTAATGCACTCGATGGTGAAGATAGCAACTATGTGAATGCCGATTACGTTGGTGCCAATGAGCAGGGACGTTTTTCGCCGTATTGGGCTAAATCGCCATCTGGCGACGCTGAGCAATTTATCTTTTCTGAGCAGCAATTACTTTCTAGTCAATCTGTTTGGTCACCATGTCTTAATAATTCTGCTGGGCTGTGTGTGTCCAACCCGCAACGGGCAGGATTTGGCCAGCAAGCACCAGTAGTCAGTACTATAACTGTGCCATTAGATGTTAACGGCGAAGTCGTTGGCGTGATGGGGATTGATATTCGATTAGCCCCACTACAACCTTTGGTGCAAGCTGTTGACCAATCTTTGTTTGACGGTATCGGCAATGTCAGCCTGATCAGTCAGGACAATACGATTGTCGCTTGGGATCAGGGACAAAGCCGAATAGGTTTGAAGGTTAATCAAACAGACGGTTTACCTGAAGAATTGACTCTGTGGCTGCAGGGCGGTGAAGAGCAAATGCTTTGGACCCCTGATGAACAGTGGTTGTATGCCTACACGCCGGTAAGACTGGGACAGATGAGCTGGGGGATTGTTATTCAGCTACCTGTTGAGCGGGTACTGGCCGAAGCCATTGCCTTGGACTCAGATATCTCCCGGCAGCGTGAGCAGTCGACATGGGTGCAATTGGTGACCAGTTTGGTGGTTGCTATTGCCGGTCTGCTGCTGGTGGTACTTGCCGCCTCTCGTTTGGTCGCACCGATTCGCCATGTTGCCGAGCGGCTTGAAGACATAGCAACCGGTGAAGGGGATCTTACCCAGCGACTTCATATCGAGCAGGATGACGAAGTTGGTCAGCTTGCACTGTGGTTCAACCGTTTTCTGGACAAACTCCAGGCGACAATCGGCGATGTTGTTGTTGCCGTGAATGACGTCGGTACCACGTCAAAACAAGCAGCAGAGGTGGCTAACCATACCCGAGATGGTAGCCAAGCTCAGTTCCGTGAAGTCGATATGGTGGCGACAGCCTCTGAGGAAATGGCGCAGACTGCAGAGCAGGTGGTGGGTTATACCGAAACGGCGGTGGTTGCTGCCGGGCAGGCCGATAGCGCCGTCCGCGATGGTCATCAGGTGATCAAGCAATCTGCCACCTCAATGGATAACTTGGTGGTCAGAATGGAAAATGCCGTTCCGGTTGCTAAGGAACTTGAGACCAACAGTGAAGATATCAACCAGATCCTCCAGGTTATAGAAGGTATCTCGGAGCAGACCAATTTACTGGCATTGAATGCAGCAATTGAAGCGGCACGTGCCGGTGAGCAAGGGCGCGGCTTTGCCGTTGTCGCCGATGAGGTTCGCCAGTTGGCCAGCCGTACACATGATTCGGTAGGACAGATCCGTACCGTGATTGAAGTGCTGCAGCAAGGAACGCGCGATGTGGTTGTCGCGATTGAAGAGGGCAACCAACTGGCCGGGGAGACTTCTTCCCAAGTCGGGCAGGCGGTGGTCAGCCTGGGACAGATCACCGAAGCGGTGGCATCTATCCAGTCGATGAACGAACAGATCATGCACGCTGCCCAAGAGCAACAGGCGGTTTCTGCCGAGGTTAACCGCAATGTTTCCAATATCCGTGGCTTGAGTGAAAATATCCTTGAGCAGGCAGAGAGATCGGCGGGGATCGGTGAACGGTTGGCTGAGTTATCTCAGCATCAGCAAGCGCTAGCTGGCCAGTTTAAAGTCTAAGTCAACACTTGATACCAAACGCTTATAAAAACACCGGGAAATAACCCGGTGTTTTCGTTTAGGTCGGGTTAGAACTTAGTCAACCGGATACCAGTAACCATAGTTAACCAACTGCGTGAGTAATGCGACAAAAGCAGGATGATCAATGAGCTTGCCCAGCATGTCTTGGCTGACATCTTCGGCATCGCACAGATAGCTAGCCGCGGTGCCACACTCTTCTGGTAGCTCATAGGTTTCGCCGTTGATATACAGCAGGTGAGGTTGTTCTGGGTAGTAGAAGGCACGCAGACCACCCAGTCGCTTGAGTATTTCGCCGCTTTCGAGGAATTGGTAGATTTCAGCTTGTTGCCATGGTGGCTCAGCAGCAATCACATCTAATTCGTGTCGGCTTTGGCTCAAGTGTTCACCCATCCATCTTTTCATCATGTCAGGGTGATCCAGCAGGCTGCGCATCATGGCTTCCATATCAGCAAACTCGCTGGACAAGATAGCCCCAGGCGTCTTGCGCGCTGGCAGCTCAGGGTTATGGTAGTGGACATCACCCACTTCGTTGGCAATCACAAAGTCAGCAAAACTGCTGAGTAATTCCTGCTTCTTAGGCGAACGGAAGCCGATAGAGAAGCTCATCGAGGTATCGATAGCGTAGCCGTCATGCGGGAAACCCGGTGGGATGTAAAGAATATCACCCGGCTCAAGCACATCGTCGATGATAGGATCGAAGCCTTTGATCTGGCGAAGTGCCGGGTGACCAAATTCCTCTTCGTAATCATCTTTTTTCGGGCCGACTCGCCAGTGGCGCTTCCCCGATCCTTGAACGATGAAGACATCGTACTGGTCGATGTGAGCACCAACGCCGCCACCAGGGGTTGAGTAGCTGATCATCAAATCATCAAACAGCCAGTTGGGCATTTGACGAAATGGCGTGACTAGGCGAGCGGCACCTTCGTGCCAATGGTTGGCCGCTTGAACGATGAACGACCAATTATCTTCCGGTACGTTATCGAAGGTAAGTGGGCCGTGTTTTACATCCCACTCGTCGCCTTGCTTGGCGATATAGCGGGAGTCGACTTCTTCTTCCATGGCAAGGCCTGCCAGCTCGTCTGGGCTGATAGGGTCGATAAAATCTTTGAAGCCACCTTTGATGATGGTCGGTTTCTTTTGCCAGAACTCGGCAAGGAATTCTTCGAAGGAGAAGGTGAGTTGATACATAGGATTGCTTTTAAATGCTGACTATTGTGTGGGGATTATATACCCAAGTTACTTCAAGATGCAGGTTCAGCGAGAATTTTTAAGCTTTTAGACAATGCATTGATTAGAAGATCTAGTGGCTCTAAATCGAAAAGCAATAACGTAGTATAGAAGCTTAGGAAACTCGCCCTTCGGGAGGGGGTCAGCCCATCCAATCCATCGTTGAAGCTTTTTAAAAGGGAGTGCCATTCCTGCAAATGACTGATTTCAAAACGGCACTCATTAGATACCCAAAACAGAGAGAATGTACTCGCATAGGTTGAGTAGAGCCATTACCATGTACGGCTGACCTATTGAAAGAAGTAGTAATTTATGTCTTTTCCTCCTTGCCCAATGTGCAATTCTGAATACGTGTACCCAGATCAAAACCATCTTGTTTGCCCCGAGTGTTCGCATGAATGGAACCCATCGGAAGCCGCGAGTGATGAAGCGGTATTTACCGTAAAAGATGCCAACGGCACGCTGCTGGAAGAAGGGGATAAAGTGACGCTAGCCAAAGATCTCAAAGTTAAAGGCAGCTCGATGGTGATGAAGATTGGTACTAAGGCGGTTATTCGTCGGATCGTTGAAGGCAAGGATCACCAATTGGATTGCAAAGTCGATGGTGCTGGCGAAATGATGGTAACGGCGAAATTCGTGAAAAAAGCCTGACTGAATACCCCAACGAAAACCTCTGTCTAGCAGCCCACAATTTTCTCTTTCCTTGGCTTGCCATCCCTTGGTTGGTAAGCCATGTTGTTAATATCCAACAAATTACAATATTTATGTTATCACCGTCGAAAAGGTCATTGATAATGTTTCCATCTGATTTTATTAGCTATTTTTTATGTTAGTGTCGGTTTTTTGCTATTAAGATTTGGATGTTATATGACGGAAATGGCAATATCGAACTATCTTGCGGGGTTTCTATTTATCATCGCATGTTATCCATTTTGTCTGGTTGCTGTTAACATTTTCTTCCATGCGTCGATACGAAATAAAGTCTCTCTCTGGTTTAATTTAGCCTGCTTGTTACTGCTCGCATTTTTGTTATATATGCATATGCAAGTGGAAGTCATATATGGTCAGGAATTGCTGGACGCTTGGTACAAGGGTAATCCAGATAATTGATGTGTATTACCAACAAAAAGGCCAGCAAAAGCTGGCCTTGGATTAAGCAGTAAATCATTTAGCGATTACAGCTTGTCAGTTAGCTTAATTGCGTCACCGATGTAGTTCGCTGGCGTCATTTCTTTCAGGCGTGCTTTCTCGTGCTCTGGCAGTTCCAGACCATCGATGAAGTTACGCATGCCTTCGCCGTCAACACGCTTGCCGCGAGTTAGCTCTTTTAGCTTCTCGTAAGGCTTTTCGATGCCGTAGCGACGCATGACTGTTTGTACAGGCTCTGCCAGTACTTCCCAGTTTCGGTCTAGCTCAGCTTCTAGTGCTGCTTGGTTAACTTCCAGCTTGCTGATACCTTTTAGCGTTGAAGTGTATGCAATGATTGCATAGCCACAACCTACGCCTAGGTTACGCAGCACTGTCGAGTCCGTTAGGTCACGCTGCCAGCGAGAAACCGGTAGCTTCTGCGCTAGGTGGCCGAAGATAGCGTTTGCTAGGCCAAGGTTACCTTCTGAGTTTTCGAAGTCGATTGGGTTAACTTTGTGCGGCATTGTCGAAGAGCCGATTTCACCTGCGATAGTCTTCTGTTTGAAGTGACCTAGCGCGATGTAGCCCCAAACGTCACGGTCGAAGTCTAGTAGGATCGTGTTGAAGCGAGCGATAGCATCGAATAGCTCTGCGATGTAATCGTGCGGTTCAATCTGAGTCGTGTACGGGTTCCACGTTACGCCAAGAGACTCAGTGATGAACTCTTCGCTGAACTGGTGCCAGTCAACTTCAGGGTATGCAGAGATATGAGCGTTGTAGTTACCTACAGCACCATTGATTTTCGCTAGGATTTCAACGTTAGCGATCTGCTTGTACTGGCGCTCCATACGGTATGCAACGTTAGCCATTTCTTTACCCATCGTAGATGGAGAAGCTGGCTGGCCGTGGGTACGAGAAAGAAGGGGTACTTCACGGTATTCGTTGGCAAGGCCTTTGATCGCATCGATAACGTTGCGAATTTCAGGCAGGATAACTTGCTCGCGCGCTTCGTGTAGCATAAGGGCGTGAGACGTGTTGTTGATATCTTCAGAGGTACATGCGAAGTGAATGAATTCATTTACAGCGTGTAGCTCTGGTACTTCAGCGACTTTTTCTTTCAGGAAGTATTCAACAGCTTTCACATCGTGGTTGGTTGTACGCTCAATAGTCTTGATACGCATTGCGTCTTCTTCGCTGAACTCAGCAGCAACGCGATCTAGGAACGCATTGGCTTCAGCACTAAACGCAGGTACTTCCACGATAGCATCAGTAGCGGCAAGTTTTTGTAGCCAGCGGATCTCAACGATTGTGCGGTACTTTAGCAGACCATATTCACTGAAAATGCTGCGAAGTGAAATCGTTTTACTTCCGTAGCGGCCGTCTACTGGGGAAACAGCAGTCAATGCTGACAGTTCCATGTTGCTCTCTCCTGAATCAATTAAGGTTTAAACAAGGTGTAACTCTCACCCTTGCTATGGTTTAGCGAGGGGATGAAAAAGTGCCAGCAACGCTGGCACTAAATATTTTATTAGCAGCGGGCTAGCAGGATTTTAGCCTGCTCAACCATCTGTTTGCGTCCGAAGATCAAATGGCGGCGTTTGCCACCGACTTGGCGCCATAGTACCGCAGAGCGAATTGCGGCGAGGAGTAGGGCACGCACTTTGTGCTGCACACTCTGCTGCTGGAGCTGGGCGGGTGTGCCCGTTACTTGGATTCGAGGCCCTAGAGGGCTAATGATATCCAGATAAATGCTTGCCAAATTACTGATCATTTGGTCTTCCAGCAGTTCGAAATGATCCGTCTGGCGTTGGGCCGTACTGATACGATCACCCAGCTGCGCCATGCTGTCTCGGCGACTGTCTAGCTTGCGCTCCAGCGCCATAACACTGACTAAGTAGCGAGTCATCTCATTACCTGAAGGCGTGTTATCAATCTCGGCTGCCAGCGCTTCGAGACCTACCTTCAAATTGGCTTCGTTACCAAAGATCTCAATGGTGTTCGACGGGTTGGTTGCCATGATGCTTCTTAAGCTGGCTTCCAGTACGTCATGGTCACAATGGCCGTCTCGGGCAATTTTTTGAACCAGTTTTACTGCCTGGCAAATACCGGCAAAAGCAATGGTACGGTCATATACAGTGTGTGCCACGTGCCTCAACTCCCTTAGATACGCTTCTCAATAATACCGCCGCCTAGACAGATTTCACCGCTGTAGAATACGGCAGACTGTCCTGGCGTTACCGCAATTTGCGGTTCGTCGAAGATGACCTTGATAGTTTCATCATCAACCGGGATGACAGTACAAGGGATATCTTGCTGACGGTAGCGTGTTTTAACCGTGCACTTGAACGGTTCGCGAATAGGTTGGCGGTCAACCCAATGTAGCTGAGCGGCAACCAAACCGTCTGACTTCAAGCGAGGGTGATCTTTACCTTGCCCAACAATCAGAACGTTACGTTCTACATCTTTATCGACAACAAACCATGGCTCTTCATTACCACCGCCACCTTTCTGGCCTCCGATAAGTAGACCTTTACGCTGGCCAAGGGTGTGGTACATCAGACCCTGGTGTTCGCCAATTACTTTGCCTTCGTCGGCTGTTTCAATATTACCTGGCTGAGCCGGTAGGTACTTGCTCAAGAATTCCGTGAACTTACGCTCACCGATAAAGCAGATACCGGTTGAATCTTTTTTCTTCGCGGTGATCAGATCCTGCTCTTCTGCAATGCGGCGAACTTCTGGTTTTTCCAGCTCACCAACAGGGAACAAGCTACGGGCAATTTGCTCGTGGCTCAAGGTGTACAGGAAGTAGCTCTGATCTTTGTTATTGTCGACACCGCGTAGCATTTTCGGCAGTTCACCTTCAGCGGTTGGGAAGCTGCGACGGGTGTAGTGACCCATGGCAATGTAATCGGCTTCCAGTACTTCGTCAGCGAAGTCCAAAAATGCTTTAAATTTGATTTCTTTGTTACAAAGAATGTCTGGGTTTGGTGTACGGCCTGCTTTGTACTCTGCTAGGAAATACTCGAAGACATTGTCCCAGTACTCGGCTGCAAAGTTGATGGTGTGCAGGTGGATACCCAGTTTGTCACATACAGCTTGTGCGTCAGCGAGATCTTCGGCTGCAGAGCAGTACTCATCGTTGTCGTCTTCTTCCCAGTTTTTCATAAACAGGCCTTCAACTTGGTAGCCCTGTTGAAGAAGAAGGTACGCGGATACCGAGGAATCTACACCGCCGGACATGCCGACAATGACTTTTTTCTGGCTGTTATCTGACATTTTACTCTTCAGTCGTTAATAAAAGTTAAGGTCGCGATTCTAACAGAAAGCTAAAGGCCGAAACAGACCGAGAGCGGAATCACACTTTAATAATTTTACCAACGTCATTTTATTATTTGCGCAAACGTTTGCTTTGTGGTGGCAATGATAGATGAGGGCGACGCAAAAGTGTAGTGTTTTTAATGTTAAATTCGTAAAAATGCAGGGTGGAAATGTGAAGTGTTTGCCGGTAGCAAAAAGCTGCCGGCATACTGGGTTAGGAGGTGCCGAGTTGGACTTCTTTCCACTCGCCAGGGGCGAGGTCGTTGACTGTCCAATCTGCCATCTGGTAGCGGATAAGGCGCAGGGTCGGATAGCCCATATGGGCGGTCATTCTACGCACCTGCCGATTACGTCCTTCTTTGAGGGTAATCGCCAACCAAGTGGTGGGTATATTTTTCCGTTCGCGGATTGGCGGAACACGTTCCCAAACTTCTGGGCTGTCGATGACTTCGACGCCAGCAGGTAGGGTTGGACCATCCTTTAGAGTAACGCCCCGGCGCAGCTGTTCGAGTTCTTCCTCGTTAGGTGCCCCTTCAACTTGTACCCAATAGGTTTTTGGTTGCTTGGATTTAGGTTGGGTTAACTGCGCTTGTAATACGCCGTCGTTAGTCAGCACTAACAATCCCTCACTGTCTTTATCCAGTCTGCCTGCGGGATAGACGTCTTTTACCGAAATAAAGTCCGCCAAGGTTTGATCCCCCGGCTCACCGGTGAACTGGGTGAGAACGTTATAAGGTTTGTTAAATAAAATGATCTTTGTGGGGCCGCGTGGACGCCTTGGTTTATTGCGCATTCTTGATGCTCGGCGCTCATTATTGGCACGTTTGGGTTGACGCGAAGAGGTGTTTGGCTTCATAAATAGCGTGTTGTACAAGGGAAAAGAAAATTGACATGCCTATTATACTCGAAAAATTCCATGAGTGGCGTATCGATAAAAATTCAAGTATGATTTGCGCGCATCTTACAAAAAGATAACAAATGGACGCTAGGAGATTTAAATGGATAGTAAAGTAGTTGTACCAGCTGAAGGTCAGAAAATCACTCTGGATTCTGAAGGTAAACTGGTCGTTCCTAACAACCCTGTCATTCCTTATATCGAAGGTGACGGTATTGGGGTTGATGTAAGCCCTGCTATGATTAAAGTCGTTGATGCCGCTATCGATAAAGCGTACGGCGGTGACCGCAAGATTGCCTGGATGGAAATCTACACCGGTGAAAAATCGACGCAAGTATACGGTGAAGATGCTTGGCTACCACAAGAAACCCTTGATTATATCCGCGACTACAAAGTGGCAATCAAAGGCCCGTTGACAACCCCTGTTGGTGGCGGTATCCGTTCACTCAACGTTGCACTTCGCCAAGAGCTAGATCTATACATCTGTGCTCGTCCTGTACGTTATTTCGACGGTGTACCAAGCCCACTTAAGCAGCCTGAACTGACTGACATGGTTATCTACCGTGAAAACTCAGAAGATATCTACGCAGGTGTTGAGTTCCAGGCTGGTACTGCAGAAGCTGATAAAGTCATCAAGTTCTTGCAAGATGAGATGGGTGCCACGAAAATCCGTTTTCCACAGCAATGTGGTGTCGGTATCAAGCCTGTATCTGAAGAAGGTACTAAGCGTCTGGTTCGTGCTGCCATCCAGTACACTATCGACAATGATCGCGACTCGCTAACGCTGGTTCACAAAGGTAACATCATGAAGTTCACCGAAGGTGCCTTCAAAGATTGGGGTTACGAAGTGGCAGCGAAAGAGTTTGGTGCTGAGCTGCTAGACGGCGGCCCATGGATGACGCTGAAAAACCCTAATACGGGTAAAGAGATCATCATCAAAGACAGCATTGCTGATGCATTCCTGCAGCAAATCCTGCTACGCCCTGCTGAGTATGATGTCATTGCGACGATGAACCTGAACGGTGACTATGTGTCTGATGCACTGGCTGCGCAGGTTGGTGGTATTGGTATCGCACCGGGTGCCAACATCGGTGATGGTGTGGCGCTGTTCGAAGCAACACACGGTACAGCACCTAAGTACGCAGGCCAAGACAAAGTGAACCCTGGTTCATTGATTCTATCGGCTGAGATGATGCTTCGCCACCTTGGTTGGACTGAAGCGGCTGATTTGATCATCAGTTCGATGGAAGCGGCTATCAGCAACAAGACTGTGACTTACGATTTCGAGCGCCAAATGGAAGGTGCAACACTGCGTAAGTGTTCTGAGTTTGCTGATGACATGATTGAACAGATGTAATTCTGTGTTATGAATGCGATAAAGTAAGAAAAAGCCCAGCTAAATGCTGGGCTTTTTTGTGCCTGTTTAATGCTAGAAAATGGGAGGATAGTGAAACATTGTAACGATGGTGTTAAGTGAGATGATTATTCTTTAGTGGCGGCTTATGCATTAATTATGCAGTTTGTTTCGAGGGAGAAGAAGGATGTTTGCAGGGCCAATGTCGCGTTTTACGGTGAAAAGACCAGAAGGTAATAAAAAGACGAGCAGTTGCTCGCCTTCAGAAAGAATCGTAAAGATGAAAGTTACTATTTTACTGCTTCACCTTCAACGGGAACGATTTCCTTGGCATGGAACCCTTTAGGACCAGTTTCAACTGTATAGTTGACCTGCTGGCCTGCTTTTAGTGTACGGTAGCCATCCATCTGAATAGTTGAATAATGGGCGAAAATATCGCCTTCGCCTATCTCAGGGCAGATAAAACCAAATCCCTTAGCGTTATTAAACCATTTAACTGTACCTGTTGCCATGCTTACTTCCTTCTGTGCATTCAAGTTCCATTTTGCATTAGTCTGCTATCTCTTTTTAACACGACTTGCATACTAATGCTAATTTGATGCAGTTAATATCTACTACAAGTTACACTTTAGTAAAAAGAGTTGGGCAGTCAAGCTGGTTGCATAACATTTTGTTAAAATATAGTACTACATTCAGTTTTTCACATCTTTCTGCATTTTCTTGCTCTTCTGGTACATTTGTTATGCAACCTATGGCCTTATGGCGGTATCTCCCAGTTTGACTCAAAACGGCGGCAATTAGTCCGGATTGTCGGCTTAGTCATAGTCATCTCTGATTTGCTGGAATACAATGTGTGCATTAGTCTGAATATAGAGGTAGGGAAATGTTGGTCGAATAAGCCATGAAAGCGCTATTGAGTGGTAACTCATTGTTTTTTGGTAGACTATTCCTATCGTACTGGTAAGTTAAGTTTATGAGTAAGTTATACGAGTGGATAATTCCTGACTCTGATGTCTTGGAGGAAGAGGAAGTCCAAGTCAAACCACCATCGATGTACAAAGTAATTTTGAATAATGATGATTACACACCGATGGATTTTGTGATAGAAGTGTTACAGAAGTTCTTCTCCATGGATCTGGAGAAATCAACACAGTTGATGCTAACTGTGCATTACGAGGGGAAAGCGGTGTGCGGAACCTTCACCGCCGAGGTTGCTGAAACTAAGGTGGCCCAGGTGATGATGTATGCGAGGGAGCATGAACATCCGCTACTGTGTACGAAGGAAAAGGCCTAGTCTTTTTCCGGCACGCCATAATTGAGTGGTATTTAGGGGAGGTGCCTTATGCTAAACAAAGAACTTGAAGCGAGCTTGAATGCTGCTTTTGCGCGAGCGAGAGAGAAACGTCATGAATTCATGACGGTAGAACATCTGCTGTTGGCATTATTGGAAAACCCAGCAGCCCAGGAGGCCTTGCTGGCCTGCCGAGCTAATCTGGATACGCTGCGCAAAGAGCTTGATTCGTTTATTGAACAAACGACGCCACTGATCCCAGTGGATGATGAAAGCAGGGAAACTCAGCCTACACTCAGCTTCCAGCGTGTACTACAGCGTGCTGTATTCCACGTTCAGTCTTCCGGCCGCAGCGAAGTGACCGGAGCAAACGTACTGGTCGCGATTTTCAGCGAGCAGGAATCCCATGCGGCTTACTTGCTCAAGAAGAGCGATATTAGCCGTTTGGATGTCGTCAATTTCATTTCACACGGCACAGTCAAAGACAGCGACAATGATGATATCAACGGTCCTGATGTAGGTGGCGGCGAAGAGCCACGCGCAGAGCAGAGCTCAGAAGATAAACTCGAGAACTTTGCCACTAACCTCAACCAACTTGCCCGTGCTGGTGGGGTTGATCCACTCATTGGCCGTGATACTGAGCTTGAACGAACGGTACAGGTATTGTGCCGCCGCCGTAAGAACAACCCACTGTTAGTCGGTGAGGCGGGTGTCGGTAAGACCGCGATTGCTGAAGGTCTGGCATGGCGTATTGTTGAAGGCCAAGTGCCTGATGTCATCAAAGACTGTGTGATTTACTCGCTGGATATCGGTTCATTGTTGGCCGGTACCAAATATCGCGGTGATTTCGAGAAGCGTTTCAAGGCTATCCTGAAGCAGCTTGAGAAAGAAGATCAAGCTATCCTGTTCATTGATGAAATCCATACCATCATTGGTGCGGGTGCGGCCTCCGGTGGCCAGGTCGATGCGGCTAACCTGATTAAGCCTTTGCTAAGCAACGGTAAGCTGCGTTGCATGGGCTCAACCACGTATCAGGAATACAGCAATATTTTCGAGAAAGAACGTGCCTTGTCACGTCGTTTCCAGAAGATTGATATTATCGAGCCTTCTCTCGACGATACCACTAAGATCCTGATGGGCTTGAAGCCGAAGTACGAAGCACACCACGAAGTGCGTTTCACCAATAAAGCTATCCGTGCGGCTGTCGAGCTGTCGGCCAAGTATATCAATGAGCGTCATTTGCCAGATAAAGCCATTGACGTGATCGATGAAGCGGGTGCCCGTTGCCGTTTGGCACCGGTTAGTCGTCGTAAGAAAACCGTTAATGTCAGTGATATCGAGGCGATGATTGCCAAGATGGCACGTATTCCTGAAAAGTCGGTTTCTTCCAGTGATCGTGATGTGCTGCAGAAGCTCGATAGCAAGCTCAAGATGCTGGTGTTCGGTCAGGATCCGGCTATCGATGTACTTACCGAGGCGATTAAACTAAGCCGTGCTGGATTGGGCGCCGAGAATAAACCTGTGGGTTCATTCCTGTTTGCCGGTCCGACGGGTGTGGGTAAGACTGAGGTGACGGTACAGCTGGCTCGTACGCTGGGCATCGAGCTGCTTCGCTTTGATATGTCTGAGTACATGGAGCGCCACACGGTGAGTCGTTTGATTGGTGCGCCTCCGGGCTACGTGGGCTACGATCAGGGTGGTTTGCTAACGGATGCCGTGATCAAGAACCCTCATTCGGTTGTATTGCTGGATGAAATCGAGAAAGCCCACCCGGATGTCTTCAACTTGCTGCTACAGGTGATGGACAACGGTACTCTGACGGATAATAACGGTCGCAAGGCGGATTTCCGTAATGTGATTTTGGTGATGACCACCAATGCCGGTGTTACCGAGACAGTCCGCAAGTCGATCGGCTTGATCCAGCAGGATCACAGCCTTGATGCAATGGGTGAAATCAAGCGCGTGTTTACGCCGGAATTCCGTAACCGCCTAGATGGCATCATCTGGTTCAACCATCTTGAGAAAGACGTTATTTCTTTGGTGGTCGACAAGTTTATTGTCGAACTGCAGGCCCAGCTGGATGCCCGCGGTGTATCGATGGAAGTGTCGTCGAAAGCCCGTGAGTGGTTGGCTAACAAAGGGTATGACAAGGCGATGGGTGCCCGTCCGATGGCCCGAGTGATTCAGGACAACCTGAAAAAACCAATGGCGAACGAATTGCTATTTGGTAGCTTGGTCAACGGTGGCTCGGTACGCGTCAATATCGTTAACGATGAATTGGACTTCCAATTCAGCAGCGATCTCGAGCCTGCTCACTAAGTTGCAAAGACTTTAAGCCATAACGAAATAACCGCCCGAGGGCGGTTTTTTATTTATTACTTCCCACTCGCAAACAAATGCAGCAAATCGGTGGCAATGGTCGCGGCGGCCAAAGCCGTCATGTCGGCATGATCGTATGCTGGCGCCACTTCTACCACATCCATACCGACGAGATTGATGCCCTGCAAGCCACGAATGATTTTCAGTGCCTTGTCGGATGTCAGCCCGCCACATACCGGGGTGCCAGTGCCCGGGGCAAAAGCCGGATCCAAGCAGTCGATATCGAAGGTGAGGTAGACTGGCATATCCCCAACGGTTTGCTTAATCTGCTCGATAATTTGTTCAACCGACCAATCGTTGGCTGTGCCAGCATCTAATACCGTAAACCCCAGCTTGTTGTCATAGTCGGTACGGATCCCGACTTGAATGGAGTGCTGTGGGTCTATCAAGCCCTCGTTTGGTGCATGGTAGAACATGGTACCGTGGTCAAACTGGCTACCCATGTCATAGGTATCTGTATGGGCGTCGAAGTGGATCAGGGCCATCTTACCGAACTTTTTGCCGTGGGCACGCAACAGCGGCAAGGTGACAAAGTGATCCCCGCCAAATGTCAGCAGGGTTTTGCCTGCTTCGAGCAGCGACGTGGCATGGTGTTCCAAACGTTCACACATTTGGGCTGCGTCACCACTGTCAAACACTAAGTCACCGCAATCGGCAATGGAGATCTTGTCCTTTAGCTCGAAAGACCAAGGCCAACGTTTCCCTTCCCAAGCAAGGTGGGTAGAGACCTGGCGAATGGCATTCGGTCCCATTCGGCTACCTGAGCGGCCGGTTGTAGCCATATCAAACGGTACCCCGGTGATAATGACATCGGCATCAGTAGCGTGCGGGTCGAATTGTAGCGGCTGGCGCAAAAAGCCGAAGGCATTCGCTGTTAGCGAATAGTCAGGATAAGTGGCAAGTGTTGCCATGGTTGGCTCCTAAAGAATCTTAGGGCCACCTGTGTATTGGTGGCCCTGTTTAATTGATGAATTATCGCTGGCTCTGGACATCTTCCAAGTAGGTATAGCCGTTAAGCCCTTCTTCGAGTTCGGACAAAATAGCGCGATGTTCGTCTTCAGGCAGATGCTGTTTAACCATCTGTTCGTATTGCGCCAAGAAGCTGGCAGAATCGAGGTGGACACTGCGCAGCACGTCTTTGACGCTGTCGCCGTGATCAATGCGCTCGATCTGGTAGCCGCCTTCTGGCTGGGCGCGGACAATCGCGGTATCGGTATCACCGAACAAGTTGTGCAAATCCCCCAAAATTTCCTGGTAAGCCCCGACCAGGAAGAACCCCATACGATATGGCGATTCATCGCTCCAAGCCGGTACGGCCAACGTCTTTTCAATCCCTTGCCCCTCGACGTATTGCTCAATGGCCCCGTCAGAGTCACAGGTGATGTCCAAAATTACCGCCCGACGATCAGGTTCTTTGTCGAGATTGCTCAGCGGCAGGATAGGGAAGATTTGGTCGATCCCCCAGGCGTCAGGCAGCGACTGGAACAGCGAGAAGTTGACAAAGAATTTGTCAGCAAGGCGCTCATGCAGTTCATCCAGCAGCGGGCGGTGGGCCCGGTTTTTCGCCGACAGCATTTTTTCCAGCTCGTAGCAGAGCCGCAGGCTAATTTGTTCCGCCCAAGCCCGCTCGGTAAAGCTCAGCATCCCGAGGGCAAACTGAGTATGTGCTTCCGCTAAATCGCTCTGGTTATCATGGTAAATCTCAATCAAAGAGCGCGAGTCAGTCAGTGTCATCAGCTCCCGCCATGAGTGCCACATGTTGTGCAGGAGCTGCGGGGCTGCTGCTTCTGGTGGATTAACCGATTCTTGTTTATACCTTTCCACACCGATGACGTCAGTGATCAGTACCGCATGGTGAGCGGTCAGGTTACGCCCTGACTCCGAGATAATTCTCGGCATCGGGATGCTATATTCTTTACAGATATCGCCCAGGGTGTAGACAACATTGTTGGCATACTCACGCAGGCTGTAGTTCATTGAGCAGCTGCTCTGGCTACGGGTTCCTTCGTAGTCGATGGCCAAGCCACCACCGACATCGACAGTGGTGATCCCAGCCCCGAGTTTTTTCAGCTCGGCATAGACGCGGCCAGCTTCACCGACAGCACTGCGCACATCACGGATGTTGGCGATTTGTGAGCCGAGGTGGAAGTGCAGCAGCTGTAGGCAGTCGAGCATATCGTTATCGCGCAGCTGGTTGACCACCGATAGCACTTGTGAAGCCGACAGGCCGAACTTGGACTTTTCACCACCACTGGCCTGCCATTTGCCTTTGCCCTGAGATGCAAGGCGGGCACGCAGGCCAAGGCGTGGCCTAACGCCCAGTTCAATCGCTTCTTGCATGACAGTTTTCAGCTCGGACAGTTTTTCCAGCACGATATAAACGTCATGACCGAGTTTTTCGCCGATAAGCGCTAAACGGATGTACTCCCGGTCTTTGTAACCGTTACAGACAATCACAGAGCTGGCCTGCTGGGCCATGGCAAGTACGGCCATTAGCTCCGGCTTGCTGCCGGCTTCCAAACCTAACTGGCGCTGTTGCTTGGCATACTGGCTGGCGAGGATCTCACTGACAACGGCTTCCTGCTGGTTAACCTTGATCGGGTAGACCGCCAAATACTCACCTTGGTATTGGTAGTGGTCAATCGCTTGGTTGAATACCGTACACAGGGTATCGACCCGGTGGTGGAGAATATCAGGAAATCGCACCAATACTGGCAAAGATGCACCCTTGGCAATTAACTGATCGGCCAACTGTGACAGGGCAATTGTATTGAACGGGTTCTGGCTATCAGGTCTGACAACCACTTCACCCTGAGGGCTGACGTCAAAGTAGCCTTGTCCCCAGTAAGGGATGTTGTAAACGTCACGTGCATTTTGGATAGGCCAATCACTCATTAATTTGTCCTCGAACAGTGATTGGGTACAGACAGTGTATCGATAGCTGTGGCAAGGCCCAGCCTCAGGACTGTAAGCACCAGGTTAGTTAAAACTCATCAGGCAGATGTGCGAAGTGCAGGAAGTGCAATAGGGCTTCAGCAACATCATCAGTGAACCAAATTGGTTTAGACGCAGCTAGATAGCGTCCTTTGCGTTCGCCTTTGCGACATACGCTTTTTTCGACGGCCAAGGTGTGGCGATGTATTAAGCGGTCGGTCTTTGGGGTGAATGGTGGCTGCGATGTCGCAAACGTTCACTAGGCTTAGTTGCACCAGTGCATCATGCATTGCGATAGGTTTCATTGTCATTCCTAAACGGCCGTGCTGCAGACAGATTTCACGGTATGACAGAGTAAGGTGAGGGCGGCTCCCTCGCATACACCTCGTTCGCTTTTGGCCTTTGGGTGCAGGGGGATTAGACAACCGAATGCGGGTCGAGGCAAATAAAATAATTTTGTGTTGTCGATGAAGATTATTTATCGAATCTGTTTGGTAAACCTAGTTTTCGAATCTAAACAGGAGCGATAGGAAAGAGGCCAATTTATAGGGGGCCAAAAAAAATAAAACCCGGCGATAGGCCGGGTTTTATTTGTATTCTGTAATCTTTTTTTAAGATTAACGGGCGCGGAAGACGATGCGGCCTTTGGTTAGGTCGTATGGAGTCAATTCCACAGTTACCTTGTCACCAGTAAGAATACGGATGTAGTTTTTACGCATTTTGCCAGAAATGTGAGCGGTAACAACGTGACCGTTCTCTAGCTCTACGCGGAACATAGTATTAGGTAGTGTATCAAGTACAGTACCTTGCATTTCAATTACGTCTTCTTTTGCCATTGAATCCTCTTAGGCTACCAGCCATTCATCTGATCGGGCTGGATAATGCCTTGAAACTGTTTGAGTGTAAAGTTTAGGCCGCAATTTTACATCTGCGGGTGTGCTTTGTCAGCTACTCTGACGCATTAATACGTATTTTATCGTATTTAGCTCAGGCAGCGGTGAAAAATGCAGCTTAGTTTTCATCAAAATGTTGCCATCCCTCTGCAGTTAGCTTTTCGTAAGGCTTGAAACGAATTTTATAGTTCATGGCTTTGCACTGATCTATCTGGTACCCGGGGTAAAGCCAGCGGCGGCCCGAATGTTGGCAGTACTGGATTTGATACAGGACACAAAGCGTGCCGAGCGACAACGCGCTATCAGGTTCGAAAAAGCTGTAAACGGCGCTCATTGCATCATCGAATATATCTGTGATGGCGATGGCTATCAGCTGTTCACCGTCATAAACATGGAGGAACAAAGTATCCATCCAAGGGGCTGTGCAAAATTCAAAAAATTGCGCTTTATTGGGCGGGTACATACTGCCATCGGCATGACGCTGGGTAATATAGCGCTCATACAGCGGATACCAGTCTGGATCCAGCTCAGTCTTGAATTCCCATTGCAGCTTAGCCATTTGGTTGAGTTGACGCTTTTGGCTTTTCGCTGGGCGAAAAGCGGGGCAGTCAATGCGCAGGGGAGTACAGGCATTGCACTGCTGGCACATTGGCTTATAGACGGCACTGCCGCTGCGACGGTAGCCTGACGCCAGCAAAACGGCATAGCCAGGTGGTGATAGCCAGTGCTGATCCATTACCACGCCCAGCTGCTCGTCTTGCCCGGGAAGATAGCTGCACTGCGATTCCGGCGTCAAGCCTATGCGCAGCGGAAGCTTGTTAAAACTGGTCATGACGGTGAGAAAATTAACTCCTGACTGTGGTAACACGTATCGTTTAGTATGGCATCTCTTTGCTGGTGGAGAAAATGCGTGAATAGGCTTCGTTCCATTTCGGCGGCACCTAGAGAGGCAAGATGGTCATTCATTATTTGGCAATCAATAAGCTGGCCACCATGGGCACTGAAGTGTTCGCAAAACAGCCACAGCGCAATCTTGGACGCATTGTCGGCTAGTGAGAACATGGATTCGCCGCAGAACACGCCGCCGACGCTGATACCATACAATCCCCCGACAAGCTGTCCTTGCTGCCACACTTCCACCGAATGGCAGTATCCGAGATCATGCAAATACTGGTAGGCTTGGATCATCTCGGGCGTGATCCAGGTTTCTTCTGCTTTGCGTGTACTGGCGCAGAGCTCAATGATATCGTGGCAAGCGTGATTCAATGTGACTTGGTAGCCTGATTTTCGGTAAAATTTCCGTAAGCTCTTACTGGGCTGAAACTGCTCGGGAAGGAAAACGGCCCTGGGTGCCGGGCTCCACCACAATAGTGGCTCTCCTTCGGAAAACCACGGAAATATACCTTGGCGATAAGCACTAACAAGGCGTTCAGGGCGCAGATCACCCCCAAAGGCCAACAGGCCATTGGGGTCTGCCAGTGCCGTTTCTGGGGCGGGAAAATCAGTATTGACCGGATCAAGCTCCGGAAGATAAATTGCCATAATTACACTAAATGTAGCTGATATCTCTCCAAGCACCTTATCGTTACTTGGGGATAGAGCTCATGGTTGCCGGGAAAGAGGATTATATGATGAGAAAATGGTTAGTGTTATTGTTAATTTTACCTTTGGCACTTTCTGCGGCGCCGTACAACCGAAATCAGGCGAGAACGGTTAACAAAGTGGTCTTTGGTGATGTCGACAGCGTTCGCTATATTACCCACCAGGATGTGATTGAATCTCAGCGTAATGGCTGGGAAACCCTGCTGGGAGGGGTGATTGGCGGGTTGATCGGTAATCAGTTCGGGGATGGAACCGGGCGAGAGGTCGCGACAGCTGTTGGTGCCGTGGCGGGAGCAGGAATTGCCCATCAGCGGCAGACAACTCAACAGATTGTCCAATATCGGCTAGTTGAATTACTGATAAAAGCAGATAACGGAACCTTGATTGATGTCATTCAAGATGTCGATTCCACCATGCTGTTCCAGCCTAAAGACAAGGTCAGGATCCTGTATTTTGATAATGGGGTGAGGGTCGATAAAACGTACCCGTAGAGTGGCAGATATACAAAAAGCGTGAGGGTAGTAATATCCTCACGCTTTTTACATTCAGGCTATAGATTACTCTACGCTTAAGATTCGCATGTTGTTAGTGCTGCCAATTTTGTCCATGACATCACCCTGGGTGATGATGACAAGGTCACCGGTAGAAAGGAAGCCTTTTTCTTTCAAGGTTTCAACCGCGTGCTTTGCTGCATCTAGGCCAGCGTCGCTGTCGCGGTTGAAGTAAACCGGTGTAACGCCACGGAATAGCGCCGCGCGGTTCAGCGTGTTTTCGTTGCGTGACATCGCAAAGATAGGCTTGCCAGATGAAATACGAGACATCATCAGTGGTGTACGGCCAGATTCAGTCATCGCGATCATCGCTTTAACGCCTTCCATGTGGTTTGCGGCGTACATGGTAGACATTGCAATGGTTTCTTCTGGTGACTCGAAAGTACGCGCTAGGCGGTGGTTAGAGACGTTGATGCTAGGCTCTTTTTCCGCGCCTAGACAAACGTTAGCCATCGCGGTAACGGTTTCTACTGGGAAGCTACCTGCGGCCGTTTCGGCTGAAAGCATTACCGCATCGGTACCATCAAGCACTGCGTTAGCCACGTCCATCACTTCTGCACGTGTTGGCATTGGGCTGGTGATCATGGTTTCCATCATCTGGGTTGCCGTGATCACGGTGCGGTTTAGGCTACGAGCACGACGGATCAGCTTCTTCTGAACACCAACAAGTTCAGGGTCACCGATTTCAACACCAAGATCACCACGGGCTACCATTACCGCATCAGATGCCATGATGATGTCATCCATGGCTTCTGTGGTTGCAACGGCTTCAGCACGCTCAACTTTAGAGACCAGCTTGGCTTCTAGGCCGGCTTCTATCGCTAGGCGGCGAGCGTACTTCATGTCTTCGCCGTTACGAGGGAAAGAAACGGCCAGGTAATCCACACCCATTTGAGCGGCGGTAATAATGTCGGCCTTGTCTTTGTCTGTTAGTGCTTCAGCAGAAAGGCCACCACCTTTCTTGTTGATACCCTTGTTGTTTGACAGCGGGCCAGCAACCGTTACTTCGGTGTGAACCTTGTTGCCTTCAACCGCAGTGACTTTGAGCTGAACGCGACCATCGTCTAGCAACAGGATATCGCCTGTTTCAACGTCTTTTGGTAGCTCTTTGTAGTCAAGGCCAACAGCGTGCTGATCGCCTTCACCTTTTGCTAGATCACTGTCTAGGGTGAATTTGTCGCCGATCGCCAGTTGAATCTTGCCGTCTTTGAACGTAGATACACGGATTTTCGGGCCTTGGAGATCGCCTAGGATTGCAACATGCTTGCCTAGTTTCGCGGCGATTTCACGTACAGTCTTGGTGCGCTGGATGTGATCCTCTGGGCTGCCGTGAGAGAAATTCATTCGCACAACATTTGCACCAGCAGCGATAATCTTTTCTAGATTGTTGTCGCGATCGGTTGCAGGACCCAAAGTAGTAACGATTTTAGTACGTCTTAGCCTTTCAGACATCGGAAACTCCATCTGTATCATTGTTTACCAATGAAACGATTGCTTGTAGAAATCTGCTCCATTGAATTGCGTGAAATTTTACTACACATAAAGGTAGAAATAAGCTGTTCTTTATCAACAAACTGTAAGAAAAAAACATATTGTAGGACAAGGTGTGCGTGTTTCTTCATCGCAGTGCGTCAATGTTGCAGGATTTAATGGGCGACACCGCTCATGGCTGCAGAAAGTTGCTGCGTTCGGTAGGGGTAAGTGTAGTTGAAGGAAGTAGCCAGAGAGCGGCTATTCGAATGGGCAAATACTGAAAAAGCGCAGCCTACGCTGCGCCTATTTTATGCCAAATGATTGTTAATGCCAGTGAGTATCAAGCAAAGAATCATCAACAGGTTAAACGATGCCTTCTTTAGTAAAGCGAGAGTCCTTAAGTGACTCTTTGACTCGCTTTAGGTTCTCGCGAAAGCCCGCACCTCGGCGTAGGGTAAAGCCGGTTGCGAGTACGTCAATGACGGTCATCTGCACCACACGGCTCGCCATTGGCATGTAGACATCGGTATCTTCAGGTACATCCAAGCAGATTGAGATAGAGCACTCGCGGTCCAGCGGTGAGTCTTTGGCTGTAATGCCGATAACAGTGGCGCCGTTTTCGCGTGCCATGCGAGCCACTTCAACCAAGCTCTTTGTGCGTCCCGTATGGGAAATCATCACCACAACGTCACCGTCACTGCAATTGATTACGCTCATGCGCTGCATCACAATATCGTCGAAGCAAACAATTGGGATATTGAAGCGAAAGAACTTATTCTGGGCATCGTGTGCAACAGACGCAGAAGCACCTAGACCGAAGAAGGAGATTTTCTTGGCCTGGGTTAGCAAATCGACCGAGCGGTTAACCTGCATTGGGTCGAGGCTGTTCTTCGCCACATCAAGGCATGCCATGGTCGACTCGAAGATCTTAGAGGTGTAAGCATCAGGGCCATCATCCTCTTCAACGTTACGGTTCACATAAGGCGTACCGTTAGCTAGGCTCTGGGCAAGGTGCAGTTTAAAATCCGGAAAGCCCTTGGTGTCCAAGCGACGACAGAAGCGGTTAACAGTTGGCTCACTGACATCCGCCATTTTAGCCAGTGTTGCGATGCTTGAGTGAATGGCTGTCTGAGGCGATGCAAGGATAACTTCAGCCACTTTACGCTCAGACTTACTGAAGTTATCAAGATTCTTTTGAATTTTCTCTAGGGTATTCATGGCGGTTACCGCTCGTTACTGAATTTCGTTACTGGCTTACTTATCATATAAAGTGCTTAAAGCCATTTTGATGAAACTATACTACTTTTCATGGATCTGCTCCTAGTAAATCCATGAATATCGCTTTCTCTTTTTATTATAGTTTGACAGGGATCGAATTTTTTATTTCAAAACTGAAAATTTTTTTAATCAAAATTACGCTTTTCAGGGCTGATATCAGGCTTTTTTGTAGCTAATTTTCAAACTTCGGGAATTAATTTACAGGCTAAAATAAATCGCGATGAAAAAATGAGCAGCAAAGTGAAACCGACTTTCAGGGTTTTGTGATCGGGGAGAGGTTATGCAACAAGGACAGATTAATAAGATCAGCATTTGTGGCTGTGGGTGGTTTGGCTTGCCGTTGGCGAAGCATTTTGTGGCGTTGGGAATAGAAACGTGGGGCAGCAAGCAAGATACTGAGAAGGCCAAAGCCTTGGCCGAAAGCGGTATTCAAGGTATTGCCCTTTCGCTTCCTCAATCGTTGGAGGAGCCTACTGCAATTACTCCGCAGATTAAGCCGTTCTTTAACACCGATTTGCTCGTGATCAACGTGCCAATCGGTCGTGGCGAGGGAGCGGCTGATGATTTTATAGCCAGCATAAAGCAGCTATCGGATACGGCCAAGCGACTTGGTTGCCAAAAGGTGGTTTTTATCAGTACAACTTCCGTTTACGGCACATGCGAGGGAGTGATAGAGGAAACGGTTGAGCCTTGTCCTGATACGTTGTCGGGGAAAGCCCACCTTGCAATAGAGCAGTATTTGTTGGCGGAGTGGGGGAGTAAAGCGGTGATTCTACGTTTTGCTGGGCTTATTGGACCTAACAGGCACCCTGTTCGTTTTCTATCAGGGCGACAGGGAATAGAAAATGGTCGTGATAGGGTAAACCTTGTCCATCTTGATGATTGTATTACGGCGATTTCCCAGTTGGTTAGTCAATGGCCGCAACAGCAGGTGCTGCATCTTGCTTCATCACAACACCCGACACGACAAGAGTATTACTGCAAAATGGCACAGTTAGCAGGTTTGCCTCTGCCGGTGTTTACCGATTCGATTGACCGTAATAGTAAAGTGATTGATGCGGCGAAAACGTGTCAGTGGCTCTCCATTGATCTTGCCCATGATGGCCTGCTGTCCGAACCCCCTGAGTTATGAGGCTATTGTTTGGTATGAGGTTATTGCCTGGCACAGCGGTTGTTTGAATGAGGGGGGCTCTGGTTCGGCGAAAAAAAAAGCCCACTGAAAGTCAGTGGGCAAAAACCTATATACACAATTAGGAGTTAAGCAGCAGTGGCATCACAATTAAAGAAGGGAAGGATTAACCTGTATGAACCACATCTTTAATCTGAATCATGTAAAGTAAGACAGGCTGAAAATTGGATAGTTCAAAAAAAATAATATTTTTATTCAGGTAAAAAAAAGCCCACTGAAATTCAGTGGGCGAAAGCTCTATATACACAATTAGGAGTTTAGCAGCAGTGGCATCTTAAATTAAAACCGCACAATTCAGGAGTTGATAGTTAACTGAAAAACGCGCCTTTAATATGAATGTCACTATATATGACTGACCTAAATCCAATTGGTTCAAAAAATAATTATTTTTTTGTGATGGTAATAAAATGAGCTATGAGCTATGAGCTATGAGCTATGAGCTATGAGCTATGAGCTATGAGCTATGAGCTATGAGCTATGAGCTATGAGCTATGAGCTAACGGAGCCACAGGGAGTGGGCTGAATTGTCTGCAGTTTTAGGTAAAAAAAAGCCCACTGAAATTCAGTGGGCGAAAGCTCTATATACACAATTAGGAGTTTAGCAGCAGTGGCATCTTTAATTAAAACCGCATAATTCAGGAGTTGATAGTTAACTGAAAAAATGCGCCTTTAATATGAATGTCACTATATAAGACTGAGTTAAATTCGATTGGTTCAAAAAATATTAATTTTTTTTGTGATGGTGAAAAATGGTTAAGTGAGCTATGACCTACGTGCGACGGAAGAGCGGTGTGATTTTGGCTGTAAAACATTACCTGGGGTTTTAGGTAAAAAAAAGCCCACTGAAATTCAGTGGGCGAAAGCTCTATATACAATTAGGAGTTTAGCAGCAGTGGCATTAGCAGATTAAAGAGTAAATGCAATTTGCGGCCAGCAATTCGTGATAAGTCTTTAATCTAAATGTCACTATATAGGACTGGCGGTTTTCACTTTGGTTCAGAAAAAATAGAAAAAAAGCACCATTTTTTTATAACTGCTTGATTTTAAATCAAGCGGAATAAGTAAAAAGAAAAAGGGGGGGGAATCAAATAAAGAAAACCCATCTCCATGGGTGGAGATGGGTTTCGAAGAATGTCTTCTAAGAAAAAGCAGTGGCATTAATTAGGACCAGCGAATGTGCACTTTGTTCCAAAAATTTTTCATTTTCTCAGATTTTTTTTATTTGCTTAAATCTCAATCCTTTTGCATGAGACGAAGGTAAGACAGTTTTTCCCCCGTACTTTGTCGCAGTTCCAGAGTGCAAAAGATTGATCACCTTCACGGCTTGCACATTAAACATAGAAAATATCAACGCGTTACAACATGGTGTATATTTGCGACTTGTTAAAAATGTTTCTTAGATGTAAAGTTTAAACAAGTGTTTAATACGGGTGAATGAATATGGCTGGAAAGGGAGAAACCAAGGCACGTATCTTAGATGCTGCCGAGCTACTCTTTGCCGAACATGGCTTCAAAGATACGTCGTTGCGAACCATTACCAGTAAAGCTGGGGTCAATCTGGCGTCTGTCAATTATCACTATGGCGATAAGAAAACTTTGGTTAGGGCGGTACTGGGTCGTTACCTTGATGCCTTTATGCCTAGCTTGCAGTCAGAGCTGGAAGTACTGCTGACCCGCGACGACTTTTCAATGGAAGATGTTTTCCGCTGTATCAAAGAACCGCTGTTAGCGCTGAATGAGCACCGTACCAATGGCGCCACGGTATTTATGTCCCTGATCGGCAGGGGATATACCGATGTTCAAGGCCATTTGCGTTGGTTCATCATGACCCGTTATGAGCAGATACTGACTTTATTTACGACTGCTGTGTGCAGAGCCAACCCCTCTCTGGATCCGGAAACCTTATTCTGGCGTCTGCACTTCACGCTCGGGGCATCCGTTTTCACCATGGCATCGTCAACGGCGTTGTGTGAGATCGCCGAGAATGACTTTTCCCGTCAGGTTAAACCAGAAGATTTGATTGAGCGTTTGGTGCCTTACTTGGCGGCAGGCGTTGCGGCACCCATAGAACAATCGCTTTCGCTGATCAGCGAACAGCCAACAGGAACACAATAAAAGTATGTAATACCCAAAACCAATAACGATAAAAGTGACAAAAGGACCTGAAACATGAGTACGTTAACCAAGCTAAGAAAACGCTATCTCAGTGATCCCGCATTTAAGATGTTTAAAAAAGTGTTGCCCCCGCTTTCCGACACTGAACGAGAGGCCATGGAGGCCGGTAGTGTTTGGTGGGATGGCGAGTTGTTTGGCGGGAATCCGAACTGGAATACCTTGCTGACTTACCCGCAGCCGACATTGAGTGCTGAGGAGCAGGCGTTCATCGACAACAAGCTAGAGCCTTTGTTGGATATGTTGAACGACTATCAGATTGTCCAGGAAGAGAAAGATCTGCCACCAGAAGTGTGGGAGTATCTGCGCAAAGAAAAATTCTTCTCGCTGATTATTGGTAAGGAATATGGAGGCTTAGACTTCTCAGCCCATGCTAACTCGACCATCGTAACCCGTATTGCAACCAAGAGTTTGAGTGCGGCCGTTTCGGTGATGGTACCTAATTCTTTGGGCCCTGGTGAGCTGTTGACCCACTATGGCACGCAAGAACAAAAAGATTACTGGCTGCCGCGTTTAGCACACGGTGAGGATGTACCTTGTTTCGCCCTTACCGGGCCAGAAGCCGGTTCAGATGCTGGTGGTATTCCCGATCAGGGGGTGGTGTGTTATGACGAGTACCAAGGTGAGCAAGTCTTGGGTATTCGTGTTAGCTGGAACAAGCGTTACATTACCCTTGCGCCAGTGGCCACCGTGCTTGGCTTGGCCTTTAAACTGCAAGATCCTGATGGTTTGATTGGCGACAAGAAAGATTTGGGTATTACCTGTGCCTTGATCCCGTCCGATCATCCCGGTGTCGAAATCGGTGAGCGCCATGATCCGCTTAACCTTGCCTTTATGAATGGTCCAACTCGAGGCAGTGACGTTTTCATCCCTATGGACTGGGTTATTGGCGGTCAGGATTATGTCGGCCGAGGTTGGCGTATGCTGGTGGAATGTCTGTCGGCTGGACGAGGAATATCACTGCCAGCACTGGGTACCGCGGTCGGACATCTGACGGCGAGAACGACAGGTGCCTACGCCTATGTGCGTAAGCAGTTCGGCATGTCGATCGGTAACTTCGAAGGTGTCGCGCAGGCGATGGGCCGCATTGGTGGCTTTACCTATATGCTGGAGGCGTCCAGAACCCTGACAACGACGTCGCTTGATATGGATGAAACGCCGGGAATCGTCACCGCGATTGCCAAGTACCATATGACGGAGATGGCCCGTACCATCCTGAATGATTCGATGGATGTGCACGCCGGCCGTGCTATTCAGCTTGGGCCAATGAACTATATTGGCCACCATTATTTCGGTATGCCGGTTGCCATCACAGTTGAAGGGGCCAATATTCTGACCCGTAACCTGATGATCTTTGGTCAGGGGGCGACCCGTTGTCATCCATATGTACTTAGCGAGATGGAAGCGGCAGCCAACCCTGATAGCAGGGAAGGGGCCAAGGACTTCGATAAACTGCTGGCTAGCCACATTGGTTTTGCTGTTGGCAATGTGAGTAAATCATTGCTTAATGCCTTTAGTGGTTCACGTTTCAATAACTCACCGGTTAGTGGTGAAACGGCAAAATACTATAAGCAGCTATCACGCATGAGCCGGGCATTGGCCGTCGCGGCTGACTTTGCCATGCTGAGTTTGGGCGGTGAGCTGAAGCGACGCGAAATGGTCTCGGCGCGCTTGGGTGATGTATTGAGTCACTTGTATTTGGCTTCTGCAGTTCTTAAGCGTTATGAAGATGAAGGCCGTCAGCAGCAGGATCTCCCTTTTGTTCACTATGGGCTGCAGCATTGCCTGCACCAATGTGGCGTGGCCTTTGATGAGGTATTGGCGAACTTTCCACGCAAAGGGATTGGTCGTTTATTACGTACCCTGCTGTTCCCGTTGGGTATCCATTATGCCGCACCGAAGGATGAGCTTGCCGTGAAGATCGCTGAGCTGTTGATGCGTCCTGGTAAGCAGCGTGACCGTCTGACTCACCTTTGTTATGTCGGTAAACACGAAGATGATCCGGTTGGGCTGATGGATCGGGCATTTGTTGCCATGTATGGGGTGAAGGATCTTGAGCGTAAAATTGCCAAGGCCGTTAAAGCCGGTGAGATCCCGCGCAAGATTTCGTTAACAGAGAAGTTACAAATTGCTCTTGATGCGGGGATCGTCACAGAAGCTGAAGTGAAAAAAATGCAAAATGCCGAGCAGCTAAGACAGAAAGCGATTCAGGTGGATCACTTCTCTGCTGCACACTTTAAAAAAGGCGGCTTACAACCGGGGAAAGCAGCCTAAGGCTCATGCCTTGTGAACAATAAACCTGGTGTCTCCCATGTGCCACGCAATTGCGTGGCACTTTTTTTGGTATTTTTTGTGACTTTCCGCGCGTAACACCTCCAACCACTGTCGAATTTAGCGTTTTCGCTCATAAATTTAATGCGATTTTGTCATTTACCTTTTATCCTACTGTCAATTGTGTAAGGGAAGTTGAAAATGATCATCAAACCTAGAATTCGTGGATTTATTTGTACAACGACTCACCCAGTGGGTTGTGAGGAAAACGTCAAAGAGCAGATTGCATACACTAAGGCGCAGGGCCCAATTGCCGATGCCCCTAAGCGTGTGCTGGTCGTCGGTTCATCAAGCGGCTACGGTTTGTCTTCGCGCATTGCGGCTGCATTCGGTGGCGGTGCTGCAACAATTGGTGTGTTCTTCGAAAAACCGGGAACTGAAAAGAAACCGGGTACAGCAGGCTGGTATAACTCTGCCGCATTCGACAAGTTTGCTAAAGAAGAAGGCCTGTACTCCAAGAGCTTGAATGGTGATGCTTTCTCGCACGAAGCCAAACAGAAAGTGATTGATCTGATCAAAGAAGATCTGGGTCAGATTGATATGGTTGTTTACTCACTGGCTTCTCCAGTGCGTAAAATGCCAGAAACAGGTGAAGTGATTCGCTCTACTCTGAAGCCTATGGGTGAAACCTACACGGCGACAGCGGTTGATACCAACAAAGACGTATTGATTGAAGCAAGCATTGAGCCTGCGACAGAGCAGGAAATTGAAGATACTGTTACTGTGATGGGCGGTCAGGACTGGGAGCTATGGATCAATGCGCTGTCTGATGCTGGTGTATTGGCTGATGGCTGCAAAACTGTTGCCTACAGCTACATCGGTACAGAGATCACTTGGCCAATCTACTGGCACGGTGCTCTGGGCAAGGCGAAAATGGACCTTGACCGTGCGGCTTCTGAGCTTAACGATAAGCTATCTGCAGCGGGTGGTTCAGCTAACGTTGCCGTGCTTAAGAGTGTCGTCACTCAGGCGAGCTCTGCCATTCCTGTCATGCCTCTATACATTGCTATGGTCTTCAAGAAGATGCGTGAAGAAGGCGTTCATGAAGGTTGTATGGAGCAGATCCACCGTATGTTCACTCAGCGCCTATTCAAGGCTGACGGCAGCGCTGCCGAAGTTGACAGTGAAAACCGTCTACGCCTGGATGACTGGGAACTACGTGAAGATATCCAGAAGCACTGTCGTGATCTGTGGCCAACCGTAACCAACGAGAATCTGTTCGATGTTGCTGACTACCAGCAATACAAAGATGAGTTCTTGAAGCTATTTGGCTTTGGTATCGAAGCTGTTGACTACAGTGCTGACGTAAGCCCTGTTGTAGAGTTTGATGTTAAAGACATCTAACTTCTCGCAGAAAGCGTAAAATAAAAAAAACCGCCGAAAGGCGGTTTTTTTATTTATACCCAATAACGTTAACGTTTAATTTTTGGGTAACTCAATCACAAATGCGGCGCCTTCAATCGATGCGGATTCAACATGAATCGTGCCCTTGTAACTCATTACTATCTCGTGGCAAACCGACAGGCCGATACCTTGACCTGGGTTGAGTTGATCAGCTCGAACACCGCGCTGGAAAATAGCTTCTCGCACTTCTTCCGGCACGCCTGGGCCATCATCTTCAATAGCGATGATAAACCGATCAGGCTTTTCCTTCACTGTTACCCGAACCTCGGTAATACAGAATCGGTAGGCATTTTCCAGCAGGTTACCGAACAATTCCATCAAGTCGCTTCGGTTGACCGGCAGCGTCAATTTATCGTTGAAGAAGCAACGTAACGAGACGTTTTTCTCGTTATACACCTTGCTAAGCAAACGGCTGAAACTGTCTGTGAGCGGCTTTAATTCGGTCTTGTCTTTTTGCAGACCTTGTTGGCCCATCATGGCTCGCTTCAGCTGGTACTGCACCAGTTCATCCATTTGGCTGATCTGTTCCATTACCCGCTGATTGAGCTCAAAGCGCGCTATCTCTTTATCATCCAGCAGGGCATTGGTTGCAGCCAGGCGGGTTTTCAGGCTATGTGCCAAGTCATCCATCGCATGGCGGTAACGGCCTTTCTGGGCGTTACTGATCTCAATCAGGCGGTTGAGCGCTAAGGTGATGTCCTGCAATTCCATCGGGAAGTCATCATCCAGCTTGTCGCGTTTGGAATCGGTCATCTGATCAAGCTGTGAAGCCATTTTCCGCAGCGGCTGGAAGCTCCAATGGAAAGCGGCAATCAAGAAGGCGATAGCAATAAGGACAAATAGCCCTAAGTAGAATGTTGTACGCTTGTGTAGCTGGTCGAGTGATGACACATAAGAATCGCCAGAGCGCAGTACCACAAGCTGGTAAACATTGCCGCCTTCCCGTTCTTGGCTCATGTTGTAGGCAATATAGCTTTCGCCTGACAGGGTTTCGACCAAGGTTGGTGCAGGGATGCTGTCGGGCAGTTCACTACAGATATTACCGATATTGGCTTCTTTGGCTTCATCGGAAAGCCAAATGGTGTGATCAGATTTGTCACAAACCACGGACATATAATCAGTGTCGGATGGGTCAACCGAATCAATCCATTTATCGACATCTTTGATCAGGCCTGCGCGGTTTAGCTGGGCAACAACCATCGGCATCTGGGCAACAAGCTCAGACGAATAAGCAGCCATATAGCTTTGGCTATAAAGCTGGTTAATCACCCCGGCGAGTGCTGAGGTGATCAAAACGATAATCGCCACCGAGGTGACAAGGACCCGGCGGCGGAGCCTTGGTTGGATAAATCTATTCATTATTGCGCTTGAAGCTCGAAAATGTAGCCTTGGCCACGGATGGTAGAAATCGGGTTTTCCTGACCATTATTGGTAAACTTCTTACGCAAGCGGCTGATCATCACTTCGATAGTGTTTGGATCACCTTCCTGATCTTCGTACAGCACATCCAGTAGACGTTGCTTGGAGACTACCTGACGGCTATGGCGCATCAGATATTCCAGCAAGTCATATTCAAATGCGGTTAGCTCAAGCAGGTTCTCTTGGATAAAGACTTGTTTGGCCAGCAGGTCGACACGGATGTCACCGGCGGTCATTTCTGGTTTGACAAAGCCAGCACTGCGGCGGACCAGTGCACTGAGTCGTGCGACCATTTCTTCTTTTTGGAATGGCTTAACCAGGTAGTCATCGGCACCGGCCTCAAGCCCGGTGACTTTGTCCTGCCAGTTTGAGCGAGCAGTCAAAATCAGAATCGGCAGGCGCAAGCCTTTTTCACGCATGTCTCTGATTAGGCTGATACCGTCACGATCGGGGAGGCCGATATCAACGATAGCCACATCGTTAGGGTAATCTTGGGCAAAGAAGAGGCCTTCTTCAGCCGTTGCGGCACACTGGACCTGATGGCCCATTTCACTCAGCTGGGATTTTAAGTGGTGGCTCAGAATCGGGTCGTCTTCAACAATAAGGATACGCATAGTTTTGATTACCAATAGTTTTTCATTCTATCCAATGAATATACTGAATAGAGTAAGAAGTGGCGAATATTTCCTAGCAATTTGTGGTGCTAATCAGGGATATACGGAGAATTTTAACTCTATATAGCTTAGATGAAAGGGACTGAATCTGTGCTGACTCGTTGCTTGTCTATTAAGCAAAAAAATGCCCCCAGCAATTTTTAGTTGGGGGCATGTCATTCTGTCTTGTGTTTATGAGGCTGTAAAACCACAGATTAGTTGGCAAGTGGCCGTTAGCTGAGGATCACAAACAGGGTACCCGCAATGGTCAGCAGGACGTTGGCGATGGCATAGGTGCCGGCATAGCCTAGTGCAGGAATGGTACTGCGGGCATGCTCATTAATCATATCCATTGCTGGTGCACAGGTGCGAGCACCGATGATAGCCCCAAATAGCAAGGCGCGGTTCATCTTGAGCACATAGGCGCCAAACAGGTAAGCCAGCACAACCGGGATCACGCTCACCATCAGGCTTGCCGAGAACACGGCCAAGCCGACCTGCGACAGCGAGTCGAACAAGTTGGAGCCGGCACTCAAACCGATACCAACCATAAAGACCATCAGGCCGAGATCTTTGGTCATGTTCAGTGCGCCCTGGGGCACATAGCCGAAAGTTGGGTGATTGGCACGCAGGAACCCGAGGGTGATACCTGCTACGAGCAAACCGGCGGCACTACCTAAACCGAAGGCTATCTGGCCGAAGGTCATGGTGATGGTACCGATCAGCAAGCCAATGATGAAGAAACAGCAGAATGCCAACAGGTCGGCAATTTGGCTATGTACCGAGATGAAACCAATCCGTTCGGCAAGCCCCAGCACACGGCTTTTCTCGCCACTGACCTGAAGGATATCCCCTTTGCTCAGCAGGATATTATGATCCATGGGCATTTCAATCTGAGCACGGACAACGCGGTTGAGGAAACAGCCGTATTCAGACAGGTTCAGCTCCGACAGGCGTTTGCCAGCAATGCTGTCGTTTTTCACCACGATTTCTTCTTCGACGATACGCAAGTCGAGCAAATCGCGGTCGAAGACCTCTTTGCCGTTACGGAAGCTCGGATCCAAACGGGCATGGCTATCTGGGTAACCCACCAACGCGATCTCATCCCCTTCCTGCAAGATGGCGTCACCATCCGGGTTGGCTAAAATGCCGTTTCGGCGAATACGTTCAATGTAGCAACCTGTTTGACGGTAAATACCCAACTCGCGCAGGTTACGGCCATCAATCCAGTTGATCAGCTCGGGTCCAACCCGGTAGGCTCGAATAATTGGCAGGTAGACCTTACGCTGGGCACTTTCACCGATGCCGCGTTCACGGGCGATCTGCTGTGATGACTCAGCCAAGTTCTGCTTTTGCAACTTTGGCATCAGCTTGGCCAGCACAATCACACTGACCAAACCCACCAAGTAAGACATGGCATAGCCAACACTGATACTGTCGATGATCTGCTGAATACTGTCAGGATCGGAGATATTGGATAACCCGCTGGCTAAGGCATCTTTTGCCCCTACCAATATTGGCGTTGCTGTCAGTGAACCCGCCATTAAACCAGTACTTAGACCCAGACCTAATCCGAGGTAGTTACTCATGGTAACCGTAATGACAATGGCTGAAAGAATAACCACCAGCGCCAGCATTAAATAATGTTTACCATCACGGAAAAAGATACCGAAGAAGTTTGGCCCGGCTTCAATACCTACGCAGAATATAAACAGCATAAAGCCGATATTCAGCGCCTCGGAATCAAAGGTAAAACCGGCGTTACCAAAAAGGAGGGCAGTAATGAGAACCCCGATAGAGTTTCCCAATTGCATATTCGCTATGCGAATTTTTCCGGCCGACAGGCCAACAGCAAGTACAACAAAGAGCAACAGAATATCATTCTGATGGAGAAGAGCGGCGACATCGATGTTCACTACAGTTTTTTCCGCGACGAGGGATCAGCAACAAAAGTGATGAAATTCTAGCTGATTTTATGTTTATGGCATACCGAAAATGATCGTAATTGACAGAAAATTTGCGAATTAATTCGCTGGCAAATAATGCAAAAGATAATAAAAAAGGCTGATATTTCAGCCTTTTTAAGAAAATGTTACCAAACTTGTTGCTTAGTGCTTACTGAAACAGGTCTAGGTTTTCTTTTGCGTATGCTTCGAATTCTGTACAGCCACCGATGTGCTCTTGGTCAACGAAGATCTGAGGCACTGTTTCGACAGGCTTACCAACCGTTTTTTCTAGGTCAGCTTTGCTGATGCCTTCAGCGTGGATATCAACGTAACGGTAGTTAAAACCTTCGCGTTCTTCTTTTAGCTTATCAGCCAGATCTTTTGCACGAACACAGAATGGACAACCAGGGCGGCCAAAAATAACAACGAACATAACGTCTCTCCTAAAATTTGATGGAGTTACTATAACGTGACTGGCAGGGATGAGAAAGAAGGATTTATCTCTTGCTGTAATAGACAAAACCGATTGAAGAGAAATGCACCGATTGTAACGGGTAGCTCAGTCTAAAAAGGAACCATTTTACTGCTTGGGGGGAAGTGTGACAGCCGGCAGGTTATGGTTACGCTACTGATATTCAATGGTGAAAAGTTGCTCAGAATCAAAAACAGGAATGGGCATAGGGGCACACTCGATAATAATTAAACAAAAATACGGAATGGAGTGCCTATGTTTCAGTTTATGACGGCCACTCGGATTATATTCGGGGAAGGCGCGCTGAATAACTCGCTGTCGACTTTAAATCAGTTTGGCTACAGCGTGCTGCTTGTGACGGGACGGGACAGTGTCCGTGCGGAGCCATTGATCAGTTATTTCAAGCAACAGGGAATGCGCTATCAGCAAGTGGCGGTGCATGGCGAACCTTTGATTGCTATGGTGGAAGAGATGGCGGCGATGGGGCGAAAATTTCGGCCCGATATGGTGTTGGCGATTGGTGGGGGCAGCGTACTCGATGCCGGTAAGGCGCTTGCCGCGTTAATTCCCAACCAAGGCAGTGTCTACGACTATGTTGAGGTGGTAGGGCGCAACGTGCCGCTGCAGGCCAAGCCCATTCCGTTTATCGCCGTGCCTACCACGGCAGGTACCGGTTCGGAAGTCAGCAAGAGTGCGGTGCTCCGTTCGGCCCAGGAAAATGTCAAAGTGGGCCTGCGTAGCCCTGATATGTTGCCGGATCTGGCGATTGTTGATCCCACTCTGACCTACGGCATGGATCCGGTTATGTCAGGCTGTTGCGGGATGGATGCCTTTACCCACTTGATGGAATCCTATGTTTGCGGTGAGCCCAACCCATTAACCGATATGGTGTGTGAGGAAGGACTGAGACGATTATCAGGGGCTATTCTGGCGGCCTGTGAAGATGATGACCCCCGTGCCCGCTCGGATATGGCTTTTGCAGCCATGCTGGGCGGCATGGCGCTAGCAAATGCCAAACTGGGGGCTGCCCATGGCTTAGCCTCTTCGTTGGGTGGCCGACTCCAAGCACCACATGGTTTGATCACTGCCCAGCTAGCGCCGTATGTGATGCAGGAAAATGTTTTGGCCGCGCGCGAGGCGGGCAGGGCCGACGTCCTTAACCGTTATCGCCAATTGGCTTGCATCCTGACAGGCAGAATGAATGCTGAAATCATCGACGGTATTAACTGGACGAAACGGACCCTCAAGCGCTTGAATCTACCTTCTGTGACTGAGTATGGTTTCTGTAATGTGATGTTTGATGAAGTGGCTGAAGACGCATTGCTTTCCAATTCCATTAAAGGGAACCCGCTGCCGCTGAATAACGAACGCTTGTTGAGCATCCTCAATCAAATGTGCCAATGCAAAAAGCAAGACACAGCGGCTATGGACGATCTATATAGCCAGGAAAATTAAGCAGTAACACCATATCCCTTGTAACCATTTAACTGTGGGGGAGAACGGGTCCCTATGCTAGAGTGAATTGTTCAGCTCACAGTTATACCGAGGTGGCTCTCACTGAACGAGCACCTTGAAGTTACTTGGTTATATAGGGATATGTATGAACCAGACGATTGAAACCATCTTGCAGCACCGCTCTATCCGAAAATTTACCGCCGAACCGATAAGTGAAAGCCAGCGCAATACCATTTTGGATTGTGCCATTGCGGCATCTTCATCGAGTTTCATCCAATGTGTCAGTATTATTCGGGTGACAGAACACAACAAGCGGGTGTTGTTGGCGGAATATGCCGGTGGGCAGGAATATGTGGCCAGTGCTGCAGAGTTCTTTGTTTTTTGTGCTGATTACAATCGTCATCAACAAATTTACCCTGAAGCGAAACTCGGTTTTACCGAACAAACTTTAATCGGCGCTGTCGATGCGGCTTTGATGGCTCAGAATAGCCTGTTGGCGGCAGAGTCTCTGGGACTGGGAGGCGTATATATTGGTGGTTTGCGAAATAACCCCGATAAAGTTTCATCTTTGTTGTCCCTTCCGAAGCATGTGCTGCCGTTATTCGGCCTTTGTCTTGGTCACCCGGATCAATCACCGGAGATTAAGCCTCGTTTACCTCGCTCTCTTATCGTGCATGAAAATAGCTACTCCCCATTGGATATGGATGTGCTCGCCACCTACGATCAGCATGTCAGAGAATATTATCAAAGCCGTACCGGCAGTAGTAAAGATATGTCGTGGAGCGAGCAAATTTCAGGAACGTTGAATAAAGAAGCGCGTCCATTTATAAAGCCGTTTATTGAAGGGCAGGGATTTAGCTTAAAGTAATGGATGACGTTTCGTGGCTATAACGGCTAAATTGATGGTAAAACACACGAAAAGGTTGACCTTATGTCAAGTTTTATTCAAAACTCGACAAAACGCGTCGATGAACTTTTTATAAAACAGTGAGTCAGATAGAATATCGAGAGAAAAGACAATAATAACCAGCCTGAGCAATTTCTCAGGCTGGAAAAAGAATCGGAACACATATCTATGAAGTATGTTGGGAAAGTAGCCAGCATGGCATTATTGGCTGCTTTGCTCGCTGGTTGTGCAAGCACGCCAGATAATGACAACGGATTATCAACGGAAGTGAATGTTGAAAGCGTACTTCAGTCTGCTGATAATATTCACCGCCATTGGCGCAATACCCTCGTCGACGCTGAGGGGTTAATGCTTTATGCGCCGGAAAGATTTGCCGCGATGATGGAAAGTTGGCAGCGTGCTGATAACCTATTTAAAGACATACAATCTTCGCCAGAGCTGGCCAATCAAAGTTATTCACTGTTCTCTTCAGTGACGTATCTTGATCGTTTTTACAGTGATATTGAGGTCGTAAAGAATAACCATACCGAGTTGGTCGATCTTAAGAAAATTGCTGATAAGGTCTTGGAGCCTGCGATGACCCAATTGGCTTATCTGAATTCGATTGATGCCAATGCCCACTACCGCAGTGAGTTTGTTCGACTCAACCGCTTTTATCGTAATTTATTTGCCTTTGTGGCCCGAGGTAATCTTAATCGGGCTCGCGAAGAGCAGACTGAATTCCTTTCACGCGCCCACAGCTTGGAAGTGAGAGTGATAAAGCGTATCTATATTACTCCACAAGAAGAAGCGTTGCGTCAGTTGCGTCGTGAAGATGTCCGCTATTATGCCCCGCTCAGCTATGCCAAGGTGGAAGGGGAAATTACAGCAGGTAAAGACTTAATTGATAATCATCCCCGGGCTTTTGATGCCATCAATCAAGTCGTTTCTGCCATAGAGTTTGAACTTGCCCATGCTACGCATATTGCCGAAGAGGTGAAATACCTTCGTGATCGCAACCGTGATGAATATGAGAACTACATTCTTGCCATTGAAGGTAAGTTGCTCAGTATTTCTAAAGCGCTCAATGACTCAGACTTGCGTGATCAATCTCTGGTAGAACAAGCCCAGCGATTAAGTACGGATGCTGCAGATACGCGCCAGCAATATGAGTTGGTAAAGCGCAAGGCAAAACCTAATCAGCAACAGCTTCAGCTAGAGACCTTGAAGGGGTTGATTGAGAAGCAGAATCAACAAATAGCCAAGCTACAAGCGCAGTTATCGACAACGACGTCAGTGCAGAATAATGCAGACAAACAAGCCGTTGATACCGATGAGATAGAAAATAATAGCAGTGCTGTTGCAGTGACTGCGAATGACGAGGGCGAGGGAAAGGAAATTTGATCCCCCCTCACCGATAAGGTGAAAATAAGCACGTCTGAAAAAGCAGCATTTATGCTGCTTTTTTTATACCTGTTCTCCCAAGTTTGATGAGAAAGAGAAACAGTGAACGTAAAAATGAGCGGTTATGACAACTTATTACAATTTTTGGTGTTGGTGTTATTTTTAACTTATTGTTTTTATTGTTATTTATGGCGGTATTGATGTTGTTGATATCTTTGTTAATTACATTTACTAACACTTAGTCGCAGTTGAAGATTAAAAATGACTTTACAAAAAATCGATAAATTCCAACTTTTTTTGAGTTCGGTTAAGTTTTGTGCGGGTTTTGGCTTGATTTGACCGTCAACGTCCTTTAGAATTCGCCGCGCATTGATTGATGCACCCAAATTTTAATTTTTATCATTTTTGTTGAACCACTCCTATTTGAGGAAAACATGTCTACGAAACTAGCTAACCCAGCACCACTAGGTCTTATGGGCTTTGGTATGACTACCATCCTTCTGAACATCCACAATGCGGGCTTTTTCCCAATTGATTCGATGATCCTAGCTATGGGTATTTTTTACGGTGGCTTGAGCCAAGTTATCGTAGGCATGATGTGCTTCAAGCGTGGTGATACGTTTGGTACCACAGCCTTCACTTCTTACGGTCTGTTCTGGCTGACACTGGTTGGTCTGATTGTTATGCCGTACATGGGTCTGCCTGCTAGCCCTGCGAGCTTCATGGGTTGGTACCTACTTCTATGGGGTATCTTCACAGGCTTCATGTTCATCGGTTCACTGTGCTACCCACGCGCTAAGCAATTTGTATTTGGTTCTCTAACCGTACTTTTCTTCCTACTAGCAGCACGTGACTTCACTGGCAGCACGCTAATCGGTACTATCGCGGGCTTCGAAGGCATCATCTGTGGTGCAAGTGCGATTTACTTCGCAATGGCGCAGGTACTGAACAACGAATACGGCCGTACTATCTTGCCTGTTGGTGAGCTGAAAAAAGACAAAGCACTAAAAGCTGCTGCTTAATTAAAGCGTCTTGCTAATTGATCGTTGATAATTGTTAATTGCTAAAACCCGCCTTATGGCGGGTTTTTTTATTCTTGCTCAGCCAGTTCATGGGAATGGGTATAAGCTTATTGCATCGCGTGTAGCTCATGAAAGGATGAGAATATGGCACAACGTTATGCAGCCTTGATGGGAGCACTGGTCGCAGATGCTGCCAGCATGGGTACCCATTGGATCTACTCACCGGATCGTATCCGCACCCTCCAGTCCCTACCGCATTTTCCTTTTATCGAGCCTGATGCCCACCACTATGAAGGGGTAGAAGGTTATTATGCCCATGACAAGCTTACTGCTGGCGAGCTGACGATTTACGGTGAGTGGCTGGCATTGTATATCCGCCTGCTCAGTGAACCTGATGTTGAAACCCATCGCTTGCAGCAAGAAATTGTCGATTACTTTGGCCCCGGTGGGGAGTTTATTGGTTATGTCGACAGTCCGACCAAGGCTCTGTTGCTGTCGCTGTTTTCTCTTCCGCCGGAGGATTGGCCAGAAGACTCAGGATGCGATGATGATCAGAATCCAGCATTATGCGCTGTTCCAGCCTTGGTTGCCTTGAAGATGCCGTCCGAGAGGCTGGAAAGTGAAATAGACCGTATTGTCGGTGTTACCCATCAAAACGAACAGGCTCTTGCTTGCGCCAAGGCATTTGCCAGCGCCCTCAATGAAGCCTTGCGCTCAAGGCGGATGGAGCCTGTGCTCAATGTCCTGAAAGTAAAATGCCCTGAAGTAGTGCAGGAAAAGATCGAGCAGGTACGGGTGCTCAATGGCGATGTTAACGATCTTTCGCATGTTTTTTCTATTGCCAACAGTGCTTGTCACCTTGTTGACAGCCTGCCGGTGGCGGCTTGGGTATTGCAAAACAGTTCGAGCTATACTGAGGCGATACTCAAAAATATCGCGGTGGGGGGGGATAGTTGCGGTCGCGGGATATTGGTCGGGGCGATAGCCGGGGCATGCTACGGCTTTGGTGATAGCCAGGGGATCCCTATCTCATGGGTCACGACGCTGCAATGTGGCGAAGCGCTGGCGGAAGATATTGAGCAGCTGCTCCACAATGCAGGCGGGGCATTCTAGGCTTGTTACTCAGCGGCCTATTAGGCTCTGCACAAACTTCAGATACAAAAAAGCTACCCTCAGGGTAGCTTTTCAATTCTTACAGTGGGTTAGATTAGCAAATAACCTTGATTGCTAGACCACCCTGAGACGTTTCACGGTATTTCGCGTTCATGTCTTTACCGGTTTCAAGCATCGTTTCGATAACTTTATCCAGTGATACGCGAGGCTCAGAAGAGCGGCGTAGTGCCATACGTGAAGCGTTGATTGCTTTAACTGCTGCGATACCGTTACGCTCGATACATGGAACCTGTACCTGACCAGCAACTGGGTCACAAGTTAGGCCAAGGTTGTGTTCCATTGCGATTTCAGCCGCCATACAGACTTGTTCTGGGCTACCACCCATTAGCTCTGCAAGGCCAGCAGCAGCCATAGAACAAGCAACACCTACTTCACCCTGACAGCCTACTTCAGCGCCAGAGATAGAAGCATTACGCTTGTATAGACCACCAACAGCACCAGATGCCGCAAAGTAGCGAGTGTACTCTTTCGGACCAACAGGCTGGATGAACTTGTCGTAGTAAGCTAATACCGCAGGGATGATACCGCACGCACCGTTTGTTGGTGCAGTTACTACGCGACCACCTGCAGCGTTTTCTTCGTTAACTGCAAACGCATACATGTTAACCCAGTCAACAACTGTCATTGGGTCGTTGCTTAGTTTTTCTGTCGTCATCAGTTGTTGACGAAGGGCTGCAGCACGACGTGGCACGCGTAGAGGACCAGGCAGGATCCCTTCTTCGCTCATACCGCGATCCATACACTCACGCATGGTACGCCAGATGTTGGCAAAGTAAGTATTGATCTCGTCTTCAGCGTTCATCGCACGCTCGTTGGACATCACCATTGAGCTGACTGACAGGCCGTTTTCCTTACACTGGTTTACCAGCTCTTCGGCTGTAGTAAACATGTACGGGACTTTAACCGATGACTCTGTTGCTTTGCCGAAGTTCTCTTCGTCAACAATGAAACCACCACCGATAGAGTAGTAAGTCTTGGTGTAAGCCACTTCTTCGCCGATGAAAGCGTTAATGGTCATGCCATTTTCGTGAAGAGGAAGGTTAGTGGTATGGAAATTCATACCGCCTTCACGTGGGAAGTCTACTGTGTGGCAGTGCATGCCAACAGGTAGGCGCTCTGTTTCTTCAACGCGGGCGATAAAACCAGGGATGCTATCGATGTCAACATGTTCTGGGCTGTTGCCAGCCAAGCCCATAATAATTGCGATATCAGTGTGGTGACCTTTACCGGTTAGAGAAAGTGAACCGTAAACATCCACGGTAATTTTAGTCACGTCACGAAGCTTGCCCATGGAACGCAGGTCATCGATAAATTCTTTACCTGCTTTCATTGGGCCGACAGTGTGTGAACTGGAAGGACCCACACCGATTTTATAGATATCAAAAACACTGATCATTGCTAATACCTCAGTCACGGTAGCTATCTAGTTACCGTCAGACTGTAATAGTTTTTATCATTCCCGCCCCTTCCTTGGCGAGATAATCAAAACAAAAGAGCAGGGGCAAATGCGTCCTGCTCTTTAGTGTCTCTATTGTACGGAATTTGAGTCAGAAGACTATGCGTTGTAGCACATTTTCTTACTAATTCAATTCGTGCTGGTCAATTATCATTAAGTTGATGATAACTAGCCTTATAGTGCACCGTAGATTACAGAAGTAATCGCCGCAATACCACATAGCGCTGTGAAAATCTGTGCTGGAGCAGAAGTCTTGTACTTAGCCATTGCTGGTAGCTTCTGCATTGCAAAGATTGGCATTAGGAACAGGATGGCAGCAATCATTGGTGCGCCCATTGTTTCAATCATGCCTAGGATGCTTGGGTTAACTACTGCAACAATCCAAGTTGTTACTACGATGAAGCCTAGAGAGATTTTCTCGATCTTGCCCTTTGGCATCTCAGAGCGTGACTTAACTAGACCTACTAGACCTTCGTGAGCACCTAGGAAGTGACCGAAGTAGCTAGAAGTAATCGCAGCGAATGCAACCATTGGACCCATTAGTGAAATCAATGGAGATTCGTGGATGTTTGCTAGGTAAGACAGGACAGAGATGTTCTGTGCTTGTGCTTCTGCTAGCTGCTCTGGAGATAGAGACAGAACAACAGAGAACACGAAGAACATCACGAAGCCCATCAGCATCATTGCTGCACCGCCAGTGATCATGTCAGTTTTCTGTACTGCATTGTCACCGTATACACGACGCTGCTCTTTAGAGAACTGAGAAATGATTGGGCTGTGGTTGAATGAGAATACGATGATTGGGATTGCTAGCCAGATAACAGAAGGCATTGAGCTCCAGTCTGGGCTAACTGAAACCATTGAAGCATTCCACTCAGGAATTAGGTATAGAGATAGCGCTAGTAGAACGAATACTAGTGGGTAAACCATTGCTGAAGTGGCTTTCAGCATTAGTTCTTTACCGAATACAACGCCAGCTGTCATTGCCATGATTAAGCCACCAGATAGAATCCAGCGTGGAAGAGATTCCATGCCTAGCTGGTTAACCATAAATGAGTCAACAGTATTGGTAATACCTACACCGTAAATAAGAACGATTGGGTAGATGGCGAAGAAGTAAGCAAAAGTGATGATGTTAGCGCCAGCTTTACCGAAGTGTTCTTCAACAGTATCAGTGATGTCAGCTTCAGGGTTCTTAGCTGATAGTACGAAACGAGCCAAGCTCTTGTGGGCAAACCAAGTCATAGGAAGAGCAAGCAGGGCTAGAATAACAAGTGGCCAAAAACCGCCAGCACCTGCTTTGATAGGTAGGAACAGTACGCCTGCGCCTACAGCAGTACCGAATAGCGATAGCGCCCATGTTACGTCTTTATACGTCCATCCTGCTTTTGCAGCAGTAGTTGCTGCGGTGCTTGTAGATGTTTGCATGATTATATATCCAAAGTTAATTACGGAACGGAAATTAGGAACGGGGCGCATTTTCGCGATTTATTGCAGGAAAACCTTGATCGAGATCTCGTTCTGTAACGGGGCGAAATTGCAATACAATTTAGTGTGATCTTGATCACGCTCAGGGGAGGGGTAAGATTAGGGGAATTGCCGTGCCAGATTAGATTTTCTCATGCCAGAGCTGATCTGAGAGTACTTTTAGCATTTGGGCGGTAGCCCCCCAGATTGAATATTTGCTGAATGGAATTGAATAAATATTGTGGTGTTTACCTTTAAAGGTAACTTTTTGTATCCGTATATTCATCGGGTTTAATACGTGCTCGATAGGTGCTTCGAACAACTCATCAACCTCGTTTGGGTCCAGTTCTGGCCTGTAATCTGGCGAGATCACGGATAAGTACGGAGTGACGATATAACCACTGATTGTCGGTAAGCTCGGCAGCTGTCCAATAATACTGCTACGGTTGCATAAAATACCAGTCTCTTCCTGTGTTTCACGCAAAGCAGTATCAATTAAATCAATATCTTGTGGCTCATATCTACCGCCAGGAAATGAAACTTGGCCTGGATGGTGCTTCAGGTGTTCAGCCCGGCGGGTGAAAATCAGGCTGAAAGAGCCGTGACGGGGTACAAGAGGGATCAGTACAGCGGCCGGTTTTAACGGACGGTCTTCATGGATATGCTGGCGAACACGAAGCGTGTGGCTTTTATCGTAGTTGGCTTGCGGGGCAAGTAGAAAGCGGGTGATGATCTGTTGCTGGCAATTCATAAACCTTCCGTGGTGTTGCGATAACGGCATACTATTAACTATAGATGTTGAAACAGCAACTTAACGAATTGTTTTTCATTCGAAGTGGTTTCAGCGCTGCGGATCCGTGCAGCGGCTAGACAATAGACTGACGATAAAAGAAGGCCAAGCCAAACAAAATGTGTGGCTTGGCCTTGAATCGATGTTGTTTATACGCCTAGGTTAGCGTTCAAGGACCGGCAAAATACGGCTCAGTTTATCGAGAGTTTCTTGGTACTCGCTATCGGCTTCACTGTCGGCGACAATACCACCGCCAGCCCAGACATGCAGTTTTTGGTTATTGGCAACCAAAGTGCGGATCGTGATGCTGGTGTCCATCTGTCCACAACGGCTGATATAGCCAATGCTTCCGCAGTAGGCGCTTCGACGGTTTGGCTCTAGCTCTTCAATGATCTCCATTGCTCTGACTTTCGGTGCCCCGGTAATAGAACCTCCCGGGAAGCAGGCTCGCAGCAGGTCGGTTTCGGTATATTGCTGATCCAGTTCACCGGTTACGGTGCTCACCAAGTGGTGAACAGCCGGGAAGCTTTCAATGTCGAACAGTAGCGGCACTTTTACCGAACCCGGTTTGGCGACTCGGCCGATATCGTTCCTCAGTAAATCGACGATCATCAGGTTTTCTGAACGATCTTTTTCCGCTGTGCGTAGATCGTCAGCCAAAGCCTTATCATAGGACGGGTCTGTGTCCCGTGGTCGGGTTCCTTTGATCGGTTTGGTTTCAATATAACCCTCTCGATGCTGTAGGAACCTTTCCGGTGAAACCGAAAGAATGACGCTGTCACTGGTGCGGAGAAAGCCAGAGAAAGGGGCGCCGTTGCGTTCTTCCAGTAACCGGTATGCCTGCCACTCATCGCCTTGGTAGTGAGCAGAGAATCGCTGGGTTAAGTTGATCTGGTAACAGTCACCTGACAGCAAATACTGCTGGATACGATCGAATTTGTTGCAATATTCGTCTTTATCCATGTTGGCTTGCCACTTCGATGTTAATGCGAAGTCGACAGGGTGTTGCAGCTTTGTGGTCGTGGCCGTTTGTTCGGCAGATTGGCGATGCTGTTGCAGCCATTTCATGCGCCCACTTCCTTCCGGAGAGACTAAGTAAAGCTGCTCGGTAAGATGATCGGCAATGAGTGCCCAGTCGTAAATACCCACCGCCATGTCGGCGGTTGCAATATCATGTAGGGCCGTGGTCGCTATTTTTTCGACCCGACGCCCCAAATCATAGCTGAACAAGCCAACGGCACCGCCGATAAAAGGCACATCTTTCAAAGGGAGTGTCGATGGAACCAACTGTGCTTGTATCGTTTGGATTAAAGCGAACGGATCGTCGTTGCTCGACTTTTCATCACCATTTGAAAAATTAATACGGGTTGTTTCACCATATGTCTCTAAAGTGGCTAAAGGATCAGCAACTAATATGTCGAATCGATTATCTGGATGATCCGAAGCTGCGGAGCGTAATATCATAGCCCACGGCAGACCCGCAAACGATTCAAACCACGTTAGCGAGGCGTCTTTGTGGTAGTCGAGTTGTTCGATACTCAGTTCTGGATGTGATTTACAAATCATTTTCTTTTTTGTGACAGGTGTACGTCTGGCGCATGGCGCGAAATTATTCGCAAGAGTATCATAAACACAGAATTTAATCCGACGCCCAAGGACGTCCTGAAAGTATTATTTTTAGCAGGTAGCACTTAAATATGCTGAATGGAGAAATGCCATGAGGATCATGGCCGCGTGGTTGCATTTTATTACTTACAATGTGAATCACCCCCTACACTGGAAGCAAAAAATCGGGCGCCAGGGAATGATAAAAATCAACGAGGGCAGATATGACCGTCATCCGTAAACAAGATGTGATTAGTAGTGTGGCCGATGCGCTGCAGTACATTTCTTACTACCATCCGCTCGACTTTGTCCAAGCTTTGGAAAAAGCCTATGACAAAGAACAGAGCCAAGCTGCGAAAGATGCAATTGCTCAAATTCTGATCAATTCGCGTATGTCAGCTGAAGGTCGCCGCCCAATCTGTCAAGATACCGGGATTGTGACCTGCTTCGTCAAAATTGGTATGAATGTACAATGGGATAGCGATCTGACTGTACAGGAAATGATTGATGAAGGTGTACGCCAAGCGTATACCAATCCGGATAATCCGCTACGAGCCTCTGTCGTAGCCGATCCTGCCGGTAGCCGTAAAAATACCAAGGATAATGCCCCTGCTGTTGTCCATATTGATATGGTTGCGGGCGATAAAGTTGAAATTCAGGTTGCAGCCAAAGGCGGCGGCTCTGAGAACAAAACCAAGATGGTCATGCTAAACCCGTCGGATGATGTGGCGGCATGGGTTGAAAAAACCGTTCCTCTGATGGGGGCAGGCTGGTGCCCACCGGGTATGCTGGGTATCGGTATTGGTGGTACCGCCGAGAAAGCGGCGGTAATGGCAAAAGAATCGCTAATGGAATCTATTGATATCCATGAGCTGCAAGAGCGCGGTGCACAGACGGCAGAAGAAGAACTGCGTCTGGACATCTACAACCGAGTCAATAAGCTGGGTATTGGTGCACAGGGCCTTGGCGGCCTAACGACTGTGTTGGACGTTAAAATCAAAACAGCCCCGACGCACGCAGCGTCCAAACCGGTTTGTATGATCCCGAACTGTGCTGCGACTCGCCACGTACACTTTACGCTGGATGGCACGGGGCCGGCAGACTTGTCACCACCTAAGTTGGAAGATTGGCCGGAAGTGACATGGGAAGTCGGTGACAACGTTCGCCGTGTAAACCTTGATGAAGTGACTAAAGCTGACGTGCAGGACTGGCGTTCTGGTGAGACTGTGTTGCTGTCAGGTAAGATCCTGACCGGTCGTGATGCGGCACACAAGCGAATTCAGGACATGTTGGCCAAGGGCGAAGACTTCCCAGTTGATTTCAATAACCGCTTTATCTACTACGTTGGCCCTGTTGATGCCGTCGGTGATGAAGTTGTCGGTCCTGCAGGCCCAACAACCTCGACGCGTATGGACAAGTTTACCGATATGATGCTTGAGCAAGCGGGTCTGACTGGCATGATCGGTAAAGCTGAGCGTGGTCCTGCTGCAATCGAGTCTATCAAGAAGCACAAGGCGGTTTACCTGATGGCTGTTGGTGGCGCTGCTTACTTGGTGGCTAAAGCCATCAAACATGCGCGCGTGGTCGCATTTGAAGACTTGGGTATGGAAGCGATTTACGAGTTCGACGTCGTCGATATGCCGGTCACGGTGGCGGTTGATGCTGAAGGCGTGAATGCTCACCAGACAGGCCCAGATACTTGGAAAGTGAAAATTGCCGAGTTTGAAGGTTAAGCGTTGGGGTTGTCACTAATTTGAAAAAGGAGCCGAAAGGCTCCTTTTTTGTTGCCTGTGCTCGGGTAGGAGTCAACCCTACTATTGAGCGACATAAAAATAGCTGAATCCACCTCAAAAAATAACGCATTTGTATATATTGAGTATTCTTCATCTGATTATTACTGACTTTTGCTGATTTCCTTCTTCTGTCTATCGCCGTCTATTCAACCCTCTGTTAGTTTCGTTGGTTTTCTTAATAGCTGTTTTTTTGTTGTTTTTCTGATGTTTGTTTAATTATTGTAGCGATATGTGGACTATAGTATTAACAAGCATTTTGGTGTTATGCGGTAGCGCTTGGCGCAATTAACATCATCAATAAATACAACAATAATGAAGAAATACAGAGGATTTTATGGGACGCGTGATGTGGGCCCCGGCCTTGCTAGCATTATTGGTACAAGGGTGTGGGGATAAAGAAGTCGTCATTCCTGAACCCGACTCTAGGCCTGTCAAGCTTGAGGCTGTATCAGTAGGCAATACTGAAAGTTTCCGGACATTTCCCGCTGTTGTCGAAGCGGGAGATAAAGCCGTACTGGCTTTTCGGGTATCAGGACAATTAGATAAAGTCGACAGCAAGCCCGGTGATATTGTCAAACGGGGACAAGTCCTCGCTCACCTTAATACCGATGAACTCAGTCTTTTACTCGAACAGGCCAACGCTGATTATGAATTAGCCTATGTACAATACAAACGAGATAAAGAACTGCTCAAAACCAATGTGGTATCGGAGTTGGATTTTGATCGCTCGGAAGCCGAATTAAATCAGGCCAAGGCGGACTTGGACAAAGCTCAAGCTAATCTCAATTATGCCAGTTTGATTGCGCCATATGACGGGACGCTGTCCCTTTCTTTGGTGGAGAACTACGAATATATTGCTGCTAAACAACCGGTAATGCACATTCAAAGTGCTGGTTTGATTAATGTTACCTTCCAGTTACCCGATCAATTGTTTGCTCGTTTCCAACACCGTTCTGATTTTGAACGGGATCCTTCCGTGACCTTCGATACTATCCCTGATCAGACATTTTCGGCTGAGTTCAAGGAAATCGATACCGAAGCGGATGAGAAAACCTCAAGTTATAAAGTCACCTTGTTTATGGAACGCCCACAAGGCTTCAACCTCCTACCCGGTATGGCGGGGCATGTACGCGTGGCTATCCCGCAAAATGCCAGTGGCTCTATTCCATCTCGAGCGATTTTGACCGAAGGGGAAAACACTTTTGTCTGGCGTGTTGACGACCAAGGCATTGTCACCAAGGTACCCGTTCAGCTTGATAACAAGCGTAGGGTATTGAATGGCTTGAGTGATGGCGACTTGATTGCGACGTCTGGGGTGCAGGAGCTGAAAGAAGGGCAAAAAGTGCGTAAATGGGTCAAGGAGCGGGGACTGTAAGATGAAGACGTTAACGCTAATACCTTTGGTACTGGGCGGGGTGGCATTCCTTGCGGGTTGTGATAAAGCGGCGGTAGAGCCACGTACCATCGTTGCACCTGTTGCGGTGGTCGAAGTACAGATGGCGCAATCGGCGCCTCAGTTGACTTTTCCGGCAGTTGCGGCAGCGGCAGACAAATCGAGTTTGTCATTCCGGGTCCAGGGTGAAGTCAGCTTTATCGGAGTTCGACCTGGCGATCAGGTTAAAAAGGGGCAATTATTGGCCCGTATTGATCCGACTGACTACAAGCTGGAAGTGGATGATGCCCAGGCCAAGTTCAATGTGTCTGATAGCCAATACCGCCGGTCGGCCAAGTTGGTTAAGCAAGGTTTCTTACCACAGTCGCAGTTTGATGAGCTAAAAGCACAACGTCGGATTGCCAAAGCCCGTTTGGATTACGCCAAGCTCAACCTGACTTTTACTGAACTTAAAGCCCCTTTTTCTGGTGTGGTCTCACGAGTACCGGTTGAACAGTTTGAGAATGTACAGATCGGCCAGTTGGTGATGAACCTGCACTTAGCTGATCAGGTCGATATCATTATCCAGGCGCCGGACCTGATTTATTCACAGAGCACGGCTGTGGAGGTCCAGGAGTCTCAACCGGGGGCGACAATTTTGCTTGAGGATGGCAGTGCATATAAGGCCAACCTCAAGGAGTTTACCACCGAGCCCGATCCTAATTTGGGCTCTTTTTTAGTGACCTTAACCATGCCAATGCCGCAAGACCGCTTTATTCTTGACGGGATGGCGGTTGAGGTGAAAGCCGATGCCCAGAAGCTGAAGGTTTACCGCAAGGGAGAAGCCGTCATACCGCTTGAAGCCATCTTCAATGAGGATGGGGATGAATTGGCAATGGACAATAAATTTGTCTGGGTCGTCAACGACGATAATACGGTGACCAAACGTCAAGTTGTTACCGATAAGGTGGTACCTGAAGGTGTTCGTCTGTTGGAGGGGCTGGAGGCCGGCGAACATATTGTTGTCGAAGGGGCGAATAGATTACGCGAAGGCCAGTCGGTCACCATTGTGGACAAGGAGGCAGGCTGATTATGAAACAGGATATTGCAGCTTATTTTATTCGGAACAAAGTGATCAGCTGGATGCTGACACTGATTTTCTTAATTGGCGGGACCATGGCTTTCTTCGGGCTGGGGCGTTTGGAAGACCCGGCATTTACGATTAAAGATGCGATGGTGATCACCGCTTATCCCGGAGCGACGCCTCTGCAGGTTGAAGAAGAGGTGACCTATCCGATAGAAAAAGAAATCCAGCAGCTGATCTATGTGGATGAGGTCAACTCGGTTTCCAGCCGTGGGCTTTCTCAAATAACCGTCACCATGAAGAACAACTACGGGCCGGATGATCTTCCGCAGATCTGGGATGAAATGCGGCGTAAGGTCAACGATCTCAAACCTTCACTGCCGCCGGGCGTACAAGCTCCTTCGGTGGTGGATGATTTCGGTGATGTGTTTGGTATGCTGCTGGCTGTTACGGGTCAGGGCTACAGCTATAAAGAGCTGAGCGATTACGTTGATTATCTCCGTCGTGAAGTCGAACTAGTGGACGGTGTCGGTAAGGTATCGGTTACCGGTACCCAGCAAGAACAAGTGTTCATCGAAATATCGATGCAGCGCTTGAGCAGCTTAGGGATCTCACCGCAGACTATCTACAGCACGCTCGAGACCCAGAACCTTGTCACCAGTGCGGGTGCTGTGCGTATCGGATCCGAGTATATCCGCGTTCACCCCACCGGGGAATTCCAGAGTGTCGATGAGCTGGGTGACTTAATCATTACGGAAAGCGGTGCAGAAGGACTGATTTACCTTAAGGATGTCGCCGAAATCAAACGAGATTTCCAAGAGGTGCCGAGTAACCTGATCAATTACAACGGGCGGCAGGCGCTTCATGTCGGGATTTCCGCTGTTGAAGGGGTCAATGTTGTTGAAGTCGGTAAGCGTGTTGAGCAACGGTTACGTGAACTCAAAGAGCAGCAGCCCGTCGGTATCGATATTGGGGTGGTGTACAGTCAACCGACAGAGGTCGATAAGTCGGTCAGCGGTTTTGTGGTAAGCCTCGGTCAAGCCGTTGCGATTGTTATCATCGTCTTGTTGTTCTTTATGGGGCTTCGCTCCGGCCTATTGATTGGCTTGATCTTGTTACTGACTGTATTGGGCACGTTTGTCTTTATGAGTTGGCTGGCGATCGATTTGCAGCGGATCTCATTGGGGGCATTGGTTATCGCGCTGGGTATGTTGGTGGATAATGCGATAGTGGTGGTCGAAGGGGTGCTGATTGGCATGCAGAAGGGGCGAACCCGGATGCAGGCCGCTTCTGACATTGTGACCCAAACCAAATGGCCGCTGCTTGGTGCGACGGTAATTGCCGTGATGGCGTTTGCGCCGATTGGTCTCTCTCAGGACTCAACCGGTGAGTACTGTCGAACGCTGTTTACCGTACTGCTGGTTTCACTCATGCTGAGCTGGTTTACGGCAATTTCGTTGACGCCGTTTTTCAGTGATCTGTTCTTCAAAAGTGTAAAGACCGGCAATGATGACCCTAATGCCGACCCTTATGCCGGTAAGCTTTTTGTTTGGTATAAGACCTTCCTTGAGTTCTGTATGCGCCGTGCATGGCTGACAGTGATAGTGCTGGTTGCCATGCTAGGGGCGAGCTTGTATGGCTTCACCTTACTCAAGCAATCTTTCTTCCCGTCATCGACGACACCAATGTTCATGGTGGATGTTTGGTTGCCGGAAGGCACTGACATTCGTGCCACCAATGCGACCTTGAAAGAGTTGGAAGGGTTTGTGGCGCAGGATGAACGGGTGGAGTATGTCAGTACCAGTGCCGGTAAGGGATCACAACGCTTCATGCTGACCTACTCACCTGAGAAGAGCTACTCCTCTTATGGTGAGCTGGTGATCCGGGTCAAGAGCTTTGAGGATGTGATGCCGGTCATGGGGATGATCGGAGAGACGCTGGATACACAACACCCTGAGCTTGAATATAAGCTCAAGCAGATCATGCTTGGCCCATCATCTGGCTCGAAAATCGAAGCGCGCTTGGTTGGTCCAGACCCCACCGTACTACGGACCCTTGCCAAACAGGTTGTGGATATTCTCAACGCCGATCCTGGTGCATTTAATATCCGTCATGACTGGCGTGAGCGTAATAAGGTTATTGAACCGATCTTTAATGAAAGTCAGGCCCGTCGCTACGGGATCACTAAAAAAGATGTCGACGATCTGTTGCAGATGTCCTTCTCTGGCTTAACCGTCGGGATATATCGAGACGGGACGAACTTGATGCCGATTGTCGCTCGTTTGCCTGATGAAGAGCGGGTGGATGTCAGTACTATTGAAGGCATGAAGATTTGGAGCCCGGCAACGCAAGGTTATATCCCTCTTCAGCAAGTGATCAATGGTACGAATATTATTTGGGAAGACCCTCTTATCGCACGTAAGGATCGTAAGCGGATGCTGACGGTAATGGCTGATCCGGATCCGCTGGGTGATGAAACTGCTGCGACCGTGCAGGCTCGGATCCAGTCGAAAATTGAAGGATTGGATTATCCTCCAGGCTATTCATTGGAGTGGGGAGGGGAGTATGAGTCGTCGGCTGATGCGAAAGCCTCTTTGTTCCAGACCATGCCAATGGGCTATTTGGTGATGTTCCTGATCACAATTTTCTTGTTCAACAAGGTCAAGGAAGCCCTGATCGTCTGGGCGACAGTACCGTTGGCGGTTATTGGGGTAACAACAGGCTTGTTGCTGCTCAATACCCCGTTTGGTTTTATGGCTTTGCTCGGTTTCCTCAGCCTCTCCGGAATGCTGGTGAAAAACGGTATCGTCTTGTTGGATCAGATCGAAATTGAGATTGCCAGCGGTAAGGAGAAGTACCAAGCGGTGGTCGATGCGGCGGTGAGTCGTGTAAGGCCGGTCTGTATGGCAGCCATTACCACGGTACTGGGGATGGTGCCTTTGCTACCGGATGTGTTCTTTAAACCTATGGCGGTTACCATCATGTTTGGTTTGGGCTTTGCCACGGTACTGACACTGATCGTGGTTCCTGTGCTTTATCGCCTGTTCCACCATTTGCCATTGCCGGGAAGCAGCCCTGTGGTCCCGGAACCGGTGCACAGTTAAATCAGAATAGGGCTTAAAGGTTAAATAGCTAACTAACAAGAGGGGCGCCATACAGGCGCCCCTTTCTTTTTTGCAGCTTGATTGGCGAAGAGTATTCGACAGACTGACTGATCGTATATTGTCTTGGCGGCGGATTAAGCCGTTACTTTCCAAGTCATTTCTTCGCCTGCACGGATTGGCACGACAACATCGTTACCGAAAGACATGGTCTCTGGCACTGCCCAGTTTTCTTTGGTCAGGGTGATGGTGTCGGCGTTGCGTGGCAGGCCGTAGAAGTCCGGCCCGTTGAAGCTGGCAAACGCTTCTAGCTTGTCTAATGCACCAGCTTGCTCGAACACTTCGGCATACAGCTCGATGGCGGCATGGGCAGTGTAAGAACCGGCACAGCCACAGGCTGATTCTTTACGGCCTTGGGCGTGCGGTGCTGAGTCAGTACCCAAGAAGAACTTCGGGCTACCGCTTGTTGCTGCTGCAACGAGTGCCTGCTGGTGAGTATTGCGCTTAAGGATTGGCAGGCAGTAGAAGTGCGGACGGATCCCGCCGACTAGCATGTGGTTACGGTTGAACATCAGGTGGTGCGCCGTGATGGTTGCCGCCACATTAGGGCCTGCATTATTAACAAACTCTACCGCATCTTTGGTGGTGATATGCTCAACCACGATTTTCAGGTTTGGCATCTGTTTGACGATGGGGCTAAGTACTGTATCTAGGAACTGTTTCTCGCGATCGAAGATGTCGACATCGTGAGTGGTCACTTCACCGTGGATCAGAAGAAGCATACCTTCTTCCTGCATTGCTTCTAGTGTCGGGATCAATGTGTCGATGGATGTGACGCCCGAATCAGAGTTGGTAGTTGCACCTGCAGGGTAAAGCTTAGCGGCATAGATATGGCCAGTTGCTTTGGCTTTTCGAATTTCGTCAGGAGTGGTGTTGTCGGTGAGGTAGAGGGTCATGAGAGGAGAGAAATTGCCTTGGGGCTTTTCGGCTAGGATACGATCTCGGTAAGCTAGAGCAGCTTCAGTATCGGTTACCGGTGGGACCAAGTTTGGCATGATGATAGCTCGACCCATATAGCGGCTGGTATCGCGAACAGTGTCATTGAGCACGTCGCCATCCCGCAAGTGTAAGTGCCAGTCATCAGGACGTGTAATCGTAATAGTCGTCATTGTTGCTTCCCTCCCAAAAAAAATCGACCGATTCTAAAACCTCAGCTGGAGCTTGTAAAGCGGCATCTTCAAACTATTGAATTAATTGACGCAGAAAAGAGCAAACGATTGCTTGCGATGGCCAAATAAAAGGTCTGTCTGTATATAAGGTTAATAAAAAAGCCAGCTGGGTGGCTGGCTTTTCATTGGACTAAGAAGCAAAACGCTAAAGCTTGAAGCGGTGAACCAGGTCGTTTTGCTGGTGGGCAAGGTGATCAAGCTTGCCGCTGGCTTCGGCGACTTCTTCCATAGAACGGTAGTTTGAATCGGCAATATGGCTGATATCTTCCAGCGAGCGGGCAATCTCCCCTGTCGTACTGCGCTGCTCTTCAGCAGCCTGGGCAATTTGGGTACTCATCTGGCTGATCTCGAGAATTATTGCTTGGATCTCTTCCATGGCGCTGTTGGCTTCTGATGCTTGAGTCAGGCTGTTATCCATTTCACTGACACAGCTCTGCATGACCTCGACGGCTTGCCCCGAACTGGACTGTAGGCGCTGGATCATCTGCTCGATTTCCGATGTTGAGTCGGTTGTCCGCTTGGCCAGCACCCGTACCTCGTCGGCGACCACCGCAAAGCCTCGGCCTTGCTCACCGGCGCGTGCCGCTTCGATAGCCGCATTGAGGGCGAGTAGGTTGGTTTGATCGGCAATGTTGCGGATCACATCGAGGATCGAGCCGATATTGCTGCTCATTTCCTGCAGATCCGAGACCGCGTGAACAGACTTGTCCAAACGGGTCGAGAGCTGATGGGTGGTGTTGATATTGCGGCTCATGACTTCACGGCCGGTGCTCGATGCCTTCTCAACCTCGTGGACACGCTCCATGGTATTCTGCGCGCTGTGGGAGACGTCGGTAACAGACTGCTCCATCTCGGTCATCGCAGTGGCGACAGAGGCCGTTTGCTGGCGTTGCTCATGCAGTCGATTTTTGGCCTCGGTGGTTGTTGACTGGTTCTCTTCAGCGACAGCCGTGAGATCACTCGAAGCCTGGCTGAGCTTGCCGAGGATCTCTTGCAGGTTGTCAGCAAGGGTATTGATGTAGTTACCCAGTTTGCTGAATTCAACGAATTGGTTCACTTGGCTGCGTTTGGTCATATCTCCCTTTGCCAGTGCTTCAAGGGTTGCCAGCGTTGCATTCAGCGGTTTGCGGACGCTTTGTGCGAGATACCACCCGATGAACAAGGCAAACAATGTTGTGCCTACTCCGAGTAAGGTCGCATTGCGGTAACCCTGGCTGTAGGTGCTGTCTGCATTGGTGATGGCGGTATTCATCTGGGTATTTGCCTGGGCACTGAAGCTCGCGAGTAACTCCATGGCTTGGTCGATTTCATTCGCAAGGATAGCAATGTTGTCATAGAGCCGGTTGCGTGCTTCGATATACTGGAAGTGATCATCAAGGACCCCGCCTGATTGGCCAATATCCAGCGTGTACTGGGCTATCGACTTATCAAATATCGTTTTGAGTTCAGGCATCATCGCGAGCAGTGAACGGTAGGCATTGTTGAGGTGATTGATATTGCGTCGGTTACTTTTGATGGCTTTGTCAATGGTATCGATATCTTCCGTTGCCAGCGCATCTGACGTGACGACTTCCGTTTCTTGCAGTTTGACAAAGTAGTTTTTTGCGATCATCTTGACCGAAATGCTCTCTTGATCGTCAACATAATCTTTCATCCGGCTATTGAGGCTACCATGCAGTTGCTGGAAACGTCGGGCAGATTGTTGGCGATCGGCCTGGGCAACCAATTGGGCCCGGTAATTGTCCATTGCCGTATGGGCTTCGCGGAAGTAACGGTTTTCCAGTGCGATAAGCGCTTCAAGCTGGCTGCTGAGAGCGGTGTTGTCTTGTGCGGCATTTTCGAGTTGTTCTAAGGCGGTCAGAAATTGTTGGTGGGCGTGGCCGAACTGGGTTTCGTACGTATCCATTCGTACCAGATCTTGGCTTGTCAGGAAATCCTTATAGATCTTATCTGCCGCCAAAAGCCTGACACTGACTTGGTTTGATAATGACACCAAGGGTAATGATTGATTGGTGACGATTTGGAGTTGTTGATGGATCCGACTGGTGCCATCGAGCATCATCATCAGTGTGGCAACAAAAAGCATTACCATAACGGCGATACCGGTATACATACGTCGAATGACAGAGGTCTGTTTCGTTGTCTTCATAATATCCCTAAAAAAATCCAAGCAAGCGACAGCAGAACTTACTTATGGCAATGTAATACGAAGTTAGAGTTATGGTTTTAGTCTTCGTACAAAATGTGACGCTTAAAATTTTAGAAGCAAAAAAAGCAACCCAAAATGCGTCAAAGTTGACTCGGTTGAGTGATAAATCCTTGATATGGTTCTTGAGATTCATGCCAAATAGTAAATGATTTAGCGCCTTACATTCTTTGACCGCTGCATCAAAAAATAACTTTGTTATCTCGCCTGTTGGTATTTGTTTAAGGCGAGGTTCGATGGACGACGAGAGGTGCTTGGAGGAAGTGAATTTGGCGGATATAAAAAAATCACTGGAAAAAAGATTAAAAACAATGTTCAATATTGCTCTTATTTACGTAGTCGAGCATACTGCAAGTGTTGATTCGATAACGATAAATGGAGCAAGACATGGCTGAAGAGACCATTTTCAGTAAGATTATTCGCAAGGAAATCCCAGCTGATGTTGTTTACCAGGACGATTTGGTGACGGCTTTTCGCGATATTAACCCGCGTGCGCCAAGCCACATTTTGATCATCCCGAATAAATTGCTGCCGACCGTCAATGATGTGGAAGCAGAAGACGAGTTGATGATGGGACGCCTGTTTACAGTTGCTCGTAAATTGGCAGAGCAGGAAGGCATTGCTGAAGACGGTTACCGTTTGATCATGAACTGTAATCCACATGGTGGCCAAGAGGTATACCATATTCATATGCACCTGTTGGGCGGTCGCCCTCTAGGGCCAATGCTTGTGGGTTAACACAAGACTTGGTTAGTCCGAGGGCAAGCCAAGAACAAGTGAACTTCTGTTCCAAATTGAAGTCTGAGTGGCGTGTATTTACGGCGTGTTTGCCGATGGTAAGGGCACTCAGGCTTTTTATTAGGGTTAGTAATAAGATGTTGAAACATGCCGTCGTAGCGGTGCTGTCTTTGGGGTTGGTCGCTTGTGCGAACCTGTCGACCCAGAGCTTATTTAGTCATTATAGTGCGGCAAACAGCAAGACCCATCAGGCAATGCAGCAAGGCTTGTACCAGCAAGCGTTGGACGTATTGCCTGATGCGCCTGCAGGTGAAATCCTTGATGGAATGGAAAAAGGGCGGGTCGGCTTTGCCGCTGGCCAATATCCACAAAGCTTTGGTGCGCTGCAATCAGCAGACAATGCGGTAAAAGAGCAGCAGCGCCAGGCCAGTATCCAGATATCGGAAGGGTTCAATCAGGTTGGCTCGTTACTGACCAACGACAATATGCTCACCTATCAGCCGGCAGATTATGAACTGGGCTTTTTACATTTGTATTTGGCTCTTAACTACCTCCAGCAAAGAGATCTCAGTGGCGCCTTGGTAGAAGTACGTCGAGCAAACCAAGTACAAGAAGCCGCTAAAAGACTGCGAGAAGCTGAGCTGAACAAGGCGGCGAAAGAAGCTCGTCGCAAAGGGTTAGATCAAAACCTTGGTGCTGTTTTGGCGCGCTACCCAGATGTCGGCAGCCAGCTGGGCAATATTCAGAACGGGTATTTGTTCTTTCTCTCTGGGGTGTTGTATGAAGCCGACGGTGATCTGAACAGTGCCTATATCGACTACAAACGAGCACTGGCAGTGGCGCCTAACAACCCGTTTGTCGCCGAGACAGTATTGCGTTTGGCGACACGTATGCGTATGGATCAGGATCTGCCGTCTTTGCAAGCGCGATATGGCAAATACCAAGCACCTTCTGCCAACACTGGCAGGGTGATCGTGTTTGACGAGCAAGGAGTGGTATCGGCAAGAGACGGCTGGCGTTTGCCTATTTGGCTGACAGACAGTCGAGGTGACGGCGTGATTTATAATCTGGCGCTGCCTTATTATGGTAATCCGTCCAATAAAGCTTTTTCACCATTGCAACTCAACGGCAAACCGCTGGTTGATAGCACCGTCGCTAATGTTGATGGGATGGCACGTTACAGCTTGCAGGAAGATCTACCCGTGATTGTGCTCCGACAGGCTTTGCGGGTCGCAGCCAAGAACGAAGTGCGCAAAACCGCGGCGAGGAAAGGGGATGATATCGGCAACGTGTTGACCAATATTTTCAACACCCTCACCGAACAGCCAGATACCCGAAGTTGGCAAAGCTTGCCGGCCTCTGTGGCTATTGCCCAGCAAGATATCACGGCAGGGCAGTATGATCTGGCTTGGAATGGCCATCAGATAGATGTTGATGTAAAAGCAGGCAGAACAACCATGGTTTGGGTGTCACGCCAGGGAAATCAGCTGACCGGTTGGTCAGTCTTATTGGGGAATAACTAATGAGAATATTACTTGTATTGGGGATGGTCTTGGGATTAGCAGCATGTTCCACGACAACATCTGGGATCAGCATAGAAAGCAGCAACCAAAGTGTGGTGATTGGTAACTCTCACTTGGCCAGTCGCTTATCGATTGAGCAAGCCAGTATTTCTGAAGTCAACGGACTGATGAAGGCTGGGGTTCCGGTGACCAGCCAAATTGATTCTGATCTCAACCTGCAGTACCGCTTTTATTGGTATGACGCTCAGGGCCTTGAAGTGAGCGGTAGTGATAGTCCATGGCGCCAGGTTGTGCTGCACGGTAAAGATACAATGACATTACAAGCGGTTGCCAGAAGCCCTCAGGCAACGCAATACCGGATATATATCCGAAAAGCAGATTATTAATTTTGGGATTGGCACTGTCGCGAGTGCTGTTTGACTGATAAAGGTAAGACAATGAAAAAAAGCGTAATCGCATTAATGGGTGTGGCTGCACTGATGGGCGGCTGTGCCCAGAAGGTGAGCTATGGTGATGCTCAGCAGGCTGAAACGACGACTATTGAGTTTGGCTCGACAGACTTGCAGAAGATTGCTGAAGAAATGACAGACAGCATGCTGACATCGGGTTCGGTGGCTTATATTACCGGTAATGGCCAGCGCCCAATCATTGTTGTTGATAGCATCAAGAATAAAACCAGTGAGCACATTGATACCGAGTCGGTAACCGATTCTGTCAGCACTCGTTTGCTAAACTCGGGTAAATTCCGCTTTGTGGACATGACTCGTGTAGAAGATGTGCGCAAGCAGCTTAACTTCCAGAACCACGATGAACTGGTTAACCAGAGCACAGCCATCCAGTTTGGTAAAATGGTCGGCGCGGAATACATGCTTTACGGTAACCTGTCGAGCATTGTGAAGTCAGCCGGTAGTGACAAAGACGTTTACTACAAAATGACCATGCGTTTGATGGACTTGGAGACTGGCCTGATTGAGTGGGCTGATGAAACCGAGATCCGTAAGCAGGAATCAAAGAGCCTGCTAGGCTGGTAATTGGGCATTCCGGTGACATGAGTATTGATAGCTTACAGGCTCTGCTTAGAACTAGGTTACCGGAGTACCACCTAAACAGTGCCAAACCTCTCAGCGGCGGGCTCAGTAACCGCTGCTGGCAGGTGGTTATCGAGCATGGCCTCACGGGTCTATGCCATACATTGGTATGGCGACCCCATTCGGCAGCGTCACAGGCTTTTGGTGTGTCACGGCTGAATGAGCATGATGTGCTTCATGCCATCGACACCTCTGCCAAGCGTGATATAGCACCGAGTACCTTTGCCCTTTTTCCTGAGGGGTTATTGGTAGAGTGGGCTGAAGGCCAAACCGCGAAACCTGATCTCCCCATTGCAACCATCATGACCTTATTGGGGACGATTCATCACCTTCCTTTGCCTTCGTGGCGGCTGGACTGTCAGCAGCGAGGCGCGCATTATTGGCAGTATGTCGGCGGTGCTGTGGATGATCATCAACTTTGCCATATCCATGCGTATTTCCAATCCCTATCTGTGACAACGTGGTTTGCTGACACCTGCTGCCACCATGATCTGGGGTGGTATAACGTAATTGTTACTCCAGACGGCCAGCACAAAGTGATTGATTGGGAGTATTCGGCCGCGGGTGATCCGTCATTGGATTTAGCGCTGACCATTGCAGCCAACCAGCTTGAGCCTTCAAAGGCTGTATCCTTCTATTGCCAGCGAATGGGGATCACTGATGCTGCTAGTCAGTCCCGCTGGCTATCGGCGGTTACGTATTGGCAGCCGTGGTGCGATTATTTGGCAATGCTGTGGTTCTATGTTGGGGCGCAGCACTTTTCAGGTCAAGAGCAGCCAGATGAGGGCTACCTCTCGGAAGCTCAAGTATTACAAGCAAAATTGTGGAATGAGCTGCAATTCTCTGATTAATCAAACCTTTTAAATGCTTCTCGTCTACAATTGAGGGACGCCTTTTCTGTTTGTACGAAATGCGTATCAATTGGGTCTTTATGCTTATAGCTGTTTTCACTTTCTGTTTACCTCGATATAGCTATATCGAAGGCAGGCATAAACAACGTAAATCAAACGACATAGCTTACATGAAGCAAGCAAAACGTTGGGTTAGGATGAGGGGGTGGTAATGAGTAAGTTGCTTCCAAAGTGGGCGGGCGTTACTTTGGCAGTCGTCTTGGTTGGAGGGTGCACCACCCGCTTGGCTTACAACAATTTGGATGTATGGCTGAACTATCGCCTTTCCTCTTATGTTACCCTCAGTTCATCTCAGGAATCCAGTTTTGATCAAGGTGTCGACCGTGCTCATGCACTTCATCGCCAGCAAGAGCTCCCCAAAATCCACAGTGCTATCGATCGCCTACAGGCAGATCTCTTTTCTCCAATGACGTTCGGTCAAATGCGGGAATACTATAAGGTTTTTACCCGCTTGGGGCAGGATTCTGCGGCGATTTTAGCTAATCCGATGGCCGATATGTTTGCTCAATTGAATGATGCTCAAGCAGCTCAGTTCGAAGGTAGTTTGCGCCAAAGGTTTACAGAGTTTGATCAGGAGAGAAGTAAGCTGAGTCAATCTCAGCAGCTTGCTAAGCGGTCGGAGCGATTGCAAGACTTCACCCAGGATTGGGTCGGCTCCTTGACCAGTCGGCAGGAGGAGTTGTTGACTGAGCTGGCAGGTTACCAATTGGAAATGGCCCCTATATTCCGTTCATTGCGCAACGGCTATTTTGACCGTTGGCGGCAATTAATGAAAAACCGAGCCCAACCCGCATTCAAAGCACAGTTTACCCAGTTGATGCGGGACATGGTGGCCCTTAACAGTAGCCGGTATCAATCTGAGATCCGCTTCTACCTCAACCGCCGATTTGAATTGATGCGCCGGCTCAATCATACCCTGTCGCGACAGCAGCAAACTCACTTGAACCGTAAGCTGGTAGACCTACGCAAGGATGTTGCTTTGCTGATCAATCAATAACGGATATTTACTGTGAAAGTAGTGTCAACAAACCCTACAAAACGTGGTAGATTGATTTTACTGATAATCACAATAGGGAAGAATAATGATTATTTATCTGCATGGCTTTGACTCAACAAGCCCGGGGAACCATGAAAAGGTATTGCAGCTTCAATTCATTGATCCTGACGTACGTTTTGTGAATTACAGTACTCTGCATCCTAAGCATGATATGCAGCACTTATTAAAAGAAGTACTCAAGCTAAAGGAAGAATCTGCTGATGAGCAACCACTGATTTGTGGTGTGGGGCTTGGCGGATATTGGTCCGAGCGGGTGGGTTTTCTGTGCGGCATGAAGCAAGTCATTTTCAACCCCAACCTGACTCCTGAACACAATATGGAAGGCCGTATTGACCGTCCAGAAGAGTATGCTGATATTTCCACTAAATGTGTAACCGATTTTCGTAACAAAAATGCAGGCAATTGCCTTTGCATACTTTCAACAAATGATGAAGTCTTAGACAACAAGCAAACCAAAGATGCGCTTGGTGATTTTTACAAGATCATTTGGGACGATAAAGAAACGCATAAATTCAAGAAAATTTCTCAGCACCTGCAAACGATAAAAGTGTTTAAAGAAACCGCTTAATTCCTACTTATTACTTTGCTTGGCAAGATAACAAGATAAGCAGACGGCCCATGTCCGTCTGCTCTATGTTCATCAGCCCTATGCCAATAGTGATATCAACTGTTACCCTCTCTCACAGCCAAACTAGAATTGGCTAACCTGGTGTTCCTCAGCATCCCATGCCGCCGGCTTTGATCCTAATCAATTATTTCTTGCCTTGAAATAATATTCGCTTATAATGCAAATCTTAACTTTTTTTGAGGTAAATCAAAAAAAGTTGAGTTAATTAAACGAAGAAGATGTACTAAACATCCCTCGCATATCCAAAGTTAAGCTGTTGATAAAAAAGAATTATACTGACTGGATTTTGTTCGGGTCAGGTTGAATTTGTAAATTTATAAATTTGTGGAAGGAATGTTGTGATGACACGAATTATTGTTGTCGGTGGTGGTGCTGGTGGTTTGGAGCTAGCAACAAAGCTGGGTCGTACCTTGGGCCGTAAAGGCCGTGCAAAAGTCACCTTGGTAGACCGTAAGGGCAGCCATTTGTGGAAACCACTGTTGCACGAAGTCGCAACCGGCTCTATGGATGCAGGTGTTGATGCTCTGAGTTACCGTGCGCATGCAAAAAATCATTCGTTTGATTTCCAGATGGGTAGCCTGAAAGATATTGACCGTGAGCGTAAGGTGATCACCCTTGCGCCATTGCATGACAAACAAAATGAACTGCTGATGCCTGAGCGTGAGCTAGAGTACGATATCCTTGTTATGGCTATCGGTTCTACCTCAAACGACTTCAATACTCCTGGCGTGCGCGAGAACTGTATCTTCCTGGACAGTCCAGAGCAGGCACACCGCTTCCGTTCGCAAATGAACAACCAGTTCCTGAAACTGCACGCAAACAAAGAGCAGAAAACGGTTGATATCGCGATTGTGGGTGCCGGTGCAACCGGTGTTGAGCTATCTGCGGAGCTACACAATGCTGTTCAAGAATTGCAGAACTACGGTTTTGGTGATCTGGATAGCTCACGATTGAATGTTAACTTGGTTGAAGCCGGTGAGCGTATCTTGCCAGCACTGCCGCCGCGTATTTCGTCAGCTGCCCACAGTGAGCTGACTAAGCTGGGTGTGAATGTTCGTACTGCGACTATGGTAACCAAGGCTGATGAAACTGGCCTGACGACCAAAGATGGCGATCATATCCCAGCCCAAATTATGGTATGGGCGGCAGGTATTAAGGCACCTGACTTTATCAAGGATATCGCTGGTCTTGAGACCAACCGTATCAACCAGCTGGTGGTTAAACCGACTCTTCAAACCACTCGCGATGATGATATTTACGTGATTGGCGATCTGGCTTCTTGTGTTCAGGAAGATGGCAGCTTTGTTCCACCACGTGCTCAGGCTGCTCACCAGATGGCAAGCCGCTGCTTCTCTAACATTGTAGCTAAAATTACAGACCGTGAGCAGAAGCCATATACTTACAGTGACCACGGTTCGTTGGTTTCGCTAAGTCGTTTCTCAACCGTTGGTAGCCTGATGGGTAACCTAACCAAAGGCTCGATGATGGTTGAAGGCCGTATTGCTCGCGTGGTATACATTTCGTTGTACCGCATGCACCAAATCGCTCTTCACGGTGTCATTAAAACGAGCCTGATGATGCTGGTTGGCCGCATTAACCGCGTGTTGCGCCCAAACCTGAAGCTTCACTAAGCGAGTAACGCTATACGGGGCACAAAAAGGAGAACAATGATGTTCTTAATGTTTGATGTATTCGGCACCAAGATGTCAGTGCAGAAAAAAGATGGATTTTGGTTGCTGTTCAAAGAATCAGAGACCGCAATGCGTGCCCGTATTTATGATGTTGTTATTCCCCCCGAGCTGGAAGACGTTGATTTGGCGACGTACCTCGCGGATATCTATCATGAGCAGGCGAGTAGTAAACACCCTGACGTTCGTCAGTTATAAGCTTGAATGAAAAAAACGCCCCTATTTAGGGGCGTTTTTTTATGTCGTCTAGCAGTAGCAATTAGTTGATCTTAAACAGTTCAACATCAAAAATCAGCACTGAGCCTGGTGGTATAGCGCCAATAGCGCGGTTGCCATAGGCTAGGTTAGCCGGGACGAAGAAACGTGTCTTCTCTCCTTCAACCATCAATTGTACGCCTTCTGTCCAGCCCTTGATAACCTGATTTAGGCCAAACTGTATGGTCTCCCCACGCTCTACAGAGCTATCGAATACCGTGCCATCGAGCAGTGTACCATGGTAGTGAACGGTCACTTTATCACTTGCCTTTGGGTGTACAGAACCTGTTCCTTCTTGCAGTACCAAGTACTGTAGGCCTGATGCAGTGGTTTGTACCCCTTCTTTTTCCTTGTTCTCGGCAAGGAACGTTTCACCCACTTGGATGTTTTCGGCAGCAGCTTGCTTATTACCTTGCGAGCGTTGCATAAAGAAGATAACTAGCGCAATAAGGGCGATACCCAAGATAATTTTAAACACGTAAGTTCCTTATTTCGTAATACAAAGCTGAATATACTCGACGATAGTAGCAGAGCTCACCCGCAGGTGAAAGGCAGGTCAACAGGTACTTAAGCTAAGGTTATAACTCGTTAGGCGTGGTCATAGTCTAGGCGGCGTGGAAGTGGCAATGTCACTGGGGATCAACGAAAACAGCAAGCCGTCGACGGGACCGTCTTGGGTGATGATGCGGTTTCTAGCTGTGCATTCGAAATGGGCTTTCGTGGCAAGGGCAGTGCGCTGGCTAGCAAGGTTACCGGTATGGGTAACGATTTCAATGCGTGTCAGGCCAACGGTGTCAAAGGCAAACTGGGCAATGGCTTGGCAGGCTTCTTTGGCATAGCCTTTTCGTTGTGCACTGGAGCGGATCCAGTACCCCAATTCAGCTGAATTAGTGAGATCGGACAAGTTGCTCAAGGACGTGCTGCCAAGAAATATGTCGGTGGCGCGTTCAAAGATAGCAAACTCATAGCTGATGTCATACACCCAGTTCTGTTGGCTGGCATGTATCCACTCATGGGCGTCGTGTTGATTATATTGGGCGTGGCACCAAGGTAACCAGGGAGCAAGGCTGTGCTGTGAGCGGTGGATCGCATCGAGCAAATCCAGCAGGTCAACATTCTTATAGGGGCGAAGTAGCAAGCGTTCGCTTGTTAATTGGTAGTCTGCTTTCATCCTGGCAACAGTCTCCGTCGAATTACTTTCTTAGCATAAACCGGAGTAGGGGGAAAGTCGTGGGTGTCGTTGGAATAGGTGGCGAAAAGTGTGAAAAGGGCTGCGTTTGCAGCCCTTAATCTTGAAAGTAAACGAACTTAGCCGTCGATACGGCGAATTTGAATCACCATACCCATTAACGGGTGATCGAGGTAGTGGGTTTCGCTACTGCGCATTTTACGCTGCTGTTGGAACGGGTAGGATTTGAGGAACTCCTCCACCTTCACCTGTTTTTTGACTTCCTGCAGGTGGCCGATCTGGACGTTGCCTTCCGGCTCTAATGCATTTTCCATTGGGTCGAGCGGCTCAGCACCGATGATCACTTCGCGTCGGCTTGGCTCGCGCAGCACAAAGTTGGCTTCTGTAAACAAGAAGTGCTGAACATAGACGCGAAGTGTGCCATCAAGCTCGCGCAATGCGCTTGCTTGCTCTGTGGTCTCATCAGACGCTGGGTCCAGTGATTCCTCGGTAAACCCTTGTTCTGACGGAACAGCTGTTTGCGCATCTGCTTGGGCTGACTTCAGTGTACCGTCTGCTAAGAACTGCGCGGAAAAGTCTTTGCCAGCAGTAAAATGAATGCGAGGCGCAGCAGCACGGCTTAAATCACCCTGTCGCCAGCCAAAATGAGCCAGTGGGGTAAATCCAGCATGCTGCTTGAGCTTGTTGTATTGTGCATTGAGCTCGAACTGGGATGAAGGCATCGGAGTGAGCCCCCTTGCTTGGAGACGAGAGGTGTCACCGAAGTCGATCGCCCCTTTGAGGTTAATGGGCTTCGGGCTATCCGGCCAAGACTCGCTGACTTGCTCAGGCGCAATGTTACGCTTGAACATGATCACTTCAATATCGAACTGTCGTGCTGCTAGGCTTGGCCAGCTAATGGCGAATAGCAGCAAATAAATGATATTTTTCAAGATAATACTCCGCACTTAAGTGCTATCTATTATAGAGCGTTTTCGGCCAACTTTGTTAGAAGACCGTCAACATACTTTATTCTGTCTTTTCTGTCACTCATCGGGGCCATGACTTTCAGCTTGGTTGGCCCTTCCATCCGGAAATGCTGCGGTTGTGACTGAAGTAAACCGACGATCAGGCTAGGGTCGATGTTGGCATTCGGGTTAAATTCAATAAACCCACCTTTTTCACCGGCTTCAATTTTGCGCACACCAATACCGGCGGCTTTGAGCTTGATTTTATTGAGTACCAGTAAGTTGCTGGTTGGATCCGGCAGTAGGCCAAAGCGGTCGATAAGTTCAACCTTAAGCTCATCCAGTGCCTTGTCGTTGCTGGCACTGGCTATGCGTTTGTATAGCGACAAACGGGTATTGATATCCGGGATAAATTCTTCCGGTAGCAGTGCCGGTAGGCGAAGCTCCACTTCGGTCTGCTGGCGCAACAGGTCATCAAGCGAAGGCTCTTTACCTTCTTTAAGTGCTTCGACGGCTTGCTCAAGCATTTCCATGTACAAGGTGAAACCGACTGACTGGATTTGGCCACTTTGCTCGTCACCAAGCAGCTCACCCGCTCCTCGAATTTCAAGATCATGAGTGGCAAGCGTAAAGCCTGCACCTAAATCTTCCAGCGATGAAATGGCTTCAAGTCGTTTAACCGCATCTTTGGTCATCCGCTTAGGATGCGGTGTCAGCATATAAGCATAGGCCTGGTGGTGCGAACGTCCGACACGGCCCCGTAGCTGGTGAAGCTGGGCAAGGCCGAGATGATCGGCACGGTTGATAATGATGGTATTGGCGGTAGGGACGTCGATACCGGTTTCGATAATAGTGGTACATACCAATAGGTTGAAGCGCTGGTGGTAGAAGTCACTCATGATCTTCTCAAGCTCTCGCTCGCGCATCTGGCCATGGGCAAAGGTAACCCGTGCTTCTGGGATCAGCTTGGCGAGATCTTCTGTCATCTTCTCAATGGAGTCGACATCGTTGTGCAGGAAGTAGATTTGACCACCGCGCATCACCTCACGCAGTACCGCCTCTCTAACCAAGGCATCGTCCGACTCGCGGACAAAGGTCTTGATGGCCAGGCGGCGGGCTGGTGGTGTTGCAATGATCGAGAGATCGCGCATACCGCTCATTGCCATATTCAGCGTACGCGGAATAGGGGTGGCGGTTAGGGTCAGGATATCAACATCGGATCGGATTGCTTTGAGCTTTTCTTTTTGGCGAACCCCGAAGCGGTGCTCCTCATCGACAATCAATAAACCCAGATCATGGTAATTCACCGAGGCATTAAGCAGCTTGTGGGTGCCGATCAGGATGTCGATTTTCCCTTCGGCCATGTCGGCCAAGATTTGCTTTTGCTCTTTGGCAGTTTTAAAGCGAGAAAGGACTTCAACCCTGACTGGAGTATTGGCAAAGCGGTCACGGAAATTCTCAAAATGCTGCTGGGCAAGCAGGGTGGTCGGGACCAGTACGGTGACCTGCTTGTTATTATCGACAGCGACAAAGGCGGCGCGCATGGCGACTTCTGTTTTACCAAAGCCGACATCACCACAAACCAGGCGGTCCATTGCCTTCGGTTGGCACATATCAGACAGCACAGCATTGATTGCCAGTGCTTGATCATGGGTTTCTTCGAACGGGAAGCCAGTACTGAAGTCGGCATAGGCTTCACGATCAAGCGTGAATTTGTGGCCCGGCTTCATTTCTCGCTTGGCGTACACGTCGAGCAGTTCGGCGGCAACATCACGGACTTTTTCAGCCGCTTTGTTTCGTGCTTTCACCCACGTTTCACCGCCTAGCTTGTGGATCGGAGCGGAATCTTCCGCACCGCCCGAGTAGCGGCTGATCAAGTGCAGCGAGGCAACAGGGACGTAAAGCTTGGCACCGCCTTGGTATTCCAAGGTGACGTATTCGGTTTTCATGCCGCCGGCTTCTAGTGTCTGCAAGCCCTGAAAGCGACCGATACCATGGTCTAGGTGGACCACCGGTTGGCCTACCTTGAGTTCGGCAAGGTTGCGGATAATGGTATCGGCATTGACCGATTTCTTTTCATCCCGGCGACGGCGCTGAACCACGCGCTCACCCAGTAAGTCACTTTCACAGATCAGGGCGACTTCTGGCTGTTCAAGCAAAAAGCCATGCTCAGCCGAGCCAATCACCAGGCTAAATTTGCCTGGTGTCGCCAAGGCTTCTGTCAGGGTTGGTGCAACGACAGGGCGAAGTTTGATCCGGCCCAGTAGATCGAGCAGTGCTTCGCGACGGCCCTCAGAGGCAACCGAGAAGATAATTTTACCTTGGTAGCTTTCCGAATAACGTCGAAGTTCAGCCAATGGCTCTTTGAGCTGGTGGTTGATGGTTAGCTCAGGAACGGCTTTAACTGGCAGGTTGTAGCGGCCAGCCTTGTCGGGCTCGCTTTCCTGGCGGATACGCACTTGAGGCAGCGTTTTGAAATGGGTGAACATTTCCTCTTTGGTCAGCCATAGCTCTTTAGGTTCGAGCAATGGGCGAAGAGGATCGACCCGTCGCTGGTCGAAACGGTACTCGGCGTCGGTCAAGAACTGGTCGACAGCGGGCTCAAGTGCCCCGATGGTTATCAGCAGGCTATTTTGCGGCAAGTAATCGAAAAGTGTTTCGGTTTGTTCGAAGAACAGAGGCTGCCAATACTCGATACCGGCAGGCCAAGTGCGCTTGCTGACCTGTTGATAGATAGATTCAGGCTCGCGTCGAGCCTCGAAACGCTCGCGCCAGCGCATACGGAAATTCTCGATGGCTATTTCATCGGTTGGGAATTCGTGGGCTGGCAATAGGCGAATTTGTTCGATCTCGCCGGTAGAACGCTGGTTTTCGGGATCGAATTGGCGGATAGAATCGACTTCATCATCAAAGAAGTCAATGCGGTACGGCTGGTTGCTGCCCATTGGGAACAGGTCAATCAGCGAACCACGGCTGGCATATTCGCCGTGTTCGATAACCTGATCAACATGGCGGTAGCCTGAGGCTTCCAATTGTAAGCGCAGCTTTTCCAGCGACAGTTTATCGCCGTTATGTACCATCAGCGCATGCTGGTGGATGAAAGCCCTTGGTGTCATTCGCTGCAGCAGGGTGCTGATTGGCACCAAGACCACCCCGTTAGCTTGCTGGGGGAGGCTATATAAGCGAGTCAGTCTATCTGAAATGATATCTTGGTGCGGCGAAAAATTATCATACGGCAAGGTTTCCCAGTCTGGGAATACACTGACTTCTAATGATGTAAACTGGCTGACTTCGGGTTGTAGACGTAAAGCCGTCTGGGTGTCTGGCACCACGGCCAAGATAGGGCCTTGATGATCGTGGGCCACTTCTGCAACAGAAAGTGCCAGCGCTGCACCGGACACATTACCGATGAATCGGCTGTCACCCGGCTTGGACGGTAATGGAAGAGAGAGAATAGACTGTGCTTTCATGGTTAACTTTTATTATCTGATCGCTGTTGGGCGCGTTGGCGCAGAATTTTTTGCTGGAAATACAGAGCGGCTCGGATCAGCAAATCCCTGTCATCTTCCATTAAGCATACGTACTTCAAGGCAATTTCGTAGCTGCCGGCTTGTTGAAGCTGGCATTGGGTTACTTCAGCATAGGCGTAAACGGCCGCTGCGGGGTTATCGAGAAACAGCTTGAGCCTTACCTTGTCGCCTTCGGCTAACGCCTCAGTTGAAAAATAGGACAGTTGGCTAGCGCCGAAAGTATGCGTGGTAAAGCGAAGTTCGGCATTATCCTGTTGGGCAAGAACAAAAGATAATAATAAATTTATCTTGTTGTTCTGTGCCGTAAGGTAATTCGATAGTGCTTTGAATTCATCTTTTTTTAATTGAGATAATGAATGCTCCAAGCCTTCATCCAAGCTGCTGCATTCACTGGCGATACGAAACAGGGGCGGGATTTCTTGCTGGAAAGCCAGCATCTCGGGAACACTTTCACCCAGTTGGAGTGGTTCTACATTGATGGTCAATCCAGCATGGACTGAAAAATACTCGTCCTGATTCATGTCGCACTCGATATAAATTAACTATCCTACGATTATCACCCACCTATTGCTCAGGGACAAGTAAAGTGGTCGCAGAGTGGTGGTTTTACCCGCTGTTTTTACATTAGTTTTACTGTGCTTAATGGTAATCAGACGCGGCAACAGGTATGCTTTCGGGCAGTTTTTATAAGGATGGTATCTTTCTTATCTATGTTTCATCCCGTCTCGTTTTTTATCGGCTTGCGTTATCTCAGAGGGCGCTCTGGTGATAGGTTCAGCCGTTTTGTTTCTTATATGTCGACCGCGGGTATTACCGTCGGGGTGTTATCCCTCGTAACGGTCTTGTCTGTGATGAATGGTTTTGAGCAGCAACTCAAGGAGCGGATCCTTGGGGTGATGCCCCAAGCTGTTATCTCGACCCCCGATGGTCATCTTACCCGCACGGAACAACCGCCTGAAGTGCTTACCTCTATCCCCTATGTTGATATGGTGTCGCCGCTTACCCGTAGCGAAGCAATTCTGCAAAGTGCCAAGTCATTGGCGGCAGGGATGCTGCTGGGGGTCGACCCTGACGCCTTTGAACCTGTTGGCTATTACATTAATCATGGCGATATCCAGGATCTGGAATCGGGTAGCTATAAAGTTATCCTTGGCCAAACGCTGGCAAACCAACTAGGGGTGAAGGTTGGGGACAAGGTCCGCCTGATGGTGACCAGTGCCAGCCAATATACGCCGCTCGGACGAATCCCTAGCCAGCGAAACTTTGAAGTGGCAGGCCTATATAACACCGGTTCGGATGTTGACGGCCAGCTTATCTTGACCCACATCAATGATGCTGGGCGACTGTTACGGTTCAAACCCGGTCAAATGACAGGGTGGCGCCTGTTTGTTGATGATCCGTTTGTGGTGGCTGACCTTGCTAACCGGCCTCTACCCGATGGGATGACCTGGTCAGACTGGCGTGAACAACGCGGTGAACTGTTCCAAGCGGTGAAAATGGAAAAGAACATGATGGGCTTGATGCTGGGGCTGATCATCGGTGTCGCAGCCTTCAATATTATTTCGGCCTTGATCATGGTTGTGATGGAAAAGCAGGCCGAAGTAGCCATTTTGAAAACGCAGGGCATGAGCAGCCGCCAAGTCTTGCTGGTGTTCATGGTACAAGGCGCCAGTAGCGGCGTGATCGGCGCTATCATGGGGGGAGTATTGGGCACCCTATTGGCACTGAACTTGAATTCTTTGCTCACTGTTATTGGTGTTAACTTGATCACCGCAGGTGGTCAGCTACCCGTTGTGATCTCACCCTTGCAGATTGTTTTAGTTATTGTCGGCGCGATTGTTCTGAGTTTGCTGGCGACTGTTTTTCCTTCCTACCGGGCGGCATCGGTTCGTCCAGCAGAGGCACTTCGTTATGAGTAATGCACTATTGGTTTGTCATGGCCTAAGAAAAGTTTATCAAGAAGCCCAACTTGAAACAGAGGTGCTAAAAGGGGTGGGCTTTCATCTCGATGCTGGTGAACTGGTCGGTATTGTTGGGGCGTCAGGCTCGGGCAAGAGTACTCTATTGCATTTACTTGGTGCGTTGGACGATCCGACTGAGGGTGAAGTGTTCTTCAAGGGGCAAAAGCTCAATGCCATGAGTGCCAATAAGCAGGCTAAGCTGCGTAATCAGGAAATTGGTTTTGTGTACCAATTTCATCACCTGCTGGCTGATTTTAGTGCGGTGGAAAATGTGGCGATGCCATTGTTGATTGGGGGTGTTGCTGCGAGTAAAGCCCGGGCGCAGGCCCACAGTATCTTGGAGTTGGTTGGTCTTGGCCACCGACTGGAGCACCGCCCTTCCGAGCTCAGTGGGGGGGAACGCCAACGGGTGGCGATTGCAAGAGCACTGGTAAACAAGCCGTCTCTGGTATTGGCTGATGAGCCTACGGGTAACCTGGATCATAAAACGGCGCTGGAAATCTATGATTTGATGCGCAAGCTTAACAAGGAGTCCGGTACCGCTTTCTTGGTGGTGACCCATGATAATGAGCTGGCTGGTAAACTCGATCGCTGCATGCACATGCAAGACGGCGAATTGCAGCTGGTAGAGGTGGCTTAATGTTCCGACCGCTTTCTCTATATATCGGCAGCCGCTTCAGCCGCGCCAAACAACGAAACCGGATGGTATCGTTTATTTCGATCTCATCGACCTTGGGGATTGCTGTAGGTGTCGCCGTGATCATCATTGGTTTATCGGCGATGAACGGTTTTGAGCGGGAGTTGCAAAACCGGGTCCTATCCGTGATCCCTCATGGAGAGCTGGAGGCCGTGACGCCGCCCTTTGAAGACTGGCAGCCTGTGCTCGATTTGGTCGAACAGCACCCTAGAGTGACGGCAGCAGCCCCTTATATCAACTTTACTGCCCTGCTTGAGAAAGGTAACAGCCTCAAGGCGGTGGAAGTGCGTGGCGTGAACCCTGAAAAGCAACGTGACGTCAGTGTGTTGCCGCAATTTGTCAAGGACAATGCTTGGGACAGCTTTGAGGCTGGTAAACAACAGGTTATTTTGGGTCAAGGCGTGGCCGACAAGCTTGGTATCGGCGTGGGAGATTGGATCACGGCCATGATCCCCAATCCTGACCCGAGCCTCAAGCTCAAGGCGCCGCATCGTATCCGGCTTCAAGTTGCTGGCTTGCTCGCGTTGGCGGGGCAGATTGACCATAATTTTGCCTTAGTGCCGCTTCAAGATGCCCAAGGGTATTTATCGATGGGCGAGGGTATCACAGGCATTGAGCTGAACGTAGACAAGGTGCTGGATGCCCAGAGCATCGTGCGTGAGGTCGGCTTTACCTTACCGGTTTATGTGTACCTGAAAAGCTGGAACCAAAAGTATGGTTACCTGTACCGTGATATCCAAATGGTTCGTACCATTATGTATCTGGTGATGGTGCTCGTTATCGGGGTCGCTAGCTTCAATATCGTATCGACCTTGATGATGGCAGTGAAAGACAGGGCGGCGGATATTGCGATATTACGTACTATGGGGGCGACCGATCGGCTGATCCGATCCATTTTTGTTTGGCACGGCGTGTTGTCTGGTGTCGTGGGTAGCTTGGTGGGCTCGTTGTTAGGTTCTTTGGTTGCCGTCAATCTCACGAGCCTGATCAAGGGTGTCGAAACCCTCATTGGCCACCAGTTTTTGTCTGGCGACATTTATTTTGTCGACTTTCTTCCAACGTTACTGTCTATGCAGGATGTCTTGCTGGTGACAACGACAGCGGTGATCTTGAGTTTCTTGGCCACCTGGTATCCAGCAAAACGAGCAGGGGCACTGCAGCCGGCAACGGTATTGAGTGCTAAATAAGTTGATGGCTTTCCTTCGAAGGGGGATTGTTTAAGCCCTTGCTTTGGCAAGGGGTCTATAACATCGCACTTTGGGGGAAAGATCGACTTTTGGCCGAGTCAGCGCCAGTGGCTTTCAGTGGTTTGCCAACTACTTCCCTAAGTGAACAGATATATTTGAGAAGGCCTAATTATAAGGCTACAAAAAACCTCGCAGATGCGAGGTTTTTTTGTTTTAGCTGCCGAAAACTATATTTGCACAGAACTATTTCAGCATACGGAATCGACGTTTTTGCCAGCTTCGTACCACCGAGTAGCGCCATAGGCCGCGGATGCCAAAGTAGCCGAGGGCAGAAAAGAACACGGCACAGATGGCACAGCCCAATAGGAAAGGAGGACCAATCTGATTCATTTGGTGCAGCAAAAATTCCCAGGACAATTCAAAGTGGAAGGCTTGGTGTGGCGTATTCATCAGCCAAGCACCGACTTTGTATGCGCCATAAAACATGACTGGCATGGTGATCGGGTTGCTGATCCAAACCAAACAGATCGAGAGTGGCAAGTTGACGCTGAAAAATATGGCGACGCCGGCAGCCATAATCATCTGACTGGGAAGGGGAACGAACGCCATAAACAAACCGACCGCAAATGCACCAGACGCCGAACGGCGATTAAGGCACCACAAATTTGGGTTATAAAGCACATTGCCAAATATCTTCAACGCTTTCTGGCGCTTGATGACATCATGGCTTGGCATCATTCGTTTAATTACTTGTCTTGGCATTGTAATTCTTTTGTTCACAGGCAGGCTTGAGATGAACACAAGCGCTGCCGGGGTTGCACTTGGACTGCTATCGCTTCACTTATGGCTGGCATTGCCAACCTATCATGGATTTATTACAGCCTTAATGATAGGCAGTGTAGTGTGTTTCTATTTCCGATGGCGACTTTTGATCTATGTCGGTATCGGCGCTTGTTTGGCGAATCTCGCCGCAACATCCTATCTGAAAAACGTCCAATTGGCTTTTATTGAGCCGAGGAATATTACCATAGTTGGGGAAGTTAGCAGCCTATTAAATCATAAGAAATTAGATACTTTGTTTGATTTTGTAACGTCAGAATTACGTCAGCCAGGTTTTCGCGTGAGCAAAACACTGCGCCTAAGATTGAGTTGGCAAGATAAAGCCAATATTCCGGTGATGAGACAGGGAGAGCGTTGGCAGTTGCAAGTGAGGCTAAGGCCACCACATGGTCGCGTCAACAGTGCCGGTTATGATCGAGAGCGGCAGTTTGTTGGTAAGGGGATCCATGCGGTAGGCGTTGTGACCGGTGGTGTTCGCTTGAGCAGTGGCCAATACTCGTGGGCTGGCCTTCGCCAAATGGTTTTCGATCTCGCAATGGAACATACCGAGGGGCTCAGCCACCAAGGGTATCTGTTGGCACTGGGTTTTGGTTTTCGTGGTGCCCTGGAAGCACAGGATTGGGATCTCTTGCGTGACAGTGGACTTGCCCACCTGATGGCGATCTCCGGATTACACATTGGTCTTGCCATCATGCTGGGGTGGTGGAGCGGTGGTGTTTTGAGAAATCTTGCTGGTGACTGGCCTCATGCCATATGGCTACCGTTGTGGCTGGGGCTGACCACGGGAGCGTTATACGCCTGGCTTGCTGGATTTACCTTACCGACGCAGCGGGCATTGTTGATGAGTTTGGTCGTGCTGGTGTTACTTCGGTTTCGGATAGTCTGGCCGGGTTGGCAAATTTTGTTATTGGTTTTTACTGTTAGCCTAGCGTTGGACCCACTCGCTTCATACAACGCGGGTTTTTGGCTTTCATTTACCGCAGTCGCGGTTATCGCTTTGGCACATGCTGGGGGCGTAAGGTTCGAGGAAAACTCAGAGCTGAAGCTTCACCAGAGATGGCTGGGCAAATGGTGGGCGTTGTTGTTGCTCCAGTTATCATTGCTCGTGTTGATGCTGCCGGTACAGTGGTTGTGGTTTGGTGGTTTTTCCCCCTGGGCACCACAGGTGAACTTGTTGGCCGTGCCGTGGGTCAGTATGACCACGGTGCCTTTGGTGTTGGCGGCCATTGTGTTATCTCCTTTTGAACAAGGGGCTATGGTGTGCTGGCAATTGGCTAACACGACATTATCGCCGGTGCTTTGGCTTGCTGAATGGGCGCGTGGCGGCTGGTGGATGTTATCCGACAGTTCAGGGATTTGGATCTTGGCGATAGCGGTCATGTCCGTTTTACTTTGGCTGCTGCCACTGAGGCGCTTTGCCGCTTTGTTTATCGTGCTATCAAGTGTGGCCATACTGTGGAATCAACCATTAGTACCCAGTGATAGACCGGTGACGAATAGTGATGGTAAGCAGGGCCTTCTTGACGCCCTTGAAACGTGGCAGATTGATTTGCTCGATGTCGGGCATGGCTTGGCGGTATTGATATCGACCCAGAACCGTAGCGTACTTTATGATACCGGTAACCGCTGGCCGGGAGGCTCTATCGCGCGTTCAGTCATAGAGCCGGTATTGACACAGAAGGGACAAACGTCACTTGATGGTTTAATTCTGAGCCACGCAGACAGTGATCACGCTGCAGGTGCCGACTATTTGGTGGAGACTTTTGAGCCGGTATGGAAGCGCAGTAGTGATGTTCGTGTAGGTTACCAAGCTTGTGTCCGTGGCGAAACATGGCAGTGGTACAGTTTGAGCTTCCGTGTGCTGTGGCCGCCAAAGCGAGTCACGAGAGCAGTAAATCCCCATTCCTGCGTCATCGAAGTCAAGCAAGAGATGGGTGACAGCAACGCTGGCGGGGTATCTTTGCTCCTGACCGGGGATATCGATGCGATCTCTGAGTTACTGCTAGCAAGGCTGGAACCTCACCTGTCACCAGACATCCTGCTGGTCCCGCACCATGGCAGCCGCAGCTCGTCGACAGTCACCTGGCTTGATCAAATGGGCTGGTTCAACAGGATGGCACCCAAGTATGCACTGGTCTCGGTTGCTCGTTTAAATCCTTGGCAGCTGCCGTCGGGTGAGGTACGCCAGCGCTACCTAGACAGAAGCGTCAACTGGTTATCAACGGCTGAATCAGGTCAAGTCTCATTGCATATTCATGGTAATAAGGTGGAAGTCGTTCGGTATCGCCAAGATATTAAAGCTGCTTGGTTCAGGCCTGTGTTGTCGCAGTAGAAACCGGAATTGGTTCTATAGATAAGAATGGCTGCTTGAAAAACAAGCAGTTTTATGAGTTGGGGGGTGAACTTATTTGGTCTATGGGCTTTATGCGAGTAGAATGGGAAAATTGTCTTTAAGAAAAAATGGTTTCCATGACTACTTCGAACGATCAAACCACTTGGGAGACGTTTAAGCGACTGTGGCCTTCAATTAGCCTCTATAAAGCCGGTCTGGCTGTCGCTGTTGTTGCATTGATTATCAATGCTGCAAGTGATGCATTGATGCTCTCGATGATTAAACCGCTGATGGATGAAAGCTTTGGTGGGATAGATGGTATCGAGTCGAATTTCCTGGCAATGATGCCAATTTACTTGATGGGGCTAATGATCCTGCGTGGGTTCAGTGGCTTTGTTTCTACCTATTGCCTTTCATGGGTCTCTGGCAATGTGGTGATGAGCATGCGCCGCCAGATGTTCAATCACTTTATGAAAATGCCCGTTAGTTTTTTCGACAAAGAATCGTCGGGCAAACTGCTTTCGCGTATTACCTATGACTCGGAGCAAGTCGCAGCCGCGACCAGTAACGCCATGGTCAGTCTGGTGCGAGAGGGTGCGAGTATTATTGCCTTGATGGCAATCATGTTCTACAACAGCTGGCAGCTGTCTGCGATCTTGCTGGTGATTGCGCCTGTGGTTGCGATCAGTATCCGCGTGGTATCCAAGCGCTTCCGTCGTATTTCCAAAAATATGCAAGATGCGATGGGCTCAGTGACATCTTCAGCAGAGCAGATGCTAAAAGGCCACAAAGTGGTATTGAGCTATGGTGGCCAGCAAGTTGAGCAGGAACGTTTTGAGCAAGTGAGTAATCGGATGCGCCAGCAGACGATGAAGCTGGTATCGGCTCAAGCGATAGCTAACCCTGTGATTCAGGTTATAGCCTCTATGGCACTGGTTGTGGTGCTGATCCTTGCAAATACTGAGTCGCTGCGTGAGTCTTTGACGCCGGGTACCTTTGCCCTGATCTTTGGCTCAATGTTCGGCTTGATGCGCCCGCTAAAAGCCCTAACTAACGTGACGTCGCAATTCCAACGTGGTATGGCAGCTTGTCAGACCCTGTTTGGCTTGATGGAACTGGAAACAGAAAAAGACAACGGCCAGCATGAAGTCAAACGCGTGAACGGTGATATTCATGTTAAAGATGTCACGTTCACTTATCCGACAAAAGATGCTCCGGCACTGAGAAGCGTGAACTTTGATTTGCCGGCCGGGCAGACACTTGCCTTGGTGGGACGTTCCGGTTCGGGCAAAAGTACCATTGCCAACTTGCTGACCCGTTTCTATGACATTGACTCGGGAAGCATCACTATCGATAGCCATGATATCTGTGACTACAGACTTTCCAATTTGCGTGAGCAGGTTGCGGTTGTGTCGCAGAATGTCCACCTGTTCAACGATACCGTCGCCAATAACATTGCCTATGCAAGTGGTGAAACATTTAGCCGTGCAGACATTGAAAAAGCGGCCGAACTCGCTTATGCCATGGACTTTATCAATGGCATGGACAATGGCTTGGATACCATGATTGGTGAGAACGGTGTGAGCTTGTCTGGCGGCCAGCGTCAGCGTATCGCGATTGCCCGTGCCTTGCTGCGCAATGCCCCGGTGCTTATCCTCGATGAGGCAACCTCAGCCTTGGATACCGAATCAGAGCGTGCTATTCAGTCTGCACTGGATGAATTACAGAAAGACCGGACGGTATTGGTCATTGCCCACCGCTTGTCGACCATTGAAAACGCAGATCAAATCCTGGTGGTTGATGACGGTGAAATCGTTGAGCGTGGTGTGCATGCTGAATTGTTGGCGCAAGACGGCGCTTATGCCCAGCTGCACCGTATTCAGTTTGGTGAGTAATGGCTTCGGTTATCGAAAAAATCTGGTTTGAGGATCACCCGGCAGGAGTGGTCCTTAAGCCTCTGCTGTGGCCACTGAGTAAGTTGTTTGGCGCTGTGAGTCAACGTCGTCGTACACAATACCAAACCGGCCAGAAAGCGGTATACCGCCCATCTGTGCCGGTGGTGGTGGTGGGCAATATTACAGCGGGTGGCAATGGTAAGACCCCCGTTGTTATTTGGCTGGTTGAACGGCTCAAAGCTGCGGGACTTAATCCCGGTGTCGTCTCGCGAGGCTATGGTGCCAAGGCGCCGCATTACCCATATCGGGTTGATGGCCAGAGCACCACAGCTGAAGCCGGGGATGAGCCGGTGCTGATATTCCGCCGTACCGGTGTGCCTGTCGCTGTGTCGCCCAAGCGCGCTGAGGCTGTACAACTGATTGAGTCTGATGTTGACGTGATCATTACCGACGATGGCCTGCAGCACTATGCGCTGGCAAGGGATATCGAAATTGTGGTGATTGACGGTCAGCGCCGGTTTGGCAATCAACAGCTGATCCCGTTGGGACCACTGCGTGAAGGCTGTGACCGCTTGCAAGAGGTGGATTTTCTTATTTGTAATGGCGGCAGTGCCGAAGATAATGAAATTCCGATGCAATTGCTCCCGTCCGATTTGGTTAATCTCAAAACGGGTGAGCGCTTGGACGTGTCCAGATTGCAAGGTGATGTTGTCGCCATGGCCGGGATTGGCCATCCGCCCCGATTTTTTAATACACTAGAACAGCTTGGTATTACACCGGTGAAGTGCCAGCCTTTTGCTGATCACCAGGCATTTTCCGAGCAAGAATTACAACAGCTGTCCGAGCAAGGCCAGCATCTCGTCATGACAGAGAAAGATGCGGTGAAATGCCACACTTTCGCCCAGCCTAATTGGTGGTATTTGCCGGTTGACGCCGACATGCCCGCCGAGCAGGCTGATAGCTTGATTAACCGGATTATTAAGGTAAAGGAAGAGTATGGATCATCGTCTGCTTGAAATCGTTGCATGCCCGGTATGTAAGGGTAAATTGAACTTCGATAAAGACAAAAATGAACTGATCTGCAAGTTTGATCGTCTAGCATATGCTATTAAAGATGGTATTCCTGTATTGCTTGAGCCTGAGGCGCGTACTCTGAGCTCAGAAGAGGTGAAGTGATGTCTTTTACGGTGATTATTCCGGCTCGTTACCAGTCATCACGCCTACCGGGCAAGCCGCTGGCTGATATTGCGGGCAAGCCAATGATCCAATGGGTCTATGAGCAGGCAAGCAAAGCAGGGGCTGAGCAAGTCATTGTAGCCACTGACGACCAGCGTATTGCTGATGCGGTTAAAGCGTTTGGTGGTGAAGTGTGTATGACCCGTGATGACCACGAATCAGGCACCGAGCGCCTAGCTGAAGTGGTTGCCAAATACCAACTGGCTGATGATCATATTGTGGTTAATGTTCAGGGTGATGAGCCACTGATCCCAGACAGTATTATCCGCCAAGTTGCTACCAATCTTGCTGACAGCAAAGCGCCGATGGCAACGCTGGCGGTTGAGATAGACCATGCCGATGAAGTGTTTAATCCGAATGCGGTTAAGGTGGTAACAGACAAAGATGGCTACGCGCTGTATTTCAGCCGTGCCTCCATTCCTTGGGACCGTGATAACTTCGCCAAGCGCCCGCAGGAAGTTCACCAGAACCTGATGCGCCATATCGGTATTTACGCTTATCGTGCCGGCTTTATCAATACCTACATTAACTGGGAGCCGAGTGCGCTGGAGAAAATCGAAGCGCTGGAGCAACTTCGTGTGCTTTGGTACGGCGAGAAAATCCATGTCGAGGTTGCCGTTGATGCGCCACCTGCTGGTGTCGACACACCAGAAGATCTGGAAAAAGTACGCCAGTTAGTAGGCTAAGGCTAGAACAGGTTGATAGCCATATAAATCACAAAAGGGGCTGTGGAGTGATCCACAGCCCCTTTTCTATTGACCCGTCCAAGAAGTGAAGGGTTTACGCTATTCAATAGCGGGTTATTGAATAGGCTCCAAAGGATGTGTTTATTACAATAAATCAGACCTTTTGCCGACAACTGGGAGAGAGGCGCCATTACTACCAGTTAATGGTACATAGCCTTTGGTTTCGTTATCATAAATATTCACGCCTCTTTTTATTAGATCTATGGCGGTTTGGTAATTTTGAGTATGGTCCCGCTTGGTGCTATCCCATGCTCTTAACAAAAAATTATTTTCATTTGATGTAATTGCAATGGAATTTATATTACTGCTATCCCACTTGATGCTATTGCATATCAGGTATTCACTTTCACCCTCTCCATCAATCCAATATTTATGTGGGTAAACCTGGTCAGCTTTGGTAACCGTTGGACATGGGAAACCGACTCCGGCACCATGATCCTGTGTTATAAGTGATTGCTTAATATATCCGCCGATTCTTTTATTGTTATCTTTCGCATTTCCGGCTCCCCCTCCAGTGTAATAAATGATGATTTTCTTATCGCCTAACTCATCGATTGTTGGCCAGCCGTGAGCGCGTATCGCCTCTCGCAGGGAAATACGACCATATTCTATAATAGAGCTGTCATTTATGCTCTCAAAATGGGCAATCATATCTGCTGGGGTGTAAAATATATCGGGATTATTATTTACCACCTCACGCGCTGCAGCGTTTACTTGTTTAAAGCCCCACTTGACTTCAATTCCCAAAAGTAATGGCCTTTTATCCTCCTTATTATCACGAACGTAGTTAACTATTTTAACTAAGCATCTATCTAAGTGGTCATTCTCACAATTAGAATCTCTTCTGGCGGGAATTGGAAGATCATGGGATATATACTGAACTCCAGCACTTTCCCACACGTCGAGCTCAATTGAACGATAGTTATCTAGAAAGTGAGATAAGTCGTTAATGTATTTGTCCGTGCCATTTTGATACTCATCAAAATGTGCATAGGTATTGTGGTATCCAGTAAAATACAACTCATTTATTTTTGAGCTCCCGTTTATGTTAGCCGCATGACTTACGCCAGCACTCAAGAGCATCACTACGCTCAGAAGATTTTTATTTTTACTAAAACACATAATCACACCTTGTTGGTATATTGTTTGTTGTTATGCATTGTTGTTTCTGAACGCATCTAAATAGTGGCTTTTCACTATGTCCCAATCACAGAAATAGTCTTTTCGGCATTGGTCGATAGGAAATTTGATAGGCTTCTCATTTAAGAGCATCCTGACTTTATATTTGTTATCCTTTTCGACTACTTGCCAGACTACATTGGATGATTTGTGAATTTGATCCCATGCGTTCCATGTCTCTAATTTTTCAGCATCCGTCCCCTCGCTACTAATTATTCCTAGCGCAACGAGCGAAGCTGATACGTTACTATCGTGACCAAATCGCACATCCAGCGAGGGTACACCGGAATAGGTGGATATCGATTTATCGGTCACTTCGATATAGTCACGAATGATGGGTTTTCCCATCTCATAGTTGATCCCTTCAAAGACATCGGCAGTCCCAAACATATAGAACTTACTGACGTTTTTAATCAAGGTTAACCACTCAATGGATTCAATATCATTATTAGCAGCAATTTCTTTAAACGGTTTACACATGCCCATCCGCCCACCTTGCGGCGCGTCTTGCATGCATAATCCCTGTAAAGCAACTGTCATCTTCCCTGCGTCTGACGGAGACAACCCGTTGACATAGCGTGAGAATTCTTTTGTAACAGATACTGGAGGATTCGCCACAATGTCATCAATGATGTCTTTTTTGTAATTATCAGCTTTTGGTCGATATACGCCTCGATAGAACCAGCTATAATGATGGGTGTTTATTTTTCTAGCTTCATCTTCGGAGTTAATTATTGATACGTGAAGCTGTTTGCCTTGCCTATTGGCCTCTTGCGTCATGCCGGATAAGTACGAGGATTGGCTCTGCAATGTTCGCTCAATATTAGAGTTTCGGCTAAGGACGTCTAGTTCTCTATTTTTTGATGAATTCATTGTCATATATAACATTCGTTCACCAAGTTGGGCCATTTCCTCCTTTCCCTCTTGGGTTAGCTTTCCAAGCAGAAAAGAGTTTTTAACCCACCAATCAGAGAATGCTTGGACATTCTCTAGCAGTAGCTGACCTTCAGAAGTAACCTCTCCCTTTTTTATCGAATTTTCAAATGTAATGGCAAGTTCAGGCACTAAGTTATTATCTAACGCATAGCGAGACCCATGCCTGTAAAGTGCGTTGACTGACACGAGATTATAATCCGCCGGGATCAGAGGCAGAGTGTTTACTGGCTCGAAAGGGTAGGGTCTATGTTCTGCTAAGATGGATTCCCAGTTTGTTTCTGAGTGCGCTATCATTGGTATAAGTAAAGATATTGCAGCTGTTATTGATTTTTTATTCATATCTAACTCTCTGTTTTATTTTCACGTTTAAAAAAAAAGGAAAGATACTACTAGAGTATCTTTCCTTTTTTGTAGGAACGAAAAATTAACCAACTGATTTTTATCAGCTAATTTTCGATATAGTCCTATAGTTCTTACCCATGAAGATTTGAATGAAAACTGCAATCTACATAGTTTGAGTATTATGAGTAATGCGGAGCAATGATTGTTTAGAACTTTTGTTTCGGTTCCGTTGGAGTAGCGTCTAATAACCGTATTAAACATTGAAGTGATTTGGTTACGGGAAGCACGATATACGGTTTGATATAGGCAGTTAAGATCGTTAGATAGCTGATCTGATGCTTCAGAATGAACCGAATCTGAAAGTAATGCATTGTGAATATTGGTGTTAACTAACGCCAGCACAAAACCAACTAGGCAATCAATCAGATAATTACCTAGTTTGGGTTGTGCTTTTGTGGGTAACATATCCATACACATTCACATCCGCTGTTTTTTGCTTTGGTTATTGTATAATGGAAAAAAACAAAATTTTTGAATTAGGATCAAAATATTAAAATTGATTTGGATTAACAATTGTTTCTGAATAATTTCAATATATTGTGTTTGTTGCCAAGCAGCGAACTGGAACCAAAATCAATATTTTGGCTCATTGAAGGTTAGATCTATATTAGACAAAAGCCAATTGAATCTCTGGTTACGCCGTGATAAATGCAAAGTATACGTATTAGAAATGCTTGCTTTTGTGAATCGGTTATTTATGTGTCGCGATTTAATTCATTTGATTAGTCATGCGTATTGCTTGAAATAGACGTGACCATTTTACCGGCATCATCGGCACCACAATTAGCAAGATCCCAATCACTGTGAGCAAATCGGGGATTTCATCAAACCACATCATTCCGAAGGCGGTCACGAAAACTAGCCCTGAGTATTCTGCCAGTGCTATCTGGCCAGCCGCTGCTTTCTTATAGCCAATGACAACCAAAGCGTGATAACCCAACACAAAGAGGTTGATCGCCATTATCCAGCCAACATGGTGCCATTCGATAGCTGCCCACTGCGAGACAGCGAGTACTAGTGATAGTGGCAGAGTCATCACCCCAGTCCAGAACAAGGTCGACACCAAATGCTGATCTTCCGGTAGCTTGCGGATCAAGATATTTCCCAGTCCCATGGCTAGTGCACTGCCAAGCCCAACAATAGCCGCCCAGTGAAAATGTTCGGGACGCAGGACGACCAGCACTCCGGCAAAACCAATATAGGTAGCAATGACTTTCGCCCTGGGGGGCGTTTCCTTGAGCAAGAAAACAGATAACGGCAGCATCAGCAGGGGCCCGACATAGAACATCGCATTGGCCGTTGCCAGCGGTAAGAAGGTGATGGCGACCATAGCACAGGCGCTGCCCATTAGAATGAGCTGGGCGCGCCAAAAGGCTATCTTGCAACAACCTTGTTGGCGTTTAGCCGGCGGTAGTGCAAGCCAGAATGGCAGTAGCATGATAACGCTAAGTAACTGCCGGATGAAAACATACTGGAAGGTCGGGACTTCACCATTGAGGATTTTCAGTGAAACATCCGAGAAAGAGGCGAGCAAGTTGGCGGCAACAAGAAGGACGATTGCTTGATTAACAGGATTGCGCATTGAAACTCAGTGTTCGAAATAGGGTAAGTGAAAATATGCTTATGCCATATTGTATGGCAAGATGCGTATTCTACCGATTAACGATGAAAATTCACTGAGTATTTTTATATGCTACGCGCGAGAATAGGGTTAGTGATTGATTTGAAATCAAAAAAAAGCCACCTGCTTATACAGGTGGCTTGATGTTTTTTAGCTCAGAGCGGTGTTTGGCGTTAAGCTGTCGCCGTTTTCTCTTCGATCTCGTCATCAGACTCGAACACGCTGTTGTCGGCTTGTCCCAGTACACGAGAAGTGATCGTACCGGCAGTCATCGCGCCGCTTACGTTCACGGCGGTACGGCCCATATCAATCAACGGCTCGATAGAGATAAGCAGGCCTGCAAGGGCAACCGGCATATCAAGGGCAGAAAGCACAATCAGGGCAGCAAAGGTTGCACCACCACCCACGCCGGCAATACCGAATGAGCTAACAGTTACAATGGCAATTAGGGTCAGCATGAAGCCAGGATCCAGCGGGTTGATACCTACTGTTGGCGCAATCATCACTGCCAGCATTGCAGGGTACAGACCGGCACAGCCATTTTGACCCATGGTGGCGCCGAAAGAAGCCGAGAAGTTTGATACCGCATCGCCGTTACCCAGTTTTTTCACTTGAGTCTCAACGTTTAGTGGGATCGTACCGGCGCTTGAGCGTGAAGTGAACGCAAAGGTCAGTACCGGTAGGATCTTCTTCAGGAAGCGAATTGGATTCACACCGACGAACGCTACCAGCACCAGATGCATGACCAGAATCAGGCCAAGACCCACGTAAGAGGCAACCACAAAGTTAATCAAGCTCAGGATATCGTCGTAGTTTGACCCTGCAACGACTTTGGTCATCAGGGCCAGTACACCGTATGGTGTCAGGCTTAGGACCATACGAACCAAGGTACGCACCACTTCCTGGGCAACATTGATGAACTTCTCGAAGCTCGCGCCAAGCTCTGGCTGGGTACGGATCACGGTAAGGCCAGCAACACCGATAAACGCAGAGAAAATCACCACCGCAATGGTTGATGTTGGGCGGCTACCGGCTAGGTCAGCAAACGGGTTCGCTGGGAAGAAAGAAATAATCATGTCAGCAAATGACATGGCTTCCACTGAAGTCAGACGAGTTTCCAGCATTTCACCACGGGCGATTTCGCGTGCACCCTGAACAATCCCTTCCGCACTTAGACCGAACATACTGCTGATCAGAATACCAATCAGCGCGGAAGCGGCGGTGGTTGCGAGAAGGATACCGATACTCAGGCCAGAAATTTTACCCAGCGAGCCGGAATCTTTTACCTTGAGGATGGCACCAATGATAGACACGGTGATCAACGGCATGATGATCATCTTCAGCAGGCTGACATAGCCCGCACCAACAATATTGATGTAATCCAGCGTATCTGTGATGACCTTGCTGCCGCCACCATAAACAAGTTGCAGCGCACCACCGAAAAGCACACCAAGACCCAGAGCGGTAAAGACACGCTTTGAAAGGGTTTGTTCTGTTTTCTGTTGTTTAACCAACAGGGCAATAATAATGGCGAAGACCGCCAAGTTGAGTATCTGGAACATCGAACCTAATCCTACCGTTGTTATTAACCCGCAATTCCGTTTTGCTAAGTCATCAATCATTTATTGGCCGTAATAGTATGATGTGAGTCGCAAAACCTGAACCGGTTTTGGCTGATTTGGATATGAGTAATTGGTATTTAATAAAACCAAAAAGAATAAAGATTAAAAGACAAACAAAACAGTAATGTTTTATGCAAAAAATAGCTTGTAGTGTTAAGGAATGAGGGGGGCTGGTCGTTGATCAATGGCGAGATAATGGTTGCCTTGCGTCACTGGGTATAACGCTTAGTGCCGCTGACCAAGTAGGCCAGCGGAGTCGGGAGGGTCATTGCGTAGCGGTTTCAGGGTGTTCTTTTTCACCGGCTAAGGTGCGTAATTCCTGCCACCAACGGCCGAGTGTTTCGTGCCAGTAGCGCTCGGTTTGTTCGAGGTATTTGGCCTGAGGGCGGTAGCGCTCCCAGGGTTGCTCGATCTTGTTGCTGGCAAGGAAGTTGGTTGGGGCCGCTGTTGGGGTCAAGCCCACTTGATAGAACTCTTCCATGGCTCTTTTCATATGGCTGGCTGACGTAACGACCACCAGTTTGTCATCGCCGACAACAGAAGCGGCCTGGAAGGCCTCTTCCCAGGTATCTTTTGCCGTCTCTAACAGTAAAATATCGTTCTTGTTGACCCCAAGCGCCAGCGCGACTTTCGCCATCATGCGTGCTTGGCTGATATCGGTACCGCCACCATAACCGGACAGAATCAGTTTAGAACCTGGGAACAAGCGGTGGATACGCATGCCTTCATTTAAGCGCATTAATGCCGTGCGTGACAGCTGCGAAGTGATCGGCATTGCATAATCAATGACATGGCCACTCCCCAGCACCATGACATAATCCACCGATTGGCCAGACGGCACGTAAGGCGGATAGGCTTTTTCAAGTGGTCGCAGTAAGCTGGTTGCTATCGGTTGGAAGGAGACGAGAAAGATCCCCAAGAAAGCAAAGCTAATGAAAAAGGTTGCCAGCCCCTTACGGCGGGTAAACCAGAGTATTAACAGCCCAAACAAGCCAAGTATAAGCAAGGCTGGTAGGGGCATGAGTAAAGCAGAGACAATTTTTTTTAGTTCAAACATGCAATGTCGTCCGAAAAATCAGCAGTTGAGCTCGAAAAAGCACCACAAGCCTTTATTCCTTTATCGCTTGTGAGAAAATAAGCCACATTTTTAGAACCGCTATCATAACGTAAAGCTGACGTGATCGAAGATCGAAATTTTGACGACTTAGCGCAAAAATTTGCAAAAAATATTTACGGAACCGGCAAAGGCCAGATCCGCCAAACTGTGGTTTGGGAAGATCTTGAGCAAATTTTAGCCCTATTGAAGAGCGATAAACCATTGCATCTCCTAGATGCAGGTGGGGGTGTTGGCCAGCTGTCACAAAAAGTGGCAGAGCTAGGGCATCACGTTACTTTGTGTGATCTTTCTAGCGAAATGCTGAAGCTAGCTGAGCAAGATATTGCTAAAAACGGCTTGCTTGAGCAGTATCGTCTAGTTCACAGCCCGGTACAGGAGATTGAAGAACATCTAGACAGTAAGGTGGATCTGGTCCTGTTTCATGCTGTGATGGAATGGTTGGCAGATCCGCAAGCTGCGCTGGAATACCTTTTGGAGCAGGTGAAGCCGGGCGGTATTATTTCCGTTATGTTCTACAACTATAATGGCCTGCTGTTTAAGAACTTGATTTGTGGCAACCTGACCCATATCGAAGAAGGGATGCCGCATAGAAAGCGTTTCAAGCTGCAACCACTGCAAGGGATTAAACCCGACGAGGTGTATAGCTGGCTTGAAAACGCAGGTTTTGACATTCTGGGTAAGACCGGAGTACGTACTTTCCACGATTATATGCAGACAACCATGGTCGGGGATTACAGTTTTGAACAGGTACTGGCGATGGAGCAAAAACTTTGCCGCCAGGAACCTTATTTGTCTCTGGGCCGATATATTCATGTTTACGCCCAAAAGCCGTTAGCGGGTCCAGAGGCTGAGAAATACAAAAGCAATAAGGACAACGGATGAGTGAAGTAACCCAGACCGTTCCCGAGTTGGTCAGTTGGGTTAAGCAGCATGAATTCGAGCTTAACCTGCCAACCGAGCGGCTGGCGTTCCTGTTGGCGATTGCTGTGCTGAGCGGCGATCGTTTTGATGAAGAATTAGGGGAAGGTGAACTGATTGATGCATTTCGCATTGTTAGCGATTTGTTCGAGCAGACACCGGAAACCGTGGCCTTCCGTGCCAACAACGCCATAAATGAGTTGGTTCGCCAACGCTTGATTTCCCGATTCACCAGTGAGGTTACCGACGGTGCAAGTATTTACCGTTTGAGTCCATTGGCACTCGGGATCACCGATTATTATGCCCGCCACCGCGAGTATTCAACGCTGAAACTTTCCATTCAGCTTGCCATGGTTGCCGATGAAATTAACAAGGCAGCTACAGCAGCACAAGAAGGGGGCGATGAACGACACTGGCGTCAGAATGTCCATGCAGTACTGAAATATTCAGTCGCTGAGATCTTTGACCGTATTGATCTCAACCAGCGCACCATGGACGAGCAGCAGCAACAAGTGAAGCAAGATATTGCCGAGCTGCTGAATCAAGACTGGCGAGCGGCGATCAGTAGCTGTGAAGTGCTGCTGAACGAAACCTCAAGCACCCTTCGCGAACTGCAAGATACCTTGCAGGCGGCGGGTGACCAGTTGCAAACCCAGCTACTGATTATCCAAGAAGAGATTCAGGGCAACCCAGATCTGGAGTTTGTTGATGCGATGGTATTCAACTTGCAAGCCAAGTTGGACCGCATCATCAACTGGGGCCAGCAGGCGATTGATCTGTGGATTGGTTACGACCGCCACGTTCACAAGTTTATCCGTACGGCTATCGACATGGACAAGAACCGTGCCTTCAGCCAGCGCTTGCGCCAGTCGGTAAAAGATTACTTCGATGCGCCATGGGTACTGACTTACGCCGATGCCGAGCGCTTGCTCGACATGCGTGACGAGGCACTGGTTCTGCGTGATGACGAAGTGACCGGTATCGTACCGGAGGAAATGGAATTTGAAGAGCTGGATCTGGTCAATGACCAACTGGCTGAACAAATTGCCGCGATGTTGCAGGCCCATAAAGAAACCGGTGCTGCAATTAACTTGAGTTTGCTTCTTAAAGATTATTTGGCTCAGCACCCATACGCCCAGCATTTCGATATGGCGCGATTGGTGATTGATCAGGCAGTGCGACTGGGTTACTCCGAGTCGGATTTCAATGCTATTCAGCCTGATTGGGAAGCTATTAATGAGTATGGAGCCAAGGTACAAGCAAATGTCATTGACAAATATTGAAGAATTTATGCCTGAGAAGCTGGCCAAGGCAATTGCCAACCCGCTTTTCCCGGCTCTGGATAATGCCCTTCGTTCTGGTCGTCATATCTCCAGCGAAGATTTGGATAACCACGCCCTGTTGATTGAGTTCGAGCACGATCTGGTACTGTTTTACAAGCGCTACAACGCCGAATTGGTTCGTGCGCCGGAAGGTTTCTTTTACCTGCGCCCGCGTTCGACGTCATTGATTAGCCGTTCGGTGCTGACTGAGCTGGATATGCTGGTGGGCAAGGTCTTGTGTTTCCTTTACCTCAGCCCAGAGCGCTTGGCGCACGAAGGTATCTTCAGCAACCAAGAGTTGTTCGACGAACTGATGCAGCTAGCCGATGAGAAGAAGCTAATGAAGCTGGTGACCCACCGTGCGACAGGCTCTGATCTTGATCGGGAAAAACTGTTCGACAAGACTAAGACTTCGCTGCGTCGCCTGCGCCGTCTTGGCATGATCATCCCTATCGGTGAAAACGGCAAATTCCGTATCAGTGAAGCGGTGTTCCGTTTCGGTGCCGATGTCCGCGTCGGTGATGATATTCGTGAAGCGCAAATCCGCCTGATCCGTGACGGTGAAGCGGTGGTTGTTCACCAGCAGGAGCCAAGCCAATCGAGCTTGCTTGACGCTGACGATGCATCAGAAAATGAGTTAGACAAATCCGGTTTGGAGGGTGAAGCCTAATGGAACGCGGTAAGTATCAATCGTTGACCATGGTCAACTGGAATGGCTTCTTTGCCCGTACATTTGATATCGACAATTTGGTCACTACGCTATCTGGCGGTAACGGTGCCGGTAAGTCGACCACTATGGCGGCCTTTATTACATCTCTTATTCCGGATCAGAGCCTGCTTCATTTCCGTAATACCACTGAAGCGGGTAGCTCTAATGCGTCTCGTGACAAGGGTCTGCACGGTAAGTTGAAACCAGGTACGTGTTACTCGGCATTGGATGTGGTGAACTCGAAGCACCAACGCATCATTTTTGCAGTGAAACTGCAGCAGGTTGCGGGTCGTGATAAGAAGGTGGATATCAAGCCTTTCATTATCCAGGGCTTGCCATCGCATGTTAAACCGACGGAAATACTGGTTGAGACGCTGTCTGACAACCAGGCGCGTGTACGTCAAATCAATGAAGTCAAAGAATTGGTAACGGGTGAATATGAAGGTGTGGTATTCAAAGCCTTCAACTCGGTCACTGATTATCACGTACAGATGTTCGAATTCGGTGTATTGCCGAAGAAACTGCGTAACAGTACCGACCGCTCGAAGTTCTACCGTCTGATTGAAGCCTCGCTGTACGGTGGTATTTCCAGTGCGATTACCCGCTCGCTGCGTGACTACCTGTTGCCACACAACAGCGGTGTGAAAAAAGCCTTCCAGGACATGGAAGCGGCACTGCGCGAAAACCGCATGACACTGGAAGCGATCAAGCTGACCCAGAGTGATCGTGATCTGTTCAAACACCTGATCACCGAAGCGACTAACTACGTGGCGGCGGATTACATGCGCCACGCCAACGAGCGCCGCCAGAAGCTGGAGAAAACACTGGGCTTGCGTGGCGAGCTGATGGGTTCTCGCAAGAACTTGGATGATCAGCAGACGTCACTGACCAACATGACCGCAGAGCTGGATGAACTGACCGAGCGCGAAGGTGCGCTGGAGCAGGATCACCAGGCGGCATCTGATCACTTGCAGCTGGTACAAACCGCTGTGCGTCAGCAGGAAAAGATTGAACGTTACCGTGAAGATCTCGAAGAGCTGACCGAGCGCTTGGAAGAGCAGGTGATGGTGGTTGAAGAAGCCGCTGAGCAGCTTGCCATGGCTGAAGAGCAGTCTCTGCTGACTGAAGAAGAAGTCGATAGCCTGAAAACCCAGCTCGCTGACTACCAGCAGGCGCTGGATATGCAGCAAACCCGTGCTCTGCAATATCAACAGGCCGTTCAGGCGCTGGAGAAAGCCCGTGATATCACCGGCGAGCACCAGATGCTGGCTGATCAGGCGGTACCTTATCTTGCTCAGCTAAAGCAAGATCAAGAAACACAGACCACTGCATTGCTAGCCCTAAAGCACAAGCTAGATATGTCATCGGCTGCCGCACAGCAGTTTGATAAAGGTCTACAGATTGTTACTACCATTGCCGGTAGCATCGAGCGCTCACAAGCGGGCAGCAAAGCCCGCGAACTGATTGCTAAAGCTCGACAGCTAGGCGCGATCACTGAACGTAGCGAACAGCTGAAAGCCCAATACCGTGATCTTGAGCGCTCGGTGCGCAATCAACGTCAGGCTATTGAGCTGGCTGAAACATACACCAAACGTTTTGCCGTTCAGATTGATGGTGAACTGGCGTTGGCTGAAGAGCAGGCCCGCCATGAAGCGACATTGGAAGAGCTTGAGCAACAGCAGGAAGTCTTGGTCGAGCAGCGTAATGACCTACGTCGTCAAGAGCAGCAGCTAACCAGTCAGATTTCGACCCTGGAAGCGGCAGCACCTGCGTGGATCGCGGCGTCTGATGCACTGGAAAAACTGTCAGAGCAATCTGAGCGTGAGCTATACGATAGCCAGGCGGTGATGGAAGCCATGCAGCTGACGCTGGACAAAGAGCGTGGCATCTCTGCAACCCGCGACAAGCTGGCAGTACGCAAACAGCAAATTGAGCTGGATATCGAGCGCCTTGCCCAGCCGGGTGGTAGCGATGATTCCCGTTTGCGCGCTCTGGCTGATACCCTGGGTGGTAGTCTGTTGTCGGAAATTTATGACGACATCACCTTGGCCGATGCCCCTTATTTCAGTGCCATGTATGGTCCTGCGCGTCATGCTATTGTGGTACCGGATCTAAAAGGCATCAAAGAAAAATTGGTTGCGCTGGATGATTGTCCGGACGACCTGTATATCATCGAGGGCGATGCAGACTCTTTCGACGACAGCGGCTTTGATGTTGACGAGATGGAAGGGGCGGTGTGTGTTCATCTTAACGATCGCCAGCTGCGTTATTCTCGCTTCCCGAAAGTACCGCTGTTTGGTCGTGCCGCACGTGAACAGCGCCTTGAGCACCTGCGTGAAGAACGTGAGCAGTTGATTGAAGATCACGCCAAGGCCGCATTCGACTCGCAGAAACTGCAGCGTTTGTACCAGAGCTTCAACAGCTTTGTCGCAACCCATATGGGCGTGGCATTTAACGATGATCCTGAAGCCGGCCTGAAAGTGGCGCGAGACAAGCGTAATCAGGTGAGTCGCCAGCTGACAGATTCGCAAGCACAAGAGCAGCAGCAACGCAGCCAGCTATCTGCAGCCCGTGAAGCGTTGGGACTGTTGGGTAAAATCAATCCACTGGTTAACCTGCTTGAAGATGACACGTTGCAGGCCCGATTTGACGAAGTGCAACAGCAGTTGTCACAGCTTGATGAAGCTCGTCACTACCTAGACCGCCACGGTAAAGCGATTGCCGAGTTGGAATCCTTGGTGACCGCGCTGGATGCGGACCCGCAGCAGTTTGATGCACTGCAAATCAGCTATGATGACGCTGACAAGCAGCTACAGATGCTAAAAGCCAAGATCTTCGCTGTGGCTGATTTGGCTGAACGCCGTCACCACTTTGGTTATGCCGATTCAATCGACATGCTCAACAAGAGCTCCGAGCTTAACGAGCAGCTGAAAGCCAAACTGGCATCGGCTGAGCGTGAGCGTAACCGGTGCCGTGATGCCTTGAAGCAGACTCGCTCGCAGGCTAACCAGTACAACCAGCTGTTGGCATCACTGAAGAGTTCGCATCAGGCAAAACTGGAAACGGTTCAGGAATTCGAGCGTGAGCTTCAGGAGCTGGGTGTCCGTGCCGATGTTGAAGCTGAAGAGCGCGCGCGCCTTCGCCGTGATGAATTGAACGAGCGTTTGCATACTTCACGTACCCGCCGTAGCCAGCTAGAAAAAGGCATCACGTCTGTTGAGCTGGAGATGAAAGGGTTGGTGAAGCGCCTGCGTAAAGTGGGCAAAGAATACCAAGACATCCGTAAGCTGGTCGTGACGGCGAAAGCCGGTTGGTGTGCCGTATTGCGCTTGGCGCGTGAAAGTGATGTTGAACGTCGTCTGCACCGTCGTGAAATGGCTTACATGTCGGCTGACGAACTGCGTTCACTATCGGATAAATCACTGGGTGCGCTTCGTTTGGCGGTGGCTGATAACGAGAACCTGCGTGATGCGTTGCGTGCATCGGAAGATGTGTCTCGTCCAGAGCGCAAGGTACTGTTCTACATTGCCGTCTACCAGCATCTGCGCGAGCGTATTCGCCATGACATCATTCGCACCGACGATCCGGTCGAAGCGATTGAAGAGATGGAAGTGGAACTGGCACGCCTGAGTGAAGAATTGACAGCACGTGAACAGCGTCTGGCGCTCAGCTCAGACTCGGTAGCGAGCATCATTCGCAAAACGATTCAGCGTGAGCAGAACCGTATCCGTATGCTGAACCAAGGCCTGCAGAATATCGGTTTTGGTCAGGTTAAGGGCGTACGCCTGAATGTGAAAGTGCGTGACACTCACGAGCAGTTGTTGGAAGGTCTGGCTGATCAGCAAGACCAGCACCAAGACTTGTTTGGTAATCACCGTCTGTCATTCTCAGAAGCGATTGCCAAGCTGTTCCAGCGCCTGAACCCGCATATTGATGTTGGCCAGCGTTCGCCGCAGATCATGGGTGAAGAGCTACTGGATTACCGTAACTACCTTGAGCTAAGCATCGAGGTTAACCGTGGTACTGATGGCTGGCTACAAGCTGAGTCGGGTGCGTTGTCTACCGGTGAGGCGATTGGTACTGGTCAGGCAATCCTATTGATGGTTGTACAGAGCTGGGAAGAAGAGTCTCGACGCTTGCGCGGTAAAGATATCATCCCATGCCGTCTGCTATTCCTGGATGAGGCTGCACGATTGGATGGTAAGTCGATTGCGACTCTGTTTGAGCTGTGTGATCGTCTCGATATGCAGTTATTGATCGCTGCGCCGGAGAATATCAGCCCAGAGAAAGGGACCACTTATAAGCTGGTGCGTAAGATCTTCAAGGATCGCGAACATGTGCATGTGGTGGGGCTGCGTGGTTTTGGTCAGGAGTCGAAATCTCCAGCCAATATCCAGACCATGCTGGAGTTAGATCCGGTGTAACCAAGTACAAGCTGTTTTCGATTTAGTAAAGCCGGTCTAACGACCGGCTTTTTTCGTCTTGAAGATAAGAACTTTTTCTCATTAATTAATTACCCTAACGATAAATTTTTTGCCCTTTCATATCCGCCTAAAATTTTAACTGTCAGATTCGGCCACTTGTCAGCCTGAACAGGCATGGCACACAAATACATAACCAAACACTAAGCGGCCAGCATATTGGTTTGGTACAGGCCAGATTTTATTTTGTCGTAGGGGTGATGACATGAAAAAAATAATATTACCAGTGCTCGCCACGCTCATTGTGGCCGGGTGTAGTGATTCCGATGGAGCCGCTTCGTCATTGGCAAACAATGACACTGCAGCCAATCAGGATGACGGTTCAGTACCAGTATCGGTGGATGTTTCCATGCCACCTAACGAGGTACCTAAGGGGGCAGATGATCTTCAAGCATGTGTGGCGATCGACGCTGTACAGGTAATGGACTTAGCAGGCACCATTATCGAATGGACCACCAAGAGTATGACAGACCCTTACGGGGTTAACTCGACGCAATGTATCCCAGCAGATTCTGATATTCCGGTTGATAACGATGGGTATCCGAAGTTTATCGTCATCGACTTGTACGATGTAACGGGTGTTGATCTGGTTAATTTGATTTCCGAGCAGCTGTTACCTGTGGGTGAATACACCGGTATGGCGCTTTCAATCCTGCAAGGTAGCTACGGTGATTTCCTCGATACACCTTATTCCTATGTCGGTAATCCAGTCGACAAAATGAAGATGGATATCGTTGATGATCTGACCTTTGATGGTTTGGATATCAACATCGATGTGCCAACTACCTTTACCATGACGTTTGACCTCAAGAGTATGATTCAGCTCATTGAGCAAGCTTATTATCTGAAAAGTGAAGGCTTCAAGGTCGTAGACAATATCACGGCAGGAACATTGTTTGGTGATATCGATGTATCGTCATGTGCGACCTCGGTGAAGGATGCGTATGTTTATCTCTATGAAGCAGATACAGCTGAATACGGTGATCTGGGATCTGATTACCCACCGGTAAAAACCGCTAAGGTGACTGACGATAACACCTATGAAATGCAGTACGTACCGGAAGGTGAATATGATGTGGTTCTAGTGTGTGATGCACTATTGGATCTACCAAATGAAATCGATTTGGATATCGACCTTGATGGCGATAGAGCATATCACGAAGGGCAATACATCAGTGCCGGTGATGAACATTACCGTAATCTATAGGTGGTGTAAGTACTCATAGAGTAAGTACAAATAAAGACAGCCAGACATAATGTCTGGCTGTCTTTATTTACGTGGTGGCAAACCAGCGCCGCCAACAGATTATTCTGCTATCAAGCTGTTATTCAGCAAATACCCGTATCTTATAGTCTATATAAATCGGATCTATATCTCATTTTTGACTTATAGCTATATTTTTTTGTCAGCGATAAGTTGCTGACATAAGTAATATTAACCTCATATGTCACCACTTCTGGTCTCTGCTGTCTCCTTTTAATGGTTGTTTTTTGACCGCTACTTCTTTAAATTTCCTACCCATAAACCGCAAACGCTTTGAAAGAGACCGAGATATGCCAGCTACCATGACCCTGAAAAAAGTTGTATTCGGCGCCATTTTCGGCCTTGTTGCTTTCGGTGCAACAACAGCCCATGCTTCTATTACCACTTCACCTGAGAACCACCTGCTATCAACCCTGAACTATGTAGAGCTTGAAGCCGAGCAGGGTGACAAAAATATGCAGCTTTTTTTAGGGCGCGCGTATCTTGAAGGAAGCAACGGACTAAAAGCCGATCCGCTAAAAGGCATGTACTGGTTAGAAAAAGCAGCGGTAGATATGCCAGAAGTAAAAACCCTGATTGGCGATTTGTTCAAGAAAGGTGAGGTATTGCCTCGTGATAACCAGCAGGCTTTGCATTGGTACTCGGAAGCTGCCAATGAAGGGGATGTACCTGCGATGGTTGAGCTAGGTATGTACTATGCTTCTGGCGCAACAGGTTCAACCGATTGTGCAAATGCGATTAAGTGGTTTAACGAAGCAGCAAATGGCGGTTCGTTGGAATCAAAGCGTAACCTAGTTTGGTTGTATGCAACATGTTCGGATGAGCGTATGCGTGACGGTGACCGTGCGTTGAAATTGGCCAAGCAGGTATTGAGCCGTAATGGTACTGGTGATGCGGGTGACTACGATAACCTTGCTGCCGCCTATGCCGCCTGCGGTGAATTCCGCCGCGCGATTGAAGCCCAGCAAACGGCAATCGGTAAACTGCAAGAGCCAAATGGCCAGCGCTATGCGAACTTTGAACAGCGTTTGAAGCTCTACCAGCAGAACCAGACAATCTACAGCGCTTCATTGTAATAAGCTGATAAATATAGAACAAAAAGGAAAAAGGTGCCCAGTGGCACCTTTTTTTTGTGCCATTATCTAGCCCCCGTCACCAAACAGATTTTTAGCTTCATAATTCCTTAGCAATTTTAAGTCCAGTTTCTATCCTTAACTATACTTACTGAAATTAGCTCTTAAGAGTGATGCCAACCTACATAAGTAATTGATCAATCAATTGTCCAGGTTGGTATTAGGCAAGCGCTTTACTTAAGAGACAGATAAGAAGAATGGTAGAAGGAAAAAAGCAATGAGCAACCCTGAATCCGTCAGTGACAAAGAGAAAGCCAAATATGAATGGCGCTCTTTTTTGTTTATCACCATTTTTTTGTTCCCCATATTAGCTGTTGCCATCGTCGGTGGTTACGGCTTCATCGTTTGGGCGATGCAGGTGTTTTTGCTTGGGCCTCCTGGCCACGGGTGATATCAATTGCCGATAGATGAACGCCAGGGCAACGAGCAAAGGATGAGATAGGTAAACACTATGATGAGTGCTTTGAAAAAACTGTGGGCGACATTTTGGCGTCCAGCAGTACATATAAGTTTGGGTGTATTGACCCTTGGTGGGTTTATCGCCGGGGTCATTTTCTGGGGGGGCTTTAACACCGCCCTTGAAATAACGAACACAGAGAAATTCTGTATTGGCTGTCATGAAATGCGTGACAATGTCTACGAGGAATTGCAGCAAACGGTTCATTGGTCAAATCACTCCGGCGTAAGGGCAACCTGCCCAGATTGCCATGTTCCCCATAACTGGACGGATAAAATCGCCCGTAAAATGCAAGCCAGCAAAGAGGTATACGGGGCTATTTTTGGCACGATCAATACCCGTGAAAAATTCTTGGAAAAGCGCCTAGAACTTGCCAATCATGAGTGGGAACGCTTTGCATCCAACGGGTCGCTGGAATGTAAAAATTGTCACAACTACGACAGCATGAAGTGGGATGAGATGTCGGATCTTGCTCGTACCCAGATGAAGCAAGCCGCTGAGCGTGATCAAAGCTGTATCGATTGCCACAAAGGGATCGCTCACGAACTGCCTGGTAATATGAACCTCTCTGGCGGTATGGTTCAGCAGTTGGTTCAGAGAGCCGGAAATACCTCTTTCAAAGAAGGCGAGAATTACTTCAGTGTCCGCTATCTCCCTATGTATGAGGATGAAGCGCTGACAATAGATGGCGGTGAGCTTAACCCCGCTTCTGAAGTTAAGGTAGTGCAAGTCAAAAGCGATGCGGTTCAGGTGGAAATCGCCGGTTGGCGCAAAACCAAGGGCTTTGGCCGGGTGATCAACGAGGACTTCGGTCTTAACATCCCGACGGCGGCATTGAGTAAAGATGCGGCGTTGAGCGATACCTTGGTTGAGAAATTTGAAGAGAAAGAAGATGACCTAACGGGTTTGGGCTGGCAGCGGGTCACCGTGAAACTGTGGATGCCAAAAGAATCATTGCTTGATGATGTGGAACCAATATGGTCTGAGGCGAGACCGGCCTATAACAACAATTGTAGTACTTGCCATACTCAGCCAGCGGAAAATCACTTCGATGCAAATACATGGCCGGGCATGTTTAACGGTATGTTGGCGTTCGTCAATCTTGACCGTGATAGTGAAGCCTTGGTACTGAAATACTTACAGAAACACTCATCAGATTTTTCTGATGCTGGCCATTAAAAGAAGCGAAGCGAGGTAAAAACATGTCTCTGAGTCGACGTCAATTTTTATCAGGGCTGGTAACAACGAGTGCTGTTGGTGTTATCGGTCCAAGTTTACTCACCTCTGTTGCCCGGGCAGCCGAAGAGGTATCGTCACCGTATTCGGCGGACGGGGTTTGGAAAACCACAGGCTCCCACTGGGGGGCATTCCGCGCCAAGATCTATAACGGTAAGGTCACCGAGATCAAACCGTTAGAGCGGGACAAGTACCCGACCGATATGATTAACGGGGTCAAAGGGATTATCTATAACCCTTCCCGAGTCCGTTATCCCATGATCCGACTCGACTGGCTGAAGAAGCACAAGTACAGCGGCGATACCCGGGGTAATAACCGATTTGTCCGGGTTACCTGGGATGAGGCGTTAGACATCTTCTATAACGAGTTAGAACGGATCCAGAAGGACTATGGGCCTTGGGCACTGCATGCCGGCATGACCGGTTGGCGCCAGACCGGCCAGTTCCACAGCTGTGGTAACCATATGCAGCGTGCCGTGGGTATGCATGGCAATTTCATGACCAAGGTCGGGGATTACTCGACCGGTGCCGGCCAGACGATCATGCCTTACGTGCTGGGCTCAACCGAGGTCTACGCTCAGGGGACTTCTTGGCCGGATATTCTGGCTAACAGCAAGACGGTCGTGTTGTGGGCGAATGATCCAATCAAGAACACCCAAGTAGGCTGGCAGTGCGAGACTCACGACTCCTACATGTACTACGAGCAACTCAAAGACAAGATCGCCAAAGGGGAGATCAAAGTGATCTCGGTGGATCCGGTGAAATCGAAAAGCCAAAACTACTTTGGCTGTGATCAGCTTTATGTGAACCCCCAAACCGATGTGCCATTCATGCTGGCTATCGCCCATACCCTGTATAAAGAAGAATTGTACGATAAAGCATTCATCGACACCTATGCCTTGGGCTTCGATGAATTTATTCCTTATGTGCTCGGAGAGTCCAAAGACAAGGTAGAGAAAACCCCTGAATGGGCGGAGCCTATCTGTGGTGTCAAAGCCGATGATATCCGTGAGTTTGCCCGCTTGCTGGCCAAAGACCGTACCCAGTTGATCTTTGGCTGGGCGGTGCAGCGTCAGCAACACGGTGAGCAGCCCTATTGGATGGGGGCGGTAATTGCCACTATGCTAGGGCAAATAGGTTTGCCGGGGGGCGGAATATCCTATTCTCACCATTACAGTGGGGTGGGTATCCCACCGACGGGGGCGGCTGGCCCGGGTGGCTTTCCGCGTAATGTTGATGAAGGCAAGAAACCGAAGTGGGATAACAGTGACTTCAAGGGCTATAGCCGAACGATTCCTGTCGCCCGTTGGGTCGATGCGATTATTGAACCAGGTAAAGAGATTAATTATAACGGCGCGAAGGTCGTCTTGCCCGATACCAAGATGCTGGTGGTCAGTGGCTGTAACCCTTGGCACCACCATCAAGATCGAAACCGAATGAAAACCGCCTTCCAGAAGTTGCAAACCGTAGTAACGATTGATTTCGCCTGGACGGCGACGTGCCGCTTCTCGGACATTGTACTCCCCGCGTGTACCCAATTTGAGCGTAATGATATCGACCTGTATGGGGCCTACTCCGGAACCGGGGTGCTGGCGATGCATAAGCTGGTTGATCCGCTTTACCAGTCGCGTACCGACTTTGATATCTTTACCGATTTCTGCCGCCGTTTTGGCCGTAATAAAGAATATACCCGCGGTATGGATGAGATGGAGTGGGTACGTTCACTCTATGATGATTGCCGTGAAGCCAATAAGGCCAACTTTGAAATGCCGGAATTCGACGAGTTCTGGGAAGTGGGGCAAGCGGGGTGGGTCGACTTTGGTGAAGGCAAAAACTTTGTCCGCCATGCTGACTTCCGTGAAGACCCGGAAATCAATCCGTTGGGGACACCTTCAGGGTTTATTGAAATCTACAGCCGTAAGATTGCCAGCTATAACTACGAGCACTGCCAAGGGCACCCGATGTGGTTTGAAAAAGCCGAGCGCTCACACGGTGGGCCGGGCTCTGATAAATACCCGCTTTGGTTGCAGTCCTGCCACCCGGATAAGCGATTGCACTCGCAGATGTGTGAGTCGGACGAATACCGCGCCACCTATGCGGTACAGGATCGCGAGCCTGTCTATATCAGTCCGGAAGATGCCAAAGCCCGTGGGATCAACGATGGGGATCTGGTCAGGGTGTTTAACGACCGCGGCCAGTTATTGGCCGGTGCGGTGGTATCCGACGATTATCCACCGGGTGTGATCCGTATCCATGAAGGGGCGTGGTATGGGCCGCTTAGTGAGAAACTGGGGGCCATCGATACCTATGGCGATCCGAATACCTTGACCATGGACGTAGGCACGTCCGAACTGGCTCAGGCAACCAGTGCCAATACCGTGGTGGCGGATATCGAGAAATTCAAAGGGGAAGTACCACCGGTTACCGCATTCGGTGGGCCGATCTATGAGTCTTGATAGGATTTTCACTGTGTAAAAAAGAAGGCCACCAATAAGGTGGCTTTTTTCTGAGATGTAACACAGCACTCGCCTGCAATTATTCCGTATAATTCCATTATTGATACATCAAACAGTTGTAGATAAACATGAAGCCATATAGACCCAATGATTACACCGTTCGAGAAAAAACGGCGCCAGATTATACGGTAGGGGAAAATGCCTTCAATGCGGCAGGGGGAGAAGAGGGAATAAGGGCTTTGGTTGAGTCATTCTATCGCCATATGGATACCTTGCCGCAGGCCAAGAAAGTGCGTCAGATGCACGATGATGATTTGACTGAATCTATCGACAAGCTGACGACTTTCCTGGTTGGTTGGCTCGGCGGTCCAGCGCGATACGAAGAGAAGTTCGGGATGATGAACCTGCCCGGTGCGCACCGCCATTTAGCGATTGGTGTTGCCGAGAAAGAAATGTGGCTGCATTGTATGCAAAAAGCCCTCGACGAGCAGGGTTATGACGAACTGTTCATTCGTCATGTCATGGTTCAGTTGTCATTCCCTGCTGAAATGTGCCGTAATCGCACCTAGCACTTAACGGCTACAAATCATCAATGATGACATAGGTGGCATGGATCGGGCCGTGGACCCCGACAACCTTGATAAGCTCAATATCGGCGGTAGAGCTCGGTCCGGAGATAAAGTTTACGCACGAGGGTAGCCTTTCCCCTTGCTGGGCTTTCTTGTGCAGTTCAGCGGTCGCTTGGGTCAAGCGTGCCACCAGTGCACTTTTGGGCACCACGAACACCGAGGCTTCAGGGAGCAGGCTGATAGCCCTACCTTGCGCGGGTTGGCTATACAGTACCATGGTGCCGGATTCAGCCAGCGCCTGCTCGGCATACACTATCCCCACTTTGGCTCGCTCGGCGATCTCGATATTCGGTCCATAGCCCAGTTGGGTATTCCATACATGGACGGTATGACTATCAGTATCCAACTGCTCGGGATCAAATAATTCCAGCAATCGCGGATCGGCGGACACCAAGGTTTCGTTTGGTACTGTTGACTGGCTTACTGCGGTTTCATCATTGCAGTAATCGGCACACACCCTGCGCAAAGATTCGGTTAGGCCGGTTTTGGTGGTGACCAGAGCTTGGGCCCCCAGTGCCTTGCGGGTGTAGTCAATCAGGATGCGCTTTAGTTCATCGCTGTTTTTTCCAGCCATGACTTCATGATGGCATGCATAACGCAGTGGTGGGCGTTCAACAGGTGCTGTTTGCCGTGGACGTCCCAGCTTGGCAGCGATGTTATCGAGAAAACGCTCGCGGTTGATGATATCGCTCATGATCAAGACTCCGGGGTCGATTGTCTGTTTTTAAACCAGCTGCGGAATGACTGGCCGTCGGGCTGAGGGAGATCCCTTGCTTCCGTCCACTCACCGATAGCGCCGACCTGCAGTGGTAGTTTGCCGTTACGAATTAGGCCGCTGGCCATCGTTGCCCCGACCTTGACTGTTTTATCCCACAACAGCGGCCGGGCATTGATGATGTTAAATGCTGCTACGCTCATGCGCTCTGACAGCGGTGTCATGCCTTGTTCGGCCATTTTCTGACGGTGTTTCAGCAGCAGATCGGATAATGGGATCTTGACTGGACACACATCATGGCACGCCCGGCAAAGGCTGCAGGCATACGGCAACTCCTTAAAGTCCTCATACCCGCCAAGTAATGGCGACAGCACGGCACCTATCGGCCCTGAGTAGATCGAGCCGTATGATTGTCCACCTATATGGCGGTAGGCCGGACAGGTATTCACACAGGCAGCACAGCGAATACAACGCAGTATGTCTTTGAACTCCGAGCCCAAGATATCAGAGCGACCATTATCGACGATGACTAAATGGAACTCTTCCGGGCCGTCGAGGTGATCGTCTTCACGCGGACCGGTTAACGCTGTCACATACCCGGTGAGAGGGAGGCCAACCGCACTGCGGCATAGCAGGCTAATAACGATATCCAGTTCCTCAAAGGTCGGCACAATACGCTCCATCCCCATGACCGCAATATGGGTTTTGGGCAGGCTGGTGGCGAGGCGGGCATTTCCTTCGTTGGTCACCAGTGTCACGGTACCCGATTCGGCAACGGCGAAATTACAGCCGGTAATACCGATGTCAGCTTCCAGGAAATCGTGGCGGATATACTCCCTGACGTAGCGGGTGAGTGCCTCTGGCTCCTCGCTGCCTTGGTAACCAATTTTATCGCGGAAGATATCGCGGATCTGATAGCGGTTTTTGTGCAGCGCCGGGACCACGATATGCGAGGGGGCATCGTAATCATCGACCTGTAGGATATATTCCCCGAGGTCCGTTTCAACCACCTCACAGCCGTTGCGCTCTATCATTGCATTGAGGCTGATTTCCTCGGTGACCATGGATTTGGACTTGACGACTTTCTTGGCTTTCTTGTCCTTGATGATCGTTTCTATATAGTCCGTGGCTTCTTCGGCCGTCTGGGCAAAGAAAACCTTGCCGCCGTTACGACTGACGCTTTCGCTCAGTTGGTGGAGGTAGTAATCAAGGTGCTCAAGTACATGGTTGCGAATATCCATGCCCATTTCACGCCATTGCTCCCATTGACCGAGCTTCTCTGCTGCGATCTGGCGGTTAGTGAACATCCGGGTTTGGGCATTGGCGACCGATTCACGCATGAAGGTATCTTGCATTTGGACTTCGATGCGTTGCTTGAAGTGGTTAGTACTGGTTTTCATCGACATGGTGTTTTCTCCCTCAGCGACTCATCAACACATCAACAATGTGCAATACCTTGATGGGCTTACCCTCACGGCTAATACGGCCGCCGATATTCATCAGGCAGCTGATATCTGCGCCGATAAGGTAATCGGGCTCGGCAGCTGAAATATGGCTGACTTTTTCTTTGACCATCTCAGCGGAGATCTCTGACATCTTGATGGAAAATGTCCCGCCGAATCCGCAGCAGGTTTCTTGGTGGTTGATAGGGAGCAGGGTCAAGCCCTCAACTTGCTCTAGCAGTTTGATGGGCTCTTCACGCACATTCAGCTTTCTGATCAGGCTGCATGAAGGGTGGTAAACGGCGCGGCCACTAAGCTTGGCACCGACTTGGGTGACATCCAACTGATTGACGACAAACTGGGTAAGTTCAAAGAAACGATCGGCAACATTCTGAGCGCGTAGGGCCCACTCCGGTTCATCAGCCAAGTATTCCGGGTAGCGTTTGATGGAGGCAACACAGGAACCTGCTGGGGAAACAATAGGGAAATCATTGGCTTCGAAAGCCATGATCAGGCTCTTTATCCCCTTTTTACTGGCATTGATGTAGCCACTATTGAGTGAAGGTTGGCCACAACAGCCTTGCTGTTCGGGAAATACAATTTCACAGCCGAGTTGTTCCAGCAGTAAAACACTTTTTTTGGCGACTTCTGCCTTGATGGTGTCGCACAGGCAGGTGGCGAAAAGATTGACCTTCATACTGGCTCCAGTGCATGAGGTGAAGTCGTTAGCGAACCAACGCGTCACTCTTTGTAATTTTGTTTACAGGGTGTAACGAAATGTTGTTATAGGAAGAATATTGTAGGGAATAGCCGATTTTACGCTACGTTTTTTTGTCGGCATTAAAGCGAAAAACAACATAATTAACACCTGTGCTGGGGAGTGTTAGTTTTGATGGTTAACCACTATGGGTAATTAAAATAATAGGTTATGAGTTATAAGGCGAAGGGGGGTGACATTCTATTTATCAAGTTTTGGAAATAATGATTGTAGATCCCTGCACTAATCTTAGGGTTAATTTTTCTGTGTTATTGGTACCTTGCTTTGCATCGCATGAAAGCCCACCATTCTTACCTCGCGATAATGTTGGTAAATTAACAACAAATAGGGCGTGACTGACTGTAAAAAGAAATTTAATTACTGAATGAAAATCCGTATTCTATCGAGCCTCTTGAGCGGTCACGTTTTGAGAAGTCGGTTGCCTATTGCTGTGTTTTATCTTGAGTGTTGGAAATAGTATGGAATTTTCTTGGGAAATTATTGGGGCCTTGTTTGTGGTTGCTAGCCTCGCGGGCTTTATTGATGCCATCGCTGGCGGTGGAGGCATGCTTACCGTGCCGGCATTATTAGCCGCAGGGATCCCTCCGGCTCAGGCATTGGCGACCAATAAACTACAAAGTTCATTCGGCAGTTTTTCTGCCACTTTGTATTTTGTCCGTAACGGGTTGGTCAAGCTCAATGATATGCGTCTGGCCATAGCGTGTACGTTTGTTGGCTCTGCGGCAGGGGCCTTGCTGGTGCAGTATATGGATGCCGGTACGTTAACCAAGGTGATCCCGGGGCTTTTGGTCGCGATTGCACTTTACTTCTTGTTTGCCCCAGATGCCGGTGACGGGGGCGGCAATCCCAAGCTAAGCCAAGCGGGCTTTGCCTTGACGGTGGGTACTGGCATCGGCTTTTACGATGGCTTTTTTGGCCCGGGAACCGGCTCACTGTTTGCTGTCTGTTTTGTTGTGATCGCCCAGTTGGGGATTGTTGAAGCGACGGCAAAAACCAAGGTACTTAACTTTACGTCGAATATTGCAGCATTGCTGTTTTTCATTTTTGCCGGCTTGCCTATTTGGGAAATCGGCTTGGTGATGGCTCTGGGCGGCTTTATTGGCGCACGGCTGGGGGCGAAAGTGGTGGTTACCAAAGGACGGAAGTTGATCCGTCCCTTAGTGGTGATGGTATCGATGGTTATGGCCGTCAAGCTTCTTGCTGAACAGCACCCCCAATGGATAGATACTATCGTTTCTTTCGTCTAGTTTTATTCTGCATATGACTGTTTTTATTAGGCAACAAGTTCGGCAGAGTCTGCTGTTGCCCAATCAATACAGGCTTTTGCCAAAATATTGAGAGAGTCTAGGCACTGTTCTGGCTGGTGGTAGACCGTTTCTGCAAGGGCTACCGGGATTTCAGTGCACCCCAAAATTACGGCATCAGCGCCTTGTTCGAGTAGGGCATCAAATACCGGCTTCATTAAACGGTGCCCCTGCTCGACATCGCCTGCTTTTACTGCATAGATTCCTTCCATTACCGCTTGTTGCTGGGCCTGTTCAGGGGCAATGGCCGAAATTTGTTTTTGTGCCAGTTTGGTTTGGTACATCCTCGTCGTCATGGTTGCTGTGGTAGCCAGGATGCCTACTTTACGATAGCCTCGCTGTTGGGCTTCGCTAACAACACTATCGAGAATACTAATCATGTGTACCCGGCAGGTGTTGCTCAGGCGGGGATACCAGTAGTGCGCGGTATTACAAGGCATAACGATACATTCGGCCCCTGCTTGTTCGAGTTGCTCCATACCTTGTTTTAGAGCCGGGTAGGGATCGTCGCCGTTGCTGATCAGGAAGGCGGTACGATCGGGGATCTGAGGGTTATTACTAACCAGCATAGGAATATGTTGTTGATCACTGCTGGCGGGCGTCTGTGCGATAATTTTTTGCATGAACTCGACAGTAGCGAGTGGTCCCATTCCGCCCAATATACCTAATTTCCTGCTCATCTTATTGTTCCTACAGTATTTTCCACTGACTTCACTATAGGGGAGCGCTATCGCTGTGAGAAATGCCGTTGCTGAGCCCGTCATGCAAAATCAGTATGGCTATGTGCCAAAACTGTGATCCCAATAGCTTGAAATAATTCTGTATGTGCAAAGTGTTTCGCTATACTGCCGTTGCTTCTGGTTAGGGATAGGCGTGTTGTGCCGTTATGAATATAGAAAGTAAGTGGTTGGAAGATTTTTTGGCGTTGGCAGAGGTGAGAAACTTCTCTCTGGCAGCGGAAAAGCGTAATGTCACCCAGCCTGCATTTAGTCGCCGGATAAAAGCGCTAGAGCAGACGGTCGGTGCAGAGTTGGTCGATCGTAGCAAAACGCCGGTAGCGCTTACACCCAGTGGCCGGCTGTTCCGAATTACAGCCAGGACATTGATCAACCAGATGATGGATGGGGTTGGTCAACTGTCAGATTTGTCAAAACTGGGGGGGAACAATGTCCGTGTTGCGGCAGCCCACTCGTTGGCAACCAGCCTGGTACCATCCATTCAATCGGAATTGCTTGCAGGCAAGCATAAGCCGGTTTTGAGTGTCGAAGCGATCGATGTAGATGATGCGATAGAGGAGCTGCAAGAGGGGGGCTGTGACCTGCTGCTTGCGTTCGATGATGAACTGCTGCGCTTGCCGCCATACCAGTCTTTGCCAATCGGCCAAGCTGAACTTTTACCGGTATGTGCCTGCGACAGTGCAGGCAAACCGCTCTACCGAATTACCAGTAATACGGAAGTGCCTTGGTTGGCGTACAGCCCGAGCTCTTACATGGGGCGTCAAGTTGAGGCGATACGGGGTCAGGTTAACTTGCAACCCGTATTCCTGTCATCAATGACAGACTTATTGAAGTCATTGGCACTGCAAGGATTAGGTGTCGCTTGGTTACCGGATTACGCTATTAAGCACGAGCTTGAAAGTGGGAAAGTCGCTATTGTTGGCGATGACTCACTCCGACTGCCTATTGCTTATTACGCTTACCGTTATCAAGCTCGCTTGCACCCTGCAGGCGAGCAAGTCTGGCAAGCATTGCGTCTTCATGCTGAAAAGCAGAGATAAACAAATAGCGAAGCCCCATCCGGTGCTTCGCTATACATCAGCTATTTCCTACGTTGTTTCCCAAAAAACTACACAATCTAAACCCTACACAATCATCGGGGCTAGCAGGAAGCCACAAACCGTCGAGACGGCGACCCCAACTAAACCTGGCATCAGAAATGGGTGGTCAAAAATATTTTTGCCCATCCGGGTAGAGCCCGTCGAATCGAATTCAATAGCAGCCAACGAGGTTGGGTAGGTCGGTAGGACAAACACCCCAGTTACCGCGACGAACGAAGCTAGGATAGCCCAATGAGGGACCTGTAAGCTCAACGCCAAAGGAATGATCAATGGGGTTGTCGCACCTTGCGATAGTAGCAAGGTACAGGTTCCAAATAGTACCAATGACAACAGCATTGGGTAGGATTGCAGCAAGGAACCAGCAAAGTCTTTGATTTCAGGTAAGTAGGCATTCACCATCGTCGAGCCCATGGTGACGATACCGAGAATAACCGCCACAGAGCTCATACCGGAGCGGAAGGTCGTGGTACGGATGATTTTCTCCGGATCAACATTGCACAAAGGCACCATCAAACAGGCAACGGCGAACATCGAAACGATGATGATATCGCGGGTCGACATCATGCTGCCGTCAGCGAAATGCGGGCGTAGTGTAGGGAAAGCGGCGTAGACAACAATCGCAATGGTCGCGAGCAGAAACAGCATGACGGAATATTTTGCTTTCGGCGCTAAGGTAATGCTCTGCTGTTGTTTATGCTCATGGGCTTGCTGGATGCGGGTAAGGTAGACGGGATCATCCTTAAGCTCACAGCCTTGGCGGGACGCAATGAAAGCGCCGACCATTGCGGCAATAAATGAGGCAGGTAAGCAAACGGCCATGATTTCAAGGAAGCTTACGCCCATCGGTTCCATGATGGAAATCATTGCAGCCATTGCCGCAGAGATAGGAGAGCCAGAAATGGCAACTTGCGAGGCGACTACTGCGCCGGCCAGTGGGCGGGAAGGGCGCACGCCAATCTCTTTTGCTACCTCTGAAATGACCGGCAAGGTCGAAAACACGGTGTACCCGGTGCCGGCCATTATGGTCATTAGCCAGGTGATCATCGGCGCCAGAAAACAGATGTATTTAGGGTTACGGCGCATTAGGTTGCCGGCGTGATGCACTAGCCAGTCCATACCGCCTGCTGCCTGCATGGTTGAAGCGGCGGTCACGACCGCCATGATGATCAGGATAACATTGACGGCGGGAGCACTGGGTTCAAGGCCAAAGCCGAGGGTTAGAATTGCCAGCCCCAGTCCCCCAGCGAGCCCGACGCCGAGCCCGCCCATCTTTAATCCCCAGTATATGCAGCCTAATACCACTATCAGCTCTAATGCTACTAACATATTGTTTCCTATCCGTTTGGAATTGTTAAACCATAAAAAAACTGCGGGTATAGTGCTAAAACGGATAAATGCTGTTAAATGCTAAATATCGCTTTTCAATAACGAATCGGCATAGCGGTTAGATTGAAACTGAGACTGAGTTCACAGACGAATGACAATATTCAAATTGTTGCGCATAATGTCGCCGATATTTGCTGATAAAACCATCAGCTTCATTGCTTGGAGTCAGTAATATGTATTAGCAATTTGTGAGCTAAGGTTGACCAATTCCAAACTGGAATAGGTTGTTATCCGACGTTTCGCTATTCCAAGGTTGGGGGGAATGGTACTTTTCTCGACCTGAACTCAAGAGCTTAACGAAAAGAAGATACTAAATGGAATGGTCAATTGAAGTGCTGGGGCTGCTGTTTCTTGTGGCAGGGTTAGCGGGGTTTATCGATGCCATCGCAGGTGGTGGCGGGCTGCTAACGGTACCTGCTTTGCTTGCTGCGGGGGTGCCGCCAACACAGGCATTGGCAACGAATAAGCTACAGGGGTCATTTGGCAGTTTTTCAGCGTCGCTGTACTTCGTTCGTAATGGGTTGGTCAGTTTGCGCGATATGCGCAATGCGATCGTGTTTACCTTCGTCGGTGCAGCCATCGGTGCTGAGCTGGTCCAACGCATTGATGCCGGACTATTGACTCAATTGATCCCTATCTTACTGGTGTGTATCTCTCTGTATTTCTTGTTCGCGCCACAGATAGGCCAGGGAGGCGGTAAGCCGAAATTGTCGGAGAATGTTTTTGCTCTGACGGTCGGTACCAGTATCGGTTTCTATGACGGCTTCTTTGGCCCTGGGGCGGGGGCACTGTACACCATCTGCTTTGTTGCTATTGCTCAGTTTGGCCTGGTGGAAGCGACAGCAAGAACTAAAATTCTTAACTTTACCTCGAACTTTGCGGCCTTACTGTTTTTTATTTTTGCCGGTCTGCCCGTGTGGGAAATCGGGATCATAATGGCAGTTGGTGGGTTTATCGGGGCGAGAATGGGCGCGAAAGTTGTCATATCCAAGGGACGCAAGTTAATTAGACCTATGGTGGTGATCACCTCGATGTGTATGGCGGCTAAACTGCTAGTTGAACAGAATCCGCAATGGTTTCAATAAGTCGGCGGATCCGAGTTGATTGGAAGCTCGTTTGGCGATAGCAAAGCTGGGCTGGACGTGTGAGTTCATCAAGGAAAGGGAAGTGGTGGCAGTGGTGAGGGGCTATTTTAAGGGTTCTTACAATTGAAATCGGTACCAATGCGGCTGCGACCCCGCTTAATGCAAGTTGGGCGGCGGCGGTATAGGAATCCATTTCCATCAAAGGGGCAATCCCCGCTTTTTGTAACGTACTCACTTGGTTGGCATTGGCCGGATTTTTTAAGTCATTAACCAATAACTGGTTAGGCTGTTGCTCAAGCGGCTGTTGGCTGACAACAGCAAATGGTTCGTCGAACAGATGGGTGACAGCCAATCCGTGTTGCGGCGGTAGGTGACCGGCGCAGAAGCCCACAGCGGCATCCCCAGATTGTACTTTCTCGACAATGATCGGGGTATGGTGGGTGCTTATGTAAAGGTAAGGGTCTCGCTGGATATACTTACCCATAAAGGGAGCCAAATAGCCCGCAACAAGGGTTTCCGAGCAAGCGATGTGAATGAGTGTGTGATCATCAACATCGAGTTGATCAAAAATCTGTCCTTTCAATGCTTTGAAGCCAGGCTCGACGGCAGAGATTAACTGAAGGGCATCGGCTGTCAGCTTGATGCGTCGCCCATCAGGCTCAATAAGCTTTTTACCGATCCGCTTTTCCAGTTTGGCGATACGTTTGCTTACGGCGCTTTGGCTCAGGTACAAACGGCTTCCAGCCTTACTCATGGTACCTTCTTGGGCCAATACCAGCAGCGTTTCTATACCTTCAAGTAACAATTGAAAACCTTATGCCGTGCTGCCGAATAGGCTTAGCGATCTGTTTCTTGCTTGGTGATGCTACCGACTTCCAGCATGGCTGCAACATCAAGGTGCTCGGCATTCATCATTGATGAAATGCGCTGTACAGAAGATAGCAGTAATGATTGCTCCCATTCCTCCAGACGCTGATAACGGGCAACGAAATCTTCTTGCAGTGGTAGCGGTGCTTTTGCCAACAATTCTTTTCCGTCCTCAGTGAGGTAGGCGTGGACTTTACGCTTGTCCAGTTTACTGCGCTCACGGATCACCAAGTTACGCTTTTCCAATCGGTCCAAGATAGTGGTTGCCGTTGCTTGGCTCATATTGGTGTTATTGGAAAGTTGGCGGATAGTCACTTCGCCGGAGTCGCGTATCGCGCGCATTAACACCAGCTGTGGGCCCGTCAAACCAGCCAGCTTGTTTAATTTGCGGGAATGCAGATCGATCGCTCGGATGATTTGTCGCAGGGCAATCAAGACCTCTTCGTGCTTGTCCATTTTACTCTCCTAATTAGTGCTCGGCGAAATTACATCAAACGGGCGAAAGTTGGAAGCCTTACTTTTCATAATGTTGTCTCGATCTGATTTGTTATTGGATATCGAAGCAATACATTGCTTAATAAAAATTATTTACATTTTATTACAAACTTAGTTATCATTATTGGAACAAGAATAGTTATCACTTACATTATCGTTCGTGGTTATAAAACAGCTTTCACATGGATGAATAAAAACAATGAAGACTCAATTCCCTCGTAACTTGATTATGGCTACATTTTTGGTGGCGCCAGCGATAGCTAGCGCCACAACTGTTTCCAAGCAGCAGGTTGTATCCCACTATGCTGATCTCGCCCACAGTGTCTACAGTGATTCGCTAACGACAGCACAAGGCTTGGATAAAGCCATTGATGCGTTTATTGCTTCCCCTTCACAACAAAGCCTAGATAAAGCACGTACGGCTTGGAAGGCTGCGCGCGTACCTTACCAGCAATCTGAGGTGTTCCGCTTTGGTAACCCAGTGGTCGATGACTGGGAAGGTCAGCTTAATGCATGGCCGCTTGACGAAGGCTTGATCGATTATGTGGCCGATGATTACCAGTATGAACTAGGTAACGATGGTGCTAAAGCTAACATTGTGGCTAGCAAGTTTGTTCAGGTGGGTAACCAAAAGGTTGATACCGCAAACATCACGCCTGAACTATTGGCTGATCTCAACGAAATCGGTGGCTCGGAAGCCAATGTGGCTACTGGCTACCATGCGATTGAGTTTTTGTTATGGGGTCAGGATCTCAACGGCACCAAACCCGGAGCCGGCCAGCGCCAGTACTCAGACTTTGCCTACGGTGAAGCGTGTACCAACGGTAACTGTGAACGCCGCCGAGAATACCTCAAAGCGGCATCAGTGCTGCTACAAAATGATTTGAGCTGGATGACTCAGCAATGGTCTCCAGAAGTTAAAGATAATTACCGTGCCGAGCTGCTGGCTGATTCGGCGGATAATGGCTTGCGTAAGATGCTGTTTGGTATGGGGTCACTCTCGCTTGGCGAACTCGCCGGTGAGCGGATGAAAGTCGCCCTGGAAGCAAACTCTACCGAAGATGAGCACGATTGTTTCTCGGATAATACCCATAACTCTCACTACTATAACGAGCAGGGTATCTACAACGTTTATACCGGTACCTACAAGCGTGTGAACGGTACTTTGGTCTCTGGTCCTAGTATCCACGACCTCGTCGCCAATAAAGACAAAGATGCAGCAGAGTCGATTCAGGCTGAGTTCGATCGTGCTCGTCGTCAGGTTTATACCTTGGTTGAGTCTGCAGAGAAACAAGATCAAGCGTTTGACCAACTTATCGCCGCGGGTAATCAAGCAGGTAACGCGTTGGTGAATGAATCAATCATGGCACTGGTAAAGCAGACCGCCAGTATTGAGCAAGCAGCGTCAATTATCGGGGTTAGCAACCTTAACCCAGATACCGCTGATCATCAGTTCTAAGTTTGACTAAATATATCGAAATAGACAAAGGGCTCGGTTGAGCCCTTTCGTCATCATAATAATTATATTTTGAGTGATGAATCATGATGTTGCGTTTTAATTTATTAGCAGCTGGCGTGCTGCTCTCAACCGTATTCTCTTTGACGGTCTCAGCCCAAGCGAAAGATGCCCCTTTGTCGGCGGAAGACATACTGGCGATGAAATCTGGCGGGGAGACCACGGTTAGAAAAAACGGTGCCAATGCATTTTCCCTACCGGCGGCCAACTTGCCCCTTTCTAAGCGGTTGGACTTCAGTGTTGGTAACAGCTTTTTCCGTAACCCCTGGGTACAAGCGCCAGCAACAACCGATGCCCGTGATGGCTTAGGCCCGCTGTTCAATACCAATGGCTGCCAAAACTGCCATATCAAAGATGGCCGTGGTCACCCTCCGCAAGATGGGGATACCAACGCGGTGTCAATGTTGGTTCGTTTGAGTATTCCGGCCCAAACTGCTGCGCAGAAGCAAGCCATTATTAAAAACGGGGTGATCCCCGACCCGATCTACGGCGGACAATTACAAGATTTTTCGTTATCCAGCGCCAAGCCGGAAGGACAAATCCAACTTACCTACCAGGCAATACCGGTAACAATGGCTGGGGGGGAGGTCATTACTTTGCGCCAGCCGCAATTAACGATCACTGACCTACAGTATGGCCCGATGCACCCGCAGGTGATGATGTCAGCACGGGTGGCGCCGCCTATGATTGGCTTGGGTTTGCTTGAGCTTATCCCAGAACACACCTTGAAGCAGATTGCCAAAGAACAACAGGCCGAGGCAAAAGGTGTTTCGGGTAAGCTGAATCGGGTCTGGGATGTTGAAGCGCAGGCATTTGCCGTGGGTCGTTTTGGCTGGAAAGCCGGCCAGCCAAGCTTGATGCAGCAGAATGCGGCGGCATTCAATGGCGATCTTGGCCTGACGAGCGAACTGTTTCCGGTCGAAAATTGTTCGTCGATGCAGTCGGTGTGTGATGAACTTCCTAATGGCGGCAAACCGGAGGTGAGCCGTAATGTCCTGACATTTGTTGAGTTCTACTCTCGCCATTTAGCCGTACCGGCTCGCCGTAATGTCAATGATCCCAAGGTGATCAAAGGTGAAGCCTTGTTTGCTGAGGTGGGATGCCAAAGCTGCCATGTAACCCAAATAACAACGGCGAAGAATACCGATTCGCCGGCATTGTCTGAACAGTTAATCAACCCTTATACGGATTTGTTGCTCCATGATATGGGGGAAGGGTTGGCTGACAACCGCGGAGAATACCTTGCTGATGGCCAAGAGTGGCGTACGGCGCCATTGTGGGGGTTGGGGTATACCCAAGAGGTTAATGGGCACACTAACTTGCTCCATGATGGTCGCGCCCGCAATGTGATGGAAGCGATTCTGTGGCACGGTGGGGAAGCCCAGCAAAGCCGTGATCAGGTCGCCGCGCTCTCCAAGCCAGACCGAGAGGCGCTGGTCGCTTTTCTCCATTCATTATAAGGAGTGGGCAAGTATGAATCATCGTGTTAAGGCTTTAGCGCTCTTGTCGGCAGCCATGTTGGTGGGCTGTAATGGCGATGCCAATAAAACGAGCCAAACCATTCACCAGCAACACCTTGCCGCCGCCAATCAGTTTTCGTCAGCGGCGGCTGAATTGAACACCTCGATGGCCGCACTGTGCAAACAAGACAGTGCCGCATCACTGGAATCAGTACAGCAGGCTTGGAGCGATACCATGCAGAGCTGGATGCCGTTCCAAGGTCGAGAGAAAGGCAGTGAAGCGGCATTGGCGTTCAGCTGGCAAATTCAATTTTGGCCTGACAAGAAAAACACCACCGGACGTAAGCTTGGTCAGTTGTTGAAACAGGATAACGCGTGGACTGCCGATGATCTCGCCAGCCAAAGTGTTGCGGTTCAGGGACTGGGGGCTGCCGAATGGTTTTTGTACGACAACCCGCAGTCACTGCAGTCGATGGAGGGTTGCCAGCTGGCCGGGGCGGTGACGGCTCATATCAAACAAAGCAGCGACGCGCTGGTTGGGGCATGGCAAGACAATCCATGGCAAATCATGACGCCCGAGCTAGCCTTGAGCGAGTACCTAGGGGCGCTGAACAATCAGCTTGATTACAGCATCAAGAAGCTGCAGCGGCCAATGGGCAAGCCCGGCACCCCTAAGCCCTATCAGGCTGAGTCATGGCGTTCTGGCACCTCGATGCTGAACCTAAAGGCCAGTGTTGCCGCGATGCAGCAATTGTATCTTGCTGATGGGCACGGGCTGGATCAATTGCTGCGTAGCAAAGGCTACCCAGAGACAGCGGATCGCCTCGTTTCTCAATTTGCCAATTTACTGGCTTCTTGGCCGAAAGAGCCGTCGATGACAGCGATGCTCAAAAGCCGTGAGGGTTACCGTGAGCTGATCACCATTTTCAATGGACTGGAATATATCCAGTTGACGTTGCAAGAAGAAGTCGCTCCTGAGCTGGGCATTGTAGTGGGGTTCAATGCAACTGATGGTGACTGATCAAACGCGGCGCCGGCTTTTGTTCGGCGCATTGGGCAGCGTTGCCCTGCGGCCTTTGTCTGCCGTTGTAGCGGGAAGTACCTTGCTTGGTGGATGTAGCTGGAATGGTGGTAGCGGCGCAGCCAACTCAACCATGGGCAGCGCTCGTGGTATATCAGCCAACAGTGCCAGTGCCGGGCAGGCAGCAATTGTCGGTTGTAGCCGCCAGCCTGATGGCGGCTACAGTGTGGTTGTTGCTAGTGATGATGGCGCACCGCTCTATCAAATGGCGCTGCCTGATCGTGGCCATGGCGTGGCTCTGCAACCTAACGGATCTTTAGCGGCGGCATTTAGTCGCCGTCCGGGCAGCTATTTACAGGTATTCGATTATCGTCAAGGCCGGGCTTGGCCAATCTATACAGCTCCTTCCGACCGCCATTTTTATGGCCATGGTGTATTTTCCCCTGATGGCAAGTACCTCTACGCCACAGAAGGGGCTCGTCAAACCAGTCAAGGGGTCATCGGGGTCTACGAGTTGGGAGGTTCAGCATCAGGACAGCTTGAGAAAGTGGCTGAATTCAGTGGTTTTGGTATTGGGCCGCATGAAGTGGTGTTAGCTGATGATCAAACGTTGGCCATTGGCGTCGGTGGCGTTCACACCCGTGGCCGGACACCGTTGAATTTAGACACCATGCAACCTGCGCTTGTCTACCTTGATCGAGAAACCGGGGACGTCGTCGATAGGGCTGTATTGGCCGATAAGCAGCTGAGTATCCGCCATTTGACTGTGACCGACACCGGTGAAATTGCCTGCGGACAACAATATCGAGGCCATCCTGAAGATGCCGCTCCGCTTGTGGCTTTCCATCGTAAGGGAGAAGGCGGTATGCTCAAACCGCTGTTGGCGGAGGAAGAGCAGTGGTTACGGTTCAACCATTATATTGCCAGTATTGCCAGCCTGGATGGCTACTTATTGGCAACGTCTCCCCGTGGCAATTGTTATGGGATTTGGCATGAGGCCAGCCGTGAGCTGATTGAGCTGCGTCCCTTGGTTGATGCTTCAGGGGTCGGTGTCAAGGACGGTAAATGGTTAGTTGGTTCTGGCGCTGGAAAAGTTTTATCGATTTATCCCCCTAAGGAGGTTGCAGCGGTGCAAAGCCCCGTAATGTGGGATAACCACTGGAATATTCTCTGAAATGACAGGGGGGCAGATTCGTCACTAAAGTACGACTGGTAGATTGTTGTCCTAAAAATAGCAAAATATGTCAAATATCCTGACAGTTGTCAGGATTTGAAACATTACCAACTGGTGATGACGGCTAAATTTAGTCCGTTATAGATCAAACTTGCCATAATTATGATAACGGCAATGAGGAGTCAGTTGGTAATGTTACAGCTCAGTCGTATGGGGCTTGTCCTAATGTGTGTCTTCTCTCAGGTGAACCATGCCGAGGAAGAGACCTGGCCGGTACAGCCATTATCTGCAAGAGATCAACTGGAGCAACAGTTCTCAGATGATATCCTGCAGCAGAAGAAAGCCCGTCAATGGGTGCATGAAGTTGCCAATGATATAGCGGCCATCCGTTATATTGATGAGCTAGCAGAACTGTACCAAAGCATTGGCTTTGTTCCGCTGTGGCAGGATACCTTTACTGCCAGTGATTTCGAGCAGCAGCTACGGATGGTGGTGCTGTCGAATATCAGTAGTGATTTCAACCGCCGCTATTCACTTCTCCAGCATTACAAACAAGCAAACGACTGGCGTCAGTATGATTTGCTGGCAACCGATACGCTGTTTGCTTACATGAGCTATGTCGAGGGGATCCCATCCTACGGCCGGGGCTGGTTGTTTGGTGCAGGGGTCGATCCTCAATTACCCATGCCGTCAGAGGCGACCCTGTCCCGACTTTATAACGCGATTGATACCGAGCAACTGCGCTTTTATGTCAACAGCCTCAAACCTGACGATGAAAACTATACCCGGTTACTTCTGGCTATCGATGCTCTTGAGCCATTAGCCAACGAGAGCTGGCCCGGGTTTTATCAACCGGGGATCATCCGGTTAGGCACCCGGTTGAAAAACCCGGATTCGCTTATCTCAACCTTAGAGAAGCTGGGCGATTTACGTGACTTCGAAGCCGATCAGCTCCGTGCTGCAGGCGTTCGTACTTATAACGTTGATTTGGCCAATGCGGTGAAGAGTTTTCAGAGCCGTCACGGACTGAAAGTCGATGGGGCGATTGGCCCGCAAACACGGCAATGGTTGGCGATATCGCCCAAGTCGCGGATTCGTGTCTTAGCCCTTAACGCCCAGCGTACCCGATTATGGCCTTCGGATGCCTCGTCGTTGTTGGTGGTCAATATCCCGAACTACGCGCTAAGCCTGTGGCTCAATGACCGGCATGTACTCGATAGCAAGGTGATTGTTGGTCGGCCAAGCCGTCGAACGCCGCTAATGACAACTAATGTGTCATCCGTGGTGTTCAATCCGTACTGGAACGTCCCCATGTCGATAATGCGCAAAGACATTTTACCTAAGGCGCGAAGGGATAGGGGATATTTGCACCGCAACGGTTTTGCGGTGATTCGAAGTTGGCAGAGTTCAGAGCAAATCCCTATTCACACCATTGATTGGCGGATCGTCAATGCCAAGCAGTTCCCATATCGCTTACGGCAAAAACCGGGCAATAAAAATGCACTGGGTCGCTTCAAGTTCAACATGCCCAATGATCACGCCGTCTATTTACATGACACACCTTCCAAGAGCTTGTTCGCCAAAGAGACGAGGGCATTCAGTTCGGGCTGTGTCAGGGTAGAGCAAGCTGGAAGTTTGGCCATGATTTTACTTAATCATTCTGGCGTGACGGAGGAACGGGTGAATCAGCTTAAGGCACGTACGAAAACCAAGACAGTTGGCCTGTCCAATAAAGTGAAAATACAAGTGATCTACCAGACCGCATGGGTCGATAACGATGGCTTGGTAAACTATCGCAACGATGTTTACGACTATGACAAGTTTATCGCTATGTCGCAAAACCAAGAATTATTTACATCTCTTTACACTGAATAAAATGCTTTGGTGTCAATAATTAGGCAGCTTTTGATTAAAAAGCTGCCGGTTTTTTGTCATTTCAAGGTTTGACTGAACAATATCTGAACGTTATCTTGCTTCTTCATTAAGGGAGCCCGTTTGGGGTTGCGTGACAATGCCTGAAAAAGGCAAGAAGTTAGTTGTTGTTGAGTTATGTCTGAAATTGATTACAAGCGCCGTCAGCTACTGGCTGCTGGTGGAGTAGCGCTTGGGGCATGTTTATTGCCAAGTTGGGCGATAGCAAGTCCGTATAAAGCAGGGAGTGCTCGCCAGATTTCGTTGCACAATATTCATACCAGTGAAGATCTTGAGAGTGAATACTTCAATGGTAAGCTGTATGTCAAAGAAGAATTACAGAAAATTAACCATATCTGCCGTGATTTCAGGCGCAACGAAGTAGCGCATATGGATCGCCGCTTGTTTGATGCGATCACTGAAATCCAAGCTGGACTTGGTCACAAAGGGCAGGTACGGATCATCTCTGGCTACCGTTCCCCCGCGACCAATAAAGCGCTGCAGAAAAATGGCGGTGTTGCGACAAAGAGCTATCATATGAAAGGTCAGGCAATTGACTTCAATCTTGAAGGTGTCTCTCTGTCACGGATCCGTAATGCCGCACTTGAAATGCGCCTAGGTGGTGTAGGATATTATCCTCGTAGCGGATTCGTCCATATTGATACGGGTCCTGTGCGTCGCTGGAATGGGTAATTAACCTATTTGCGGATGCTGAAACAAGCCAAATAATTACAAAGCCGACACTGCCTCCCTCTCTTGGCAGCTGTCGGCTTTGCTGTCCCTATTCTCCCATTTTTACTCTGCTGAATCCTGCAATTTGAAGTCACTTGGGTATATGCTATCCTGCGGCAAGAACTGAAACCGCTAGGGAAAATCAATGAGCCTTCAATTTGAAATTGTGCCGGTCACCCCATTTCAGCAAAACTGCTCCATCATCTGGTGTGATGAAACCAAAGAAGCAGCAATGGTTGATCCGGGAGGTGATATTCACCTTCTTAAAGAAAAAGCACAGCAATTAGGACTGACTGTTACCAAACTGCTCTTGACCCACGGTCACCTTGACCACGTTGGTGGCACAGCGCCGCTGGCGAAAGAGTTGGATATTCCGGTGATTGGTCCGCATAAGGAAGACGCATTCTGGCTACAGGGCTTACCTCGCCAAAGTGAGATGTTTGGCTTTCCGTTAACCGAAGCGTTTGATCCTGATCAGTGGCTGGAAGAAGGCGACACAGTGACGGTCGGTAACCAGACACTGTCGGTTTTGCATACACCGGGCCACACACCTGGTCACGTGGTGCTTTACAGCAATGAAGCAAACTTGGCGTTTGTCGGTGATGTACTGTTCAATGGCGGTATTGGCCGTACCGATTTTCCTAAGGGCGATTACCAAACCCTGATTGACTCAATCAAGGGTAAGCTGTGGCCACTGGGCAATGAGGTTACCTTTATTCCGGGTCACGGCCCGCTCTCGACCTTTGGCAGAGAGCGCGCATCGAACCCATTTGTTGCCGATGAGATGCCACTGTATTAATGATTCTTACAGCCCAGATTACTCTGGGCTGTCTTTCCTCCATCTCCTTGTGATTTTTGTGACTACTTTCACGTTTCTCCCTCCGCTTGACTGGAAATAGGAAATTTTCCTAATTGTCCTAAGTCTGCTTCTCAAGCCGATCCAAACTTGCCTCCCTACAATGCCTACCAATGGTCTTCTTGCTCTGTTTGCTGATCTGGCGAGTAGGGGCTGTTGAAGCTTTATGCTCAGAAGAGGCTTTGAAGTTTCAACAGGCCCTATTCGGCAGAAGAAGATCAGAACGTACAGCCTGCGCTGTAAATAACGTCGAAAAAGTATTGAGGGTGACACATGCTTAAACTTCTTGACCAGGTCAGAAAGCCAACGTTGGATCTGCCTGTAGAAGAACGCCGTAAAATGTGGTTCAAGCCGTTTATGCAATCGTACTTGGTTGTATTTATTGGTTACATGACCATGTATCTGATCCGTAAAAACTTCAACGTTGCTCAGAACGACATGATTTCAACCTACGGCCTGTCGATGACAGACCTGGGTCTGATCGGTCTGGGTTTCTCCATTACCTACGGTATTGGTAAAACCGTTGTTTCTTATTATGCCGATGGAAAGAACACCAAACAGTTTCTTCCTTTCATGTTGATTCTTTCTGGCATCGCAATGTTGGGCTTCAGTGTCAGTTTGGGTGGCTCAAGCGCCAGCCTGTTCATGATGGTCGGCTTCTATGCACTGAGCGGTTTCTTCCAAAGTACCGGTGGTCCATCGAGCTACTCAACCATCACCAAGTGGACGCCGCGTAACAAGCGTGGTACCTACCTAGGCCTGTGGAATATGTCCCACAACGTAGGTGGTGCCGGTGCTGCCGGTGTTGCACTGTTCGGTGCAAACTACCTGTTCGACGGACATGTGATTGGTATGTTCATCTTCCCATCGATCATTGCGTTGGTGGTGGGTTTCATGTGTTTGCGCTTTGGTAGCGATTCACCGGAAGCATACGGTCTGGGTAAAGCAGAAGAGCTATTCGGCGAGGAAATTAGCGAAGAAGATATCAACGCTGAAGAAAACCAGATGACCAAGCGCGAAATCTTCATGGAGTACGTGCTGAAGAACAAGGTTATTTGGCTATTGTGTTTCGCCAACATCTTCCTATACGTTGTACGTATTGGTATCGATCAGTGGTCAACGGTTTATGCTTACCAAGAGCTTGGCCTGTCAAAAGAAACGGCTATCTCTGGTTTCACTCTATTTGAAGTCGGTGCCCTAGTCGGTACGTTGATGTGGGGCTACTTGTCTGACTTAGCAAATGGTCGTCGTGCATTAGTTGCGTGTGTTTCTCTGGTACTGATTATCTTTAGCCTAGAGTTCTACCAGCATGCGACGAACGAGTACATGTACTTGGGTTCACTGTTCGTACTTGGCTTCCTGGTATTCGGTCCTCAGCTTCTGATTGGTGTTGCGGCGGTAGGCTTTGTACCGAAGAAAGCAATCAGTGTGGCCGACGGCGTCAAAGGTACCTTTGCTTACCTGATTGGTGACAGCTTCGCTAAACTGGGTCTGGGTATGATTGCAGATGGTACGCCAATCTTTGGCCTGACGGGTTGGAAAGGGACATTCGCTGCGCTAGATACCTCTGCTGCTATCTGTATTGTCTTGCTTCTCTTTGTTGCTGTTGCGGAAGAGAAAAAGATCCGCCGCGAAAAGCGTCTGCAAAAAGAGCTTGAGCTTAAAACGGCTTAATTGCACGACTTAGCAAAATAGACTGAGCAAAAAACTGCCTACGGGCAGTTTTTTTATATCTGTTTGTTATAGGTGCTTGGTTGCAATATTACTATTTTTGATTAATTACATTTCAGCCTTGTTTCACAAAGGATGAACAGGTAGTTTATGCCTCTTTTTCGCCTTGGGGGATAAAAAATGATCAACGTTGCTTTGGTTGATGATCACATCATTGTTCGTTCTGGATTTGCACAGTTACTGATGTTGGAAGAGGACATCAATGTGGTGGGTGAATTTGGGTCGGCCAAAGATGCCCGTCAAGGACTGCCTGGGAGCCAGGCCAATGTCTGTATCCTCGATATCTCGATGCCGGATGAAAGCGGTTTGTCATTGCTGGCCGATCTCCCCGAGGGGATAGCCTGCATTATGCTCAGTGTCCACGACAGCGCCGCTGTGGTGGAAAAAGCGTTACAGGCGGGTGCCAGAGGGTACCTCAGTAAACGCTGTAGCCCTGATGAGCTGGTCCAAGCGGTAAGGACGGCGGCGGCCGGTGGCTGTTACCTCACGCCAGATATTGCGATCAAGCTGGCAACAACCGCGAAATCGTCTGCGTCAGTGTCCCAGTTAACCAAACGTGAACGCCAAATTGGTGAAATGCTGGCAACTGGCTTGGATGTCAAAGCCGTGGCGGCCGAACTTGGCCTGAGCCACAAGACCATCCATGTCCACAGGGCGAATGCCATGGACAAACTCGGTGCCAAAAACAACGTTGAGCTAGCCAAGCATTTCAATACCGAGGTGTTGTAGTGCGTAACTTTGCCCTTACCACGTTAGGTGGGTGGCTGTTGATCGCCTGTGCGTGGTTTTGCCTCTGGGCCATTGCTTCCTATTTTACCCTCGATCCTGAATTGGCCGTTTTCCTTTTCCCTTTCGCACTTCGAATGGGGATCGCCTTGCATTGCCCTAAGAAGTACTGGGGCGCGGTATATGGTGCCGAATGGACCTTGATGCTGGCATTGGCTCCGCAGGTGGGCAACCCGCTATGGGGGGCGGCACTGTGCGCGAGTATTGCCAGCGTACCATTGCTGTGGGTGGCACACGGCCAATACTATGGCTCCCAACTTCGCCGATTATGTGTGATGGGCGCGGTGATTGGCTTGGCAGCGATGCTCAATGTTGCGATATCCGGTTGGTTCAGCGATCACAGTTGGATGGTACTGTTGGTCAGTATTACCGGCGGGTTGATGCTTGTGCCGAGTTGCTACCTTATCTGGAGTTATTTATTCCAGCAGGCCTGGATCCCGTTAACGGTCGATCTCGTCTCCCGCCCAGTGGCTTTGCGGGTGCGGCATGTTTTTTTCTACGCCGGGCTGTTTATTGCCAGTATCGCTCTACAGCTTGGCCTACCGGAAGAGATGCGTCGTTTTGCACCTTTTTGTTTGGCAATCCCGATTATTTTGCTGGCTTTTCGCTATGGCTGGCAAGGAGCCTTGTTGGGTACGCTTCTCAACAGTGTGGTGTTGATTGCGGCCCGAAGTACGGGGAGCAACCTGGAAGTGACCGACCTATTGCTTTCACTGTCGGCACAAAGCCTGACCGGTATTTTGCTGGGGATGGGAATCCAACGCCAGCGTGAGCTGAATCAACAACTGCGACTGCAGCTCAACCGCAACCATAGTTTATCCCGTCAGCTGGTCAAAGCTGAAGAATCCGTGCGGCGTGACATTGCCCGAGAGCTCCATGATGAAATCGGCCAGAATATCACGGCAATTCGTACCCAGGCCTCTATCATCCAGCGGGTAGAAACCACGCCAGTGGGGGCAGGGTGTGCCGGCATGATTGAAAATCTATCACTGAATATCTATGACACTACCAAGGGCTTGTTGAGCCGCTTGCGGCCTAAATCACTTGATGACATGGGATTGGTCGATTCCCTAGAGCAGTTGATAAGGGATTTAGAGTGCGAGGCACAGGGGATTTCAGCGTCTATCGATTGGCACTGCAACGGATGCGAACCCGATGGTTTAAGCGATACCCTGAGTGTGACCCTTTACCGCCTTTGTCAGGAATCGATGAACAATGTGGTCAAGTACGCAAAAGCCAGTCAGCTTGAGCTGACTTTTGTGCTGGAAGCAGAAACGGTCGCTCTGACGGTTCGCGATAATGGCCGGGGGTTTAGTGTCGAGCAGGTGATGCAGATGTCTTCCCATGGCTTTGGTTTGCAAGGTATGCGAGAGCGGGTTGAAGCGCTGGGCGGCTCTATTCACGTGGATAGCCATACTTCAGGGCCAAGCAAAGGCACCTGCATCGCTATCCAATTGCCTATTTTGTAAAGGCGGGCCGTAATCGGCTATGAAGAATTGTTGTGAGGACATTATTGTGAAAACGCAAGTGTTGGGGAGCCCAGAGTCCTCACCAAGTTCAGAGGCAGTCGTTAATCCAGAGCTATCCAGCAGCGCCCAACGTGTCGATGAGCAATACCGTTACTGGCGTTTGCACATCATGTTGACGATGTATGTTGGTTATGCGGTGTTTTACTTTACCCGCAAGAACTTCAATTATGCCATGCCGACCATGTTGGTGGATCTCGGCTTGGACAAGTCCGACATCGGTTTGATGGGTACATTGTTCTACATTACCTATGGTGCCTCGAAGTTTCTCTCTGGCGTGATCTCCGATCGTTCTAACCCCCGTTACTTCATGGGCATTGGCCTGATGGCGACCGGTGTGGTGAATATCATGTTCGGTTTCGCCGACTCGCTTTGGTGGCTGATGACCCTTTGGGTGTGTAACGCTTGGTTTCAAGGCTGGGGTTGGCCACCATGCTCGAAGCTGATGACGACATGGTACTCCCGCTCGGAACGTGGCTTCTGGTGGTCAATTTGGAACACCGCCCATAATGTGGGCGGTGCATTGATCCCCTTGTTGGTCGGTTACCTCACCTTGCACTACAGCTGGCGGCTGGGGTTTATTGTTCCCGGTGCGATTGCCGTGGTGATTGGGCTGGTACTTTGCTGGCGGCTGCGGGATAAGCCTAATACTCTAGGCTTGCCCACGGTCGGTGAGTGGCGTCAGGACCGGCTTGAATTGACCCATGAGCGTGAAGGATTTGGTTTGAGCACCCGGGAGATCCTGCGCAAATATGTACTGACCAATAAGTATATTTGGTTGCTGGCTTTCAGTTATGTGCTGGTGTATGTGGTGCGAACCGCCATTAATGACTGGGGCAATTTGTACTTGAGCGAGCAGCAAGGCTATGGGTTGATCCAGGCCAATATGGCACTGTCCTTATTTGAGGTCGGTGGTTTTGTCGGCTCGCTGGTGGCCGGCTGGGGCTCAGATCGGTTATTTGGCGGTAACCGGGGGCCGATGAATGTTATTTTTGCTATTGGCATTTTCCTCTCAGTCGCGGCGCTGTGGCTGATGCCGGTGAAAAGCTTTGCTTTGCTGTCAGGGTGTTTCTTCTCGGTCGGCTTTTTTGTCTTCGGTCCACAGATGTTGATTGGCATGGCGGCGGCGGAATGTTCGCACAAAGATTCAGTAGGGGCTGCGACCGGCTTTGTCGGCTTGTTTGCCTATATGGGGGCGGCACTGGCAGGTTACCCACTGGCCCTTGTGATGGAGTATTTTCACTGGACCGGCTTTTTCGTTGTCATCTCCATTGCTGCCGGCGTCATTGGGCTGCTGTTGTTACCTTTCCTTAAGGCACAGGCGACACCGGAAAGCATTACGTCATAAACGTCATAATGTTGTGTCTATTCCCCTCAGCTTGCTGCGAGATAACGCCTTGCCAAGCCGGCAAAGTCGGCAGCCGGGCGGTCCAAAAAGTCTTCAGATATGAAGAAGTCGTAACCGAGAAGCTCTCGATTATAGTGCATTCGGTTGGCTAGCATCGCTTGCAGCCCTTTCAGCACATTGCCGGATTGGGTGGTGTAGTGGTGATCATCGAACATGATGTCTTCTATCTCAAAGGGCGGGTTGTCGAGTCCTTTGTGGGCCATGATCAACAGGATTCGCTGATCGATAAGGATCTTGGTGGCGACCCGAGGGCAAATAGCCGCGATGAACTCTTCATAGTCTTTGAGCCTAACACCAACCCAAGGAACCGGCTGATGCCAGCCGTCTTTGGCAATGCTGGCTTGGGAGATAGTATCGATATTTTTCCAGCGAGCGAGCCAGCCACCGCAATGGCTGTGAAACTGGATATGCATAAAAGTCAGGGTGAAAGAAAGCTCTGGGCCTTGTGAATATTTGTAACCTACAAGCATCGTAATGCACGCGCCAATCAATAAGATGGCGACAACGGGTGGAGCCACGGCGGGGAATACCAGGCCAATGAATGTGGCAACAACGAACCCCGCAATACCTGCAATAAACAGGTTCGCTTGGTAAGGGGTGATACCGGTGGTGATGTACCGTGTTTTCAAACTGCCGCGCATAGCCAATACCGATCTGTTTTGATCAACTTAAGTATTGCCGAAATGGCCAAAACGATCACTGAAGTTGTCATTTTAATATTTCGTTATGATTAATGACCCTTTAATTGCATATGGGGATTTATCCAGATGTTTGGCGAAGATGCAGAAATATCCCTGCATATTTCCATAACATCTTTTTATTTCGAGCTTTTTCCTGTCAGTTGCAAAACATCAAAAATGAGAGGTGGTCGCCTATTTTTGAGTTAAATCACCTTTTGTTGCGGATGAAATAACCGTTTGCTGGTATTTCTCTGACATCCTTGGTATAACACGCGCTTACTTTTTCCCGCTGGAAGTATCGGCCTGTTATGTTTTCAGGTTGATGAATGGTGGTGACTGAAAGTAGTGCAACGGAGTAGGAAATTTAATGAGAATCTCTCACAAACGTAAAGTTCAGCTGAAACTACAAAAACGCCTTAAAGGTCTTGTCGTTGAAGCAAAACCAGCAGCAGTTAAGGCTGTTGTGAAAAAAGCACCAACTGCAGAAACAGTAAAAGCTGCTCCAGCGGCGAAACCTGTTGTTGAAGAGCAGAAGTCAGTTGAAGCAGCAGCCCCTGTTGCTGTGAAAGTGTCTTTGACTCCAAAACAGCAGCAAGTGCTAGATATTGTTGTTAAGAATGCTGAAGGCATCAATCCGAAAGGTATTGGTCTTGAAGCGGGCCAAGAAGACACCAAAGCGGCTTCTTGGGCCACTGGTGCGCTGAAAAAACTGACCGAAGAAGGTTTGGTTGAGCGCATCCAACTGGCAGGCAACAAGGTGCTTTACAAAGCACTTTAATTCCAAAATGATGAAGCGCGCTGCCTGAAGCAGGGCGATTCTTAACCGTTTTGGAATTGCAGCCAGGCCCGTTCCTGATTTTGTCAGGGGCGGGTATAACCCTTCTTTTTTTGTTATATTCCCCCGTTCAAACCGTCATCCTGCAACATTTGTAATACTGTCTCAATATTGCGCTAATTTGTATCTCAATGATAAACGTGTTGCATTCTCCTGTCGTTATGTCTCATCTCTGCTATAACTTATTATAAATAGTCACCTATCAGTAACGTCTTGGATTTCAAGACGTGTATGCGGAGGCGAGTTTATGACAATGATAAGTGCTAGAGAGTTCGCCGGCTGGTTGCGCGATCGATTCGCTAACGATGAGACAGGCGTGAGTTTAACAAGGGAAGACATTAACCAACTGACTGGACGCCAAAGCTTTTCGCTAGGGTTCGTCAACGATATCCACTACGAACTCATGCAGCATGGTATGGCATTTGTCACTGATACATCACGAGAAAATTTCTATTTGGTTCCTGTGACGAACAAACCTTGGCGCGAGCAGTTGGAGCATCAATACGAACGAGAGCTGTTCTGTAACGTGCTACCGTTAGACAAGTCTGGCTAATCGGCATGACTAAAGCATCAGCATAAAAAAACGGGCGCAGAAGCGCCCGTTATTGTCTTTAGCTGATGTCGTAAGAGGGTTAGGCGCTGGTTAAAGAACCGCGGCAATGCCTTTACACAACGGCTGCATGTTTGCCTTGGTCATACCGGCGACACTGATACGGCCAGAGCCAACGATATAGATACCGAATTCGTCTTTCAGGCGGTTCACTTGGTCTTTATTCAGACCAGAGAAAGAGAACATACCGTTTTGACGTTCAATAAAGCTGAAGTCAGCCTCGACACCCAACTCTTTCAGGGTCTGAACAAACAGCGTGCGCATTTCTTGAATACGATCGCGCATGTCTGCCACTTCAACTTCCCACTCGGCTCGTAGGGCTACATCGTTCAAAATTTCGGTCACAATCGCGGCACCATGTGCAGGCGGATTGGAGTAGATCACGCGGGCAATACTCTTCACTTGGCTAAATGCGGTTGTCGCTTCAGCGGAATCTTTAGCAACTAACGTGAACGCACCGACACGCTCGTTGTATAGACCGAAGTTTTTCGAGAATGAGCTGGCGATAAGAAGTTCTTCACACAGGTCTGCAAAAATACGAAGCCCTTGAGCATCATCTTCTACCCCTTTGGCAAAGCCCTGGTAGGCAAAGTCAAACATAGGTAGTAGCTGTTTCTCTTTACACAGATCAGCCAGCTGCTGCCATTGTGGTGCTTGCGGGTCGATGCCCGTTGGGTTGTGGCAGCAGCCGTGAAGCAGAACAACATCACCAGGAGCGGCATTCGCCAAATCAGCGAGGGCTGCGTCAAAGTCCATGTCTTTGCTTTGCGCGTCGTAATAGCTGTATTGCACGGTCTCAAGGCCTGCAGCGGTGAACACACCGTTATGGTTGGCCCAGGTAGGGTTGCTGATCCAGACCTTTACATCGCCAAGCTGGCGCTTGATAAACTCAGCAGCTAGACGAAGGGCACCCGTACCGCCTGGGGCTTGTGCTGTCTGTGCTCGCTTGGATGAAATGATTGGCGAGTCGGCGCCGAACAACAACTGCTGTACAGCCAGGCCGTATTCTGCCGTGCCAGGGATACTTAGGTAAGACTTGGTGGTTTCTTTTTCCAGCAAAATCGCTTCCGCTTTTTTGACGGTGGCTAGAACCGGTGTATTACCTGATTCATTTTTATAGATACCTACGCCAAGATTGATTTTTTCAGGGCGGGTGTCTTTCTTGAATTCTTCAGTTAAACCAAGAATTGGATCGGCGGGTGCAGCAGAAATTTTCTCAAACATTGTCAATCATCCATGCTGGTAATGGTAAAAGGTTAATATGTTCTTTATACCTTTTATCACCGGCGGTTGACAAGAAATTGTAACATCTTGGCCAAATAAAATATGACAGCAGTGAATTGTTACTAGTTTTCACTAACATTTGAGCAAAGTGGCCAAAGTCTCATCAATGTTGTTTGCAAGAAAATTACAACAAAATACAATGAAATACTGATGTTTTGTGCGTCAAGTCTCGCTAAATCTGTATAAATTTCATCTAAAAACGTAATTTAATTATAAATCAAATATGCAAGTGTGACCCTATGTGAAACTGATCACAGTTGGTAGGGGTGGGGTTGTCATAGCATTGCTTCCCGATGGAAATCGGTCAAATGTGATGATCATGGCCTGAATTGACGATGTAAACATAGAAAAATCCTGTTTTCACCTCGGTTAATTCAGAAACATACTAATATACCCAAGTTATCTCTAAGCTTCGTATTTTGAAGTCACCTGGGTTTGAATATAAAAACGATCATCTGTTTTGTCCGAATATTGTAAATCTGTTGCAGTTTCAATGAGTTTTGCAGCAGGCATTATCGGGGAACACTCAATGGAAAAGCCACGCCTTACGTTTTGGCAGATATGGAATATGAGCTTCGGCTTTATGGGGATTCAATTTGGCTTTGGCTTGCAAAATGCCAATGTCAGCCGAATTTTTGAAACGCTGGGAGCCAGCATTGATCAAATCCCGATTCTTTGGATAGCGGCACCGTTAACCGGCTTGCTCGTCCAGCCGATCATCGGTTACTTCAGTGACCGCACCTGGACGGTACTCGGCCGTCGCCGTCCGTATTTTCTCTGCGGGGCCATTGCTTCATCGTTGGCATTGATTATCATGCCATATTCACCGTACCTGTGGGTGGCTGCCGGTATGCTGTGGATCTTGGATGCGTCTATCAATATTTCAATGGAGCCGTTCCGGGCCTTGGTGGCCGATAACCTTCCTTCCGAGCAGCGTACCCAAGGCTTTGCCGTTCAGACATTCTTTATTGGTGTCGGCTCGGTTGTGGCATCCGCCATGCCTTACCTGCTGAGCAATGTGTTCAATGTGGCCAATACTGCACCGGCAGGGGAAGTGCCACCCTCGGTGAAGATTTCATTCCTGTGCGGTGCTTTGGTATTTGTGGCATCGATTCTTTGGACTGTGTTCAGAACCAAAGAATACACGCCGAATGAGTTAGCCGCTTTTCATAATACAGAGCCTGAACAGCAGGAAGAAAAGGCGAGTCTTAAAGCTATTTTTTCAGATATCAAGGCAATGCCTAAGACCATGATGCAATTGGCAGTGGTACAGTTCTTCTCTTGGTTTGCCCTCTTTGCAATGTGGATTTACACCACCTCAGCAGTAACCTCGCAAATTTTCGGAACGACAGATACCAGCTCGACCCTGTATAACGAGGGGGCTGACTGGGTAGGGTTGTGCTTTGCTGCCTATAACGGTATTTCTGCGCTGGCAGCCTTTGCCCTGCCTTGGCTGGCACAGCGTACTAGTCGTAAATTTGTTCACAGCCTATCGTTAATCATCGGTGGTTTGAGCCTTGCTTCAATCTCTCTTATCGACAACCCAGCAATGTTAATGGTGAATATGGTCGGTATTGGTTTGGCTTGGGCAAGTATTCTTTGTATGCCATACGCGATCCTTGCCGGGGCATTACCTGCGCACAAGATGGGCTTCTATATGGGGGTGTTCAACTTCTTTATTGTACTGCCACAAATCTTGGCTGCAGGTATTCTGGGTTTCTTTACCCGCTGGGCGTTTGACGGCAATACCATGATGGCGATTGTTCTGGGTGGGGGGTCAATGGTATTCGCCGGCCTAGTCGTCTGTATTGTGAAAGACGAGGATGAGCCTAACAAAATTGAACAAGGTGTATCGGCAAAAGCTGTTACAGTTTAACTTCAACACCTTGACGCTACGAAAAGGCCAGCGTAATGCTGGCCTAGTTCGCGATGGTGGGGGATGTGTCTTTTGCCAATAGCCAATAGCCAATAGCCAAGAGAGTCAAACTTAACTGAATTGAGCCGGTCTTTTTTCTAAAAAGGCACTCACAGCCTCCTTGGCCTCTTCACTTCGGATCCTTTTTATCAGCTGGACGTTTTCGTCTTCAATGGTTCGCAACAAACGCTGTTTATCTTGCTGCCCAAGCATGCTTTTACTGATCTTCATCGCTTTGGGAGGGAGTAGAGCAATTTGCTCAGCGCATTTTAGGGCAAGGTCATCAGGCGTGTTGCTGATTTGATTGACAAAGCCCAGTTCTCGCGCCTCCACGGCGGTCATTGGTGTACCCAGCAATAACATTTCTTTGGCCTTTCTTGGGCCGACCAGTTTGGAAAACTCGGTACTTGAAGCCATCTCCGGGCAAAGCCCTAATTGTACAAATGGTGTTTTGAATACGGCGGATGGCGAGCAATACACAACATCGACGAACTGCAACATGGTGGTACCTATACCTATTGCAGGGCCTGAAACAGAGGCAACGATCGGCGTTTCGCACTCTACCAGCGATTTCATAAACCGTTCGCCATGAAAGTCTGCCATGCCTTGCGAGATAGCAACAAAGTCCTGCATGTCATTGCCCCCACAAAATATTTCCGGTAATCCCCGCAATACAATTACTCGAGTTTCTGAGGAATGGTTACCCTGAGTAATGGTATCTGCCAAGGTATGGTACATGGCTTGATTAAGGGAATTTTTGGCTTCTGGGCGAGTAAATTGAATATCCAGAATCGGCCCGCTGCGTGTAATGCGAATATCCATTTCAGCTGTCCTTAAGTGGTAAGAGGAGTTGTATTATTTACTAATCATGGACAAGGTTTAGCGGGATGCCAATCAATGGCACAAAAAGTGAGATCTAACGATGGAAAGACAGTATTCAGCTAAGAGCTATAGTTAACCGAACTGCGTGTCATTATGGAGAGGAAGTATGTCTTGTCGTTTGCTGGCTGTGATCTACGTTGTCACTGGTTTCACTTTAGCTGGGTGCCAGTCGGCAGATAGTGGCTATGACTGGTCACCGGGTGATGATGTCCAGACCAACTCAAGTGGGGAAGTCGTGGTTCCCGATGCCATTATATTGCCAGAAGAGGATATTGAAGCGATTAATAAACTTTAGACTTCGCTTTTTGCCATCTTGTTAGGGTTTTTAGTCCGTAGCAGACGGCAACTTAGGTATAATCTGACGGTTATGATTTCGAGAAAGGAATGCCGCTTTGAATACCCAGACAGAGAATTTGGTGCAGCAAGTGTGCGATGCACTGGCAAAAGTACGTGAGAATAAGCCTTTGGTTGTCAATGTGACCAACTATGTGGTGATGAACAATACGGCTAATGCTTTGCTGGCTGTAGGTGCATCGCCAATTATGGTCCATAGCCGAGAGGAAATGGCTGAAATGATGGGGTTTGCCGGTGCCCTCGTGATCAATATCGGCACCCTAGACAGTCAGTGGGTGCCTCGTATGGTTTATGCGGTCGAACAGGCTAATGCCAATGGCAAGCCGGTCGTGCTTGACCCGGTTGGTTGTGGGGCGAGCCAGCTTCGTACCGAGGCTTCACGTCAGTTGGCAAAATTGGCAGATAACCTGGTCATTCGTGCTAATGCTTCAGAAGTGATAGCACTGGCGGGTGAGTCGGCCCAGAGCAAAGGGGTTGATGCCCTTGATAGCAGTGATACCGCAGTGAATGCTGCTAAAGCGCTAGTTGAAAACTATAACTGTACCGTAGTGATTTCCGGTGCGACTGATTATGTCGTGGATAGCGATAGGGTCATTGCACTCAACAATGGCCATGAAATGATGCCATTTGTGACCGGAATGGGCTGTTCGCATACCGCTCTTACCGGTGCATTTGCGGCTGTCGGGGTTAATGCGGGTTTGGCCGCAACGGCTATTCTTGGTGTTTCTGGTGAGTTAGCGGCGGCAAAATCAGCTGGCCCGGGCAGTCTGCAGGTGAACTTGCTGGATACTATTTATCAGCTTGATGAAGAAACGATTAAGTCACGTTTGAAAATTACAGAGTGCTAGGAGTTTGCCATGTATGATTATCGCTTGTACTTGGTGACTGATGAACATCAAGAGATCGAACAGCTTGAGTTTGTGATCAGCGAGGCGGTTGCTGGTGGTGTCACTATGGTTCAGTTGCGTGAAAAGCATGGTGATATCAGAGCCTTCATTGAGCGTGCCCGAGCGATCAAGGTGTTATTACAGCCGGCGGGGATCCCGCTGATCATCAACGATCGGGTCGATGTTGCTCTGGCTGTTGATGCGGATGGTGTCCATTTAGGACAGTCAGATATGCCTGCTTATATCGCCCGTCGCCTGATTGGCGAAGAGAAAATTTTGGGTCTATCGGTAGAAAATGAACAGCAGCTAGAAGCGGCGCAAAATCTGCCAGTGGATTACCTTGGCTTGAGTGCTATTTTTCCGACTCCAACTAAAACTGATACGGTGTATGCGTGGGGGCTAGATGGTTTGACGAAAGCCGCGCAGTCTAGTCGCTTACCGTTGGTGGCTATTGGCGGGATTAACCAGGGGAACATCCGTTCGGTGATTGAAGCGGGTGCCGACGGTATCGCGCTGGTATCGGCGATTTGCCATGCTGACTCGCCAAAGGAAGCGTGCCAGCAGTTATTGGCTTTGGTCGGCGAAGGTAATTAGATGATAAAGGTATCGAGATACAGTTGCTCAACTTCTTTCCTCGCCCATTCAGTGCGACGCAGGAACTTCAGGCTCGACTTGATACTTGGGTCACTGTTGAAACAACGCACTTTGACGATTTTGCCAAGTTCTTCCCAGCCATAATGGTCGACGAGCTCTTGCACGATGTTTTGCAGGGTAAGGCCGTGTAATGGGTTGTTTGGTTGGTGCTGGTTCATTGAGTCTGCTTCATGGTTTGATCTGGGAGTGGCACTATACCAGCTTGGGTTGCACGATTGAATCTTCGGCTATTAATATCTGTTAGACTATAGAAGAACTTCGCAGCGAGCCATATTGGCAAGGCTGCATTATTTTTTAGGATTTATTGTGCTCAATAACGATATCTTGCGACGTATCCGCTACACCTTCGACTTCAACGACTCAGCGATGATCAATATTTTTGCTGCAGCGGAACATGAGGTGACACGTGAGCAAGTTAGTGATTGGTTGAAAAAAGAAGACGATCCTGCATTTAAAAAATGCACAGATCGTGAATTAGCGATTTTTCTAAATGGCTTGATCAATGAAAAACGCGGCAAAAAAGAAGGCCCGCAGGCTGAGCCAGAATCGCGTCTGACCAATAATATGATCTTTATGAAACTGCGTATTGCGTTGAACTATAAAGCGGAAGATATTCTTGAAATCATGGAGAGTGCTGATTTCAATCTGAGCAAGCATGAGCTTAGTGCTTTTTTCAGAAAGCCGGACAACAAGCATTACCGTGAGTGTAAAGATCAGATCCTGCGCAACTTCTTGTTAGGTGTGCAGAATAAGTTCCGCCCGGAAGCGGCAGAGTAACATTTGGGTAAGTTCACGCCTTAACGTGATAAATAGAGGCTACCAGCCAGTTATATAGTATCTGGTAGCCTTTGTTATTTTTAACCTACATGCTGCCTTGGGCAGCCAGAAATTTGGCAATTAACTGCATTTCCTCTTCACTATAACTCTCCATAGCAACTTCCATTGGCACGAATAAGCCATTCTTTCTTTTTTTATTCTTGTAGTCATTGAGTTGGTTGAGGGTATATTGCTCCATTTGACCGCCAAGTTTGGGGTACATGGGCATCGCAGGTTCGTTGCCTGTCGGACCATGGCAGGACGCACACCCTCCTTTTCCCGGAGAAAGATACAACATTTTACCTTGCTCGATTGCATCGTCAGCAAACAGGGGACATGAGAGTAAGCCTAACAGACATATCGTAGCCTTTTTCATTCACATATTCTCCTTGGCAAGACAGGTTAACCAACTCGCCAGCCGATCTGCCGAATGCTGGATATATCCTGAGTAGCGGTACATTACTTGCTGGTTGACCACTATCATCGTGGCGGGCAGTCCGTGAAAGCCCCATTGTTGTAGAGTGGCAACATCTGCTTCGATGGTTTGTGGCAGGTGTGTTATCGCCAGTTTATCGAATTGGGTGTCGATAGCTGTCGGATTATCACCGATATGGATAGTCTCCACGGCAAAGCTTGCTTGGTTGGCGATACTATCAAGCATGGGCAACTCTTTGAGGCAGGGAGGGCACCAGACTGCCCAGAGGTTAACGAGTCTCACTTTAGCTGGCGAGTGACGTTGCCAGGTGAAATTTGTTGTGTTTAGTTCGAACCCTGAAGGTGTTGGACATTCACTGGCCCATGTCGGTAATGCAATAAACAATGAGGCGAGGTAAATCAAACATCTATTCATTTAAATGCCTCTTGATACTGCGTCCAATCTTGGCACCACCTTCGCCGTAGCCGTATACATCAATTAGCTCACGGTCGGGACCATAAAAATAAAGATAGGCAGAATGGAATACTTCATAGCGCGTAGGGAGCGGAGGATAAATGGGTTTACCTTGTAGTGAGTAGCCATAGGTTGCTCGCAGGCTTTTCGCTGTCAGCTTGATTTGCTCGTCAGTACCGGACAAGCCGACCATCTTTTTCGAGAAATATTTGACGTACAAATCCATATTCTCCGCCGAGTCACGATTGGGATCTACCGTAATGAAAATAGGTATCACCTGGTCTTTGTCATCGGCCAGTGAACTGACAGCAGTGACTTGATCGAGCACGGTTGTTGGGCAGATATCGGGGCAACTGGTGTAGCCAATGCCGATAAGCAAATACTTCCCGGGCCAACTTTCTTCGGTTACGGTTCCCAAGTTTTGATCTTCGAGGGTAAACTGCAGTGGTTTAGCGACTACACCGGTAGCAAGAAGTATACCGCCAAGCAGGGTCAAGGCTACACGATAGGGGATTGTCATCATTGTCGGCTCCTAGTGGCAGATGGTGTTAGTGATCCCCATTGCAAGCAGCAAGGGGGTCGTCAAACCGGTGTCGATAGTTGGGCGTTGGGTTTGGGTGCGGATGTCATAAATGAACAAGTCGCTGCTGTTTTGTTGGGTGGCAAACAGGGTTTTGGAGTCCGATACCACTACGACATCATGCAGAGGGGTCGCCAAAGGGACTTGCAGGGCTGGCGAGTCGCCGGCCAATTCGAAAATGCTCAAACTCTGTAGGCTTTCGACAATCCCGATAGTTTCCAGCCAACCGGTACGGATTGAGCGCGGTGCATGGCCAAGTTTGAATTCATTAACCAGCTCTCCTGACCAGGTATTGATAACTTTGGCCTTACCGTCTTCTGAGACAAAAACCATGTGTTCCGAGTCCGAGCTAACATAGGGGCGCCACGGTTTAGCATCCATCGCATAGGTGCTGTAGGGGGCTTCGTTGAATAAGTCATGGACGACTACCGAGTCAGACTTGTAGTCTGATACCAGTGCCAAGCGAGCGTCAGGCGATAGGGTCAGTGGCGAGATATTGCCTGTTCCCATTTGGAAACTGGACTGCTTGCCATCATGGTTTCGGTAAACCAAGGTTCTGCCAGATTGCTGCTCGGAGATATATAGGTTGTAGCCGCCGTTGTCGAAAATCATGCTAAATGGTGATTTTACTCCGGAGATGGATGTGACATGTTCTTGCTTTAGCGGACGGATAATATCGATTTGGTCCGGCCCTGCGACAGCCAGTTGGGCACCATCCGAGTGGAAAACAATATCGGTAGGAATGTAGTTAAGTGACATTTCGGTGTTGCTGTGTGTGACCAAATCAAAGCTGTACACTTTCGGGCTTTTTCCATCGATGTAGATCAGCAAGTCTTGGACATCAGAGACTTCCATTTGGGTCGGTACTGCTTTCAGCTTTAGGTAGCCTGCCAATTTGAACTCGAAGGTATCAACTACAGCAACCCGGGTTGTGTCCTGTTCTGAAATAAATGCCCAGCGGGCACCGTCATCATAGCGAGGCAGGTCGGCATAGGCGAAGAAGCTAAATGTTGCGATGAAGCCAATAAAAAATAGGTGGAGTCGTTTACGCATGATTATTACCTAACAAAATCACCACTCCCCTGAGCTGAAGGGAGTGGTGTAACCACAATAGCTAGAGAGTTCGTACACAACGGTTGTAAAACTCATTGTCCTTTTGCATGCCGTAGCCAGAGCCGATCATGTAGCCTTGGGCCCAGCCTTCGTTGTCATCGGTATGGCGCAAATCCAGTTCGTCAGCGCTCTGATCTTTCTTCCTCTTGCCAAGCGGTCTAACATGTAAGGTTGGCCCGGCAACATCTGAGGTGCTGGTCCAGAAGAAGTATTTCACCGGGGTATTGGGGAAGAATTCTTCATCAATTGATGGTGAGGTTTTGTTGTAATTAACAATCGAGACCGCCTCTTTGATGTTGGGTAGGCGCCAGTCCGAATAGCCTGCAAGTTCAAGGTTGCTACAGTACTGGAGTGACGATTCCCAATCACGGCGGTTAAAGTCAATCTCTTGCTGCCACATACGTCCGGTGACCAGCTCGGAAACAGTACCATCTTTGTTATCGACATAATTCATGTTGTGGTAGGCCGCCCCGTTGTCTGCACGGACACAGCGAACTAATTTTGTGGAAGCGGTATGCTGGCCCATGATATGGGCATCGGGGAAGCCAATATGCCAAACATGATCAGGGTGGTCACTGATTGGGAAGGCCCAGATGCCAGAATTCTGCCGTGGCATGTTGAGGAAGGCATCCATATCAATTGCCGGGCGGAAGTCACCCATATCAGCAATGCTCTGTAGTTCCTTCATCAATGGAAAACGCCAATCGGTATAGCCATCGAGTTCAAGGTTATCGCAATATGTCTGACCTTCAGCTGCTGTCATCCAGATCCGTGACGAATCACGTTCCCACATCAACTTGGTGTTGTTATCTAGGGTGACTTTGCCAGATTTGCTAATGGTATAGCTCAGTGGGTTTTTGATGTAATCGGAGTCTTGTCCTGGGGAGTCGGTAAAGGTCTGGATTTGGCCCGAATCGGGCAAGACGAAGCCTTCGGGTGCTGGCAGTCCGATACCTGTAATGAACTCCTGGCGTTCAACCTGCTTGACTTCCTGACCTGTGACATAGGCAATTATGTCTTTGTAATCTTCTTCGGAGTACATCTTGGCAAAAGGCACCATCATTGGGGCTTGGCGGTTGGTTCGCTTGCCGTTGCGGTAAGAGATCATTTGCTCGAACAAGTAGGTTGGCATTTGGCCCTTCAGCGGTGGGTAGGCCGAATGTTCACTTGCACCTTGTTCACCGTGGCACATCTTGCATGATTGGTCATAGAGTTTTTTGCCGTTGGCAAACTCCTCGCTCACGAGTACATGATCCATCGGGTTATATTTCATGGTACGGGTCGAGAGGACAATCGATGTATTGGCCATATCCCGTGGGCTGAACGCATAAACGAGTTCTTTCATCTGAGATGACACCCCAGAGTGGCGCTCATTATCCATATCCACCCATTGGTTATATAAATACTGGGCATCTAGGCCTTCAAGTTTCGGGCTCAGGGTCTCTGGGACTTCCTCTACGGCGGGTCGGTGGCAGCCCATGTAACAGCCGTAGATGATCCGGTTGGCGACTTGGCGTTCTTTGGCCGTCAGATCCTCAATGGTGCGGTTGATGGTGTAGTCTTCATATCCGTTATCAATGTCTTGGCGTGGGGATGCATTGGCAGAATGAGAAATATAAAGAGTGCTGGCAATGCTCAGTGAAAGTAGGGTTAAAGGTTTCATTTAGATGCCTCCCAATGCTGCGAGGTGGTCGCGTAATTTATCTTCTTCACGAAGGCGCATGTTGTGTTTTAAATTAGGATGAGCAATATCGTAATGGCAGCTGGCACATTGATAGTCAGGGTCACTATCACGTTTATTGAACGCCAGTTGATGTACCTGATCGGCAAGCGGTGAGCTTTCGTTGGCAGTTACTGCTCTTGATTCAAGTTTTTGATGGCAGCTTTCGCAGCCTGAGTCATAGACAAAATCGGTACGTTTTTCGTGCAGTTCTTGGTAGTCGAGAGATTCCATGCCCAATACATACTCCCCCCACATATGGCGCATGCCTGAGCTGCCTTTGACGTAGAGTTCTTCGACAACATTGGATACTGGTAGGTGGCAGTCTACACAATTGGCGACAATGCCTTTTGAACCACCGCCACCATGCGGGCTGCTGGCAAAGGTCTCTGCCATTGGGGCCATGGTGTGGCAAGATGCACAGAAGTCATTTGAACTTACGGCATGCATGGCTTTTGGTACGGCAAAGATCCCCACTCCGACAATGGCAAGTACTAAGACGACGAAACTCGAGCGCTTTATTTTTTTTATTTTGTTGAAAATTGACATAGGCAATCCATTGGCTTAAATGTGTTGGATTTTCACTACATCGGCGGTGCACTGCACATCACCGAGGTAACTGAACCAGATATTGATCGGGTAGGTTTCCCCTTCGAGTGGGCGTTGTTTCAAGTCAAATAGCATGAAATGCAACCCGCCTTTTTCAAGGCTGACCTGGTCGTTTTCCTTGAGGAAGATTTTTGGTACTTGGGTCATCTTCATAACACCGTTGTCCATGGTGGTTTCATGCATTTCAATATGATCTGACAAGACAGTCACATCGCCCCCAAGGATCGCTTCTGGGGAAGGGAGGCGAAGCGATTTCATCTCGTCGTTGAGGGTGTAATCAACCTTAAAATACAGGGCCGTGTGGGTTTTGTTGGAGACAGGTTCAACAATCACACAGTCAGTGACGGAAACACCAGCAATAGTGTGCCCGGCTGCTAGTAATCCGATACCTGCGATTAGCGTTCTCATTGGAACTCCTTAAAAGCTAGAAAGAGAGTTTATTTTCAAGCTGTCGACGGAATGTGGGGCTGGGGTTGTCTTTTCCCGGTGTTTTCTCGCGCTGCTTGTAAAGTGACAGGCCTTTTTACAGCCAACTCACAAAAGGAATAGTTAGTGTTTTGAGGCAATTATAAAGAGCGCTAGAATTTGCAATACACACATACCTCATAAGGGTTATTCATAAAGTGAATAGCCCAAGTGAGATCAAAAAAGTGGTCGGTTTTTTCTCAATAAGTGTGAACTATCAAGAATATTCAAACTTGAGCGATAATAATCGTTGAAGGAAGCTGAGGGTGGTTTTCGGAGTCGCAATGGATTTAGATGCAATTAAAATGTTTTCGCTGTTGGCGGTGAAATTGAATTATACCGAAACAGCCAAAGCGCTTGATGTCAGTCAACCGACCTTGAGCCGCAAAATAAAAAGCTTGGAACAAAGCTTGAAGGTGACCTTATTCCACCGCCGTGGCAGTAGTATTTGTTTGACACCCCAAGGAGAGGCGTTCCTTAAATCTTCCTGTCAGATCCTTGATGTTATTGAGCGAAGCATTGAAGAGCTACATGCTGAGAAAAAAGGGGGGAGCGGCTTGCTTCGTATTGGTTGCCTTCACCCTATGGCCCGTTTTCTTACCCAACGTTTTTTACCTGACTTCAACCAGAAATATCCTAATATTGCCTTGCATTTTCAGACGTTGCCTCCTGATACGCTTGAGCGGTTCGAAGATGTAGATTTGATGATATCCCCGATTAAACCAGCGGATGAAACGGTTGTTTGTAAGAAAATTACCAATTTTCATCGCTACTGCTATGCCTCACCTGAATATTTAGCAAAGCATGGCACCCCCAAAAATATCCATGAGCTTGAACTTCACCAGTGTATAACCCAGACCATTACCCCAACCGTAGAAAAATTCTGGCGGCTTAGAAATAAGCTAGGGGATAAAAAAATTGCAGAAGTGACCGGAGATATGACCACCAATTCTATTGATATAGCGATCGAATTGGCTTTGGGGGGATTCGGGATTGGTTTGATTCCGGAGAGCCAGACCATCGAGTGGGTTCAGCAAAATAAGTTGGTGAAATTGTTTGAGGGGGAGTGGTTCGAGCAGTGTGAGATGTACATTATCTTTAAGCCGAATATATATACACCCAAGCGGTACAAAATTTTTATCGAAGAGTTCACAACTTTTCAGAGTTACTGGCACCAAAAAGCCAAGGAGCTATAGTCTTTTTTAAAATTCTGACCAGCCCTATATAAGGCCAGCGTCATTTCCAACGCTGGCTTTATATCATTTACGAGGTTACTCACGCTTTATCCTGCGCTTTCATCCAGGCTAATATCACCGTCATGTTGATTCAGTAGCATTTTCTGAACATTGAAGCCACACAGCATTAAGATCAGGCACCAGTTCAAGAAAGGCAGAGTCCCTTTTTCTAAACTTTCAGCCAGTTGGGCTGGTTTCCACTGAAAAGTGTCACTAAGGCTGTCAATCGTGATCCCCGTAAAGGTGTTGTCGCCGATTACGCGCTTGAATTCTTTTTCCGTCGGCATCTCAAAAGCACTCTTGCTTTTAAATGCGGTTGGTTTGAACGCACGCATTACTTTTCTTGCATCGACTTCAAGCGGCTGACCATTGTTTTGAATATTTGGTCGGCCAACCAGAGCGGCGAGGAAACACCAGCAAGGGTATGGGATATCAGACATATTCTCAGGTTCACGCTTGTAGCGTGACATCCAATCAGAGAGTTTCTTCTCTTGTAGACCCGTTAATCGCGCAAGGGTAGCGCCATCGTAACCATACTCTTTGAGCAGGTTGATAATTTCAGCCACCTCGGAAACGAAGGGTTTTTTCCATTGGTTGGCTGGGGCTAGGGTGACGTCTCTGATCATAGTAGGCTCATTGGGTATCTGGCAGTGGCTTGAGAGGTTCAAGCGGATGGGCATAAGCTTATGCGAAGCCAATAACTAAGTCTATTGGCTCGTGTCGATTAAACTTGTATCTGCTGTTTTCATCAGCAGTTAGGTATGGGATGGCGCTGGGCGAGAGGCCTTGCTCCGACGGCGTTGAAATAGCATCAAGGGTAAATACAGCACGGAGTTGAGTCCAAAAGCGATGACTACACAGATAGCAATACTTTCCATATCAATCGGAATACCGGGTTTGAAATGAATTAACACTCGCTGAAGTTCGTCGACCCTTAGCGGATTAAACATATAAAGCGCTTTTTCGATCAGGTGGCCTTCTGAAAGAGTTTCTATCGCCTGCTCAAGCATGTGGTGCTGTTGGAGAACGTCTCGTTTTTGTTCTGCATCAACCCGGACAATAGAGTTCTTTTCCTGTAACAGTGCATTGATCAGACTCTCGGCGCTGTCAAAGCCGTGCAGACGAGCATTGTCTTCATAGCTGCTAACTTGCTGCTTGTTTGCATCATAAAAGCCAGAAAGGTACTGCAGGTAATGGTCAGCCAACATGGGGATTTGCAGCGTTGCTATCAACAGCCCGCCGAAGATAAGCCTATCAATTATCCGTTTAATCATGGTGCCTCCATACTTCGCGTCTCTCTGAATATAAACAGAAATCTCTTTCAAAGAAAAGGAGCCAAGCTTTGCGTTATTATTTATAGCGTAGTGTGATTGGTGGATGTTCTGCGAATGTCAAAAAGGGCTGGAGGGGGAGTGAAGCTGTTAAATCAAGGGGGGAGTCAGTTGGATTTAGCGCGGCAGAAAACAAACAGGACGAGCATAAAGCTCGTCCTGTACATTTCTAACGATGATTAGATGTTAGAAATTTGCAGAGCGTGGTGCACGAGGGAACGGGATCACATCACGGATGTTAGCCATACCAGTAACGTAAGTTACCAGACGCTCGAAGCCCAAACCGAAACCAGCGTGTGGTACGGTGCCGTAACGGCGCAGGTCGCGGTACCAGTTCATGTGCTCAGGGTCGATGTTCATCTCAACCATGCGCTTGTCTAGTAGGTCTAGGCGCTCTTCACGCTGAGAACCACCGATGATTTCACCAATACCCGGTGCAAGTACGTCCATGGCTGCAACTGTCTTGCCATCTTCGTTCATGCGCATGTAGAACGCTTTGATGTCTTTCGGGTAGTTCTTAACAACAACCGGAGCTTTAAAGTGTTCTTCAGCCAGGTAGCGTTCGTGCTCAGAAGACATATCGATGCCCCACTCAACGTCGAACTCAAAATCACGGCCAGAGTCTTTCAGGATCTGGATTGCATCGGTGTAGTCAACCTGTGCAAAATCAGAAGAAACAAATTGCTCTAGACGAGTGATTGCCTCTTTGTTGATGCGCTGAGCAAAGAACTCAAGGTCATCACGGCGCTCTTCAAGTACAGCCTTGAATACATACTTAAGCATGTCTTCTGCAAGCTTTGCTACATCATTAAGATCAGCGAATGCAACTTCAGGCTCAACCATCCAGAACTCAGCCAAGTGGCGGCTAGTGTTTGAATTTTCAGCACGGAAAGTCGGGCCGAAAGTGTATACCTTGCTTAGTGCACACGCGTATGCTTCAGCGTTCAGCTGGCCAGAAACCGTCAGGAAGGTCTCTTTTCCGAAGAAGTCTTTGTCGAAGTCCACTTCGCCAGCGTCTGTCATTGGTGTATTCACCAAATCAAGCGTTGAAACGCGGAACATTTCACCAGCGCCTTCTGCATCAGATGCAGTGATAAGCGGAGCTGACATCCAGAAGAAGCCTTGCTCGTGGTAGAAACGGTGGATAGCTTGAGACAAGCAGTTACGAACACGTGCAACCGCACCAATTACGTTGGTGCGAGGGCGCAGGTGTGCCACTTCACGAAGGTACTCGATAGAGTGACGAGTTTTCGCCATTGGGTAAGTATCAGCATCTTCAACCCAACCAACCACTTTAACGTCGGTTGCTGCAAGTTCGAAATCCTGGCCTTTAGCTGGTGATTCAACAATCTTACCTGTGACCTCAACAGAGCAACCAGTTGTCAGCTTAAGCACTTCTTCCTGGTAATTATTTAACTCATTAGGGACCACGGCCTGAATCGGGTCGAAACAAGAGCCGTCATAAATGGCAAGGAAAGAGATTCCAGCTTTGGAATCACGACGTGAACGGATCCAGCCGCGAACAGTGACTTCACTGTCAACCGCTAGCTTACCGCTAAGTACGTCTGTTACAGGCGCGTAAGTCATGTGTAAATTATTCTCCGTTAAGGCACTTTATTAGTGTACTGCCGGGTATTTTACCCCAATACACAGTCCAAGGAGACCATATTACCTGTCTTACGTTTCGCATCAACCCTTGTTATTGCCTGAAAGGGTAAATTGATGCAGTAATCGCTCTAATTGTTCTGCTAAGTGTTCAAGATTTACACTAATTTCTTTCGATGCCTGGGCGTGAGTAGCGGTATCGTCTGCATGTTGGGTGATAGTGTCGACTTTTGAGCGGATACCATCTGCCAATGAGGCTTGGCTGGCACTTTGCTGCTGAATGTCGATGGCATGGTTGTTAACCACCTGGCTCTGATCGCCCATTGCCGCTAAAGCCGCAGATAATTCTTGGATGGTATCGACTTTGGCATAGGCTGTGTGGCAGGTCGTATCGATAGCGTCTGCAGAGGCGTCGCAATCATTGTGCAGGGTTTCAATGATGGTCTGGATATCGCCAGTGGCTTGGTGGGTGCGGGTGGCAAGGCTACGTACTTCATCGGCAACCACGGCAAAGCCACGCCCTTGTTCACCGGCCCTTGCCGCTTCAATGGCCGCGTTGAGCGCCAGCAAGTTGGTTTGCTCGGCAATATTGCGGATCACATCAAGGATGCTGCCTACCTGTAGGCTCTGCTGGTTGAGGTGGTCGATTTTCAGTTTGACGTTCTCGATGTCTTTGACCAGTAATTGGATACTCTCGCCGGCTTCAGAAGCCAGTTGGGTACCGGTGATGGCCGACTCAGCGGCGTGTTGGCTCAAGGTGGCAGATTCAGTGGTACGCTGCTCGATGTCATGTTGTTGCTGCTGCATGGTATCGATGGCATTGAACATGTCACTGGTTTCGACGCGTTGGCTATCAGCAGCCTGAGTGGTATGGGATGATACCGAAATCAAATGGTTGGCTTGTTCGGTCAGCGATTCTGAAGTCTGCTGGACTTGCACCAAGCTGCCAGAGAAGTTATCCAGCATTTGGTCGTAACTATTGCATAGCTCACCAATTTCATCTTGCCGGGTTTCATTCAGCCGCTGGCTCAAATCTTTATTCTTGCTGGTGGTCTTCATGTAATTAGACAGTCGTTTTAGCGGGCTGACAATGATCCGGCGGATCATGAATAGGGTGAAGAGGAACCCTGTTGCCGCGATGGCTGCCATGATACTGCCTGCCGACAGCAGCTGTTGGTTAACTCGCTGGTAGAGCGGCGTCAGATCGTATTCCAGCCTAACCACACCAAGTACATCATTCTCTGGCACGATATGGCACTGCAAGCAATTGGTTCCCCGGTAGTCGGCACTGGCTTTCATCGGTAGGGCGACTAACAATTTTTTGCCGCTCTCTGAGGTAATGGTCTCGGTAATGGTTTCGCCGGCCAGCGCCCGTTGGTCGAAGTTGTCTGCTGGCGCCTGGTTTTCCAAACCGGGGCCGAAGAACTGGGTGATGCCAGGACCGCGAACGACCCGGACATTCTCAATACCACTGTGTGATAGCACCTTTTCCCGAAGCGTTTCCTTTTGCGACATGGTGCCGGTGAGCATCATCATATTTAAGCTATCAAAGTAGTTGCCAGCTTTATCGAGGGTTTGCTCACTGATCACCGACTCTAGCAGGTTTTTCTGTTGCCTCGCTTCGTAAATCAGGCTGCTGACCAATACGATAGTGAAAACAGAAAATAGGGTAAACAGCAGTTTGTTGGCAATTGTTAGGCGCATCTTCCATGATCTCTTATTTTTATTGTGGATATTGTAATGTGTTTGAAATGTTAAGAGATGGTTGGTTTTTGTTGGTGTGATGCTGAGCAAATATTCTAGGTGAGAACGTGACTTGAATGTGATCTGGGCGAACCCCTAGCTGATTGTTGCAGCAAGATATTTAGTGGGCTTCGAGAGGTTTCGGTATAAAGAAACAACCCAAGAAAATGCTTGGGTTGTTAGGGCGAAGTTACTGCTGGGCAATAAACTGTGCGGCGGTCATGCCGTAGTAGACTTTGTCATCGAACCCTTGTTCGACTTTGTAGTAGTCCTTTTGGCGTCCTTCAAACTGATAGCCGCATTTTTCCAGTGTTTTGTATGAACCAATATTCGCGCCGTAGCAGTCAGCGCTGATCTTATGGCTCTCTAATTCCGTAAAACCAATTCTCGTCATTAACTGGCAGGCACTGGTTGCGATACCTTGTCCCCAAGCATGGGCTGGTAGCTGGTAACCGACTTCATAATTGCCGTCACAGAACATTACCTGAGTGATGGCGGTCATCCCCATGTAGCGGCCCTGCGAGTCGCGGATAATAAAGGTGGGGCTATCAGGCCATACCCCGTTGCTAATCGCTTCTTGGGTATTTTCAATAATGGGCGTGAAGAAGCCTTGGTATAAGCTCTCATCCGCTGGAGCAAAAAATAGGTATTGGTTTACCTGGTCATCATCAAACATGCTGATGATATCGTTCAAGTCTGATGGCTGGATAAGCCTGATGGTCAATGAGTCGTGAAACGCGACTGACTCGCCTTGTTTTAATTGTGAGTATGACCCTGAATTTGTTTTTGAAATTGACCTAGAGTTTTCTTTTGACATAACTACCTCGTTTTCTTGCGGCCATATTAGCGAACCTTACTCGCTCGCAATTGGACTTTTGCGACAAAAGGAAAATAAAAGGCTGTGAGTTATTCAAAATCACCGTAGATGTCGATAGTCAAATCCCGTTTTTCCAGGTAGTGGGAAGGTGTACGTTTGAGTTGCTGCTTGAGCTGTCGAATCAAATGCGACTGGTCGCTAAAGCCAAACTGCTGAGAAAATGCCGCCCAATCGATGTCTCCGGGTTGACTGTAGAGAGCTAAAATCATTTGTTCCAGTTTCATCATCAGCTGGTACTTCTTGATACTTAACCCCGTGACTTGGCGAAAGCTACGCTCCAGTGTACGTCTAGAGCAAGCGCATTGCTCTGCCAGGGCATTAATATCCAAGGTGTGCTGTTCCATGGCCGCAATCGCTTTTTGCGATATGGAGAATGGCTTATCGATATTGGAAGCCAAACTCAATGCGTCAATTTGGCGGTTAATACAACCGATAATGTTTTTCTTAGACCGGCACTGCCATAAGGCATCTTGAAACTGGCTATCAAACATGGGTGTCAGCCAGTCAAACCAGCCACACTGATTGACCAGCCCTTCGCTGGCCTTGTTCAATAGATAGAGCCCTTCAGGCCGAAAGGTAATACCGATTCGCTTAAGTGGCGCGGTGTCGACAAGGGTAAGCAGTTGATCACTGGCTGCAAGTAAGTGACTGCCTTGGCCTGAAATATGTTCACTACTGCCCTGATAGCTATAGCTCTGATCCCTTGGAGTAAAGAGAAGATGCGCCCTAGGATTTGGTATGAGCTGTGGCAGTTGTTCAATGGTGTCACCTTGTTCCACCTCCAGATACCAGATCTGGTGGATCAGCCATTCATAGCCTTTTAGAGGTTGTTTCCAAGTGATCATTTACACTGCCTTTCATTGACTCATCGATTTGCTCTCTTTTCGATATTCTAATCCATTTGGGTTTAAAGTTTCTTGGTTTGAGTGAAGGGGGATAGCATTCTGGGCGGGGTTAGTCGATGCAAAAAGCCCGGTTTCCCGGGCTTCTTTATCATATCGGTGCAATTACGGAGCGGGCTCTTCAGGCACTTCGAGGTAGGCACATGTCTGGCCGTCGTTGAGGATCGTACCACCCGGAGGACCTGCAGGTTCTTCTTCTGCTGGTGGCTCTTCCTCAGCTGGCGGGGTTTCACCTTCTGCCGGTGGCGTTTCACCTTCAGGTGGTGTCTCTTCTTCAACCGGAGGTGGCGGCTCTACTGGTACCACATTCGGTACCAGGTTGGCGTCAATCAAGGTTACGATGTCACTCCAGATCTCGCCTTCATCACTGCCATATAGAAGGGCCTCATCAGTTTGCCAACGGCTCTGGTGGTTGAAGGCTTTGATAGCCAGCTTCAAGCCATCGGTATCGGTGAGTTGGATCCGCTCGTTCATCGACCCGTCAATAGCTTCATAGTATAGGGTGCCATCTTCCTCAATTTTCCAACGAATATCGAAGTTGAAGCCACAGCCGTCTTCGTCGACATAGCTGCCCAAGAAGTATTCACCCTCAAAATTATCGCTCAATTTTAGGTAGCGTGAACTGTCACTGGCGAATGTCAGGGCTTTATCATCACTAGTATTGCCTGTTTGTCCAACGAGCAGTCCTTCAGTAAATACCGGATTGCGGCCAAACCAAACTTGCTTGCACAACTGGACTTGATCGTTGTAGTTGGTGAGGCTTTCTTTGACCACTGGCGTGGTCGTGGCTTGGTCCCAGCCTGAGTCGCTATCAATGCATGCAGACAATGTATCTGGCTCATATGCACGGGCCATCAAACTGGAAATCTGTGCTTGTTGTCCTTGCTGGCTGAACACTTTGATAGCAAGTAGGTTTCTCTGATATTCGTAATTGGTCAGTGCCCAGAAGTCGAATTCGTCTTCGAGGTTGGTGTCACCCACCAGTTTCATGTAACCCTCTTCAGTCAGAGACCAATTGCGGGAGCCTGTTTCTTCGAGAGTATTGCGGTAGTGATCCCAGCTGTTGTCATTACGCAGGATATGGGCGGTGATTTCACCCTCCTCGTTGATCTGTACCAAGGTCTTATCCACTAAATCGTTGACCGTTTGGGTAGTGAATCGCTCATCACCGCCACATTCAGTTACCGCGTTAAGGAATAAACCTTCATTGGCCAAACTGGTGTTACCGAATCCACACTCATCGAATGGTGGCAAGTTATCACGGGTTGCCGCTGAGAAAATCTGTGCCTTGGCATCATTATCGAATCCGGAAAAGTTGAATTCTGCCAGCTCTAGCAGGACTTCACCGATGTTGACAAACCCTCTGTCCTCAATAAGAAATAGGTGACGGCCATTGTATGGGTAGTCGTCGGCGAGTTGCTTGATGATATCCGGTATATCGAATCGGATCACCGGCTTGCCTGATACTGTAGTGGGCGCCCAGACTCCTGTGTCTTGGATAGTCCATTCGTTGGCTGCGATACGGCTCCAGTAGCGGACAGTAAAGAAATCATCACCGATGAATTCAGCGACGATATTATCGCTCAGTTTGAAGCCGTTGACTTGATCGATAGTAATTCCTACATTGAATAATGGTGTCTTGATATCTTCGAGAGAAGTAAAGCCAGCATCAGGGGTCAGGATTGGATAGGCGCGGCAGGTGTCCTGATCATTGGTATTATCGCACAGTAAATAAGTTTCACTTTCTGGGCGCCAAGTGAAGAAAAAGCCTGATGAGCCGTCTGAAAAAGTGGTGTCCTCAGGGATATATCGGGTCAGGTAATGATTGTCCTTGCTCGATAGGAAATCATGCATTTTTTTGCCTGACAACCCATAGACCTTGGCTTCGAGAGTAATACCTTTCTCAACAGAGGTACTCAGTGCAGCATCTGTCAGCAGAGCGTTGCGGTCGGTAGAAAATTGCACTTTGAGGTACTCAAACAGGCCAATCCAGCCTTGATTGGTCAACACTTGCGAGCGGATATCCTCGGTGCCAAAGCTGGTTGAATTACTGAGGTAAGTAAACGCCTCGGAGAGAGTGATATCTTCACTACCACTTTTATCCCAACTGAATTCAGTGATGGTGGTTTCGCTGCCGTCATAGGATGTTCTGTCAGTAAAAATGCCTTTGCCATCGTTACCCTCAGAAGCACTGATCTCCCAGTAGCCATCATTTAGGATTGCAAGTATGTTGGCTAACGTTGCTGATTGCTCAGTAAAGAAGCGTTCTAGCCTACCTTCAGTCATGGTTTGTACTATGGTGAGGCTCATCAGATCTTTGAGTGTCAGCCCCTGAACGCCGATCTTAGGGAAGAGGGTGTCACGGATATCGATGGAAATCTTGTTAATGTCTTCAAGCGCGAGAGCAACAGCCCCCTGGGCACCGGATTCAAACACATCGTTGAAGACCCCCCAGTTTTCATCGGCGGCGACGCGCTGGGCAAGGGCAAAATAAGTCAAAGATGATTCGAGCGATATGGCTAACCGTTCGGCGGCCAGTGGGGTCATAAATAGACCTGTAGGTAAGCTTTCTCCGAGAGTAAACTCAGGGACACCGTCGAGATCAACCAATAACACGGCATTGATTCTCGCTCGGGTACCGGCATCCAGTTCATAGATCCCGTCCCCTTTTGCTTCGAGCCGGGTGATTTCGATAGAGTCGAATACTTTTCCCTTGTCATCTAGCCATACAGCAGCAAAGTTTTGTTCTGTAAGTTCTTTTACGGCATTGGCATAAGCTGGCTGGATCAAAGAGAAGGCTTGCTGGTTGGCAAGAATCATACCGTCGGGAGCATCAACAGACACCGTAAAAGTTGTTGATACTGGTACCGGTGTGCCCGCGACAGGGGCGGGGCTGTCGCTACCGCCTCCACAGGCAGAGAGCAGCAGGCTGCTGATAAACAGCAGGGTATATCCCATGTAACTGCGCATAATAAATTCCCCAATAGGTCATGAATCTTTTATTGGTATTTGTTTTCTGCTGAGTATAGATAGGACAAAAAGGTGCAAAGTTAAGAAAGGAGATGGGTCTCGGATATAGAGCGGAAGTCCTAAAAATAAGACCGCCGCTCGAGGAGCTGAAATGCGAGATATTTGCGGGCTAGTTAGGCAATAGCCAAGTATTTGTGGGTTTGGATCGAAAGGCGCCAGTTACGTTTGATACAGGTATCGATACACAGCTCAGTCGCTCTTGGCTTCTGGCTAATTGGCTGCAGTGCGATTTCAACACCGGTTTTGAGTTGCTTGCCGGCAAGTAGGTCATCAAGTTGCTCGATATCTTTTTGGGTGCCGACCGGATGCTTGATCTCATCGGCTCGTTCAAGCGCACTTTTAAGCACTGGTAGCTTGGCTTTCATGTTTATCTTTGGAGACACGGTGACCCAAGTATTTTCCGTAGCCTGTACCTCTGATGTGCCGCTGGTCTCAATTTGGCAACGGAAGCCAGCTTGCTCCAATGCGGTGGTCAATGGGAGCAAGTCATAGATACAAGGCTCACCACCGGTGATAACCACATGTTTGGCGGTGTACTGTTGCTCTATGAGCAAATTAACGATGCCTTGAGCATCTAGCTCAGTCCAAAGAGGTGAATCACCGGTCTTAGCCATGACGTCGGCGACCGAGCCGTGATCTTGAGGTTCGGCGCTCCAAGTTTGTTTGGTGTCACACCAGGCACAGCCGACAGGGCAGATCTGGAGCCTGACAAAAATGGCTGGCACACCGGTAAATACGCCTTCGCCTTGGATAGTTTCAAAGACTTCGTTAATTTTGTACACCGTTAACCTCATGGTGGGGATTTTCGCGACCGGCGATTATCGCAAAATTGCAGCTGGCTGTCTTTAAATAGGTTAATTTTCGTTGTTAAAAAAAAGGCAATCTTTTTGCGGTAGAATGAGAGCTAGGGCAAAAATTGCGGGGTTTTTCATATTTCGTCGTGACCGTTGTCACGGACTTAACATAATAGACTTCACAATTACTTCGCAAAGTAAAAAAATTCAATGTGTATTAAATAATGACAGATTTTTTCGGGAGTTTAGGCATGTATGTCGCTCAGCCAGGTCATATCGACCACATCAAAAGAAATAATGCCGGCAGCGTTTACAAGCTTATTGACTTGTTTGGCCCAATCTCCCGCATCGAGCTTTCCAAACGCAGCCAGTTAGCTCCTGCGAGTATAACCAAGATTACCCGTGAGTTGATTGAAGCTCACCTGATCAAGGAAACGGCGATTCAGGAGTCGTCCAGCCGAGGTCGGCCTGCTGTCGGTTTGGTGCCGTCCAATGAAGGTTGGCAGTTCATGTCTATCCGTTTAGGGCGGGGCTATCTAACGATTGCTTTGCATGAACTTGGCGGAGATATTCTGGTTGAAGAGCGGCAGGATATTGACGTACTTCACCAAGATGAAGTAATGAAAAAGCTTATCGCTGAAATCCATACCTTTTTCGCCAACCATGTGAGTGAACTCGATCGCATTACTGCTATCGCGGTGACCTTGCCGGGACTGGTGAATTCTGCGACTGGTACGATTATTCAGATGCCGCATTATGATGTTCATAACCTTGAACTCGGGCCGGCGATACATCAAGCAACAGGGTTACCGGTATTTATCGGTAATGACACCCGCTCGTGGGCGCTGGCTGAGAAGTTATTTGGTAATTCGCGTGATGTTGCCAATTCCATTTTGGTTTCTATCCATCACGGTGTCGGTGCTGGGATCGTACTTGATAATGTGGTATTGCAGGGACGGATCGGTAATGTCGGCGAGCTTGGCCATATTCAAATTAAACCTTACGGTAAACGCTGTTTCTGCGGTAACCATGGTTGCTTGGAAACCGTGGCGAGCCTGAAGGCTGTTATCGAGCAAGTCGAACAGCGTTTGCGAGAGGGCCATCCTTCATCGCTGCACGGCAAGACCCTGACCATTGAACGTATCTGTGATGCTGCGATGGCAGGAGATACCTTGGCTAGGCAGGTGATTGTTGAATTGGGACATCATTTGGGGCAGGCCATTGCGATTATGGTGAATTTGTTTAATCCAGAGAAGATCCTCCTCGGCGGTGAATTCAACCGGGCAAAAGACATTCTGTATCCGGCGATCATGGAGTGTGTCCGCAACCAGTCATTACCGGTTTACAATCGTGATTTGGTTATCGAACAAAGCTCGTTTTATACCCAGGCGACAATGCCAGGCGCGGCCTTAGTCAAACAGGCGATGTATGATGGTCACTTGCTGATGAAGTTGATTGAAGGTTAATTGGCTTCGACGCGAAGTCATCATGTCTTTGTAAAAATTCACATCCACAGACATGTGCTTGCATATTGTTATTTGCCTAGCATTCTCTTTTTAGTTGATCGTCAATGACATTGTGCAGAAATGAAAGTGCTGCACGGTGGTCATTGCGACTCATAAACCATTGCTTCTGGTTGGTTTCCAGAGGCAACAATTCGAGCCAGCGCTGGCACACCCAAGTCATGTCATTGTAATCGGGTAGAGGATAGTTTTCTGCATGTTCAGGGTATTCTTCAAATAGTGCTTTTAAGCTATTTGAAATATCCCGATCGACAAACTTGATCTGGCTTGGTGTCCAGTTGCTCATCGGTGTGACATCACCAAACCGTAAACCATCTTCCTCCTGCCAATGTTTATTAATTAAAAACTTTTCAACCCCTCTGATGGTTATACCAAGCAGACCATCGGGGAGTTGTTCGAAATCCGTAATGATTGCTCGGGTTCCAAAGTGGCAGAGTGTCGTTTCATCTTTCATACAGAGGCCGAAACCGTTGCCGTCACCCATAGCCAGCTTGACTAACCGGGTATAGCGAGGTTCGAAGATCCTCAGTTTACTTATCCCACCAGGTAGTAGGTATATCTGTAACGGAAATAGTGGTAATTGCATAGTTCTAGCCTTACTGACGTTATTCATTATAAATACGAGCTAACCATAAGTTGGGATTGCTATAACGTTCAGGAAAAGTATAAGCAGACCATCATTAGATGTTGTCTGCTTTTCGATACTACTTAAGTGCTAACTTGATAGCCGAAGTGAGTTGGCTAAGTTGTTGTTGATTAATGATAAATGGAGGCATTATGTAGACAAGTGTGCCAAAAGGGCGAATCCAGACGCCACTGTCTACAAATGTTTCCTGAATTTTGGCCATATCGACTGGCTCATACAACTCGACAACACCGATAGCTCCCAGCCAGCGAACGGCTTTGACCTTGTCCAGTTTTTCTATCTCAGGCAGTGACTCAGATAGTTGTTTTTCAATTGTTTTTACCTGTTCCTGCCAATGGCCTTGGGCGAGAAGATCCAGGCTGGCATTGGCGACAGCACAGGCTAGCGGATTACCCATAAATGTCGGGCCGTGCATGAAACAGCCTGCCTCCCCACTGCATACCGTATTTGCGACATGAGTACTGGCGAGGGTCGCGGAAAGGGTCATGTAGCCGCCGGTCAGTGCCTTGCCGACACACATAATATCAGGACTGATACCGGCATGTTCACAGGCAAATAATTTTCCTGTGCGGCCAAAACCGGTCGCAATTTCATCTGCAATGAGCAAGATCCCGTATTCGTCGCACAACTGGCGTACTCGCTTGAGGAAAGTTGGATGATAGATCCGCATCCCGCCCGCACCTTGAACGATAGGCTCGATAATCACCGCGGCAACCTCATTCTGATGTTGCTCTAGCTGGTGGCGGAAGTCGTTGATGTCCGATTCTTGCCAGGGTTCGAAAAAACCACACTCTGGGGACTGGGCAAAAATATGCTCCGGTAAGAATCCTTTGTACAGGCTGTGCATGGAATTGTCGGGATCGGTGACTGACATCGCGGCAAAAGTGTCACCGTGGTAGCCGTGCTTGACGGTGAGGAACTTCGGCCGGCGTTCGCCTTTGGCATGCCAGTACTGCAACGCCATCTTCAGCGACACTTCTACCGCGACTGAGCCTGAGTCGGCCAGAAAAACATGCTGTAGAGGCTCCGGGGTGATGTTGACCAGCTTACGGCAGAGTTCAACAGCAGGCTGGTGGGTAATGCCACCAAACATCACATGCGACATCTTGTCGAGCTGGGCTTTGGCCGCTTCTGTCAGAGCAGGGTGGTTGTAGCCATGGATCGTTGACCACCAAGATGACATTCCGTCAATAATTTCTCTGCCGTCTTCAAGTTGTAAATATACCCCGCTGGCACTAACAACTGGATAGCATGGCAGTGGGTTGAGTGTTGACGTGTATGGGTGCCAGACATGCTGTTGGTCAAATTCCAAATCGACCGTATTGTTTGTTTTTTGCACAGTTGTAAACCTTGCTCCTTATTGATGGTTGACAGTCTACCGTCTCAAAGTAGACTAGCCAAGTAACAAGAAGCAATGAATGCATAATTCCAGTGGCAATAAAAACGGCTTGCTGGACACATAATAAGAGGTGATTACACGTGGAAGTACGTCACGACTGGACAGTCGAGGAAGTTCAAGCGCTATTTGATAAGCCATTTATGGATTTGGTGTTTGAAGCCCAACAGGTACATCGCCAGTACCACGATCCTAACAAGGTACAAGTGAGTACGCTGCTTTCAATTAAAACGGGCGCTTGCCCTGAAGATTGCAAGTACTGTCCACAAAGTGCGCATTACCGCACAGATGTTGATCGCGAGCGCCTGCTGGAAGTGGAACGTGTGCTCGACGCGGCGGAAAAAGCTAGAACCTCGGGAGCAACACGATTCTGCATGGGAGCGGCATGGAAAAACCCCAAAGAACGCGATATGCCTTATCTGCTCGATATGGTACGCGGGGTGAAATCCATGGGGCTGGAAACCTGTATGACGCTCGGTATGATCACCGGTGATCAAGCCAATGAGCTGGCAGAAGCTGGCTTGGATTACTATAACCATAACCTCGATACCTCGCCGGAGTTCTACGGCAACATCATTACGACCCGTACTTACCAGGATCGCCTTGACACCTTGAGCTATGTCCGTGAAGCGGGGATGAAAATTTGCTCCGGCGGGATCATCGGTATGGGCGAAAGTTCCCGTGACCGAGCGGGCTTATTGGTTGAGCTGGCTAATTTACCGACCCACCCAGAAAGTGTACCTATCAACATGCTGGTCAAGGTAAAAGGCACTCCGCTAGAGTCTGTTGACGACGTTGACCCGTTCGATTTTGTTCGTATCATCGCGGTTGCCCGTATCATCATGCCGCAGTCGGCTGTTCGTTTATCTGCGGGCCGTGAGGACATGAACGAGCAAATGCAGGCGCTGTGTTTTATGGCGGGTGCCAACTCGGTGTTCTACGGCTGTAAGCTCCTCACCACACCGAACCCAGGTGAAGACAAAGACATGCAGTTGTTTGCCAAGCTAGGCATAAACCGTGCGGAGCAAGCAGCCAAGCCAGATGAAGTGCAGGCACAAGAGCTGTTGGGGCAAGTTGCACAACGCGTCGCAGCACGTCCAAGCAAGGATGATTTGTTCTACGATGCATCGGTTTAACCAACGGATCGCATCAGCCCTTGAGGAAAGAAAAGCTCAAGGGCTGTACCGCACGCTGAATTGCTTAAGTCGCGGGCAGGCTATGTCGGTGCAGTATGAAGGTAAATCGTTGCTTAATTTTTCCAGCAACGACTATCTTGGCCTAGCACAAGAACCTGAGCTGGTTAGCGCATGGCAAGAAGGGCTTTCCCGCTTTGGTGCCGGTAGCGGTGCGAGTCCACTGGTTACCGGGTTCCACTCTCCCCATAATCACCTGCAAGCACAGCTGTCGGAATGGCTAGGCTATGAGCATGCCTTGCTGTTCAGCAGTGGTTTCAGTGCCAACCAAGCGCTATTGTTTGCCTTGCTGCAAGAGGGTGATCACTTGCTGCAGGACAAGCTCAATCATGCATCGCTGATTGAGGCGGGGATGCTCTCACCGGCAACCATGAGACGCTTTGCCCACAACGACCCATCCTCCTTATCGCGTTTGTTATCTCGTCTTCCTGAAGATTCTCCCAAATTAGTGGTGACTGAAGGGGTCTTTAGTATGGACGGGGATCTCTCGCCACTCAGTGATATCGCAAGTGTCTGCCAGCAAACACATAGCATGCTGGTGGTTGATGACGCCCATGGTTGTGGGGTACTTGGGGAGTTTGGCCGCGGCAGTTGTGATCACGCAGGCATCAAGCCGGATATTTTAGTGGTGACTTTTGGCAAGGCCTTTGGTCTGCAAGGAGCCGCCATATTGTGTAGCAAAGCGATGGCTGAATATCTGGTGCAGTTTGCCCGCCACTTTATTTATTCAACCGCGATGCCACCCGCTCAGGCTCATGCACTGTCCAAAGCATGTGACATGATTCAGCGTGGCGATTGGCGCCGTGAAAAACTCACCGCGCTTGGACAAACCTTGGCACAACACCTATCACCAGATGTCGAGATACTAGAAACCCAAACGCCAATCAAACCGTTAATGGTGGGGAGTAGCGAGAGGGCAGTGAACCTTGCCGAAAAATTGCGACAGCGAGGGCTATGGGTCAGCGCTATCCGGCCGCCGACAGTTCCCGCTAATGCAGCAAGGTTGCGGATAACCTTGACCGCAGCCCACCAAGAAGCAGACGTTCGTTTGTTGGCACAGGCTATCAATGAGGTATGGCATGAAGAATAATGCAGACACCGCAGCCCCTTATCTGGATGATGTCATTGTTACCGATAAGCAAGCTATCGCCGATGCGTTCGGCAAGGCCGCGAAACATTATGATCGATCTGCGGCGTTTCAGCGCCAGGTCGGGTATCACTTGTTGGCTAAATTGCCGATTCTCAATGTGGCGGGTAGCCAAGTGCTCGATCTAGGCTGCGGAACCGGTTATTTCAGCCAGCAGTTGCAGCAACGAGGTATGCAAGTTTGTGCGGCAGACTTGTCTAGCCAGATGCTTGAACAGGCCAAATTACGTTGTGGTGAGGAAATCAGCTACGTAGAAGGTGATGCGGAGTGCCTGCCATTACCGGACAATCAGTTTGATTTTGCCTTTACTAGCTTGGCCCTGCAGTGGTGCGATGACCTGTCGGTACCGCTGCGTGAGCTACGCCGTGTGGTAAAGCCGGGAGGAAAAATAGTGTTTTCGACCTTGGCCGAAGGCTCACTGCACGAGCTTGCGCGTGCATGGGAACAGGTTGATCAATATCAACATGTGAACCAGTTTCTTTCGCAAAAGGCCATAAAACTTGCGCTGGCGCAAGCGGGATGTACAGAGGTTGACCTAGAATTCGAGCCAATCACCATGTATTACCGTTCGGCAGTTGACCTTATGAAAGATTTGAAAGGTATAGGGGCAACACATATTCATCAGGGGCGAAAAGCAGGCTTGGCCGGTCGAAAGACATTTAAGGCATTAGAGAGCGCTTATGATGAGTTTCGACATGAGGACAACCAGCTGCCGGCGACATACCAAGTCTGTTTTGGAGTAATTAATAATGACTAACGCTTTCTTTGTAACAGGTACAGATACTGAAGTAGGTAAAACTGTAGCCTCTCGCGCCATTCTTCATGCTGCAGCTAGCGCGAATATCAAGATGGCGGGTTATAAGCCGGTCGCATCCGGAAGCGCACGGACAGCCAATGGTATGCGTAATTCAGATGCCTTGTATATCCAAGACGCCTCGGTTGTTGAGCTAGAGTACGATGAAGTTAACCCATACGCTTTTGAAGCTGCCATTTCTCCGCATTTGGCCGCTGAGCAGGAAAAGCGTGTTATTGAATTTGATGTTTTGTCGCAAGGCCTAGACAGCCTAAAGCATAAATCTGAGGCGGTATTGGTAGAAGGTGCAGGTGGCTGGCGTGTCCCTGTTTCTTGGAATGACTACCTGTCTACTTGGGTTAAGCAGGAAAAACTGCCTGTTATCTTGGTTGTTGGGGTGAAGCTGGGCTGTTTGAGCCATGCCATTCTAACGGCTGAAGCGATTCAAAATGATGGCTTGGAAGTGGTTGGCTGGGTCGCAAACCGTATTAATCCAGGTACTGAGAACTACGCGGATATCATCCGTATGCTGGAAGAAAACCTGCCTGGCAAAAAATTGGGTGAAATCCCATATATGCCGGGTATCAAAAAGCGCAACTTGTCGAGCTACATTAACTTGTCACCGCTTGGCTTATAACTGACAGCGAACATACTGATAAAAAAACCTGCCGCTTGGCAGGTTTTTTTTCGCGGGTGATCGCTGAGTGAGTTATTTTACAGAAAGCTTGCCCTGAGCCTGCTTGAGTTGCGGTAGGCAATACCACGTTGCGGAAAACAGGATCAGAGTATAGGCAAGTAGCTCGACCCCTTCTTCGGCTAGGTTCTTCACACCACGCACATAATGCTCTTGCATGATCCCTTGCCATAATCCCCCCATACCAAAGATACGAGCGAAAACAAGCAGTGTCGCCATGGCGCCGAGCATCAAGCTGAAACTGTTGTGCTTCATATAGTCCATCAACGGCTCGACAGTTGTTTTTCTGTTCATGATAGCGTACCCAATAGCCGACGATGCGATAAGCCAAGCCGGATACTTCCAGAAGCCGTGGACAATTTGATCCAGTACCGAGTCCATTTCACGTACAAACATCACGGCAAAAAATGCAGAAACCAGAATGGCAAAACCGCGTTGTTGTGATTGGCGAACTGCGACGGTAGCAAATAGGCTGAATGTGATGAACAGGTAGCTCTCCTGCAAAAATTCCGTCCAGGAATTTTCACCAATATTATTTTGGATCTGAAGGACATCAAAATGGATGGTGAAAGCGGACAAAGCCAGTAATAGCGCCAGCAGAATGAACAGCGATACGCTTTTGAGTAGTGGTTGGTATAGTGAGTTTGCCTGCATTGGTTGAGAGGCAGAGGTTGTGGTCGACGGCATAGCGTACCTACGTGCTGTAAAATGGTCTCGAAGGGGGCACAGTCTATGCTTGCTAGCTGAATAGCGGCTGAATCGTGATCTTGATCACGCTATATATAAAAAAGCCTCTCTTTGCAGAGAGGCTTTTAGTAAATCTGGTTATATCCAGAAGTGCCTAGTTATTGCCTGTTAGGCCAATAAGCGCTTCTTGAGTATCAGTAAGCTTTTTGTTATTTCCGTCTAGCCCTAGCTCTTTTCGTGCTTCATCTGCCGACAGACCAAGATGACAGCGTAAGATGTCAATCGCTACCTGATAGTTTTCATGATCGGCCATCATTCCTCCTTGATAATTGAATACCATGCATCATCACTAACTAAATACGACAATAGAATATCTCAGTCCTAGATACAATAAGACTAAAGTCTAAACCTGTCTAGTCTTACAGTTTCATTGTGTTGCATATGTGCTGTTAGCTTGCCATTCAGCGCATTTTTTGTAAGTGGTGGTTGGACCACTTTTTGTGACGGCGCTATCTAACACATTGCTTAACAAAGATATTCGAGTGATATCCCAAGATAAACAGTATTGATTACACAAGGTGTTTCCCCATCTGTGACCACAATAGCGGGAGCGGTGATATGAGGTGTATACAGGATGGGCAGAACCTATGATTTAGTAAAAAGCAGTGATAGAGGAAGATTGAAATGGAATATGCGCCGGAGTATACCTTGCGGGAAAAAGTCACGCGTGTATCTGTGCTAGCTTGTTTGGGATTATTGGTAATAGTAAGCGTTAAACGTTGGCTGGAACCTGTAATGAATACGTTTTCTGAGCGGCCACATTGTTATGAGTTTTACGGGTTCAATGCAGCAGAGCATTTATGGCATATTGCGTTTGTTGGTATTCCATTGTCTGCTTGGCTACTTGCAAGCTTAGTGATGCTCCCTATCGGCATACGAGGCTTGAGAGATAAGCAGTTTCCGCCCAAATCGATGAAAGTGTTTAAGCCAACCGTTATCTGCCGGGGGATGGTGGGAAAGGTAAAATCGACAGCATTTTTTATTGTGCCTACCCTTATGCTATTTATCAGTGTCTGGGGATATGCTCAAGCAGAAAAGCTGTCGCCGATTGATGTCAGTAGGCTACATGAAGCAATCAGTTGCGATGATTGATTAGCGTAAGATACATATACTACGTTAAGCCCCAATTAAAGCTGTTTCTATTATCATAAAAAAGATTGTTTAATAGTATTTGATTGTTTAATAACAAAAACGAAACGTAACAATTTTTCACTTCCACTTGTTTTCTGTTTCAACGACCATACTATACATATCAATAACAAATGGATGATGCCTCCGTGGCCCCAATTGTGGGGGTTACTGGGGAACAGCACCTTCTTTTCTGGAGCAAGAGTATTTTATGAAGCGTATTGCATTGTTTTTGGCAACTAACCTGGCTGTAATGCTGGTTTTCAGTGTTGTCTTGAACGTCGTTTATGCGGTGACAGGCATGCAACCGGGTAGCCTTTCTGGGCTATTGGTAATGGCTGCTTTGTTTGGTTTTGGTGGTTCATTGATTTCACTGTTCATGTCGAAATCAATGGCGCTGCGCTCTGTGGGCGGGATGGTGATTGAGCACCCGCGTAATGAGACAGAGCATTGGTTAATGGAAACGGTTGCCCGTCAGGCACAGCAGTCTGGCATTGGTATGCCAACGGTCGCGGTTTACGACTCTGCTGATATCAACGCATTTGCGACCGGCGCAAAGCGTGATGATTCGCTGGTTGCTGTTTCGACAGGTTTGCTGCATAGCATGACTCGTGACGAAGCCGAAGCGGTATTGGCCCATGAAGTCAGCCACATCTCCAATGGTGACATGGTAACCATGACCCTAATGCAGGGCGTGGTGAATACCTTTGTGATCTTTGTATCTCGCTTGGTGGCTGGCGCTATCAGTGGCGTGAATAACAATGACGAAGAAGGCGGTAGCGGTAGCTACATGACCTACTTCATTGTCTCCTCTATCATGGAAGTGCTGTTCGGTTTCTTGGCGAGCATCCTGACTATGTGGTACAGCCGTCATCGTGAGTTCAAGGCCGATGCGGGTTCTGCGCACCTAGTGGGTAAAGAGAAGATGATTGCTGCGCTTGAGCGCCTGAAAATGAGCCACGAGCCTCAGCTTGAAGGTTCGATGATGGCGTTTGGTATTAACGGCAAGAAATCACTTTCTGAGCTGTTCATGACACACCCACCATTGGACAAGCGTATTGATGCGCTGCGCCGTGGTGAGCATCTGTAAGCATCGAAAAAGCGTCTAAGTCACGCTGTTTCAATGATGATAAAAAAGCCCCCGGTTTATGACCGGGGGTTTTTTGTTTGAAGATACGATTTATAGCCGTTATGCGGCAGCAGCCTGGCGAATAATTGGCTTGTCGTTGATCGGAATATGCAGCAGCGCGGCAATCAGGGCAAGCACAACCGTTGACCACCAGATTGGCTCATAGCTACCGTAGTAATCGTAGATTCGTCCCCCGAACCATGCACCAAGGAAGCTACCGACTTGGTGGGTGAAGAAAACCAATCCGTATAATGTGGATAGGTAACGTGGGCCAAAGATCTGGCGAACCAAACCTGAGGTGAGTGGCACGGTACCGAGCCAGCAAAAACCGATTGCACCACCAAACAAGGCTGCCGTTTCTGTTGTAACAGGTAGGGTTACAAAACCGGCAATGACCAAAGTACGCATAATGTACAGGGCAGACATGACATAGCGCTTGTTGAACTTGTCACCCATCACACCCCAGAAGTAGCTACCGAAGATATTGAAAATCCCCACATAGGCCAGTGCCATGGCGGCAGTGGTCCCCGGTAACCCTTTATCTGCTAGATAGCTTGGCAGGTGGGTAGCAATGAACATCACGTGGAAGCCACAGACGAAAAAGCCCATGTGAATTAGCCAGTAGCCACGGTGGCTGAATGCTTCTTTCAAAGCCTCTTTCAATGTTTGTTCACTGTGTGCAACTGCCGAAGTGGATGATTTCTCGTTAGTCTTCATAAAATAGGAGAAAGCCATCATGAGTGCGCACAGCATGGCGAACACTTGCAGAGCGGTTTGCCAGTTGAAGTCACTGAGCATGTATTGAGCACCTGGGATCACCGCAAACATACCGAAAGAGCCTGCTGCTGTGGTTAGGCCAAAGGCTTTCGCGGTATGCTCGGCTGGAACGACACGCGCAACCGCGCCCAATACGATAACGTAGCTGGTCGCACTTAAGCCAAGGCCGACTAAAGCCCCCAGAGAAACAAACAGCCAGTTAGGTTCAACAGCGATTGAGGTTAGGTATAGTCCTAAACCATAGGCGATAGCACCTGTCCAAATGACTTTCTGCGGGCCCCAACGGTCGGACGCCATACCGACGAATGGCTGGAATACACCGAACAGTAAGTTTTGTACTGCGATTGCCAGACTAAAAAATTCACGGCCAGTATCAAAGTGCATAGAAATAGGCATCATGAAGATACCGAAAGACTGCCTGATCCCTAGGCTGATAATTAGTGTTCCAATGCCCATCCACACGAGTAGTGGAAAGCGAAAAATACTCATTGTTATAGTCCGGTCAAAGTGTGATCGTTTGAGTTTTGCTGATGGCAACCGCCGCTCATGGCATGCTCAGCCAGCGAGTCCAACAAAGGCTGGCAGTGATGAACACCAACCAAAGTCAGAGCAAGCAGCAGCACCATGCGCATTAGCTGGGCTGAGAGGGATTGTGAAAACATCAGTGCCTCAACGTGCAAAAAAGAGCGGGGATAGTAGTGGAATTCAACCTATGACTCAAATGAGAAAATATCAAAGATATTATGCATAATATGCATGCGGCAATAACCCTGCTGATCATTGGGGGATGATCCTGATGTGATTGTTCCTGCAAGGCAAATTTGCTCTGCTTGGAGGTGTTAACAGGGCTGCTTATTGGCTTTTAGGTCTTAGCCGGTAAATCGCACCAGAATCAGCTGAGAAATACAGCCAGCCTTGAGGATCCAGCACCAGGGCCCTGACTCGCTCATCCAACTCTTCAAGCAACCGCTCTTCATTTTCTAGCTTTCCGGTGTCGGTGACGCTAACGCGGTTTAAATGGCGAAGCTTCAGTGCGCCGCTGAATAAGTGACCCTGCCAATTGGGAAAGGCTGTGCCTCGATAGAGAAGCAGGCTTCCCGGTGCGATGGAAGGGGTATAGACCTTGAGCGGCGAGATGATGCCTTCTTTTTCGGTAGATTCACCCACCGCAATTGGTCCCCAATATTCTTTGCCATGGGAAACGTCAGGCCAACCATAGTTGGCACCCGCGGTGATTAAATTAATTTCATCTCCGCCACGAGGCCCATGTTCGTTGGACCAAAGGCGATTTGTTTGCGGATCGAACTGCAGTCCCTGTGGGTTGCGGTGGCCGTAGCTCCATATTTCAGGCAATGCGTTGGTTGTACCGATAAAGGGATTGTCTTTGGGGATAGAGCCATCGAGGTTGAGCCTTATGATACTGCCGGCATGGGTAGAGATATCTTGCCCGTTAGGGCGGTGTGCTCGGTCACCGATAGAAAAAAAGACGTGTCCCTCGTTATCAAAGGCGATTCGGCTTCCGAAGTGGCGGGAGGCATCGCTGAATGATTGAGTAACTAATAAATCCTGCCACTGGGTTAATTGGGCACCGTTAAGTTTGGCACGGGCAAGGGTGGTTGCTGCCTGTCCGTCCTTGGCCTTGCTATAGGTAAAGTAATACCATGTTGCTTTGCGATTGTTGTCACTGGCTAGATTCGAACTATCTAACCTTGCCACATCCAACCTCGCCACATCCAACAATCCGCCTTGGCCGTATTGTCTGATAGTTGGTTGCCCTGAAACATCTTGTGTCGTGCCGTTGGCTGGATTTAGGAGGCGAATCGTGCCGTCACGGTAAGTGATCAGCAGTTGATTGTCGGGTGTGAATACCATCCCCCAGGGTACACTGTCGGTTTGGGCGATTCGCTCGACGATGTAGTGCATTCCCTCGCTGCTACCCTCAAGCACGGTTACTGGGGCTGAAAGGACTTTGGGGGCAGATGTTAAGCTGATAATACATAGCAATGTGATGAGCGCAGAGTTCATCATGGCAGATAAATTGAGACCTGAAATCATGAAGGCTCCTTCCTCTATTCAGTACGGTACAAGTAGTGTAGCAGTTTGATCTCTGGTGTTTCAGGCTGTTGGGACGATTTGCTTTGCAATGATCGCTGCCAGCTGCTTTAGGCCTCGTTGCCAAGTATCGTTTTCTCGGAAATTAGCAAAGCTTAAACGCAGGCAGTGCGCATAGCGTTTGTTTGTGCTGAACATGCTACCGGGCAGTACACTGATCCCTTGCTCTAGGGTTTCTTGGTAGATGGCTTGGCTGTCTGTATTTTCAGGCAAGGTTAGCCAGCATAAGAATCCACCCATCGGTTGAGTAAGATGATACTGCCCCTGTAGCTGTGGATATTGATCCAAGGCTTGGGTTAGTTGCTGATAAAATAGCTTTTGTTTTTTTGCATAACTGCGACGGATCTTTCCTAGATGCTGGCGGTATTTCCCCCCTTCAAGGAACTGGGCAACGGCAGAGTGGATCAGGTTGGGGCTGCCCATGTTGTCTGTCAGTAAGCGTTTTTCAATCACTGTTTGGTATTTGCCTGCAATGACCCAGCCGATACGTAGACGGGAGTCCAAGGTTTTCGATAAAGAGTTGCAATAGATCACCCGGTTTTCTTGATCAAGGGTTTTCAATGGCAGGGGACGTTGTTGATAGGCGAGTCCACCAAAGACATCATCTTCGATGATCGGGATCCCACTGGTCATGGCTAGGAAGCGCAGCCGATCGGCTGTCGACATTACATACCCGGTAGGGTTATTGAAGCTGGGGTTGATCAAAATAGCTTTGACTGACCACTCCATGAGGGCTTGTTCAAGGGCATCAAGATGGATCCCCGTTACTGGACTGGCAGGAATTTCAATAACTCTCAGGCCGAGAGACTCCAGCAACATCAAATTACCAAAGTAACTGGCAGATTCGACCAAGACAATATCACCGGCAGAGGTAATCGCCTGCAAGCTTAGGCTGATCGCTTGCTGGGCACCGTGGGTCACCAGCAATGATTGTTTGGAGGTGGTAATTCCAAGCTCTCGATTTATCCCAACTAATTGTTGTAGTAACAAATCGTTGCCGGGAGGCAGCTGATAGTGACTGGGAATATGGCTCTGATAGCGACTATGACGGCCAATCTCAGCATACAGGTTATTGATTGCGGGAAAGTCTGTATCGGGGTGAGCCGAGCCCATCGGCAGCACCTCTCGAGAAATTGGCAGCCCCATAATTTTCTTGCTCAGGGACATTAAATCTACAAACCCCGGTTCCGGTACTGGCTCGTTGTTGACTGAAGCCGTGGCTGGTGCGGCGACCCGGTAGCCAGAGCGAGCCAGTGCGGTGATTTTCTGGTTAGCCTCCAGTTGCTGGTAGGCGCGGATCACCGTATTTTTGCTCACTGCCAACTGTTGGCTGAGCTCTCGAATAGAAGGCAGGCGCTCTCCGGGTTGAAAGCTCTGCTTATCAATGCGCTCTGCAATCCACCGATATACATAGTGGTATTTGGTTTTTAACTGACTGTGACCATCATCCATATCATCTGTACCCTAAAAAATACATCAATCTGTCCCTGTCTATGTTTTTTGTACCCCTATAAAGTAAAAGCTATTGAGGGAAAAGGAAAGTGAGAGGACTATGATGACGCGATTTATCCCATTTTTGTTTGTTGTGCTTTGGAGCTCCGGCTTTATCGGTGCAAGGTTGGGTTTACCCTATGCCGAGCCTGCGACATTCTTGCTGATGAGGATGATCGCTAATATTGCCGTGTTCTTGTTGCTGGTTGTTATTCTCAAATCCCGCCTCCCGACCGGCAAGGCTATTGTTCATTGCATGGTCGCAGGATTGCTGATCCACGGCTTTTACTTGGGGGGGACTTATATCGCAATTGGTCTTGGTATGCCTGCAGGGTTGTGTTCGCTGCTGGTCGGGTTACAGCCGATAGTGACTGCCGTGGTGATGTTTGGGTGTGCCGGAGAGCGGATGCGGGTATCGCAATGGATTGGGCTCGCTGTTGGTTTTATCGGGATCAATCTTGTGTTGCAAGGCAATATGGCTTGGCACCAAGACGGTAGCCGTGAGGCCGCTTACCTCTTCACATTTTTAGCCTTAGTAGGAATCACTTTTGGCACTTTATACCAGAAGAAATTCTGCCAGGGGATCGATATGGTGGGCAGTGCGGTGTGGCAATACAGCGCGGCGGCTTTACTGTTTTTGCCGGTGGCATTGACCACTGAGACAATGGAGGTTAATTGGACCCCGACATTTGTGTTTGCCTTGAGTTGGTTAGTTTTGGTGTTGTCCGTGGTGGCGATTTTGCTACTGCTGCACATGGTCAAGCATGGTGAGTCATCCAAAGTCGCCTCGACTTTTTATCTGGTGCCGCCAATGACCGCTTTCCAAGCTTGGTTGATTTTTGGTGAAAGTTTTAATGAGCTGGGTGCCGCTGGGTTTGTTTTGGCTGCTGTTGCCGTGTTCCTCGTTACCCGAAAGCCCAAAGCGGTGCCAAGATTGATGGGGCAATCATCTGGGGTATAGGGATAACAAAAGACCAGCGTGAGCTGGTCTTTTCTGTCTGAACATGAGAATGCTAACTTTACCTGACCGAGTTATTTAGCCACGTTGCCAGCAACGTTCATGACGTCCCAAGTACGGGCAAACGGTGGTGCGTAGGCAAAATCGAGCATACCCAGCTGCTGGGTAGTTAGCTTGGCTGTGATGGCAACCGCCATTGCATCGATGCGGTGTACCGCGCCTTTCTTGCCAATCATCTGCGCACCGAGGATCACCTTGGTATCCGCTTCATAGACCAGCTTCATGTGGATATCGGATTGGCCTTCACAGTAGTTGGTATGGCATTTGTCTTTGATGGTAATGGTTTTGTAGTTGATGCCAGCGGCAATCGCTTCCGGCTCTGAAATACCGGTACGTCCTGCTTCCAGCGACAGGACTTTTACACAGCTGGTACCTAACGAACCGGGGAAGGTTAGAGATTTTCCGGCAATATTCTCACCGACCAAGCGGCCTAGTTTATTCGCTCCAGTCGCCAATGGGATGTAGACATTCTTATTGAGCACCGTGTGCCAAATGGAAGCGCAGTCGCCTGCTGCCCATATGTCAGGCAGTGACGTTCGGCCTTGCTGATCGACACAAATAGCACCGTTGGCCAATGTGTCGATATCTGTTTCTTTTAGGAAAGCGGTATTGGGTTTAACGCCCGTACAAACGACAACCAAATCCGTTGGGTAAAGGCCCTTGTCGGTCTTAATTGAAGAGACCGTATCGTCTCCCAGTACCTCTTCGAGAGATTCATCAAGCAGAACCTCTACACCAGCGCCTTTTAGCTCAGTCAGGAAGTGCTCATTGATCTCACTGTCGAAAGCGTCGGGGATCAAGCGCTCAGCCCGTTCAATCAAGCGCACCTGTTTACCTTGATGCACCATGGCTTCAACGACCTCAAGGCCAATAAAACCAGAGCCGATAACGGTAATATGCTGGCAATGAGGCTGGTTGATAGCGGCTTTTAAATTGATGCCATCATCCATGCGGCGAAGGCTGTGAACGCCTTGTTTTTCAAGACCTTTGACGGGAGGTAAGGTCTCACTGGCGCCAGTTGCAATCATCAGGCGATCATAATGAGCGACGAATGTCTCTTCACCATGTTGCACCTCGAGTTTCTTATTGGAGGCATCGACTTTATTGACGCGGTGTCCGGTCTTAACGTCGATGCCACGCTCGGCAAATTGCTCTGGGGTAAATTCAGCCATGTAGTTGTGGTCTTGGAATTCATCACCGACATAATAAGGGAGGCCACAAGCGCCGAAGGAAATCACCTCTGAAGCTTCAAAGACTGTAATTTCAGCATCACGGTTAATACGTCGAGCCTTTGCCGCCGCACTCATGCCTGCCGCTTCACCACCAATAATGACTATTTTCATTGTTTTTTCTCTGTTGTGCTGGGGGAAAGGGAAGCCGGCGCTTCCCTTTGTTTTGTATCAATCAGCTAGTGCTGGTTTGAACATGTAATTATGCGGCTGCGTCTTCACCGTCAAGGTTGATTTCAGCATCGCTGTTGAATATATCCATGTCGGTCTCGCCAAGCACCTTGCTGGTTACCGTACCAGCGGTAATGGAGCCTGATACGTTAAGCGCAGTTCGACCCATGTCAATCAGCGGCTCGATAGAAATCAACAGGCCGGCTAGCGCGACAGGGAAGTCCATGGCAGACAGTACAATCAGTGCTGCGAAGGTGGCGCCACCGCCAATACCCGCGACACCAAATGAACTGACTGTAATGATGGCCACCAAGGTGATGAGGAAGCCGAAGTCCATTGGGTTAACGCCAACGGTTGGTGCGATCATCACGGCCAGCATGGCTGGATAAATACCGGCACACCCGTTTTGACCGATGGTTGAACCGAATGATGCAGAAAAGTTAGCAATACCGCTTGGGATCCCAAGATGCTTTTCCTGAGTCTGAACATTCATTGGGATGGAGCCTGCGCTGGTACGAGACGTAAAGGCAAAGAGCAGGACTGGGAGAACTTTCTTCAAGTGGCGGATAGGGTTCAGGCCAACCATTGCGACGATAGCAAGGTGAATACCGAACATAATAAATATTGCGCCATAAGAAGCGATAACAAAGTTGGCTAGGTTAACGATATCGGCATAGTTAGAACCAGAGATCACTTTGGTCATCAGGGCTAGCACACCGAATGGTGTCAGGCGAAGGACGAGTGTCACCATGCGCATAACAATGGCTTGGGCTACACCAATAAAGCTTTCAAATGAAGCAAAGGCTTCCGGCTTCTTGCGTGCAATGCCCGTTGCGGCAATACCGATGAAGACTGAGAAAATCACCACGGCAATGGTTGAGGTGCGGCGTGCGCCAGTCATATCCATAAATGGGTTAGCAGGCAGGAACTCAATCATTAGCTTGGCAAATGACATTGCCTCCACAGAACCCAGTCTGTTTTCTAGTGCTTCACCACGAGCAATTTCAGCAGCACCCGATGTAAGCCCTTCAGCCGTTAAACCGAAGAGGTTCGCCATGGCAATACCGACAAAGGCAGAAATCATGGTGGTAACAATGAGGACACCAATGGTCATGCCACTTATTTTACCCAGAGACGTCCCCCCATTAAGGCGGAGGATGGCTGAGATGATCGATACCATCACCAATGGGATGATGATCATCTGGAGAAGTTTGACATAACCAACGCCGACAATGTCGAAATATTCGATACTGGTTTTAATGACGTCTGAGCCGGCACCGTAGAATACTTGAAGAGCCCCCCCGAAGATAATCCCCAGCCCCAAACCGGCAAATACCCGCTTGGTAAAGGTGACATACTTAGTTTGTAAGCGATATAAGAAGAGAATTAAAGCGAGGAATATCCCCAAGTTGGCTATAACGCTGAAGGTCATTTTTCATTCCTTTAAAAGATAAACATACAAAACATCAAGCTATGCCAAGGCATAACCGCGAATTATGGAAATAATTAGCTTATTGCTATTACTTGTTTGTTACCGATTTCCTATCAGGCACAAAGGTGCCGTGTTTTAACTACAAGAGTTAAAACAATGAAACTTATTAATACACAGCGGTATGTCGTTATTGTTTATGATTTCTTATATGTAAATATACGGTGTGTTTAGATATTCCTAATTTATCAGCCACTAGGGTTGGAGATTCTTTTAATTCAAAAATCCCCCTGTCGTACAATTGGCAAATAATTTCTTTGTTTTTTAAGTTACTTGCCAGAGTCGAGTCATTATTTACCTGAGTGATGATTTGACTAATTAAATCATCGACGGATGTTGCAAATGTTTCGCTGTAGATAGGCTCGTTTTTGTCATTAGCGATTACAGGCAAGGTAAAGGCTTCAAGCAAACTGGCAATGGGCGCATTCAAGCTAAAATTCACACACAACATGCCGATGGGTTTACCTTCTCTGTTACATATTGTGGTCGAGGCCGACTTCATCATTTGCCCGTCTTTAGTGCGGGTAAAATAGGTACTCCATTTAGAGCCGCACTTGGCAGTAAGCTTTTGTAAGGCAAAATCGGTGACAGGGGCTCCGGCTTGCCTACCGGTGACGTGGCCGTTCGCAATCTTAGTGACTGATGACTGTAAGTTGTTGAATGAATGGAGAACAACTTCACAGCTGCTACCAAAAAGAGAGGCGATAGCATCCACTGCCGGTTCCCATGACATGATGAGTAGCTCATCTTCTGTTAACTCAGAGGCTCCCTGAGCGGTTTTCATATCCATATTCAACTCCTCACTTAACAAGTGGTAATTTACCTCTTTAGAGGTAAAAAAAAGTTGAGTTGGATCGGGGTGTGATTGTAGCAATGTCAATCTCTGTAAATTTATGTAGAAAATCGGCGGTTGTGCACAAAAAATTGGTGCCTCAACCGTTAAATATCAACTCGTAGTTAACAAAATTTTAATTATAATTTTGTCGGGATAAACAAATGGTAATTGAAGTTGAATTGGGGCAAAGAGTGCTATTAGATTCTTTTATAAAGAGCATTATATTCATTTATAGTTGATTCTGCTCAACGTGAAAATAATATAGCTATTAACGTCGTGCTTGTGGGTGAATGCGGTAGCTATGCGTGGCGTGGAATAATGTTGGTTTGTTCAGTTTGCATTAATTGAACGTTGTTTCATTGTTTGTCATTATCGTGTCAATATTCAGGTTTGAGGTTGCATGATGAATGGTGTAATGAAGACAGGTTTGCTAGGTTTGGCTCTAGGTTGCTCTTTACTGGTTGTCAGTTTGGAGCAAGATGCGCCGCAAGCGGGTGAAGGCCCGCAAGGTTATGCTGTTCAGAGTCGATCGTCACAAAATCAATCTGTACAAATTCAGCAGGACTACATCGCCGAACTTTATAAGGCACGTGAAAAACTTAAGTCGCTAGGCGAAGAAAACTCTGAGCTATTCCTTTCAATCGAAAACGCCATTGCACTTAATGAAGAGCTATTTGATGATGCCGGCTACTGGCGGGCTCATTACTTGAGTCCTTCTTCATAGCTGTGTATGGGGTTCCATCAAACCAGAGAATAGATCTACTCAGCCACCCGTAGGTAAGGTGAGAAAATCTCCTTGAGGTTGACGCTGGCTTTTGGCTGGTTTCCTTTTGTTGTTAATTGACTCCGTTTTCATATCGCACTTTCAGGAAAGGCCCTAGATAACAATAAGGCCAGCAGTGCTGGCCTTGGGGAATTATCGGTTTGTGCGGGTATCGTGGCTTAAAACGGATACCAGAAGAGTTGCTCGGCCTGATAGCGGTTAGCAAAGCCCAGCACTAATACAACAGCGATAGTGAACAATACAGCAAAATCCGCTTTGGTCATTGGTTTTAGGCTGTACCAGCTGCGTCGTTTGTGTTGGCCGAAACCGCGTAAGGTCATGGCGTTGGAGATCACCTCGGCCCGGTCTAGGCTTGAGAAAATCAATGGTCCGAGGATTTTTGCCACATTCTTGATGCGGGTAAAGACTGGCGCATTTTTCGAAATATCAACACCGCGCGCTTGCTGGGCATGCATGATATTGATGAAGTCTTTGGTCACTTCTGGTAAATAGCGCAATGTCAGACTTACCGCATAGGCGATACGGTAAGGTACGCCCAGTTTATTCAGGCTGGCTGAAAACTCAGTCGGGTGGGTGGCAAATACGAACACCAAGGCAACCGGGAACATGCTGAAGTATTTCAGCGTCACGGTTACCAAGTAAAACAGGGTTTCCTGAGTCAGTGAGTAGTTACCTGGCAGAGCAAGCAAGATGGTTTGGCTTCCCATGTATTCTTTACCCTGTTGCGGGGCAATCAGGAACATGAACAGCGCATTAAGCAGCAATACCGTTACGGTCCCTGTCATCAGGGTTTTGTAGTTGGCAAAAGGGACACGTGAAAGGTGCAGTAAACCAAAGCCAACCACGATCATCGTGATGATGATACGGACATCGAATGTCATCAATACCATGGTGACCCAAGCCATAAACAAGATGAACTTGGTGATCCCGTTTAGCGCATGCAGGGGAGAGCCGGTATTGATGTAGCTAATACCGAATTTAATCTTATTGGTTTTCATTAGTGTGAGCCTGCCTCATGGTTAATGAAGCAATGGATAAAGTGATCGATGCGTTCGATACCCAAGCGAGTCGCAAGTGTATACAAACTGGTGACTGTTAGGTTGGCCTGCTCCAGCAATGCTGGTTGGCTGAACACTTCGTTAACGGCGGAGTCGGCCAGCAGCTTGCTGTCAGCAATGACAATGGCGCGCTGGGTATACTCCAGAACCAAATGCATATCGTGGGAAATGATCAAAATAGTGATCCCCAGTTTTTGGTTCAGCTCTTTGATAAAGCTCATCATCACAGTGTAGTGATGGTAATCTTGACCCGCTGTCGGCTCATCAAGGATCAGCAGTTTAGGCTCTAACACCAAAATAGTGGCAATGGTTACGCGCTTTTTCTGGCCGTAACTCAAAGCATCGATTGGCCAATGGCGATAGCGCTCCAGCCCACACAATTTTAATGTTTCCAGCACCTTGGTTTCGACTTCGTTTTCAGATATCCCGCGGTTACGCAGACCCGAAGCAACTTCGTCGAAAATCATATGGTGAGAAATCATGTGGTTCGGATTTTGCAGCACAATACCGATATCTTGGCTGCGCTCGAAAATCGAACGTGTTGCCAAGTCAATGCCTTCAAAACAAATGGACCCAGTATCCGGTTCCAATACGCCCATGATTAAACGGGTGATTGTCGACTTGCCCGAACCGTTCTTACCCAAGATAGAAACAAATTCGCCTTGGTGGACGGTAAAGCTAACATCGTCCAGTGTCTGGCGCTCACCGTCATACGAATAGCTGAGGCTGTTGACCTCAAGCAGAGGAGCGGCGTCTGACTCTGTTGTGACCATGTCACCTTGTTGGAACCAGTCGAGCACTTGTGGTTTGAAGCGCTCGATATCGATAGTCGACAAGTAGGCTGGCTTGTCTGATTGGTGAACTTCGCAACCGGCCGCTTTTAGCGCTGATAAATAAAGAGGTTCGCGGATCCCGTATTTGGCCAAAAGTGGGCTGGCCAGCAGTTCATCAGGTGTCATGTTAGCAACGATTTCACCGCGCTCCATCAGGATAATACGGTCAGCGTGACAGTGTAGTACATCCTCTAGGCGGTGCTCGATGATAACGACGGTTTTATCCGTTTCACGGTGAAGACGATCAATAATCTCGATGGTTGATTTGCCTGTTTTCGGATCCAGACTTGCTAGGGGTTCGTCAAACAGCAGGATATCGACCTCATCGACCATGACGCCGGCCAGTGAGACACGTTGTTTCTGGCCACCACTGAGGTCGAAAGGTGACAGCTGTAGCATGTCGTCCAGCTCTAGCATCGCGGCGGTTTCTTTAACCACTTGGCGCATAGGGCCTGGTGCAATCATCTGGTTTTCAAGAGCAAAAGCAATGTCTTCGCCGACGCTCAAACCGACAAACTGACCATCGGTATCTTGCAGTACCGTTCCCACCATACCGGTGCACTGGTGAAGGTCCATTTTCTGGGTTTCTTTGCCTTTGATTTTAAGGCTACCGGTAATATCACCTTTGACCGAGAAAGGGATCAAACCATTCAAACACTGTCCTAGGGTCGATTTTCCGCTGCCGCTTGGGCCAACAATGACAACCTTTTCACCTTGTTCGATAGTCAGGTTGATGTTTTTCAGGGTTGGCTTCTGCAACGCCCAGTATTTGAATGAGAAGTCAGTAAACTGAATCGACATAGCTTATTCGGCCTCTATCAGGTTATAGCTTTGTTGCTTGCGTTTTGCGACAGCGGTAAGGATGAAGTGGCCGACAATAGCGATCAGTACGGTGTTACCAGCGGCAATAATAGTTAGCTGTGCCAGTACTTTGGTAAACGGTTCGGCATATAAAACGGCGTCTAGGTAGGCTGAACAACCATAGCCAACGACATTGCCAATAAAGGCAAGGATCACAAACAGGCAGAAGTCGAACTTGGAAAATAGCCCTTTTTCAATGCGCTCTTTGGTGAGCTTTGGATATAGGCCAATGACAAGGCCTACAATCCCAGAGCCGAGTACCCAAGTGACCCACACGCCCCAACCGGCAAACAGGTCGGTAACCCAGTGGCCGATGAACCCAACAAGAAATCCAACGAGAGGACCGAATAGCACGCCAAACAAGGCAAGTACAGCCATGGCGGGTTTGAGAGTGGTATTTGCAAAGACAGGAATACCAAACATAGGTAAACCACCAATACCATATAAGGCTGCACCGATTGCGATGAGCACAACTGTCTTGGCAGAGAGATTCATGACATAACCTTTAAAGCTCTTGGGTATTTGCTTGCATATTGCCGACCATAGTCTGCTCGCCAACGACGAAAGAAAACCCACACTAAGTTGTTGGGTTAGACGCTGCAAATATCCATATTTAAGCAAGAGCAGTTATGCCGGCAGGCATAAGGACGCGACATAATACATGAACATCAAACAGAAGGGAAACCTCTACATCTAGACGTCTAACTCTTAGCCAGAATCGTATTTCCTTGCTGTCGGGTTGAACATAGCCTGAGGTTGAACCGTCTTGTAGGGCCGTTGATTAAATTAACAAGTTGCCTTTTTTAACAGGCAATGGTGAGTAATACTTAATACAAAAGGGGGTTGTTACTTGATGAGCAGTCTAACCCTCATCTTGATGATTTTGACTAATCTTGTGAGCACAGGTCATTAGCGGTGATTTATATAAAATTTTATGTAGCTCGCCGAAAAGAAAGGAGATTACAGGTAAGCATTTGCTTTTTTTAGGCTTTGGCATAGAAAGCCCTTATAGACACCACTTATGGATAATTGATTTAACGTATTGATTGTCACAATAATATTACAGCTTAGAGCTATCTTTTTGAGATAAATCTAACTAATTGGATATCTTGAATATTTCACTTTATTTTTTTCGAAATATAGTAAATACTGCTGTCCGAGCTCATTTATTTTGAAGCTTGTAAAAACTGACAAATCATTGTTTTGTCAAGCCTTAACTTACTGCGAAAACTTGCGCTGTTACACAGAAACGGCATGAGATCAGATGTGAAGTTAAGGTAGAATTGGGTAATATCAGTAACAGCTATCCCGCCAATTCGGCTGGGTGCAGAGCCAAATCATATTGGAGATACAGCTTGATTAATGTATTCCTTGTAGATGATCACGAACTGGTTCGCACAGGGATCCGACGTCTGCTTGAAGATGTCCGTGGTATAAAAGTGGTAGGGGAAGCCGACAGTGGTGAAGAAGCCGTAAAATGGTGCCGTAACTCGCATGCGGATATCATTCTTATGGATATGAATATGCCAGGTATCGGTGGCCTTGAAGCGACACGTAAAATCTTGCGCTTTAGTCCTGATGTCAAAATTATCGTTCTGACGATTCATACAGAAAATCCGTTTCCGACGAAAGTGATGCAGGCAGGTGCAGCAGGCTACCTGACTAAAGGTGCCGGCCCTGACGAAATGATTAATGCAATTCGTATGGTCAACAGCGGTCAACGTTACATTTCACCGGAAATCGCACAACAGATGGCATTGAGCCAGTTTGCACCAGATTCGGAAAACCCTTTCAAAGATCTTTCAGAACGTGAACTTCAGATCATGATGATGATCACGAAGGGACAGAAAGTGACCGATATTTCAGAACAACTGAATCTGAGTCCAAAGACAGTCAACAGCTATCGCTACCGTCTGTTCAATAAGCTAGACATCAACGGTGATGTTGAGCTTACTCACCTCGCTATCCGCCATGGAATGTTAGACACAGAGACGTTGTAGTGTCGGAACAGTTTGACGCAAAGAGTTTTCTAAAAACCGTTACTCATCAGCCAGGTGTATACAGGATGTATGATCTGGCCGATGAGGTCATCTATGTTGGTAAGGCGAAAGATCTCAAAAAACGCCTTTCCAGTTACTTCCGGGCTAATGTGGCTGGGGAGAAAACCCGCGCACTGGTCAAAAATATCGTCAAGGTTGATGTCACTGTTACGCATACCGAAACAGAAGCGCTAATCCTTGAACACAACTACATCAAGCTTTACCTTCCAAAGTATAATGTCCTGCTCCGGGACGATAAATCCTACCCTTATATTTTCCTCAGCGCTTCGGCTCACCCTCGACTGTCGATGCATCGTGGTGCCAAGAAACGTAAAGGTGAATATTTCGGACCATATCCTGATGGCGGTGCTGTTAGGGAGAGCTTGCATCTGCTGCAGAAAATTTTCCCAATTCGTCAGTGCGAAGACTCGGTCTATGCCAACCGCAGCCGTCCTTGCCTGATGTATCAGATTGGACGTTGTCTTGGCCCTTGTGTCAAAGGGCTGGTGAGTGACGACGATTACAGTGAGCAGGCCAACTACGTCCGGATGTTTTTGCGGGGCAAAGATCGTCAGGTCATTACATCGATGGTCGAGAAGATGGAGCAGGCGAGCCAGCAGCTGGCATTCGAGAAGGCTGCGATCTATCGCGATCAAATTCAGGCACTAAGGCGTGTGCAGGAGCAACAGTTTGTCAGTCACGACAGTGACGACGATCTTGATGTTGTGGGTATTGCCTACGAAAACGGTATGGCCTGTATCCACGCGCTTTATATCCGCCAGGGCAAGATCCTCGGTAGCCGAAGTTATTTCCCTAAAATGCCCGTCGACGCCGAGATCACCGAGGTGTTATCCAGTTTTGTGACTCAGTTTTACCTCAACCAAGCAGAGGGGAGGGTGATCCCGAGTGAAATCCTATTGGGAGAAGCGCTAGGTGATGAGCAAGCGGTTATCGCAGAAACCTTGACCGAGTTAGCTGGGCGTAAGATCGTGATTAAATCAAGCACCCGAGGGAATAAAGCCAAGTACCAAAGGTTGGCCCAAACCAATGCCAGAACGGCGTTGACGAGCAAGCTCAGCCACCGGATGACGGTTCATCAACGCTTCTCTGCCTTGCGTGAAGCGCTTGAGCTCAATAGCCTTGAGCGGATGGAGTGTTTTGATATCAGCCATACCATGGGTGAGAAGACGGTTGCTTCCTGCGTGGTGTTCAATCAAGATGGACCCTTAAAGCAAGAGTATCGCCGTTATAATATTTCGGGTATTACTGGTGGTGATGATTATGCTGCTATGGCACAAGCTTTAGAACGTAGGTATGGCTCACAAGTCGATCCGGATAGAATTCCTGATATTATTTTTATCGATGGGGGTAGAGGTCAGCTGTCAAGAGCGTATGATGTAGTTAACCCTTTGATGAAGGAGTGGCCTAAGCGCTCAATGCTCGTGGGTGTGGCCAAAGGAACAACCCGGAAGCCGGGGTTGGAAACTTTGGTGCTGACAACTGGTGAAGAGTTTTCGATGCCTGCAGATTCTCCAGCGTTGCATTTAATTCAACATATCAGGGATGAAAGTCACAATCATGCAATCAGTGGTCACCGTGCCCAGCGTGCAAAAGTAAGAAAACGCAGTGCTTTGGAAGACATAGAGGGAATTGGCCCGAAACGCCGGCAAGCATTGCTCAAGAATATGGGTGGCCTACAGGAACTGAAGAAAGCTAGCAGAGAAGAAATCGCAAAGGTGCCGGGCATCAGTCGTGCTATGGCAGAAAAAATTTATGACGCGCTGAATCACTAGGCCAGCGCGGTACATCTACACAATAAGAACGAAGAATTATGCGTTTAACAATTCCGAACATTCTAAGCTTCATACGGTTAATTTTGATTCCATTTTTCGTGATCACCTTTTACTTACCGTATAGCTGGTCTCCTTTTGCGACTGCATTGATTTTCTTGATTGCCGGCGTAACAGATTGGTTTGATGGCTACTTGGCCCGTAAGCTTAACCAGACAACGCGCTTTGGTGCCTTTATTGACCCGGTGGCCGATAAGGTAATGGTGGCAGCGGCGATGGTATTGGTCGTCGAACATTATAACTCGGTTTGGGTGACCATTCCGGCTATTACTATGATTGGCCGTGAGATCATCATCTCTGCATTGCGTGAGTGGATGGCCGAGCTAGGTAAACGTTCAAGTGTGGCTGTTTCATGGGTTGGCAAGGTGAAAACAGGGGCTCAGATGGTCGCACTCATCGTTTTGCTGTGGCACCCAAACGAGTGGATGGTCTGGGCGGGTTATATTGCACTGTACGTTGCAATGTTCCTCACTTACTGGTCGATGTACATCTATCTTAAAGCGGCCAAGCATGACTTGCTGAACTCCGAGCATCTATAAAGTCATAGATAATGTGGATATAGAAAAAAGCGGCCAAAAAGCCGCTTTTTTGTTATCTAAGGAATGATAATTTCAGAGCATTGCGGTTCGCTACTGCTTGCTGACCATGAGTAACCTGCTTTGGACAAGCCAGTGACACAAAATTGGTAGCTCCCTGACGTTGACCGACTTCGACGAGAATAGAATAGAGCAGAGCCGGCAGGGTCAGTCACTTTTTCGCTATCACCATCACTCACCACTCCTGACCACTGGCCTGTAACGATAACACCTTGTTGGAGTTGTCCTTCGTTATCTGTCACTGTAACGGTAGCTGAAGCTTGAGTCGCTTTGTTATTTAACGAGATCCCATGGTTTGAAATGACGAGGTTCTCGGACGGTGAGGGTGGGGGTTCGGGAGTATCGAAGTTACATTCACCACCTTCGGTGAAGCCAACATTTTTAAATTGACCAAGGATGGGCATCATAGGATAGCTAAATTCACCGGCCCAGCCAGATGCGCTGGAGTCAACCGGCCACATGTTCATCATTATTTTGTGGGTACCATCAGTGACTTTAGGGGTTGGATCGCTGGCTGTGCCAATGACACTATAAACCAGCTTTTTGTTGATATACCAATTAATACCAGTTTCGCTCCAATCGAATGCATAATGGTTAAATGATGTTGAAGCATCAAAACCCAAGTCAATGATTGTCTCATGGCCATTGATATACTGATCATCGTTGGTCCAGAAGTTTAGTTGCACGACTTGGGTGTTATTGCCCAAGAATTCAATGTCTATTTCATTGTGCTGGCCATTTCCCCCCTGAACATTGTCATAAGGGCCCATAAAGGTAAAAAAGGCACTGACAACGCCACTTACAGCAGCCGGTCTCATTTCGACTTCATAACACCCATAGCCGTAGAACGCATTCGTTCGCAACTCTCCGGATGTGTAGGCATAGCCGAGTAGCGGGGAGTCACTAAGTACCACGCCTAATCCATCATTACTAAAATCCAGCGCTGCCGATGACCAAGCATTTAAAAATGGAGAGCCATTGGCCCAGCCGTCAGCGGCTTGCCAATGATTAGTATCGAACGATATAAGAGGGTCACTGAAGCTTGGTGCCGAGGTGATTGTCTTATTGTTCCCCTTTCCTGGTGGAGGGGCGGATAGACATAAGCTCGGGGTTAGGGTTAAAAGAAGGGAGTATAAGAAGAAATAGCGCATGAAATCCTCAATAAACAGCTTAAAAGGCGAGGAAAATATAGCTAAGGATTGCTGTTTCATTATTTGTAATTCTCTGAGAAATGAGAATATCTCATGAGGATTGGTGAACAATTAGTCGTTTGATGTTGTTTTTTAAGACGATTGGTTGAAAATGAATCGAACGAGTTGTTTTTTTTAATTTTTTCCGTGACACCAAATTTGAGTTGTGTAAAATGGCTGCCATACCAACGGGGATGACCCGAAGGTAACGGCGCGTTGGCAGAGTGGCTATGCAGCGGATTGCAAATCCGTGGACCTCGGTTCGACTCCGGGACGCGCCTCCATTTGCGACACTAGCTCAGTTGGTAGAGCGCAACCTTGCCAAGGTTGAGGTCACGAGTTCGAACCTCGTGTGTCGCTCCAAATTTAAAGATTGATGTGCTCCAACGAGGAACCTCATGTACCTGGTCGGCCACGTCTCTCCAAATTAAAATCTTACGGTGAGGCAACAAGCGGTAAGATAAAGATGGTGTTTAACTTTTCAGTTAGCGCATCGCAAGAAATTGCGTGCCCTGGTGGTGGAATTGGTAGACACAAGGGATTTAAAATCCCTCGACGTTCGCGTTGTGCCGGTTCAAGTCCGGCCCGGGGCACCATCTCATATTAAGCCCACAAGCTTAGCTTGTGGGCTTTTTTGATCTCGATAGCTTCTGACAATAGTTTCTGACAAAATCGACCTATACAAGTAGTCCTGCTCAAAATCTCCTTCTCTACAGTTAAACTGCATCTCTTTTCTGGCGTTAAATCAAGAAACAATAACGCAGTACAGAAGCTTATAAAGCTCGCCCTCTGAATCCTGAACTAATCTGGGTATATTTGCTTTTGTTTACAGGCGGTGAAATTTATAACCAATTAGCAAATGCATGGGAGTCGAAAGTGTATTTGCATTGTGTGGGACACAAAGTGAAAGAAAGCTGACTTGAAGTGTGCTTAGAAAAGAAAAAGCCGTCGCACAAAAGAGGTGCGACGGTATAAAGAATGTAGAACTCTTGATAAGGCTTAAATCATCAAGATGGGGCTATTATGGCACAAAACCCACAGGTATCAATAAAAATGATACACTTGCCTTTTTTAATAAGAAAAAATTCTTTTCTGGGTGTTTGATTGCTCATTTAGTGCTCAGTTGAGATACGAACGAAATGAATGATAAACCGCTGAAATTGGTTGAATAATTTACATATATTTAATATGGATGTATAATTCTCTACTATTAAGTATTTTTATGCTTTTAGTTTGATAAGCCTATCATAATGGCTTTTTATTACTTTTTAACAGTGAGGTTGAAAGTATTTTGAATAAATCGGTAAGGATAGATGCAGCTTAATAATGATTATGAACCTGAGTTCTTAGCCCATAGAATCAAGACCCTCAGAGAATTTCGTGGAAAAACACAAATTCAGGTTGCTAAATGCATCAATGTTTCTAGAAGAACCTATATTGATATTGAATCAAGTAAGTCAGATATTAAGTTATCAACGCTTTACCGGATCTGTAACTGCTTGAAGTGTGAAGTTGCATATATGTTAGGCATTACTAGCAAAGGACCTATAGCTGTAGGTAACCAGAGATAGCCCCTTTATTACTCCAGTCGTTTAACTCTATTGCCGCTATTATCTAAACGCCCGCTAACGACATACCGACTGAACCGTATGTCTTCAACGGGCTTTTTTGTTGTTAGCCGTTAGCAAAGCGTTGAAGCGGCACGCGTTCAGCCAGTAGCTTGTTATATATGCGGTTTCCGAGAATACCGCCCACCAAGCCGGCGATGGCTGCCGCAAAGGTTGCCATCAGCAAGGTGTGAGGCTCATTGAAGGCTATCGATGCCAATAACCCTGGGATTGGCGCTGCACTCCCTGGCGCATCGTTAACGATTCCGAAATAAGCGGCAATGACCCCAGCTAAAGCGCCCCCGATAAAGTTCGACATAAAAATAGGGACTGGATTTCTGGTTACTATATGGGCTTGGGTTAGGGGTTCCAGCATAACACTGATGGTGTTGCTCGATTTACCCAGTTTTAGAGAGTGGAAGATATAGCCATTGGTAAATGACCCACCGACACAGGCAATGGCTGCGATCCCCATGGGCAGGCCGGTTAAGCCCAGCATAGCGGTTAATGCCATCGAGCTTAACGGTGAAGTACAGACCATTTTGATCAAGCCGCCAAGTAGGAAGCCCATCGCGATTGGCGATAGCAGTGTTGCTTCTGTGATCATGCTGGCCAGTGTTCCCATCAAGACTTCCAATCCTGGGCTGATAAAGATACCGACTAAGCGGGCTAGTGGCGCGAGGGTGAGTACACCCAAGATCACATCTACGCCTTCAGGCAGGTATTTCTTGAACAGTGGAGCGGCGAACGAGAACAGGTAGCCGACAATGAACCCTTCAAGGATCCCCAGGTTTGCCATTGCAAGGCCGGTAACGATGGCATAGACAGGTTGGACACCCATACGTAGCATGACCAAGGTAGCCGCGGCGATCCCACCCATTCCGCCAACCATATTCCCGAAATCGGCTAGGTAGCTAATGCCCAAAAGGTTACCCATTACGTATTTATGTATGGCTTCCACCAGAAAAGTAGCGATAGCGGCATCGGCGAGGCCACTCATCGCAGCACTGCCGTTGGGGGCTTTGAAGCTAAACAATGAAAAAAGGCAGAGTGCAGCCAGAAGGGCTGCGACACCCAATAAGATTTCCATAATCATTCCTTGTATTTGAATACTGCATTGGAGAAAGGTGAACAGAAATCAATAGGTGGGCCGGGATCGGGAATAGAAAGGAGCAGGTGGTGTTTGGTGGTTGAAAAGTAGTTGCTGAACAGACCGTTAGCAGCTGGTGGAAATCAGGGGTGAGCCCCTGCTGGTGGGCGGAATAGAATAATGTGCCTCATAAGTGATCCTCGGTGGTAGCATTAAACTGCTATAACACTAGCATATGAAACTGGATGTTATGTTGAGCGGCTTCATGTTCTTTTGCTTTATTTGATCTTATTGGTTAATTCATCCGGAGTGGGGGCTTTTTGTAGTCGTCGATCATAAAGTTAAGTTTTGACACATAATTCAATTAAATATTTCTGGCATACACATTTCTGGTGTGTTACTTTTCTGCGCAATCTCAGCAGCAGATTTCTGAGGCACATTGTATCAAGAGGTATTCGGGCTGATTGCCACTTGATGCGCCGTAGGTACTAACCTATTAGGGTTAGTAGAAGGGCATTAATAATGCGGTCCTGTAGGTATAACACAGGCGCATATTGAAGGAACCCAACAGTGAATACTTTTACTCTTATTACTCTCATCAGCTTTGTCTTACCCAATTGCAGTATTATTACTGAGCCTTGATCGTCCCGATCACAATCACTGGTATTTAACTTTCTGATCACATGCTGTCGCTTTCTATCGGCAGGCATTTAGGCAAACGTTTGTCTTGGTAATCAGTTGGTTTTCGGTCCGCCGAGAGCGCAAGCAATCGGTTATCTATAGTCAATGCATCTATGAAAGATGCAACTGCACCGAGCCTTGATACTTTCTCCAGTTCACATCATTTACATCACCATTTACTGGGTGGTGTTTGTAGTGCTGAGCAAAAATCACTTTTGACATTGATATCAATGGAAAGAATAACAAGGGGTGTGGTGTTTCAAATGGAAAAGAACATGAGTAATGTGTTTGACCTTGATGAGCTAAAACTCGCTTCGAATGTACCTGTTGTACATGATGTTTATGATTTAACGCCTGATGAGTTACTGCTTAGTCAAGAGCATTATGAATCCGAAGTGCGCTCGTACCCACGTCGCTTGCCATTGGCTATTGCCAAGGCTTCAGGAGCGCTGGTCGAAGACAGCCGTGGTCAACTGTTTCTGGATTGCCTAGCAGGTGCAGGTACATTGGCAATGGGCTATAACCACCCTGAAATTAACCAGGCCATTATTGATCAGCTACATGCCGGCTTGCCATACCAGACGCTGGATATCACAACGCCAGTTAAAGACAAATTCATTAAGGAGTTGATGAACTTCCTTCCTGATGAATTTGCGAAAAATGCCCGTATTCAGTTCTGCGGACCATCAGGTGCGGATGCGGTAGAAGCTGCAATCAAACTCGCTAAACAAACCACTGGCCGTAATACCATGGCAGCCTTCCACGGTGCGTATCATGGAATGACTAACGGTACCATGGCGATGATGGGCAACCTGGGCACCAAAGCCCGCCGCCAAGGCCTGATGGCTGATGTTCATTTCCTACCTTTCCCATACAGCTTACGCTGCCCGTTTGGTATGCACGGTGATGAGGGTGCCAAGCAGACACTTCGTTACATTGAGCGTATGTTAAATGACGATGAGAGTGGTGTGCAAAAGCCTGCAGCAATCATCGTTGAGCCCGTTCAAGGTGAGGGAGGGGTGATCCCAGCACCTGCATTCTGGTTGCGTGAACTGCGCCGCATTACTCAAGAGCACGGTATCTTGCTGATCTTTGATGAGATCCAGTGTGGTATTGGTAAGACCGGCTCTAACTTTGCCTTTGAAGAGTCAGGTATTACTCCTGACATTCTGTGTCTATCGAAAGCGGTAGGTGGTGGTTTGCCGATGTCGGTACTTATCTTCGATAAGTCAATTGATACCTGGAAACCGGGTGAACATACCGGTACCTTCCGTGGTAACCAACTGGCAATGGCGACAGGCGCTAAAGCTCTAGAAATTATCCAGCGTGATAACTTGGTTGAACATGCTCAAAAAGCGGGTCAATACTTACGTGAAGGCTTGGAGCGTATTGCCCAATATACTGACTGTATCGCAGAAGTGCGCGGTAAAGGGTTAATGCTGGGTATGGAGATCTGCAAGACAGACGGTTCGAAGAACAAGTTCGGCGAACCAGAGGCTGATCCAGAGTTGACCATCGCGATTCAACGTGCAGCGCTAGAGCGTGGCCTGATTATCGAAAAAGGTGGCCGCCAAGGCTCTGTATTGCGCTTCCTTCCGCCACTGATTATCTCTTATGAGCAGTTGGATTTTGCCATTGATACAATGAGCAAAGCGATAATGGCAACGGCTGGCCCATCAAAGGTAAAAGAGTCTGTTGTTGCTGACGTTGCGGATTGGCGACTGCACTTCATCCATACCGGTAAAGGCGGTGCGGATACCTTCGAAGCGGCACTGAACCAAACCACACGTGTACTGAAGCATGTTTTTGAGAATACAGAAACACCGTACTCGGGTATGGATCCGCAGCAGCTGAAAACCCTGATCAACAACATTGATCTTGATAACCAGCAAATGCCACTGGACTTGGTGATTGAGCAAACCGGCGAGCTGATCGCCAAGAACTCTATCATGGTCCAGCATCCGCACTGTATCGCCCACCTCCACACACCGCCATTGCTTCCTGCTGTTGCGGCAGAAGCCTTTATTGCTGCCCTGAACCAGTCTATGGATTCTTGGGATCAGGCAAGTGCAGCAACATTCGTTGAGCAGAAAGTGGTCGATTGGCTATGCGAACTATACCAGCTAGGCAACCAGGCGGACGGCGTGTTCACCAGTGGTGGTACACAGTCAAACCTTATGGGCTTGTTACTGGCACGTGATTGGGCAGCTGATACGATTTCTGGTCACAATATCCAGAAGCAAGGTCTGCCGGATTACGCCGGTAAGCTTCGTATCTTGTGCTCGAAGAAATCGCACTTCACGGTTCAAAAATCAGCATCGCTAATGGGGCTGGGTGAAAATGCAGTTGTTACTGTCGATACCAACCCTGACGGTACGATCAAACTGGCTTCTTTGGTCAATACCATTGAAACGCTTAAAAACGATGGCCTGTTGCCGTTTGCTATGGTCGGTACCGCGGGTACCACTGACCACGGTGCAATTGATGATCTGACAGGCATGGCAGATGTTGCTAAACAGCATAACCTATGGCTACACGTTGATGGCGCTTATGGTGGCGCATTGATCCTTAGCCGTCATAAAACTCGCCTGCACGGTATTGAGAAGGCCGACTCGGTCAGTGTCGACTTCCACAAGCTGTTCTATCAGCCAATCAGTTGCGGTGCAGTTCTTGTTAAAGACAAAGAAAACTTCAAGTATCTGCTTCACCATGCAGATTACTTGAACCGTGAGGACGATTTGCTGCCAAACTTGGTCGATAAGTCGATTGCGACCACTAAGCGTTTTGATGCTTTGAAAGTGTTGATGACAATGCAGTGTGTGGGGCCTCAGGCATTGGGTGCGATGTATGATCACCTTCTGAACCAAACACAACTGGTCGCAGACATGATTAACCAGTCGGCAGAATTTGAGCTGTTGGCTGATCCGGCTCTATCAACTGTGTTGTTCCGTTACATCGGTAACAATGATGAGTCGGTACTAGATGGAATTAACAAACAATTACGCATTGATGCACTTGTTGAAGGCAAGGCAGTACTGGGTGAAACCGTGGTAGATGGCAATGTAGCCCTGAAATTTACGATTTTGAACCCGTGTCTGACCCTGTCTGACTTTGAATCATTACTAAAAGAAATCAACCTGATTGCGGCAAAAGCAGAACGCAAACTAGGTTAACAAACAGGTACGGCACAGCTGGCAAGTGGCTGTGCCGGAATACTTACTCATTTAATTATGGAATAAAGAAGAATGGCAATTCTACAGATTGGTGCTGGTGGTGTTGGCTGGGTAGTTGCGCACAAAGCAGCTCAAAATAACGAAGTTCTTGGTGATATCACGATTGCGTCACGCACGATTGGTAAGTGTGAGAAAATCATTGAGTCGATCAACAAAAAGAACAACTTGAAAGACCCATCAAAGAAACTAGAAGCTCGTGCGGTTAATGCCGATGACGTCGACGCGCTAGTCGCACTGATTAAAGAAGTTCAGCCTGATCTTGTGATCAATGCTGGTCCTCCTTGGGTAAACATGACCATCATGGAAGCGTGTTACCAAGCGAAAGTGTCTTACCTTGATACATCTGTCGCGGTAGATCTATGCTCTGAAGGCCAGCAAGTGCCTCAGGCGTACGATTGGCAGTGGGGTTACCGTGAGAAGTTCGAAGCAGCGGGTATCACTGGTATCCTAGGCGCAGGTTTCGATCCGGGCGTCGTGTCTGTATTTGCAGCCTACGCGGTTAAGCACCTGTTCGATGAAATCGACACGATTGACGTAATGGACGTTAATGCCGGTGACCACGGCAAGAAATTCGCCACCAACTTCGATCCAGAAACCAACATGTTGGAAATCCAAGGCGATTCATTCTACTGGGAAAACGAAGAGTGGAAACAAGTACCGTGTCACTCACGTATGCTTGAGTTTGATTTCCCGAACTGTGGCACACACAAAGTTTACTCAATGGCGCACGATGAAGTTCGCTCAATGAAAGAGTTCATCCCAGCCAAGCGTATTGAATTTTGGATGGGCTTTGGTGACAAATACCTGAACTACTTCAATTGCATGCGTGACATCGGCCTACTAAGCCCTGATCCGCTAACACTGCACGATGGCACTGTGGTTCAGCCACTGCACGTTCTTAAAGCGCTGCTACCGGATCCAACGTCACTAGCACCGGGCTATACAGGCCTAACGTGTATCGGTACTTGGGTACAAGGTAAGAAAGACGGCAAAGAGCGCTCTGTATTCATCTACAACAATGCAGATCACGAAGTCGCTTATGAAGACGTTGAGCACCAAGCGATCTCTTACACCACAGGTGTACCAGCGATCACTGCAGCACTTCAGTTCTTCCGTGGCAAGTGGGCAGACAAAGGCGTGTTTAACATGGAGCAGTTGGACCCAGATCCGTTCCTAGAAACCATGCCTGAAATCGGTCTTGATTGGCATGTTCAGGAACTAGAGGTCGGCCAACCTGACATCAAAATCCTGAAATAAGGCCCTGAGCTGGTTGTTTCTCTCCATGGCGGTGTCGGAAGTACTCATTTATGTTTATAAACTCCGTGCTTCCTCCTAGCCCTGAAGAGAAACACCGGCGCTCAGCATCTTATTTGTAGTGACTTAGAGGTTGCCAAGTGTTGTCTCGAAATCCTGCGAGTTCTATTCAAAATAGATAGAAAGTAAGAACAGAAGGGAGCAGCGACTGCTCCCTTCTTAGTGCGATTGATTCGGTTTGGATACATAGATTGGTTGTTGCTTGGGATATTTCTCTGCTTTGTCCTGTCTGAACGCAGTGAGTTACCAAGCAGAGAAATATCTCAAGCAACTATCAGGCAGACAAACCTGAACGCGGAACAGAACAATGACATTTAAGAAAGAAGAATTGAAAACACCTTACTTCATGATCAATGAAGATAAGCTGATTGCCAACTTGGAAAAAGCCAAGCTGCTCAAAGAGCTTTCGGGTGTAAAACTGGTATTGGCCCTGAAGTGCTTCTCGACGTGGGGCGTGTTTGACATCATCAAGCCATACCTAGACGGTACAACCAGCAGCGGCCCGTTTGAAGTGAAACTTGGCTACGAAACCTTCGGTGGCGAAACGCATGCTTACAGTGTGGGTTACAGCGAAGATGACGTCCGTGAAGTGGCAGAAATCTGCGATAAGGTGATCTTCAATTCACAGAGCCAGCTAGCTGCTCACCGCCATATCGTTGAAGGCAAAGCATCGCTAGGTTTACGCCTTAACCCAGGTGTTAGCTATGCTGGACAAGATTTGGCAAACCCAGCCCGCCAGTATTCTCGTCTGGGGGTACAGGCTGATCACATCAAACCAGAAGTCTTTGAAGATCTTGATGGTGTGATGTTCCACATGAACTGTGAGAACAAAGACGTAGATGCTTTCATCGGCTTGCTTGATGCTATCTCTGAGCAGTTCGGTAGCCACCTAGACAAGCTTGATTGGGTAAGCCTTGGCGGCGGCGTGTTCTTTACTTGGCCGGGTTATGACATCGAGAAGCTGGCACAAGCCCTGAAAGCCTTCTCAGAAAAACACGGCGTTCAGCTATACCTTGAGCCGGGTGAAGCCATTATTACCAAAACCACAGACCTTGTGGTGACTGTCGTCGACATCGTTGAAAATGTTAAGAAAACAGCCATCGTTGACTCAGCGACAGAAGCACACCGTCTAGATACGCTGATTTATGACGAGCCAGCTTCTGTTTTTGAAGCATCAGACAACGGTGAGCACGAATACGTGATCGGATCATGTTCATGTTTGGCCGGTGATCAGTTCTGTGTGGCTAATTTTGATCAGCCGCTGCAAATTGGCCAGAAGTTACATATCATGGACAGTGCAGGCTACACCATGGTGAAACTGAATTGGTTTAATGGTCTGAAGATGCCGTCAATCTACTGCGAGCGCGGTAATGGCGATATCCAAATGCTCAACGAATTTGGCTACGACGATTTCAAACGTTCACTGTCGCAGTGGTCGGTTAGCTAAGTCTATCGGCAAAGCATCGAATTACCCGTTAAGGCCGTCTGAAAGACGGCCTTTTTATTGAGCAATCAGATGAGTATCTATTTGCGCATTTGGAGAGGTGATAGATGAATCTTTTGGTGCTTATATATTTTCTTCATTAATGCTTTCGACCTCTCCCGTGGAATATGAACGACTTTTTGTGACGTGCCTCACGTTATCCCTTGGCGTTACGCCTATTTTCATGCGCTTGATCACTGCTGGTTTTATCTGCTCATATCGAGCTCTCACGATCAACTACATCAGTATTCCGGTTAATTAAAATACCCACTCTTCTTAATTAACAATGGAGCCAAATATAATGCCCTATATCATTGCGTTAGCTGCCGGAACATTATTTCTGGGTAGTTTTGTTCAGGGTATGGTCGGTTTTGGGCTGGGAATGGTGTCAGTCCCGCTTCTATCCTTGTTTTTGGATGTCAAATTGGCGATACCCATTGCGACAGTGTTTGGTTGGCTAATTACTATTCCTGTTTGTCTTAAAATGCGCCAGCATATCAACTTTAAATTGGCGTTTATTCTTTATATCCCAGCAATAGTTGGTATCCAGTTCGGTGGTGAATTACTTAAAAATGTCGAGTCTGGATATATTCTTTTGGCGATGGGGATCATTCTTATTTTTGTTGGTGGCTCAACGTTGATTAACCGCCCTATACGAGTGAAAGATAATACATTTTCAGCAATGGTGTGTGGTTTGCTATCGGGCGTACTAGGTGCCGGTGCTGGCGAGTCTGGACCACCGATTGTTACCTATATGAACTGCTTGAAAGTGAGTGCAGAGAAAATAAAGGCAACCACAAACTTTTACTTTTTCATGGCGATGCTAACTGTCATCTTCAAGCTATTTTCGAATGGTGTAATCACTCACGAGGTTGGGGTTATTACTGCTTGGTCAATTCCAGCAATGCTAGCTGGTGGCCTGATAGGAATGCGATTATTTGATTATGTTCAACGAAACCAATTTGATGTTAAGAAAATAATGAATTTCACCATTCTTATTCTCGGCATCATTATTACAGTTAAAGGTTTTTCTCATATATAAATTTCAAACTAGTTGTGTAAGGCAGGCAATGCCTGCCATTACCAGTGGGAGTTAAAATGGATTCATTCATTGTGATTGCAGATGATTTTACCGGTGCAAATGACACTGGTATGCAATTTTATAATCAAGGCTGCAGTGTTGATGTTTCGCTAACTGACAGTAAAGTGCTGTTTGAAAGCGACATTGTGGTGCATAACACCGATAGCCGTAGTATGTGTACTGTAGCGGCAAAGCGAGCAATCAAGAAGGTGGTCGAGCATAGTGAGATCACCAAAGACACTTATATTTATAAGAAGATTGATGCGACCTTTCGTGGAAATATAGGGGCGGAGATTGAAGCGCTTCTTGAGGCAACGCAGTTTAACTTTGCTGTGCTTTGTAACGCACTACCTAGTAAGTCTCGAACGATTGAGGGAGGCAAGTGTTTGTACAGAGGGTTAGGGGTAACGAAAAGTGAATTTGCCACTGACCCCAAAACACCAGTGAAGAGCGATATAATCAGTGACATCATTGCGGTACAAACCGATATTGATGTCCATTCGATTAGCAAATACGATTTACGAAATGCGATTTTGACAGCACAAAAAGAGGACAGCGAATTCGCTATCATAGTCGTCGATGCCAAGACGAATGAGGACTTATCTTATATCGGTCAGACAATAGCTGAAACAATGGACGGCGGGATCTTAATTGGATCTTCAGGGCTTGCGTCTCATCTCCCTCCAACGGTCTACCTTCCTGACTTTGTAAAGCCAAGCCTCGTTATCGCTGGCACCATGAGCCCAGTAACAATAAGCCAGGCGAACTATGCTGTCGAACAAGATACAGCGACCGTTTACTTTGTGAATATTCACCAGATCATGACAGAGCAGGATTACTTAGATCAATGCCTTGCTGGGGTTATGTCAATTTTGGATGATGGGCGTAACTGTATAATCCAATCGGCAAAATCAGAACAAGATCGTTTTGATGTTGATGCAAACTGCACATTATATGGCCTTTCCCGTTCAGAGTTCGGAAGTTTCATTTCAGGCTTTTTGGGCAATTTGGCTTCAGCAATCGCACATCGTATCAACTTATCAGGGATCTTATTCACCGGGGGAGATATCGCAATATCCTGTGCAGCCTCGCTTGGTAGCAAATGCTATTCAATCAAAGGTGAAATTTTACCCTGTATCCCTGTTGGATATTTGGAAGGTATTGAGGGAACATTGATTGCCACTAAAGCCGGAAGTCATGGTGATGAAGATACTTTGGTTAAGGTAATGGAGTTCTTTACCAAAGCGCCTAACCGATATTAACGTAGGAGCCATATGCCGTCACACAAACAGACATTAAAACATCGGGAAGAGATACACCGAATCTTAAATGAACGCTCTTCCGTTAGCATCCAAGAGTTGAGCGAACTGTTGTATATCTCACCAAGCACAGTGCGTCGAAATGTCGCTGCAATGTCAGATATGTACCCTAATATTACAAGGACTCACGGTGGCGTCACGATAGATGCTTTTGTTAGCGCAAGAGGGGGGAGGAAGAGCCTAGTTCCTGCTGATTTGGTGAGTAATGCGACAGCAATGATTAACCCTGGGGATACTGTCTATCTTGATAGTGGTCAGACAGCGTTGTCTGTCGCCAAATCCCTGTGTGAGATGGATATTAATGTAGTAACCATTGATATTAATGTTGCTTTCTATTTGAAGGACTTCCAGCGTTGCAATACCACCCTGATTGGCGGCGAAATGACAAGTAGCTGTGAATTCACGACTGGTGATATTGCTATGTCACAATTGATGGAATACCGTTTTGATGTCGCCTTCATATCGACAAATTGCTTTGATTTAGTTCACGGGGTAACAGCGCCCCATGCAATCAACGCCATGATAAAACGCACAGTGATGAAGAAAGCCAAAAGACGTTACCTTATTGCTGAAGGTCAGAAGTTCAATAAGTTCTCTTTCCATCAGGTAGCCAAGCTTCAAGAGTTTGATAAGGTGATAACGGATGGGGCTATTCCCATAAAGACGATAGAGATGCTAAGAAGGCACTGTGTGGTGATCAGCTAAAACCGACACTGTAAGATATGTCCTTCTGAATCAAATGTCATAAACAAGGTCTGCCAGTTTATCTGGGTATGTTCAAATGTTGCTAGACAGGTGTGGTTTTCCATTTCAATATCACTGGACGCGCCAGCACTAATAATGACGTCCAGTCCCTTCACTTTATTGGCTATCAGTGAGTTGTACTGAGTGTCATATTGGCTGAGTAGGACGATTTTATTCTGCCCCTGAGTCGCCAATCTATCAACAGAATGAGCCAGTACCGCGAGATCGTGGGCAAGCGGTGCGTCTTGGTCAGAGTGCGTTTGCCTGATCAAAGACAGGTAGGCGATAGATTCGGTGTTTTCCTTTTGGATGTAAGCTTCGGCACGGGCCTTGTTTGGGTTATAGGCAAAGATGTCATTACCTGACTGTGCTATGCCAAAGTCAATATTACTGGCAAGAATGGCTTGGTCTGCCATGGCGTCAGCATCAATACTTTCGTGTCGATCTTGATTGGAGAGGATAGCCGTCACATACGAAAATGCCGGAGTGAGGATCGGTTTGTCGTGTTGCTGATCGGAGTAGAAAGCAATGTAGGCGGCATTGTTCTCTGTCGCTTTTCTCGCAGCAACACGGTACTGGTGATTGAACCAGTTTGCTGTCTGGTTTGGTACGTAGTGATTTGATTCATCCAGTAAATACGCTGGTGCCTGGGTAATTAAACTGATCCCGGTCGTAATAGGCTGGTGTTGTTTTGGCGTGCAGGCAGGTAAAAGGCTGATAGCAAGAGTGATAAAGCCTATACGGCGCAGGGTAGTCATGATTTTCTGGATGATTAAATGTGATGAAGCTCACTATTTTCCGAGATGCTGGGCTGATTTACAAGCGCTCTAGTATGACAATTTTGGGGGGCATGGCGTTTATGCTACCGAGGCGAGCAAGCGCAACCCAATGGTTGTGGTGAAAATATCATCGTTGATGTGGGTCTTGGATGTAAAATGACCAGTTGATGATTTTTGGATTAATTTCTTATTGACTCGATTGCTCCAATGCGTAGAATGCACCCCATACCGCAGCGAGGTACACCTCGTAGGTATTGAAGGCGCGTTGGCAGAGTGGCTATGCAGCGGATTGCAAATCCGTGGACCTCGGTTCGACTCCGGGACGCGCCTCCATTTGCGACACTAGCTCAGTTGGTAGAGCGCAACCTTGCCAAGGTTGAGGTCACGAGTTCGAACCTCGTGTGTCGCTCCAAATTTAAGGAAGATGTGCTAACACGAGGAACCTCGTGTACCTAGTCGGCCACGTCTCTCCAAATTCAGAAAAAGCCCTAGCAGAAATGCTGGGGCTTTTTCGTTTCAGGTTCTCCTTACGCTCACGTTACCTTTCTGCTCGCTCCTCATCCCATTTGTTATCCCACTTGTTATACTTACTTGAGTCGATTTAATATCAATAACTTAGTTTGGTATGAAGCAGGGAGCAAATATGAAACTCAATTGTGATATGGGCGAAAGCTATGGCAGTTGGACGATGGGGAAGGACTCCGATGTGATGCCGTATGTTGACATGGCTAACATTGCCTGTGGCTTTCACGCCTCCGATCCGGATCATATGGCCAAAACCATTCAGCTGGCCGTTGAGGATAATGTTGAAATTGGTGCCCACCCCGGTTATGACGACAAAAGTGGTTTCGGACGCCGCTCAATTCCCCATAGTGCAGAGGCAATCACCCGTCTGGTTGCTTATCAAATCGGTGCGTTGGATGCGCTGTGCCAGTTATATGGCGGTGAGGTGAGTTATGTGAAGCCTCATGGGGCGCTATATAACGATATGATGGCTGATGAGGCGATATTTAAAGCGATAGTTAATGCGGTTTCTGATTTGAATCGATACCGAACTTCAGCGCTAAAATTAATGATTTTGGCCCGCTGTGATAATCAACAATATACTGATCTAGCGGCACAGTTGGGCGTCGAGCTACTGTTGGAAGGTTTTGCGGATAGGGCATATAACAGTGATGGGTTGTTGGTACCGAGGACTCAGGCTGGTTCTGTATACCATGACAGCCGTCGTATTCGCCAACAAGTTGCAGAGCTTGCCAAGGGCAAAGTCACTACCATAGACGGAAAGACGCTGGCATTACACGTTGATACGGTCTGTGTCCACGGTGACAACGATGAATCCATAGCGATCGTTCGACAGCTCGCTGAGGATCTTAGTCATGTTCAAGATTGAAGCGGTATCGGAATGCAACGCCATAGTCTACTTCGGTGATCAGATTGATCTTTTGCTTACACCTAAGATCAGCGAGTTCGTCGCTCATCTTCAATCTTTGGCTCATCCCGCCATTGTTGAGGTTATCCCGTCATATACCTCGGTACTCATTCAATATCGCCCCGATGTGCTGAGTTACGAACAGCTCTATCGCTTGCTGGTGGGATCTATTTCTCAGCTTGAGAAAGGGCCGGTTGAAGGTGTTGAGAAGGAAGGAAATTATCAAGCCAAGCAAATTACACTGCCAGTGTACTACGGAGCGGAGGTTGGCCCAGATTTAGAGGCGATTGCTGAGGAAAAAGGCTTAAGTGTTGAAGATGTCATTCATCGTCATTCCCAGCATACTTATACCGTTTGTGCTATCGGCTTTGCGCCGGGGTTCGCTTTTCTTGCCTCAGTTGATGAAACCATTGTTGTCCCTCGTCATGTTGAACCAAGGAAATGGATACCAGCCGGCAGCGTCGGCATTGCCAACCAACAGACTGCGGTTTACCCCAATGAATCCCCTGGCGGTTGGCAGATTATAGGAAATTGTCCGCTACCTTTGTTTCAACCACAGCAATCACCCATGACCCCTTTTCAGGTTGGTGATCAGGTGCAATTTACCCCTATCTCCAAGGAAGCGTTTTTACAGCAAGGAGGGCAAATATGGCCGAAATGGAAGTGATCCGCCCGGGAATGCTAACCCTTATTCAAGACATCGGGCGGTACGGTGCTGGGGGACAGGGACTGAGCCAAGGCGGCGCGGTTGATTTGCATGCTTATTGCTGGGCCAATTATTTGTTAGCCAATAAGCCGAATAGCGCAATGCTAGAAATTACCCTAGGTCAGGCTGAATTTCAGGTTTTGCACGATGGCCAAATAGCCGTTACTGGTGCCGATATGAAGCCGACCCTAGACGGTAGCCCTTTACCTATGTGGCAAAGTGTTACGGTAAAAAAAGGGCAGCGGCTTGTATTTGGCTTTGCCCGTACTGGATTGCGGGCATATTTAGCCATACAAGGTGGATTGGACGTGCCCTTGATTATGGGAAGTGCCTCAGCAGTACCGCGTAACCAATTAGGCGGCTTTCACCAAGGAAAGGGACTCGAAAAAGGCGATATCTTATCAGCCAAGCAAGTATCGGTGGATGCGCTACACATTCAGCACGAACAGGCTATAACTAGGCAGACCTCAGCGCGGTTTATTCCGGATTACAGCACCCCGATTCAGTTGCGAGTGATTGAGTCCTATCAGCATGAGAGATTTCCCGAAAGGGAAAAACAGCGCTTCTATGCCGGTCGCTATACTGTTAGTCAGGAAACTGATCGTATGGGTTGCCGGTTATCCGGTGAGCCCGTCCACGCTGAAATCGAAGGCATTGTTTCTGAAGGTATTGCGCTTGGTGCGATTCAGATCCCCCCCAATGGGCAGCCAATTGTTTTACTCAATGACAGGCAAACTCTTGGCGGGTATCCCAAGCTCGGCTGTGTCGCCCGAGTCGATTTGCCCCGTTTGGCTCAAGCAAGACCGGGTACCGAAGTGGTATTCAAACGTGCTACATTGGCTGAGGTTATTGATCAATGGCTGCGATTTTCGCGCTTTTTTGGGTTTGAATAATTAGAGAGGTACTTACAGGTTTATGTACATTTTTGGTTACGGAAGTTTGATTAACCACGCTTCTCGGTTGCTCACCGGGCAGGCGAAAGAAGCACAACCCGTTACTGTCCATGGTTTGCAGCGGTATTGGGGTAAAGTCGACAGCACCTACCATATTTCTCCGCTTGTGGCTGCGCCCGGTGACGGTGTCTGTAATGGTGTGTTGGTTAAAGTGGATGAAAAGTCGCTGCAGCAATTTGACCACCGAGAAAAAGGCTACCGTCGTATAGAGCTTGATCCTACTCAGTTAGAGAGCCTCCAGCCGATAGAGGGCCATTTACCGGTGTGGGTATATACCAAGGCGGATCATGAGCCTCCCTGTCATATCCAGCCGATCATGCAGACTTATGTGGATACGGTTCTTGCTGGGTGCCTATCAATATCGAGCTCTTTTGCCAAAACATTTGTCGATACGACCCAAGGCTGGCATCATCCTTTGGAAAATGATCGCCACGAGCCGAAATATGGCAATCATGCGGGTGTCCGTGATGATCATTTAGCGCGGATCGATCAACTTCTGGCACAGGTAAGAACAAAGCATCACCATGGCAAAACCGAATAAGAAAGGCCCAACCAAAACTGTCGACATCTATTGTGCGGGCTGCAAAACCCAGTTGTACAAATACCGCAAAGGAGGCAAGGGGGCCTTGGTGAAGTGCTTCAAGGAGCGGATAGTTAAAGACTTTACTCAGCAGGAAGGAATATGTCCCAACTGTGAACAAGCCTTTGCCAGAGACACCCTGATACGCGGCGCACCGGCGTTGAAAATGATAGGTGGCAAAGTGACGATGAAGTAGCCCGGCTTCCTAGGTGAAATAACAGACTGGGGTTAGGGGGTATTCGGTGCGGCGGTTAGTGAGAATTGACTTGTCGGGGGACAGACCTTTTTATTACTGAGCAAGACGGCTTTGAGATCCAATATTTTGCGTTTATAGGTGGCACGGACCAGTTGGTAGTCCACCTCCGGTGAGAACCACATCACAAGCTTTCTGTCACTTTTCTTAATTTGCTCAACTCTGATGGTATTGATGCTACCGAAGTTAGAGTTGATCCGCTCCTTGCCTTTGACCTGAAAGTAGTAACGGTTTACATCGTCTGTATCTTGTAGATTGTATTCAAATTGCGTCTTCCCTTCGATCAACCCCAGCCTCATTTGGCTGCCTAGCGCATCGGCATCGAGTAGGGGGAGGGCATCACTGGTAAAAGAAGATACTTTCCCATCGGCGGTGACTTTGGATGATGTTCCGTTGTCATTAAATGATACCTCTGTTTTGCCGCCCAATAAGCCTTTGACTTCGCGCTGGAAGCCTTTGGAGAGAAAGCTTTGTTGCTCTTCTGACCAGAAGACGTTGCTTTGCTGGTTGAATCGGGTTTTTGTCGCCAGTACTTCGATATTGCTGTAGGCATTAATTTGGGCTTGTTTATCCTGCCAGCGTAGGACCCGGGTCATCTGGCCAATTCTTAGGTTATTGAAAAAAAGCTGGTAGGTGAGTGTTTTTGTACACTGGTGAAAAGCAGGGGCAGGTTCTGCATGACTTTGGGATGAGGCGGAAATGCCAAGGTAAGCCAGTAAAAGCAAAAAAAGGTTAACCTGCACACTGACACCTTCAAGATACAAGACGTTGGACAATGTAATTAAATTAGCAGGGCTAGCGGTAATATGCCAAATTGGCCTGTCTTATCAACAGGCCAACAGGTAATAACAAGGTGTGCAGGTTGCTGCTATTTAAGCAAGCGTTTGAGGATTTTACCGGTCGCCGTCATTGGTAGGGTGTCGACAATCTCAATCTGGCGTGGATATTTGTAATCGGCCAAGCGTTCTTTACCCCACGCAACCAATTCTTTGTGGGTTGTGGAGGCATTTTCCTTCAAGATCACGAATGCCTTGGCTTCTTCACCATACGTTTTATGCGGAACCCCAATTACCGCAATCATTTGAACATCTGGGTGAGCCATAAAGGTCTCTTCAATATCCCGCGGGTAAATATTGAATCCTCCCCGGATAATGACTTCTTTCAAACGGTCGACAACATACACATAGCCGTCATCATCCATCCGGACGATATCGCCGGTGTGTAGCCATCCATCTACAATCGCCTGAGCGGTTTCTTCCGGCTTTTTGTAATAGCCCTTCATGACGTTATGGCCACGGATCAGCAGTTCACCCTCTTTACCGCGAGGTTGCTCTTGCCCATTGTCATCGACCACTTTCATTGCCACGCCTGGCAACGGTTGGCCAATACTGCCGGGCTTGCGTTCATACTCCAAATGGTTGAAGGCAGCAACCGGTGATGATTCTGACAACCCATAGCCTTCGATGACGGGAACCTTGAGTTTTTCTTCGAACTGCTTAAGGATCTCAACCGGCATCGAGGCACCTCCGGAAATAGCCACCTTCAGGTTGGCTGCAATTTCATCGAGATCGTCACTGCCGTGTTTTTCGGTAAAGGCGAGTAAGCCCATAAACATTGTCGGTACCCCAGCCATATGGGTCACTTTGTGGCGATGCATTTGCTGGAGAACCTGTTTTGGTACAAAGCGCGGGATCAGAACCAGTGCGCTACCGGCAAGGATTGACGTGTTCATGATCAGTGATTGGCCGAATGTATGGAATAGCGGCAAGATAGCGATGCTGACATCCGAGCCTTTCTGGTTGGTTAGTGCTTGGCAGGCTTGAGCATTACACAGCATGTTACTCTGGCTCAGCTCCGCACCCTTGGCTCGTCCAGTGGTACCAGAGGTGTAGAGGATCACGCAGGTATCCTCTGCCCGGCGGTAGATGGCTTCAAATTGATCACTGCCTGACTCCAGCCATTGGTTGAAGCGATGGACACCCTCTGGGAGCGGATCACCGCATCCAGATTCAATGGAAATAAAGTGCTGGCAGTTTGGTGTTTGGCTAAATCCTTCGAAGCAATATTCACCGCTAGGTAAGGCACTGTTGCCCTGGAAACTAATAATGGCAACCGCGTCGGAGTCGTTCAGGTGGTAAGCCACCTCTGGCCCTTTGAGCATAATATTCAGCGGGACAGTAACGGCTCCTACTTTTTGGATTGCATAATAACCAATGACGAAGGCGGGCATATTGGGGCAAGAGATCGCGACTTTGTCGTCGGGCTTGATGCCTAGTTTGCAAAGGTGATTGGCAATGGCATTCACCATTTTATCCAATGCCCTGAAGTTAATTTTTTCGTCGTTAAATATCAGTGCCGTGTCGTTTCCACGGAATTCGGCATTGCGTTCAAGATTGGTGGCTAAGTTGTACATAAGCTAAGTTGTTATAGGTATTTGTTTTTGATTGTAAGTCCTCATTAAGGTAACGGCTATACCCAAGTGGCTTCAAGTTGCAGAATTCAGAACTCCGACAGGAAATTTATTTGGATGCTATGCAGTGTTCGTGGTGTCTGTGTTAGTACCGTTTGATTTAGAGCGAGTGCAGATTGAAGGTGAGATGTATAGCAAATCTAACATCACTGTATACATTGATTAACCCCTTAAAAATGAATATTTTCTGTCATTCGGGTTAATTTTTCATGATGTAATTAGTTCTTATAATTCATGTGCTTATGGTAGTGATATTTAAGACCTAACAAGCATGACTTTGCACTTGATAATAACACCTTGAAATATAAGGGCATCAAAAATCGTCCTTAGCGGCTATTTATGAAGTTTACGAGTCCTTTATTTGACGATTTTCTTAACGCCTCCTATTTTTATTTGGGCTCAATCAATAGAGGTGTGTAATGATGAAGAAAATGAACTCGGCTTATCGCTTACAAATCATCAAAGAAGTTGCGACTCGCCGCCGTTTGACGACCGGTGGTGATCCAATGGCATGCCACATATCTAAGTTGATTGAATCCAATAAACAAGAGCCAGCAATAACCGAAAAGCATTATACCAATTGTCATTTTGATGATGCGGTAGGTGGCTGGGTAAGTAATTTGTGGGATCAGAAAAAATAGTCAGATAAATCAGCAAAACATCGGGCGGTATGTCACCGCTCGTGTTGAGTGCAGTAATTAATCTTTAATTCCGATATTTGCTGGCACAAAGGGGGCGACTCAGGTACATTTCTCCCGTCTTAAATTGTTAGGTCGTCCCATGAACTACGTAGAGTTAGATAGCTATTCCCGTAAGTGGATTTTTACCCACGCATCCATGCCTGTTGCTGAATCAGATCTGGCGCTAATCAAGCCGTATACCCAAGCGCGATCTTCCCAGATCTGGGGTGAGCATGTTAGCCGTCAAAGTCCTGATGCCGATCATTTCGAGAAAGGTGATTGGGCGCATAACGACAAGATTTGGTCGGAATACATTGACTGGCAAGCTGCTTGGGATAGCGATGAACCTGAGTTGCCGGAAGAGATGTTGTCGTTTCTCGATTGGGAAGATAATACGACCGTGTACTTTTGCTATGAAAAATACAATGTGATCGAAACCAAGTGGGGCGTGTTCAAGCGTAACTGGAAAAACTTCCTGTTCTTCGATGATGGTCCAATGCTGCTAGGCCGTAAAAAAACACAAGTTGTTTGGTTTAGTTCTAAAGGAACTTTCCGTTTGGCTAACCGCTAGACGCCGACACCTCGGATTCGTAATGTCATACAGCACCACCACAGCCATAAAGCACTGAAGTGGTAGCAAGTTACCGTTATACCCAAGGCTATATACTCATTTGCCATTTGCCACCGTTTCTGGCTCAAGATGCTGGGAAGGTAGATAGTGAATGAGCTGGCCTTTACCTTTCAGTTTTGCTTTATACATCGCTTTATCTGCCCGCCTCAAAATATCATTGATATTCTGATACTCATCATTTTGAACGAGATAGCTACCAATACTCGCCCCGATGTTTAAATGATAATTCTCAATCTTTATTGGTGCAGAAATGCGCTGCATAATTTGTTGGCAGGTATTCTGTATTTTCGACGGTTTTTGCCCTTCGGATAAAACAACCACGAATTCATCACCGGCGATGCGGGCGACAACATCCTGGTCATTAACGGCTTGGGTGAGTCGATTGGCAATAGTAATCAGTACTTGATCGCCAATATCATGGCCAAAATTGTCGTTGATATTTTTAAACCCATCCAAATCAAGAAACAGCACACAAAAGGAATGGCCTGATAGTTGTTGTTCACGAAGCTTGTCGTAAAGGGTTTGATATAATTTACCGCGATTTGGCAAGTTAGTCAGTATGTCATGGTTAGCCTGATATTCGAGTTGCTTCATTTTTTTCATGGAACGTAGATCGGATCCGATCACGACAGTTTGCTGATCTTGGCTATGGGGTTCGTTAATTTGGCTGACCCGAATATACAGGGGAAGCTCCTGGCCATCTTTGGTCTGGAGGTTGATCTCGCCATGCCATTGCGTTTGGGTGGCAAGTGCTTCTTTTATCAAGGGGACAACGGGGGAAAATTTATCCTCGTCGATAATACGGTAATAATGCTGACCTAAAATATCGTCCTCGCTGAACCCTGATAGACGAATAAAAGTCGTATTGACCATGGTGATTCGAGCATCACTATCAAACAGTAAAATCGCATCCTGACTGTTGTCGAAGACTTTGGTGACGAGCTTTTGCTGTCTATCGGCACGCTGACACTCAGTCACGTCCTCAATGGCAAAGAGCGCTTGCTGCTTATTTCGAAGTGGCCGGCTTACCAGCTGAAATACTCGCATTTCTTGAGAATGGGCGCGGCTTTCAATTACCAAGTGTTCAATCTCTTGGTGTTTGTTGAGCTTGTTATTAAGTAACAGCTGGAAAGCGTCTCGTTCTGTGGGTTGCAGAATATCAATTAGAGGTTTATTGAATAGCTGAAAGGACGATAACTCGAACATTTTTTGGCAAGCTTCATTTGCCAGCGTGATCACCCCTTCGTTGTCGACAACGATCAGGGCGTGCTGCACTGTTTCAATCACTTCATCGGCAAATGCTTTTTCCATCGCGAGCTTTTGCATGGCATTTCGTAGCTCTATGTTACGTTGGTTGATGGTGTGCACCATGTTGTTAAATCCAAGAGTTAACTCATTAAGCTCGTCATTGGTATATTGGCTGTGGGGTATAGGCCGGTGTTCATCACCTTTGATTAGCCGACGAATGCCTTTATTGATCTCGGTGATCGGCGTAACCACCCAGTGCTGGATCCGGTTGATAAAATACAGGCTAGTAATGATCAATATGAGAAACAGAAACAAGCTGACCTTTAGGTGGGTTATTTGGATTTCATTGATTTTAAGTAGAGAAACTGCGAGATGGATATGGGCAATTTCCTCACCGTCAATGGTGACAGGCACGATGAGGTAGAGATTGTCCTTGCCAAAATAGTATCCATTTTGACGGATGTTTTGTTGCTGTATTTCATTTGGGGCAACATAAGTGAGTTGTTTGTTTTCAAATCCAGCAAACAAAGAGTGATCAGGCAACTCGAGCCGAGCTCTTGCTATTAGACTGTCGGCCTTCAGGGCTGACAGAACTTCTTTGGCGGCAAAAGTATCATGGAACAAAACGGGGGCCGACAAGTTGCTACCGACGCCTTTGGCAAGCACTTGGGTTCTAGAGACGAGGTTTTCACGCTCAATCGATAGGTAGCTCTGGTAGCTGATAAATTGAAACCCGATCAATACCAGCAAGTTAAAAGTCATAATCGGAAAAGATAAGCGTTGGTTGAGGGTGAGGTTTTTGAGCCAATTATTCATGGGTACCTCCATTTTCCCCATCGGAACCTGCGATAAGTAAGGCAATACGTAATAGCTGTGAACTGACTTCTAGCTGGCCATTTTGTATGTTGTCGCGATGCAAGGCGGGTTTTATCTGATAATTCAATGTTCGTAATTCGATCATCCCCCCCTCGGAGAGCATATTGGGTGAATCACTAATAGTGAGTAGGCCCTTATACTGCGGTAGTGGCGTAATAGGCTGAATGGCATCATGGGTGATGAAAAGAAGGTCGCAATGCAACGCTGCATCTGTCAGCGAAGAGGTTGCTTTAAGTTCACCTCTTGAGCCCGGTTGTGCAAACAAGGCGTGTAAACTGCGGGTCGTTTTATCTTCACCTAGAGTACAGTACTTTATGTTATTTTTTTTTCCCTCTGGCCAGCGGATAAAGCTTGCGAGGCGATAGACATAAACAGCCTTAATATCGTATTCAGAAAAGCTTTGGCTGTGCTGGTTTTTTGCTTGCGCAGCCCAACTGAATGGCAGAGCCAAGCAAGCTATCGTGGAAAGTAAAGTCGGATACCATCGACGGAGCATTATTGGAACCCCCAACTTGCCTTGAGGATTACAGTTTGATCAATGCGGGCCATGCCTGGCATATCCTCATAAGGTTTTTTTCCAAGGGCATCAGCTATCAATTCCATACGGGGCCAATGAGGTTTTTCATGCCATGCGACTCTGGCATCAAGCGTGCTGATAGATCGGGCCTGCAGTAAGGTATGGTTTGTCGACACGGCACTTTTATGCTTGAACCATAGGTCGAGCTGCCATTCTGGTGTGACCTGCCACAGGGTCTGCAAGGAGAGCAAATGTGCGGGTTGGTGTTCGTATAACAGCTTGCTGCCGGTAGTTGTGTTAGGTTCACAGTTAGCATGGCCGGAACAAGATGCAGAGGTCTGAATATAGCTATAGCTGGTATTGATAGTGAACGATGGTAGGGGATACCAGCTGACGGCCGTTTCAAATCCATAGTTCTCCAGCTTTAAGTTATCACTGTAGGTCTGCACTAGCGTAAAGATCTCGCTGGGAAGCTGTGTACCATCCATACATTGGCCATAAATACAAAGCCATTGACTGTCACTTTCCATCAATAGGTTATCGTAGTGGCTGTAAAAAATAGTGCTGTCTATCGTTAAGCTATCGGAGACAAAATAGCGATGGCCCAAATCCAGGGTCACCACCGACTCAGTATCGAGATCCTCATTGGCTGCCGTGTAAACAAGGGCTGGACGGTTGTCCTGGCAGTCTGCGTTTAGGCATACAGAAGACAAAAAGTATCCATCTGTTTTAGTAGCAACAAAAGAAGGGGTGACCACAGCACGTGCGGCACCGAGCCAAAATTGTTGGTTGTTGCTAGGTTTGTACAGTAAACGTGCCTGAGGTTGAAGTTCGGTACTGTTGTTGAGGCTGAAGTGTTCCACCTTGACACCTAACGTTGAGGTCAGTGTTTCTGTCAACTCGGATTCCAGCTGAAAATAGGCATTTAAAATGGTATCAGTGCCAATTGGATCGCGGCTGTATCGTCCCCAAGGTTCAATATGGCTGTAGCGGTTATCAGGGTAGGGTGCCGCTCGGCGGTGGATAACACGAGCCCCACCACCAAGAGTGAGCTGGTGGTCGGGGTTGAGTTGCTGGTGGGCGAGAGCATCCAGATCCAACGTATGGAACTTCCCTGCCGCAGAGGGCTCATCAGTCGAATTGGTATCGGCCCACAGGTTTAATTCATAGAAGCCGTTGTCGTGCTGCTCTTGCCAATTGGCACTGATGTACGCCCCCTCTGAATAGACGTCAAGTTCTGTTTCATGGTAAAAGCTGTAAGGAGACATTGATGAAAAGTCGGCATAAAGCCAATTGTGATCAGACTTGGTTTGATAACCGCCGACTTGAAGGGTAATTTTACGATTATCTTGGCTGATATCCGCTCTTATTCCGCCGCGAAGGTTGCGCCAGGAGTCATCATTTTCAATGTAATAATCGCCTTTTACCCCTTTTACAAACGCCCGGGCGGTGACATTGTCATTGAGTCGAGTTCCGTAACGGTAATTTAGATCTCGGTATCCATAGTCACCACCGGCTATTTCCCCATAGTGACCAAGTGTATCTTGGCTGTCTTTAGTGATGATATTGACCACACCGTTGGCGGCATTGCCACCCCACATAGTGCCTGCGGCCCCCCGAATAACTTCGATCCGATCAATGTCTTCAAGCAGGGTATCGATGGTGTGCCAGAATGTACCAGACATCAAGGGGCTGTAAACTGTGCGGCCATCGACCATGACGAGTAGTTTGTTGAACAAGACTTCATTGAGCCCACGCAACGACACCTGCCAATTGAACTCTGAAATACGGGTTACCTGTACACCTGGCGCCAAAGCGAGCGCTTCGGCTATCGAGCGAACACCGCTTCGTCGGATCTGCTCATTGCTAATAACATAGACAGCGGCCGGAATATCTTTCAGTGATTGTGGTTTTTTTGCGGCAGACGTGACGTGGATATCGGCCATTGTGAGCTCTTCGAGGCTCATGGACATTAATTGCGTGAGATCGTTGGCCTGTCCCTTTACGCTACATAGGCCAACCAGTACTGGCAGTAAAATCTTGCTGCGGGTCAATATCAACAAGTCTGAGCGTAAAAAGGGTACCGGCATAATGTAGCGACCTGTCAACATAGGTGGAATTAGATAGTAAGATAATAAAATAAAACCTTTAATTTTAAAGGTTTATGTTATTTTTATGATTTCTGGATATATCGTTATTAGGAATGTGCTGGCAGGGGTTGTATCTGATGTATTCTTTTTGGGGATGTGCTAAGGGCAGAAAATTGTCACGCTTTTTCGCAATAGCAAAACTGCGGTAATTGCTGGTTGAGTTTTGAACAGGATGGGTCAAAAGCAACCCGAACTCAGAGAGTGGAGAGTGGGTAGGCGGTAAAAAGCGTCAAAAAATTGAGTGTTATATTTTGTGATGAAGATCACTTAATGGCCGTGCTGTGGAGCAAGATCACTTTCTTGATGTGAGCAAATGATCGATGTTTTGTGTCGCTTTTGTCATGTTCTGCGGTGACGAGTGGACTGAATGCTGGTTTGAAAATAGTGGTTGTTGTTGGGGTTTGCCTGTAGCGATAAAGATCCTTGCACCGAGCTTACTTGTTCTGATCTCTATCGGTAAAGATGACGGGACCAATGTTGCCATTTGCTGATGGTGAAGTTGACTGCCGCTAATGTACACGCTACCTGAGCGTAAATAAACAAATCCGGCAATTTGCTCCGGATCGGTATCAAAAGACCAACAACCATAAGGAGCGATCATGATATCGAGGAAGGTCATTGGAATACTGTATTTAACTGGACTGGCAGCGCCTTTGTAGCGTCCGATAATCACCTTTGTGGTTGAATCATGCTCCTCAATCAAAGGCATTTTCTGGGCGTGCAAGTTGATACAGCTAGCCGGTGCCATTTCGATTTTCCCTGCCGGCAGAACGGTGCCGAGGCTAAAAGACTCTACTTGCCCATTTTGTGGGGTCATGATCTCTTTGTGAATGACGCCGTCGCCCGACGTCATGATATGTACATCACCGCTGGCAAGCGTAACATGGTTGCCAGTTGAGTCATGGTGGCTTAGCTTGCCGATCACGGGGTAGCAGACAGTATCAATACCCGAATGGCTTTGGTAGTCGAGTCGCTTAGCATGAAGCAACGCTTTGGCGGTGAAATGATCCCATTGCACAAACGGGTTAAGTTCTTCAAGTTCTGACGGCTTGATAAAAGTGGTCTGGAGGCCACGCTTTGTGCCAAAACGAACTTTATGTACGGTTCTTGTTTTTCTCATGGTGTTGACCAAGATCGTGATGAGAAGATGGGCATGGGATCAAAGAAAAAAGCCAAGTCTAAGAAACATGCTGTAATCATGAAATTGATACAATAAATCTTAGACCCAAGACAGGTGCTTCACCATGCTAATTTATGAAAAAAAACAAAAACATTGAGATCTAAAAAAGCGAAAACCCAAGAGAGTTTTCGCCCTTTATGTTGAGCAGTATGAACTACAGCTTAAAACGAACGGCTATATTGTAAGCCGAACAAGATAGCATCGGCACGTGTCGTTGCCCCGGTAATGGATGGAGCATCCAGCTCTGGACTTAATTTTTCGTCAAAAGTGACATCTTGACCGACGAGGTAAGTCAAACCAAAATCGATACTCTCTTTTTGACTGAGATGGTAGCTAAAGCCTGCAGAGAACCACTGACGATCAGAATCCGGAATTGAGATCGATTTCAGTTCGTCGGTTGCCGCGATGTCGTACATGTAACCAGCACGCAGTGTCCAGTCATTGTTCAGGTAATAAGTACCACCGACGGAAATATGGCCGGCATCTTTCCATTGATAATCTTTTTCAATGGCGCCGATATGCAGTGTATCGAATGCGCTCCATTCAACCCATTGTAGGCTGTAGTGGGCCGCGAATTTGTCGCTTAGGCGATGGTAACCTGAAAATTCGGCGATATCTGGTAGGGGTAAATCCATAGAGCCAGCGGTTTGCATGCCACCCATGACATCGCCTTTCGCTTCAACGGTTGGGCTGTAGCGGTAGCTAAGGCCAAAGCGGTGATTTTCATTGATCTCGTAAACCAAACCGGCGTTCCAGCCAAGCGCTGTACCCGATGCATCAACGTCCAAGACATTTTGTTTTAGCTCGGTACAGAAGAGCGGGCTGCCCATAACGGCAGGGCAAACTTCTGCATCAAAATCGCGGGATAGTTCACCTACACCGTAGATGATGTCTAGGCCCGCACCGACACTGAGGTGCTCATTGAGGCGATAGGATAGGCTCGCCCCTAGGTTCATGCTTTTAACGCTTGTTTTGCCGCCGAAGATGGAGGCTGAAAAGTCGTCTTCAAATTCGGTTGCGGTGCCAAAGTTCGAGTATGCAGACAAGCCCCATGCCCATTTCTCATTTATAGGCATTACAAGGTGCAGGTTGGGTACCAATGAAGTGCCACCAATGTCATCAGTGCCTGAAATATCGTAGCTGTTTGATTCCACGCCCAGGATTTCACCATCTATACCAGCGATCACTTTGGGTTGGTGGTAAGTACCTGATTTCACTTTGACATCAGTAGCGATGACATTGAAACCCAGAGAAAAGTTAGCCTCTTTAAATAAAGCCATTGCCGCTGGGTTACGGGCAGCTACCGAGGCATTGTCTGCAATCACTGCGTCACCGGCAAAAGCACGGCCAAGACCCGTTGCAGATTGACTATTTAATTGGAACCCTGCTGCTAGTGAGGGCGTTGAATAAAGTGCAATAGCCGAAACTACAGCACTTGTTAAAAGGCGCTTCTTGAACATGTGTATATATCTTTTTTAATTATTGAATTTGGCGTTTTAATATCGCCATAAATTATGTTGCGATTCTAGAGTGAGTATTTATTTAAACAACTCTGACCAGTTGTTAATAATATATTTGTTTTGATGTTGTGGTGAGTGGTGTTAAATACTATAGTTTAATTATTATGGGGTGAAATACGTCTAAATTTTATATTTAAATTTACAATGTTTCGGTTGTGATATGAGGCAAGTTAACCATCCATATTAGGATTGATGTATCTAATTTTTTACCATGGATGATAGCTATATGTCTATGATTCTTATAGTTATTAAAAAATACCATTCAGCAGGGGTATAGGTGGGGCTGGTATATGCTTTATTGTTTTGGATTTAACTGTTTTGTTTCATGTTCTAGTGTTTATTAAAACGTCAGACCAGATCAATATTCGATTTAATTTCACAATAGATTAATTATAATAAAAGCATACAAGAACCTTTATTATAAACGATGGGATAATATCTCGTTGCTTAAAGGTGCTTATTAATAAAAAACAAGAAGCATATAAAGACTATAATTATGAAAATTTATTCCCGCTCTATAATTGCAACGGGCATCGCGTTGGCCTTGGTTGCTTGTAATAATGATTCATCAACATCAGGCAAAGAAAATGTTTTGCCGTCAAATGTGACTGTCGAGGTGGGCGAAGCCCAGATTACAGGTTTGGTTGAAAAAAGTGCCATCAGTAATCTGGCTGGTCAGGCTGAAACCGTTGAGATCGAAGCATTTAAAGGTATTCGTTTTGCTAGTGCTGAACGTTTCGAGCACAGTAAGCTAACCAATCCAACAGGGGATATAGATGCCTCAGAGTTTGGTGCCATTTGCCCGCAGCTTGGTAACTCTGAAACCGAACAATCGGAAGACTGCTTGAGTCTTAACATTTGGCGTCCAGTTCCTACTGCCGACCAGAAACCATTACCTGTATATGTTTTCATCCATGGTGGTTCATTTGAAAGTGGTGCCGGTTCATCGCCTTTGAACCAAGCTGATACCATCGTTGCGCAGAGTATTTCTGATACTGCCCTTGGTAAGCGAGAGAAGCCGTTTATTGCTGTGTCGCTTAACTACCGCGTTGGCTTATTAGGAAGTAAGTGGGTCAACGTAGAAGAGCAGCCTCAGGGCGGCAACTTCGGTATCGGAGATCAGAAAAAGGGGCTTGAGTGGGTAAATAAATACATATCTCAGTTTGGTGGAGACAACACCAATGTGACCGTATTCGGTGAGAGTGCTGGTGCGATGTCGATTGGTATTTTGCAACAGGACAACACGATCGCAGGGCCTTACTATCAGCGTGCGATCATGCAGAGCAACCCGTATGGTATTGCCTATAAAGACTACGGCTCTGCCAAGCGCTTAGAAGAGCAGCTAGATGCGCAAGCGCAGGAACAGTTTCAAAAGCCGCTAGAAGCGCTAAGTCTTGATGAATTGAAGGTGATCCAGGCTTATGCCAAAGAACCAATGCAATTGGTAACCGGGCTTGTGACTTCTTTCCCTGCGACATCAGGCTTTTTGCCGTTTGCTCCTTATATTGAAAGTAGAGAAAAGAGCATTATCGGTGGGGGAGAGATTGAAGGTTACCACGTCGTTGAGCAACCGATTGATACACAGTTTCATGTTCCTACCGTCGTAGGCTTTAACACCGATGAAGCGAATATCTTTACCTCGATGTTGGATTGGCTGTTCCTGTACAACATCACGACAGTTGATCCGGCTACAGGCGAGCGAGTGCCTTTGATCATGCCGGGTGTTTCTCAGAGTGATACAACCGATATCAGCGCGCCGAAAGAAGAAGTTATTGCACTAATCAAAAAATACTATTGGGGTGTTTGGGCAATTGACCGAGATCTGGCTGCCAAGATGAAGGCGATTCAAAAAGAGCTTGAAGCTATGCCGGATGAAGTCATTACCCGGCAAAACCTGTACCCGATCATTACCCGTTTGTTCTTGGGACTTCAGAACCAAACGGCAAACAACGCATTGGAGTTTGCTGATTATGCCCCGTTTGATGATAAAACCTTAACCGGTAACGGTGTAGACGGTGAGAAAGGGGCGCTGGGTAATATCGGCCAAATCCGTAAATTAGCGAATGACCTATTATTTACCTGTGCTGCGCGTAATGTCGTCGATAATCAAATTCAGACTGACAAGAATACGACTTTGTACCACTACGATTACACATCGAGCATCAATATCTGGCCATTTGGCCACGGTACCATGGGTGATTTGGCAGCATTGAGTTGTAGCAATACAGACGGTACTGGTAAAGCGTGTCATGCATCAGAATTGCCGTTTGTATTCAACAAGGCGGTGAATATCGCTGGCGATAAGATTTATCCAAACAAGCAAGATCGTAAATTGATGAACACCATGTCACGAGTTTGGTTTACCGATGCGTTGTTCGATGAATACCTGCGCAACAGTACTGACAGGGTATTGATGATCAATGCTGAGGGTGAGTTTGTAGAGCAAGTGGATTGGGATAGAGCATATAACCCAGCGCAAGATGCAGGCCTGAGCAATTACGGTGGCATTTGTGATGGACTTATTGGTGAAGAGATTTTGTTTGATTACTTTCCTAAGTAAGCCATTAGCTAAGTAAGAGACTTGAGCAAAAAAAGCGGAAACCAACATGGTTTCCGCTTTTTCTTTTGAACTTAAGCTTAGCAATTAGAAGCTGCGGCTGTATTGTAGGCCGACGAGGATTGCATCTGCACGGGTCGTGGCTGACACGCTGGTACCGATGTCACCGATTGGAGTATCAACGCCCATGAACTCGTCGACTTGGGTATCTTTACCAAGGAGGTAGGTGGCACCAAAATCGATATTTGAACGAGAGTCAATGTGGTAGGTAAAGCCTGCCGATAACCATTGGCGATCCGAATCCGGGATAGAAATAGACTTGATTTCGTCCGTAGCGGCTACGTCATACATGTAGCCAGCGCGCAGCGTCCAATCATTGTTCAGGTAGTAAGTACCACCGACTGAAATGTGGCCAGCATCTTTCCATGCATACTCTTTTTCAATACCGGCCATTTGTAATGAATCAAAGGCACTCCACTGTACCCATTGCACACTATAGTGCGCGGCAAATTTATCGGCTAGGCGGTGATAACCTGAGAACTCGGCCATGTCCGGTAGTGGCATGTCCATTTTATTGGTATCGCCGGTAATCGTATTAACGTCACCTTTGGCTGTGACGGTCGGGCTGTAGCGGTAGGAAAGACCAAAGCGATGATTGTCGTTCAGCTCATAAACCACGCCAATATTACCACCGACAGCAAAGCCAGATGCATCGACATCAAGGGCGTTGAATTTGTGGGTATTACATTGCCAGTCTGGGTTCCAGATACTGCCTTCGTTTTGGCAGTTTTCAAAATCTATATCACGCTTTAGCTTACCGATACCATAAATCAGATCCAGACCGGCACCTAAGCTCCATTGCTCGTTCAGGCGGTATGAAACACTGGCACCAAAGTTCATGCTCTTAATATCGGTTGTACCGCCAAATACGGAAGCGGCAAAGTCATCTTTAAACTCGGTACCGGTGCCAAAGTTGGAATAAGCGGAGAGACCCCATGCCCACTGATCATTGACTGGAACAACTAAGTAGAAGTTAGGAACTACAGCAGTACTACCAATACCGTCAGTACCTGAAATATCGATTTCATTGTTACCAGGAACAGGACCCAGAGCGGTATCTGTGACCTTAAATTGATTATAAGTACCGTCTTTAATACGTACGTCAGTGTCAATAACAGTGAAACCCAAGGACATGCTGGTTTCTTTGAACATCGCCATGGTTGCAGGGTTGCGGGCCATCGCTGAGGCATTATCTGCAATAACAGCATCACCCGCAAAAGCGCGGCCAAGGCCAGTCGCTGATTGGCTATTGAGTTGGAAACCTGCTGCCATGCTTTGTGCAGACGCAACAGAGAGTGCCGTTAATACAGCACAGGATAACAAACGCTTCTTGAACATATAGAATTCTTTAATATTATGTAATTAGTTTTATAGCGATTAATGCATGCGCATAAATTCGAGAGAATTCTAGGAGGGAGTGTAAATACAACAAATCTGACCAGTTAATTATGTTTTGTTGTGGAGGTGTTGGAATTATTAAATATATTCGAGTGATGGTGTTTTCGTTGAATTCACGTTTTTATTTATACCTCAATACGTTCATAAAATAAAGTAAATACTCTATATTGGGGTGTTTAATTATTTCTAGATAGTGCCTGCTGTTTTTAGTCTGTTGTTTTTATAATGATTTGTTGGTTATGGCTTTAAGTTGGTGGTGGTAAATTGCTACTATGCTTGTTGTTTGTATTTGGCCATATTCATTTGTGGTTATTCTCAGTAGTCATACTTTAGTATTCATTTAACCCGTTGAATGTTGTTTGAGTAGGTTTATTGTTAACTGTTTTTAAATTGTTATTTTATTGCGATTTATTGCTTTGCTTTGTTTGTATTTAATACAGATTGAAAAGTTCAGAGAAATAATTTTTTACAAACTATTTTCTGAACTTTATTTCTATTAGCCTGTACAAAGTTATGTAATGTGATCTGTATCCAAAACCTGGTCTTACACCCATTCCACATACACGACTTTCGCGTTGATCTGATTTTGCTGGAACATCTTCAGCCAACGAATTTGGTTTTTTTGTAGTGTGTCGCCGGGCCCTTTTACCTCAGCAAAGCAGTACTGTTCGTCTTTGAACAGGATCAAATCGGGGAAACCATTGCGGTTGTTCCTTGGATCGAACAGTATCCGTTTGAATATCGCAACTAAAGCCGATGTTGGAATCGCCGAAACGGCCTGGTGGACTATCGCTTCAGGTAACATATCCCAGTTAACCCAGTCATTGCTAATACCTTGCTTGGCACGATAGATCTCGAGCCAATCCTGCCATTCACCTGACTCCAATGCCGCCAACCGCTCGTCTATCTGTAGCCGGCGGCTTAGGTAGAATTTGTGGGAAAACATATCTTTCGGCGAGCGTTGGAATGGGTTGAGGAAAGCGCCTTGTTGAGCTGAAAAGATAATATCCCATAGTGCGAGGCCGAATAAACCACAAAGTAGGGTGTTCTCAAGGTAATAGCTGTGCCAACCGTGCTGTTGGAAATAAGCTGCAACATCCAGTTCCACGCTGGCTTGGTGTTGGGCAAGACAAAGACGTTCGTTTTCGAATTGGGGCTTTTTCCGCGGCGGTTGCTTGTTGCCAAGCTTATTGAGCAGGCGATGGGTGAGGACATCCGCGACATCCGCTTCTTCTTCGTTGGTCGGGGAGGCCTGTATTAACTGGGCTAGGGCCAGTGCTTGCGAAATATTGCCTTGTTTGTCGAGGATCCTGACTTGCCTCTCCCTTGAGGGAGGGCGCTCACTTTGTTGATAGAGTAGACGAGCTTGATCCAGCTTTTCAGGAACGTTGCTACCCAACCTTTCGATATCACGGCCAACATGATTGATAAGCTGTTGCCTTTTTCGCTCTAAGGGAGGCCAGTCAAAACGTTCGGGCAAGGATTCTGCCATGGCCGCAATAGCGGTGAGATCCTTCGCTTCTTTGTATTGCCAATATAGCTCGTTCAGGGCTGATAGCTGTAGCCATTGATCGATATCCTGCCGTTGCTGGAACAACCTGTAATTTGGGTCTATCGGATAGTCCTCAAACTGATGTAGACCAAGATCAGCCAAGACAAACTGACTGAGATCTTGATGGCTATTGCCAAAAAACAACAAGAAAAAGACGGGGAGGTGCTCATTGTGGTAAACCTCTACCAGCCGAACCGTATGTAGGCTGATATCTGGCTGGTGGTTGATCACCTGATTGACAATATCAGGTTTCTTCGCTTGTTTATGAGAGGCCAGAAAATCAAATAGCTGGAGCAGTTCTGGCTTGCTGTAGAGGGCACAAAAGGTGTCATAGCAAATATTATTTGGATTAAGGCTAACCATTTTGGCTTGTTTAAGTTCAGTGAAGGCAGCATCAACCGAGTCAATCTCAGGGTAATGGATCTTATCGTAGCGAAAATAAGGCCCTTTGCGGGTTAAGAGTCGGATATACAAACACTGTGCAGCTTCACTGAGTGCGGAAAATGAGTCATACCAGTGTTTTTCATTGCTTGCCAGAAGATCGCCGTACATTTTATTGACGGTATTGATCAAGCAAATGAAGTTATCTCGGTAATAAGTCGGTGGTAATTCGGGTAAAGTGGTTGGTTTATTCATATCGCATCATGGGTTATAGGTATAAAGGTTGTTATTATGCAATGCTCTTATAACGGTAAGCTGATGATCGAGTGTGAAATATATCATCATTTTATTTCAATGGCTTAGCGATATTTTTGTTGATAGTATTAGCATTAATCTCCCTTTGAGTATCTATTGGCTATTACGGTGAAAACAACCCCAATTATTCTATATTTAGGATACCTTATATTATCGCTCTTGAGTTTAAGTGTTGTGGCAGAACAACGACCGGTTTCTGCGAATGCCCTGTCTGATAATAATGCCCTATCTGATAAAAAGTCTCTGCCTGATAATATAGTGGGCGCTGTATGCGTGATCCGTCATGGTGATAAGTTGGTGCTGCTATCGGAAGTGATCACCAAGAAGTTTTCCCTGCCCGGTGGCTATATTGATAAAGGTGATACCCCTCAGCAAGCCGCTGCGCGTGAAGCGCTCGAAGAAGCGGGTATTGGGGTAGAGGTCAAGCACCTTATTCAATACCGCGGGCGGGCGGCAATATACGCTTGTCAGGCAGTATCACCGATCCCGGTATCGTCGTTCAAAGACAGCAGAGGGTATCCGATTGTTGCATCATGGTTTTCCAAGCATTTTGCAACGGAAGTTGAACGTACCTACCTTATTGATCCCGCAGCTATTGATAAACAGGAATATCGCTACGCAGAAGATGCGCCGCTACTACCTCTATGGCTTGCTGTAACTCCCGAAAGTGATGTGATCATCTATGAGCGTTTAGATACTGAGATCAGTTTGCTGCATCAATACGAGCTAGGATTGATTGAGCAGATCCAGCACTATTCTTCAACTTGGTCAGCACAAGCACAATGGTTATTTACTGGGTTAATGCGCGGTATCAGTGTCATGGGGGAGCCATGGTTTGTCTTTCTCATGGCCGTTGTTTTTGCCGGTTATTTCCGCACGCCTTTATTTCTTGAAGTGGCCTTCTTGATGGTGGTCTCTTTGTTTTGTGCCTCTTTGCTAAAACATGGACTGGCGCTTCCTCGCCCATTTTTTATTGTCCCTGAACTGCAAAAATCCAATGCGTATGGCTTTGGCTTTCCGAGCGGTCATATATTGATGACGACATTGATATTCGGGATCTGGGGGTATTTTCTACAGCGACGTTTTTCTTCAGTTGGGCAACAACGATTGATTGCTGTGGTGATGGTGCTATTGATTTTGGGCCAGTGTGTGGCGAGAGTATGGTTAGGTGTTCACTTTATCAGCGATGCAGTGTTGAGCTTGATGCTGGGTATCGTCATCGTTGCGATATTTATTGTTTGGCGAAATTACGAGTTTACTGTTTTCCAACGCCAATTAACCAATCGCTGGTTCTGGTTGGGCTTGAGTGTGTTAGTCGGCGCGTCGGCGGGCCTCTCTCTGGTACCCGGTCAGGCATACCTGTTTGCTGTTTTGCTTGGGGCCTTCCTGAGTATTGATTATGCCGTGCAAGTTAATCAAAGCACACCGACTATGCCATTTATTCGCCAGCTCGTTGCCTGTGTCTGTGTTGTCGCGGGGGCACTCGCCATTAATGGTACCATTATCGTTTTGTCATCGATGCAGACGGTGAGTTTGATTGTGCTGGGGATAAAAGGTGTCGGTTACCTCTCTTTGACAGCTTGGATGCTTGCTGGCTCTGCCTGGGTAAGGGCTTTGGTAAGCCGTTAGCACGGCCATGGCATATCTTGGTGCAAGCGGCGCATCGGTGTTAGTGGTTTGAATCAGGCGCTTTTTTTCCCGATACCGGTAGGGTAAAGTGTGACGATAACCAAATAATAACGCATAGAGAGGCCAGTCGTCGTAGGATACGGCGTGATACTGGAAAAGGAGAGCAATGTTACCTGCACTGACACACCCAAACGGTACTGAAGATGTCGTACTGTCATTCCTGCAAGAGCTAGAGAAATCAGGCTTTTGTGGGGACATTGAAAGCGCCTACGCCAGCCGCCTTGCAGTGGCGACGGATAATAGCGTCTATCAACAGTTGCCTCAGGCTGTGGTATTCCCGACTCAAACCCAAGATCTGATTGTACTTGGCCAGTTGGCTCAAGTTGATGCTTTTAAAACCATTACTTTTTCTGCCCGGGGCGGGGGAACAGGAACCAATGGTCAGTCGTTAACGCCGGGTATCGTGGTTGATTTATCTCGCCATATGAACAAGGTACTGGAAATCAATGCTGAAGAGGGGTGGGCTCGGGTTCAAACCGGGGTGATCAAAGATCAGCTCAACGACGCTTTGCGCCCTCATGGTTTCTTTTTCTCGCCGGATTTATCGACCAGTAACCGGGCAACGGTCGGTGGCATGATAAATACCGATGCGTCAGGTCAAGGCTCACTCAAGTACGGTAAAACATCTGATCATGTGCTGGGGCTCAAGGCGGTGTTGGTGGATGGGTCGGTATTAGATACCGAACCGCTGCACAGCGAGGAGATCCAGTCTTTGGCGGATACTGGCGGGTTGGCAACTCGGGCACATAAGGTGTCGGAGCACGTTTGTCGAGACAAGCGAGAGCAAATTGTCGATAAGTTCCCGCCGCTTAACCGCTTCCTCACCGGTTATGATTTAAAGAATGTGTTCGATGACGAGCTCAGTCAGTTTGACATCACCCGGTTGCTCTGTGGCTCGGAAGGCTCATTAGCCTTTATTACTGAAGCTAAGCTCAACCTTACTCCCATTCCGAAATCCCGCACCTTGGTCAATATCAAGTACGACAGTTTCGATTCGGCACTGCGTAATGCCCCGATGATGGTCGAGGCGAGAGCCTTATCTGTGGAAACAGTGGACTCCAGGGTACTGAATCTGGCCAAGCAAGATATTGTTTGGCATACGGTAAGTGACTTGATCACCGATGTGCCTAATCAAGAAATGCTGGGTATTAACATCGTCGAGTATGCCAGTAACGATCCCCAAGAGAACCAGCAACAGGTAACGGCTTTGTGCCAGCAGCTTGATGAGATGCTGGCAAACAACCAACACGGCATTATTGGCTATCAGGTGTGTAATGAGCTCGCTGATATCCAAAAAATCTACAATATGCGTAAAAAAGCCGTGGGGCTTCTGGGCGCGGCCAAAGGTAGCAAGAAGCCGGTGCCTTTTGCTGAAGATACCTGCGTGCCGCCGGAAAATTTAGCAGACTTTATTGCCGAGTTCCGCCAGCTATTAGATGAATACCAGCTAAATTACGGTATGTTCGGCCATGTTGACGCGGGGGTACTGCATGTAAGGCCCGCGCTCGACATGTGTGATCCTGAACAAGAACGTTTGATGAAGCAGATTTCTGATCAAGTTGTTGCTTTAGTTGCGAAATATGGCGGCCTAATGTGGGGCGAGCATGGTAAAGGTTATCGCTCTGAATATGGGCCGGCGTTCTTTGGTGATGAGCTGTATACCGAGTTGCGTAGAATTAAGGCGGCGTTTGATCCCGACAACCGGATGAACCCGGGTAAGATCTGTACACCGCTCGACAATGACGACGAATTGGTGAAGGTTGATGGGGTGAAGCGGGGTTATTATGACCGGCAGATCCCGGTTAAGGTGCGAGATAGTTTCAAACAAGCAATGGAGTGTAACGGTAACGGCCTTTGCTTTAACTACGACACCAGCTCACCGATGTGCCCGTCGATGAAAATTAGTGCAGACCGGCGCCATTCGCCGAAAGGGCGGGCAGGCCTGGTACGTGAATGGCTCCGCTTATTGTCTGAGCAAGGGATTGATCCCGTAGAGCTTGAAAAGACATTGCTTGATAGCTCCCCCTCAGTAAAGCAAATCATTGACCGCTTTAGAAATACCTTTGGTGCCAAGCGCAATGAATATGACTTTTCCCATGAAGTCATGGAGGCAATGAACGGCTGTCTGGCGTGTAAAGCCTGTGCCAGCCAATGTCCGATCAAGGTAGATGTACCGAGTTTCCGTTCGCGCTTTATGAATATGTATTACAGTCGCTACCAGCGCCCGGCGAAAGATTACCTGGTCGCTTATGTCGAAAGCTATTTGCCGATCATGGCCAAAGCTCCAGCGACCTTTAATGCCATTATGCGCCCTAAGTGGTCGAAGCGCTTAACGGCAAACGCAATTGGCTATGTTGATATGCCGGCGCTGTCGGTGCCGACACTGTTTGAATGCTTGGATGGCCATCATGCCACCCGTTTTGACTTGCAGTGGTTGCAGGCACTCTCAGAGCGGGAGCGGCAGAATTATGTATTGATTGTTCAAGACCCATTTACCAGCTATTACGATGCTGAAGTGGTTCGTGATTTGGTTTTCTTGGCTGAGAGGCTGGGTAAGAAACCGATGTTGGTACCTTTCAAGCCCAATGGTAAAGCCCAGCACGTGAAAGGCTTCTTGCGTCAATTCGCTAAAACAGCCAAGAGCACGGCAGAGTTTCTCAATCAGCTGGCACAATTAGGTATTCCCATGGTGGGGGTCGATCCCGCTCTCGTGCTCTGTTATCGCGATGAATACGATGAAGTACTGGGGAATAAACGCGGTGAATTCAACGTACTGACAGCGCATGAATGGTTGTTACCGGCACTGAAAGATAAGCCGGCATCACCTAAAATTGACGGTGATGACTGGTATTTGTTTGCGCACTGCACAGAAAAGACTAAGCTTCCGAATGCTGAAAAAGAGTGGGGGACTATTTTCCATCACTTTGGAGCGAACCTGATATCGGTCTCTGTGGGCTGTTGCGGTATGGCTGGCACATTCGGCCATGAAAAAGACAAGCTCGAGACATCAAAGGGGGTTTATGCCTTGAGTTGGCAGCCAAGCCTTGCCAACTTGGATGTCGACCGCTGTTTGGCAACCGGTTACTCTTGCCGTAGTCAGGCCAAGCGCTTCGAGCATATTAAAATGAAGCACCCGGTACAGGTATTGTTGCGGATCTTGAGTAGTCGGTAAGGGCATTCAATCATCTGGCTAACAAACATAAAAAATGCGGCATTGAGCCGCATTTTTTATTGAGGCTTGGGTACTGGTTATTCGTCAGGTGACAGCCACCGATAAACCAGACCGGCAATCAGGGCACCGAGTAGAGGCGCTAGCCAGAATAGCCACAGTTGGCTCATCGCCCAGTCGCCAACCATGATTGCCGGACCAGTACTGCGGGCAGGATTAACTGAGGTATTGGTCACCGGAATACTGACTAGGTGGATCAGCGTCAGTGCCAACCCAATCGCTAGCCCAGCCATTGCTGGCGATGAGAGTTTGTGGGTGGCTCCAAGGATCACGAACAGAAACATGAACGTCATGACAAATTCAGTAATAAACCCGGACACCATGGAGTAATTACCGGGAGAATGGTCGCCATAGCCATTAGAGGCGAGGCCGCCGGCAAGACTGAACCCGGCTTGCCCGCTGGCAATAAGATAAAGAACAAACGCGCCAGCAATGGCTCCGAGTACTTGAAACACGATATAAGGGATGACGTCAGCTGCCGGAAAACGCCCACCAGACCAAAGGCCAACCGTCACCGCAGGGTTAAGGTGGCAACCCGAAATATGGCCAATGGCATAGGCCATGGTGACCACGGTCAAACCAAAGGCCAGTGAAACACCAAGTAAACCAATCCCGACATCAGGAAAAGCCGCTGCCAATACAGCACTGCCACACCCGCCGAGTACTAACCAGAACGTACCTATAAACTCGGCCACTAATTTTTTTATCATTAGGCCTACCTCTGAAGCGTCACAAACTTCATTGATTATAGGGATTCTGTGTTAAGACAATGGCTCAACAGTGAAACTGACGGCTCCTAGCGGTGTACCACTAAGCCACTTTGTCTGTTGAAACCGCTGGACGGGTATTGTTTGCAACAATTTTCAGCGAGTGGCTGGTGGATATGATCCCAGACAATGGCATCCGCACCTTGGTGACGGGCGTGATTGAACGCGGCTTGGCTAAAGCGCTCGACAGCTTGGGTGGCTTTTTCGACCTTGCTCAAGCAGCAATCGGATGATCTGGTTATGGCTTTCAGGCTAGTGGTGTTTATTTTTTAATGACCATAAATCAATGATATCGCCAACAAGGATCAGCGGAGGCATACACATGACCTTTTGTTTGAGTTATCGTGACATCCTTATGTCAGCTGCACTTAATGGGCTTCTTTATCGATATAAGCCTCCAGCTGTGTTGAAAGCCAGCGGGATATTCGCCCCAGTTGGATATGCTTACCGTAGATCACCCCATAGGGCTGCCAGCGCATCGACTGATAATGGTTGAGGACTTTCAACGTACCGTCTCTCAAATAGCTATTGATCAGTACTGACGGCACGGTTGACCAGCCATTACCATCGAGCACCGCATTACGCAGGTGTTCGTAAAAAGTGAGAGCGATATAGTTGCTAGAGGTCGGCGAAACAGCGGTCAGGCTCTGATCTTTGATCGCTGCCAATACAAATTCTGTGGCATGGGCCAAGTCGTCGCTGACCACGTCAGTGAGTTGGTTAAGAGGGTGATCGGCGCGGGCTACGGACATCATGCGGATCTGACCGAGCTGGGTATATTGGTTATTGGGTAGGTTATCCGTCGTTGGCAACAGGCAAAAAGCCATATCTACCATGTTCTGCTCTACCATTTCATCGAGCTCGGGAGGCGGTGCGACATAGATAGAGATACTGCTGTTGGGATAGTTGACACTCAAATCATGAACCAACTGGCGCCAAAACGATTCAGGCAGTGCATCATCCCTAGCAATGCGTAGCGCTGACTCAACCCCTTCGAGATGTTGTTGGCATTTGGCATGGATATCATTAGCAATCATGATGATCCGCTCGGCATCGCTTTTTATGGCTTCGCCAATCTCTGTCAGCTGTACCTGGTTGCCGCTGCGTTGGAGTAGTGAAACGCCTAGTTCATCTTCCAACGCACTCAGTGCCGAGCTAACCGTCGTGCGGTTTTTACCACACTTTTTTGCCGCTTCCGTGATCGATCCAGACTCACAGGTTTCAAGAAACAGGGCTAATTGGCTAAGTTTCATGTAATCCAGTATCCCTTAGTCAGTGGGGAGGAATTGTAATTATCCTTTATTCAGTATTGAATGTCTTCGCCAGCGCCAAAAAAATTGGCGGTCAGTGATTGTCGTATTCTTTCTCACCTAGGTATGATCATGCTTGAGAACATAATACGAATACGAGCGGGGCGGTAAGGCCTTGCACTGAGGTAATGATGCAATGCAATGTGGCACTGGAGCGTAAGCTTTTACAATTTTCAACGTTTTCTGCGCTGTTGTTCGCCCTATTAGGGATCGGCTTCGGGCTTTGGATGGGTTCACTCGTTATTATTTTCGACGGGGCTTATTCACTGGTTAGTTTGGCATTAACTGTACTGTCTCTAATGGCAGCAGCATATATTCGTTCGCCATCTCGCAAAGATTCAGAGAAAACGCAAAAGATAGAGCCTTTGGTTATCGCCTTTAAAGGATTGGTGATCACCTTGATGTGCTGTATTTCGTTCAGTTCAGCAATTTTGGCAATACTGGATGGTGGCCGTGATATTGATGCTGGTTTGGCACTGGTTTTTGGTGCGATTAACGTGGCGGGTTGTTTGGCAACCTATCTGGTGATGAAAAAATACGGTCAAGAGTCAGGCTCAAACCTTGTCGTGGCTGAATCTAAGCAGTGGATGATGGATACAGTGATCAGTGGTGCTGTGATGGTGGGCTTTATTTTAGCTTTGCTGATGAAGCATATCGGTCTAGAAGACTACTCTGTGTATGCCGATCCTGTAATGGTTGTGGTGGCATCTGTGTATTTTGTGATTGTGCCTTTGAAGATGATGTTGGGTGCGATAAAAGAGTTACGAGGTATGGGTGAGTACAAAGCACTCACTGACCTGCATTAACTCAGTAAGGATTGGGTATAGCACTTGGGTATTTTCAGGTAGGAGCACGATATAAGCTCCTACCATTGTTTTTCTGGAACGATATAGTTAACGCTTTAGCAGTAGTGTTTCTTCTATTTCGCGGAAGAAATGAGCAGCATTCATTAGAGAAGCAGCAGTCAATCCCGGTACGCCGTATATTTCCACATCGGTACCGTATTTGCTTTGGACTTTATCGACCAAGAGATCAAAATCCCCATCACCGGATAGTAGGATAACACGATCAACATCGGGAGCGTGCTCCATCACATCAAGCGTGATGCCAACATCCCAATCGCCCTTAGCAGAGCCATCGCTGCGTTGGATAAACGGCTTGAGCTTGACGTCAAAACCAATCCCTCGCAAGATATTCTGGAACTGACGTTGCTTTTCGTCCCCTCGGTGAATCGCATACGCATAAGCCGCCACAACCTCTCTGCCTTGGGTTGCTTCGGCCCAAAAGGCATTGTAATCAAAGTTACAACCATAGGTGTCTTTGACGGTGTAATAGATGTTTTGCACATCGACAAAAATAGCGACTTTTTCCACGTTAACTCTTCATTGGTTGGGCCAAAGGGTAGTATATACCTAAGTCACTGTAATATGTATTCTTCGGCTGTGATTAATCAAACCTATACCAATGAATTGATCCCCTAGCATTTCGGTGCTGGTTGAGTATAAAGTAGTGGCAGGTATAGATAAAACGAAGTCAGCTATGAAAAAATCAATTATTGCGTTGTCTCTTCTTGCTTGTTCAACAGGTAGCTTTGCCCAAAGCTGCCCGGTGAATGTTCCCAACGATATCCATATTGCAGGTGAACAAGTTTCTGTCTATCAGGGTGGGCAAGCCAAATTGTTGATTGACGGTGATAACCAGCTCTTTATCGAAGGCAAGCAAGTTGCACTCTCTGAACCACAAACACAAGCTTTGCAGTCATACAGTGAGCATGTGAAATCTTACCTGCCTCAAATGGCGGATTTAGCCGATGATGGGGCCAGCATCGCTCAAGACATTATTGATGAGCTATCCACCCATTTTGGTGGGAGTGATGCGTTTTCTGGTGCTGAGCAGCTAGTTGATGAATATAGCGAGAAAGCCAAGCAAAAGTTTTACCCTGACGGTGAATTTGTCATGCCGGCCGATGTGTTTCAGTCGATGGATTCAGACTGGAAACAGGAATTCGAAGAGGCACTTAAACACATCAGTATGGAATCAATTTCTGGGGTGATAGCGTCTCTGTCTGCCGATATGAAAAGTGGTGAACTGAGCTTTTCTGACTTCCAAACTCAGCTGAAGGAACTCAAGCAGAGCCTACAAGATAAAATTCGTCAGCGCTCTGGCGAAGTGGCTGCGCAGGCTGGAGATGTATGTGAATCTATTGAAGGGCTAGCAGAAGAAGAGGAGCAACTGCAGCTGATCATTCCTGAGATGAAAGATTATCAAATGTTTTATATTTAAAAAATATGCCGCGTAAAGCGGCTATTCCCCCCAACTTTCGCTGTATTTTGTGCAACACATCACTAAACTACGCTTTTGTTTTCATAACTAAAAGCGCTTTCCCTCCACATATGGATAATGTTGCATTAAAACTTGGTCAATAAATTGACTGAGTGACAAAAAACAAACTTCAAAGGTTATTGAAGTACATGAAAGTACAGCCTCGATTATTGATATCCATTATATTTCCCTTGGTGTTATTCATTCTTAGCTTATTAATGTATGTTGGCTACAGTGAATATAAAAGCAACCAAAAAACGGCGATCAGTCAGGCAACGTCAAATGTACGTATCGCAAGAGAATATTTGGAGCACCATTTTGTTTCTGCCGAAAGTCATCTCTATCTTCTTGAACAATTGTGGGAGGAGAAGAATAGTATTTCGGGGGTTATGGAAGCCGCTCAGACTATCGTGAGTGAAAAGAGCAAGTATTTGGAAGTCGGTTTATTTGCTTATGGAAATTACTATGGTACTGGTGGCTTTTACAAAGCCGCAGCCTTTGAAAATATCGCCAATAGACCATGGTATGAACATGCTTTCCCAGGCCAGACCTACATCACACCTATCTACCTGAGTGGTAGTACGGGGAAATGGACTGTCGCATTAGTGTCCGTGCTTGAACCATTGCAGCAACAGGAAGTACGGATCATTCTCGAAATCAATGTGACCAGCCTTTATGAGAACCTATCACTGCTTAAAACATTGGATAACGGCTATATTTACGCAGTTGAAAAAGAGACGGGCAATATTGTCATGCACCCTGATCCCAGTCGAATAGGAACGCCGTCTGTCAGTGTTTCGAGCGATTTGCTGGTACAAATTGAAAACGGCGAATCCACAGGTATCATTGCGTCTTACGAATATAATGATGAGATGAAATTCAGTGTTTACGACGCGTACTCACTCTATGATTGGGTGGTACTCTCAGGTGCAGCCAAGTCAGAAATCATTATGCATACGTTCAGTATCAGTGCTGTGACCTTATCCCTATTGGTGTTTATTCTTATTATTGGTCTTTCTCTTTATATTATTCATCGAGTTCATATTTATGGCAGACAGTTGAGTGAAGTTGAAAGTATCCATGAACTAAACATCGCTTTGAAACAGATGGTGGAAGGAGTGATAGGTTGCCAGTCAATTCATCTATATATGCGAAATGTCTATTCCGGTGATTTTGAATCGGCACAATGTAAACATTGTATCTCTGAGAAAGAGCTCATTGGCAATTTGACCACTCAACTCGGTAGGCTTGCCAAACTTTCGGCGAAACAACCCGATATGGTTTCTGCGTTTATTGCGCCGGGTAAAAGATGTATCCGTATCCCCCTAACCAAAAATAAGCAGTTGATCGGTTTGCTGTATATTGCGTCTCCCAGTTTAGGTTTGTCCTTTTTTATTAATATGCTGCGTACCTACGCCCAGAGTGCCCTTGGCCATGTCATGTTGGTGCTGCGTATACAACAAACTGATGCAATGACTGGGCTGAGAAGCAAAAACTACTTGCAGGCTCAGATTGAAAAGCAAGTAAAGGCGAGTGCTTCATATTATGTTGCCATGATTGATATTGATGACTTCAAAGTGATCAATGACACTCGCGGCCATCTATTCGGTGACAAAGTAATTAACGAGGTCGCAGATTGCTTAAGAAGGGAAAGTGATCGGCACGCGGTTGTTGCTCGTTATGGTGGAGAAGAGTACGCGATACTGCTGCCAGCACGAGACATGGTGGAAGCCAAGGAAAGATTAGAAAACATCCGCGAGAAAGTCTCAGAAATGCAGATCGAGTTCAGTGGGAAGCGTTGCTCAGTTCAAGTCAGTATCGGTTTGGCTGACGTGATAGACGGCATGGAGCAGTCGATAGCCCGAGCCGATAAGGCCCTGTATCAAGCGAAGGAAAACGGTAAAAATCAGGTTGCCATTTATTGTTTAAACAGTATGTTACAAACCGCCTGAGCTGAATAGCGAAAACATGATTGGCTAGACAGAACATGTACCATTCGTCTGATATGGTTTATTAATTAGCCAATTATACTGTGGTGTTGAGATGCTCAAGCTTGCTGTAATCATCGTACTTTTGTTGCTGGGCGCGCTAGTGACTAAGTTTCTTGATGAAAAATCGCAACAGAAAATTTTGATTGGCTTAGGTGTGCTGGTGGCACTGGCCGTTGTTGGGCTGATGGCATCAGAGTTGATGCGTTAGACCGAATTTTTCCCAATAAAAAGCCCGCGATTGCGGGCTTTTGGGGTTTATATGAGGGGGTATCGCGTGTTGCTATTATCGTGTGCGAGGGCGGTTTGGCTTACCACCGGCACGTGACTGGCTAGGTTTGCCATTGCGAGGGCTGTTTCCGTTTGTCGACCCTTTGGTGTTTTTACCGTTTCGCGACGAGGGAGCAGAGCCACTATTTCTGCCGCTGTTAGCGTTACCGCCTGTTTGACTGCCATTCTTACGCTGACCGTTACTACGTTGACCACCTTGCTTGCCGTCCTTACGGATATCTGGCTGGTTGGGGTGCTTAGTAGCAAAGCGTTTGGCTCCGTGGCGACCTGAACCGCGACGCTGCGCCGGTGTCATTTCTGCTTCGCTGCCTTCTTCAGGCACCAAACAGCTGGCTCTGTCACCGATCAAGTGTTTCTTGCCCATATTAATGAGTGCCTCGCGGATCAGAGCCCAGTTCAATGGGTCATGGTAGCGCAGCAGTGCTTTGTGCAAACGGCGTTGGCGTTCACCTTTGGCAACAAACAGATCTTCACGCTTCTTATATTTAACACGCTTAAGCGGGTTAGTTTCAGAGTGATACATCGCTGTAGCGTTACACATCGGTGATGGATAGAAGTTTTGTACCTGATCACACTGGAAATCGTTCTTCTTCAACCACAATGCCAAGTTCAGCATGTCATCATCCGTCGAACCTGGATGAGCCGAGATGAAATAAGGGATCAGGAACTGTTTCTTACCGGCTTCTTTGCTGTACTTTTCGAACATATCTTTAAAGCGGTCATAAGTACCCATGCCCGGCTTCATCATCAGATCCAATGTGCCTTTCTCGGTGTGCTCGGGTGCAATTTTTAGGTAACCCCCCACGTGGTGGGTCACCAGTTCTTTGACGTATTCCGGAGACTCAACAGCGAGATCGTAACGTACGCCGGAAGCGATCATGATCTTCTTGATACCATCAACATTTCGCGCTTTACGGTACAGATCGATGGTGTGTTTATGATCGGTATCTAGCTTCTTACAAATCTCGGGGAAGATACATGACGGGCGACGGCAGTTCTTCTCGGCACGAGGATCAGAGCAACCCAATCGGTACATGTTGGCTGTTGGGCCGCCCAAGTCAGAAATTGTCCCGGTGAAGCCCGGCACCTTGTCACGGATCTCTTCTAGCTCATTAAGGATCGACTCTTGTGAGCGGTTTTGAATGATGCGACCTTCGTGCTCGGTGATAGAGCAGAAAGAGCAGCCACCAAAACAGCCACGCATGATATTGACACTGGTCTTGATCATGTCATAAGCAGGAATTTTGGCTTTGCCATAGGCTGGGTGCGGGACGCGGGCATATGGCAAACCGAAAACAAAGTCCATCTCTTCTGTGCTCAGAGGGATCGGTGGGCGGTTTATCCACAGCTCTCGATCACCGTGTTTTTGTACCAAGGCGCGAGCTGAATAAGGGTTGGTCTCCAGGTGCATGACACGACTGGCATGAGCATACAGAATGCGGTCGTTACGCAGTTTCTCAAAAGAAGGTAAACGGATAACGGTTGTTTCTGGATCATGACGAGAAGGCTGAACTTGAATAGCCTGTACAGCAGGCTCTTGTGCTTTTTCATCTTTGTTGGTCGCACAGGCTTCTTCTGTCGCATACGGGTTGAGCATTGGCATTGCCTTACCCGGTTTCTCAATGCGGCTAGAGTCAATTTCTCTATAATGCTCTGGGCATTCGCGCATCATAACGGCCGTACCGGCGATATTTGTCAGCTCGGCAATGTTTTGGCCATTCGCTAGTCGGTGGGCAACTTCTACTAAGGCACGCTCGGCGTTACCAAATAGCAGGATATCGCCCTTAGCATCCTGCAGTACCGAACGGCGCACTTTATCCGACCAGTAATCATAGTGGGCAAGGCGGCGCAGGCTCGCTTCAATACCACCCAGTACAATAGGAGTTTCTTTGTAGGCTTCACGACAGCGCTGAGAATAAACCAGAACGGCACGGTCAGGGCGTTTGCCCCCTTCGTTATTTGGCGTATAGGCATCGTCGTGGCGTAGCTTGCGATCAGCCGTGTAGCGGTTGATCATGGAATCCATGTTACCGGCGGTGATGCCGAAAAACAGATTCGGTTGACCTAGCGCCATGAAGGCATCTTTGTTGTTCCATTCCGGCTGAGCGATGATACCGACACGGAAGCCTTGTGCTTCAAGCAAACGCCCGATGACGGCCATACCAAAGCTTGGGTGGTCAACATAGGCATCACCGGTAACGATAATAATGTCACAGCTGTCCCAGCCCAGCGCGTCCATTTCAGCACGGCTAGTAGGTAGGAAAGGTGCGGTACCGTAGCATTCTGCCCAGTACTTTGGATACTCGTTAATTTTGTTTGTAATCATGACTTTACATTAAACTATGTCTAAAAGGGGACACATAGGGAACATTACTCTTTGCAATGTGCCTTGTTTCGTTAACAGTCCAAGGGACTCGTGATATTCAATGGGCATTTCTTGCACTCATATGCCCCAGTTTTAGATATAAATGTATTTCGCCCTATGCTGCTAGGCTTCTAAAACAACGTTAGATCCTAGTATAGGGCTACAAAGGGAGGGGAGTTTAACATGATCACGCCGTATTACAGTAATTTCTGTGTGATGGCCAAGTAATTTTATGGCTGTAGATGATGTCGTGGTTGCAGGCTGACTTTAACTAAGATGCTTAAAGGCAATGTCAGGAGCTATGATGGGGAGGTGTCCAGCCTGAGGGAGCGTTGGGATTAGAAATGCTCACCTATAGAGACAAATGATATAAGTGAGCGTGTTATTGACTAAATACTTAAACTTTACCTGATATCTTAATGGCCAGAGCTTTCAGTTCCGCAAGCTTATCTATAATTGCATCTCCCTCATCCTGAAAACGAGAAAAAGCAATTGCAGCACTGCTATTGTTATCCAGTGTAATAGCAATTGTCACTTCCTTAGGGTCTTCATGGTGTTGCTTGCTATAACCATGATTGCGAGCAAAGGCAATTTTATCCTTTATTAATGCGAACCTATCCCGACCAATAATATCTATAATCTCCACATCACTTTTACTTGAAAGAAGTTGGATACCTATAGTCGATTTGGTTGCATCATATAAATGATTATGTGTGATGCTTTCAGAGAATGATTTATTTGGCTCTGCATGTACAAGGTAGCTGACTTTATCCTGCCATAGCACGCCTACCGAAATGATATATTTACAAGGTAGTTTTGCCTCAACAGCAGGAAGTGTTTGGCTTAGCAAAGATGAACCATGCATCGCTTGTGCTGCCAACACATGGATACCTGGCCCAGGCAAGTAAGCCTTTTTATCATCTTGAATCGCTATCCCCATGGACATCAGCGTTTGTAAGATTCGGTTAACTTTCATTGGCTGAAGGTTCAATAGTCGACTTAACTCTCGGCAACCTATTGGACGGTCACTGGATGCTAAAGCCTGAAGACAGGTAATTCCATCGATAATGCTTTTATTCGGTTGGGAAGACACTGTTATTCAAAACCTCTTTACTAACGGCAGCCAAAAGGCTGCCGTAACATTAAAATATCAAACCTGGGAGCCAAAGGGAAAAGGCTGGAAAGTATGTTAATACGATAAGGAAAAGGAATAAAGGTAAATAAAACAGCTTAATTCCCGAAAACATCTTATTGTAACTGACTTTAGCCACACCCATCATGACAAATAGTAATACGCCAAATGGTGGTGTAATTGTACCAATCAAAAGGTTAATGATGACAATCAAACCAAAGTGAACCGGATCGACGCCGAGCGCCATAACAACAGGCATTAAAATCGGTACCGTGATCAGCATTATAGCGGTTGTATCCAACAGGCATCCCAGTATCAATAAAGCAATATTGATGATTAACAAGATGACAAGCGGGTTATCACTAATACCTGTTAAGTATGTTGCCAGCATATGAGGTACGCCCAATAGAGCTAGAATTGCACTAAAAGGCACAGCTGCTGCAATAATGAAGACCAGCGCACCACATGTTACGCACGTGTCTTTTGCAGCTTGCAACAGCTTGGTGGTATCCAGTTCTTTGTAGACTAATCCCAAGATGATGGAATAGGTAACGGTTAATGCGCCTAGTTCTGTTGGAGTCGCAACGCCGGTTAAGATCCCTGCAATTAGTAATACTGGAGCCATTAAAGGTAAGAAACCTTCTTTGAAAGCCTGCCAGATATCAGCAACTGGCTGACGTTCAAATTCAGGGCACGGAACCCTGCCTGTCTTGGCTAGGTAATAGACCGTCATCATCAACACTAACGCCATCGATAGCCCTGGAATGATACCAGCAACAAAAAGTTCAGGTATCGAGGTGCCGGACAACACGGAGTAAATGATCATGATCCCGCTTGGCGGAATGATAGGGCCAATGATTGACGAGGCTGCGGTGATGGCTGCGCTGAACTCGGGAGAAAAGCCTGATTTAGTCATCGCCTTGACTTCGACGGTACCAAGCCCAGCTGCATCAGCTTGAGCAACTCCAGACATACCGGAAAAAATCACACTTGCGATGACATTTACATGCGCAAGGCTTCCTTTTATATGGCCAACGAGTGCTAAGGCAAACTTAAATATGCGCTCTGCAAGTCCGCCTACGTTGAGCAAATTACCGGCAAAAATAAACAAAGGGATAGCGAGCAGCACATAGCTGTCGATGCCTACACTCATCCGTTGTACAACAATCGACAGCGGTAGTGATGGCTCAAGGGATATAAAAATAATGGCAGATAGGGGCAAGGCGAATGCGATGGGCATCCCAAAAACCCCTAAAACAAGAAGAATACCGAATAGGAGAATTATTGACATGATAGAACCTCCTTGTCTTCTCTTTGAAAGAGTTTTTGGCAGTCCTTAAATAGATATATCATGCTGGTAATCAGCATAGAGATTGTTGATATAAATAAAGGAATGGAATAGAAATAAGATTTGGGTAACCTTACAGGCAAAGCAATGGTTTTCATTCTCGATTCAAGAGGTATGATATCCAGAAGGTGAGTAGCCATAATGGTCAGCAGGCTTATCATTAGTAAGCTGACAAAAATTTCTAATATTAGGATTACCTTTTCATGCTTGCTAAATAAAATAAAGATAGCATCGATACGTATATGTGACTTTTTCTTCCACGCATATGATGCGGATATAAAAACAAGCCAGATAAATGCATACGTCAGTGCTTCTTCAATCCATGCTATTGGGCTATTGAAAACAGTTCTTAAAACAACTTGAGTTAATATCCCTAACACAGTAAAAGCCAGCAACGATACTGCGATAGAGCACTCTATCATGCCAACGCGCTGTAATAACTTATCTAAAATGGTCGAATTCATAGTTTCACCAATTAGCGGCCAGCTTTGGTACACAAGCCGCTATAGTCCATCAAAGTACCGATTTCACCGTGTCCCATGTGCCTTTTGGCCAATAGCCATCTTTTTCCATTGTGGCCGCTTCTTCTGCAGCCAACTTAATTAGTGGGGTACGGTCGATGCTGTAGACTTTTGCGCCTTCAGAAATCATTGCTTGCTTCATCTTTTCGCTATCTATCACGGCTTCTGCCGTTAACCAGTTCACCGCATCTTGTGCAGCTCTTTGTACTATTTCTCGCTGAGGTTCGCTTAATGATTGGTACTTCATTTCATTAATTGAAATATCAACCGCTGAGAAAATGTGATCGGTTTCTGTGATATGTGGAGCAGCGATATGGAATTTTTGAGAGTAGGCTCCGCTATAATCGGCCTCGGCAGCTTCAACCAGGCCGCTATTTAATGACAGGAATACCTCTGACCAGTCAACTTGAGTCGGCTGAGCTTGAGTACTTTGCCAGAAACGCAAATAACTGGTTATTTGTGGTACCCTGATTTTTAGTTTCTCAATTTGTTCAACGTTTTCAATTGGTTTGGTGGAAAAAAGCACCCTAGCTTGGTCAGGCCCAGCCGCCAAAATTCTAACGTTTGCGCTTTCAATAAGAGAAGCATTCCATTGCGCAAACGCATCACTGGCAAAAAACTTTTCCATGTGAGGATTATCTTCAAAAGCCAAGCCCCAACTTAGAATGCCAAACTCAGGAACGTATTCGCTAAAATACTCAGGTCTTGTAAAGTTAATATCAACGGTGCCCATCATATGCTGCTGAATAACTTGTGGAGCGGTTCCCATCGCATTACCGCGAATTAGGTTCACCTTGATTTCATTGTTTGAATATTCCTTTACATTATCGGCAAACTTCACGGACATTCTATCAAGTAAAGATCCGACAGCTTCAGAGCCGGCAACAACGAGTGTTTGGGCATTGGCAGCACCAGATAACATAACTGATAGCAATGCAGTAGTAAGTAATGTTTTTTTCATAATTAAAGAGCTTCCATTCATGTATTAATCGAGGTACAAACCACCGTTAAGATTGACTACCTCTCCGGTCATATAGGTGCAGCGCTCACTAGCCATAAAGGTCACTAGATCAGCAACCTCGTTAACTTCAGCGTACCTTTCAAGAGGGACTAAGTCGGTCACCTTACGCTGCTGTTCAGGAGTTAATGCTTTTATTAAATCTGTGGAAACTGCCCCTGGAGCTACTGCATTAAAGCGAACACCAAATTTTGCGGCTTCAACAGACATAGCGCGAGTAAAGCCAATGACTGCTGCCTTCGACGTGGAGTAAGAGGCATTATTACCAAATAGCGTTCCTCTCTTTCCGGCAAAAGACGCAAGGGTGACCACATTACCTTGCGACTCTTTTAATTGAGGATAAAAAGCCCTAGATACCATATAAACAGCATCAGTATTTACTTTCATTACCTTCTGCCAACTCTCAGATGTTAGCTCTTCCAAGGCTGCTGGCTCGGTTATACCTGCGTTGTTCACTAGCACATCGACATTTCCAACTGCAGTTAGGCAGTTTTCAGCGAGTGACAAAATATTCTCTTCTTTTGTTAGATCGACTTGAAAGTAGTGTACTTCGCTAGGCAAGCCTTCGGGTCTTGGCTGTATGTCGGTGATAATCACAGTCGCTCCTTCTGCAAGAAAGCTTTCCGCAATGGCTTGGCCTATCCCTTGTGCCCCTCCAGTTACAACGACATTTTTTCCTTCTAATTTCAGTTTCACGCTATATACCTCTCATTCATTTGTTTTCTTTTTAATAAGTAAATAAGTAATGATCTTGCTCAGAATACTTTTCTCCCCGTTTAATTAGGGAGCGCATGTGATCTCCTTGGAATTGATCAGCCGTTGAATACATCGGCTCGATACATAATGCGCCATGAGTTTCATTTCTTGATTGATTGATTGTTAACTCATTGTTCGCTGAATAAAGTTGAACTGCCGGCTTGGTCGATTTTACTGTCAGGTTAGGTGAACTATTTTCAGGGGAGATAAGGGTAACCTCCTGTGCCCCTTGCTCGAACAAAAAGCAATGGTTCAAGCCTCGGCAATCTGACAACTTACGGATAGAAGTTGGCAACTGTAAAAAATCCAATCGCTTAGGTTGGCTAAAGTCGATCTCAGTGCCTTCAATATGTTCAACTTTATCTAAAGGAATATTGAGGGTATCTGTGGATACCACTTGCTTTGCGCTTAAGTGCAGACCATGTCGGTAAATTGTTCTATCTTTAGTTAGATTAAAGTATGCATGATTTGTCATGTTCACTACGAGATCCCTAAAAGCCTCTAAGTGATAACGGATAGCAAGACCGTTTTCCAAAATTTGAAACTCTACGAAGAATCGGCCAAGGCTTTGTTCTTCCCACGTTAGGCAAACACATTCTTCTGACTGCAAGGCGACCGCCCAATGCTGTTTGTCCAACCCAAGCCTGCCGCCGTGAAGGTGGTGTCGTCCGTAGTTTTTATCCAACGTTTGTGTCTCATAAGAGGTTTCAATCTTTCCATCTCGAATGAGGTTTGCCAGAGGGCCGATTGTCGCACCTACATAACCAGCTAATTGGTAGTATTTTTCTGTTTCATTTGGGGCAACAATAACATTGCTATTTTTCGAATATCCCAATGCATGCAGTCGAGCACCGTAGGTACAAATTGACGCATGTACACCTGAAGCATGACGTAATGTGATCACTTCGACTTGTTTGCTTTCCATGCTGCATTTTCGTCTCTTTGTGAATCTATAATAGATACACTCCCATTCGATTCATCTGTTTTCAACCCTCTTAGTGTGGTTATTAACAAAAATGTGACCTTCGCATGACTTTGGCTTAATTATTGTCTTGTGACGTGATCTAGTCCTCAGCTCCCTATTGATATGGCTTTTTTGTGATTTTTTTTGTTAGCACGATTACAAATATTGGTCACATTTTCAGAATATTCACAGTTCTACTGATTGATCATAATTCACCTAAAATGTAACTATAATAGATACATTAATGTTGAGCGATGATGCAGATAGGACCTTATATGAGATTTGTTACCCAGCCTGAAGTGAAAATTTCAGTAAATAAAGAGTGCGATATATTGATCTGTGGCGGTGGGCCGGCTGGTTTTGGTGCCGCGATGGGGGCTGCAAAAGCAGGGAAAAAAGTAGTCCTGATTGAAAGAAACAACGTGTTAGGCGGTATGGCTACAGCCGGTTTAATGAGTCACTGGACTGGCAATACTGAAGGACCAGTGCTGAATGAGCTACTGGAGCGAGCTCAAACTGCGGAAAACGATTACAACTATTTCGGCGACAAGGTATTGAAGGCTAAGTTTATTATTGACCATGAGAAACTAAGTCTGACTATGATAAAGATGCTTAAGGAAGCTGGTGTTGATGTCATGTTCTACACCTTAGTTAGCGATGTCATCATGGCGGAAAAGCACATTGAAGGTGTCATCATCGAAAGTAAGTCAGGTCGACAAGCTATTTTGGCCAAACGCATCATCGATGCCACTGGTGACGGTGATGTTGCTGCTAAAGCTGGTGCACCTTTTTATATTGGTCGAGAAAGTGATAGTGCCATGCAACCTGTCACATTAATGATGCAAGTTGCAGGAGTTGATTACGATCGGGCAATTTTCCCTGGTGAATTTGAAGATAATGTAAAAGTGCCTAAAGGCTATATCCAGGATCTGGCTCATGACTACTTTGATAATCCTATGGGGCATGTATTACTTTACCCATCTACGACCAAAGGGGTTGTTACGGTAAACATGACCAATTTGACGGGGGTAGATGGGACTGATATTGATCAAATATCAAATTCAGAAGCAGAATTAAGATTGCAAATTGAAAGAATCGTTCCTTTCCTTCAAGAGTATGCCCCTGGATATGAAAAGTGCTATTTATATCGTACTGCATCAATGATTGGAGTGAGGGAGACAAGGCACTTTGAGTGCGAATACACAGTGACAGAAGAAGATATCGCCGAGGCTAGGATCTTCGATGACTGGATTGCTACGCGGTGCTATTTCAATTTCGATATTCACAATATTGAGGGAGCAGGCCTTGATGAAAACGGTAAACAGAATGAGTTTACCCAGACACAAAAGTATACTTTACCTATGAGAGCCTTAATTCCACTCGAAATTGAAAACTTGCTACTTGCCGGGCGTTCTATTGGTGGTACTCACGTTGCTCACTCAAATTTCCGGGCAATGGCAATTTGTTTGAACATTGGGCAAGGTGCTGGTGTATGTGCGGCTATGTCTATTGATGAGGGAGCTTCATTGAGAAAGACAAAGTACTTGCCAGTTAGATCAGAACTTACAAGGCAAGGGGTAGTAGTGTAGGGTAACAATGATAATTTCGTTTTTTATTTGTCATTATAATCGGCTTTCTTAGAAAGCCGATTTGGATTTTATAATTTAATTATAAGTGGTTACTCTAGATGTGCGGTGAAATTAAAAAAAGATGCATTATTAGTCTGTTGTTTAATAGATGTTTAGTTCGGAATAAGATTCTCAGTCAAAGTTTCTCACTAAGTTTATCAATTTTACAGTGTGTAGAATTAGGAATTTACTCGCTATATGTTCGGTATAATTCTTTACCACACAGCTTGTTGTAAATTACATCATTGATTAACTCTTTAATTGTTGGTATTTATGAATTGACCGCTGAAACTGATCATGTTTTAGCAAATTAATTTCTTAAAGTTAATACTGTTGATTGAGATGGATTACTTGGCTAATGAACGACCATCAATATATACCTAAATTATTTCAAGATGCAGGATTCAGAGGGTTGTCAGCTCTTTTAATGCAAGGTGAAGCTTTGCAGGAATGCCGTTCCCTTTTGAAAACCTTCAATGATGGAGTGGATGGGCTGACACACTCCAAATGGCGAGATTTATAAGATTCTATACTACGTTATTGCTTTTTTATTTAGAAGCTCTAGATCTTAAAACCAATGCCTTGTCTACAAGTTTATAAATTCTCTCTAAATATACACCTTGAGGTAACTTGGGTATAGATATTAAAAGAATAAGCACCTATCGCACTTTTAATTTTCTTAGTGGTTGTTATTAAAACTGATAGGTAAATGATCTCTCTAATTGGAGAGTGAACATAAAAAAATGATTGGCTGTCAAAGAATTTTTGTTAATTAACATTAATTAAGCCTTAATTGATATTAAAGATTAATTATTGATGGTGTATAAGTGGATCTTCATTCATATATTACCTCTGTAATATTGAGTTTTTTTGTTATGGGTATAAATTTATTTTCGAGTTAATTTTTTAACTCTAGGATACTTATAATACTCACCAATATATCTAAATGTAGAAAATAGGAATCAAGGAATGAAGCGGAAGACACTTTTTTCATTTTTATCAATAGCGTTGTTATTAGCTGGGCAAGTTAGCGCAAATACTATAGGTAATGTTATCGGTTATATTCCCGATTATCGATTTGATGCCGTCAAGAAAATGGATATCACGATGTATACCCATATCCACTTTTTTTCGGTGACACCGCTTGCTGATGGTAGTTTGGGATGGCCTCCAGGTAACAACGAAGTATCGATGGCACAGCACTTTGTCGACTTTAAAAATCAAGCGGCACCTGAAGCAAAAATGATGATTACTTTTGGGGGGACAGCCGAAGCCAGATCGAAGTATTTTCCTGAGATGGCATCTAATTCCGTCGCAAGAGCTGCATTTGTTACCAATGCGATAAACCTGGCATTAGAGTGGCAAGCTGATGGTATTGATATCGATTGGGAGTGGGGATATCGCCCTTCAACTGCGGTAGATAAAAACGCTTATACCAAACTTATGCAAGAGTTAAAAAGTGAGGCAAAAGAGCATGGGTTATTAATTTCAAATGCAATCTCACCCAGTGCGTATTATGGTGATAATACACCGATGGAGGCACTGGTTGATTCGGATTACGTAGTGGTTATGTCATATAGCTATAATGGCGGATGGGCATCTACCACCGGACACCACTCTAGCCTTGAAAGAAGTGAGCGCCTAGGCTTTCAATACTGGGAGGATAGAGGAGTCTTGGCTGAACAGATCAATATAGGTGTGCCATTTTACGCTAACCATTATTTAGGAACGACAAGTGTGGATTCGAGTTTTTCTGACTTCCAAGTTCTTACTTTCAATCAAGTACAAAGCTTAATTACAAAAGGCTATAAAATTGTTGAGGATGACTGGCTAGGTACACACGCCTATTCAGATACAAATAACAGCATTGTTTTTTACGATAGTCCAAACAACATTGCGGCAAAAATCGAGTATGCCAATAATGCTGGATATGGCGGAGTCGTTGTTTGGGAAATTGGCCAGGATGATACGAATCAGACTCTATCTAAGACCATTGAAATAGCGAATGATCCCGCTCTTGCTGACAAACCATCAGCTGTTATTGATGCCCCAAATACTGCAAAGGTGAATGAAACTGTGGTGCTGGATGCTCAGGGCTCTCATAGTGCGATTGGCCCAGTGAGCTATCAATGGACTTGGAATGGTAACTCGGTAGGTTCCGATCAAGATAAGTTGGTGGTGACTTTTCATCAACAACATATTGGGCAAAACCTGTTTTCATTGCTCGTCACTGATAAAGAAGGCAATACAGATACGGTAGAGCATACTATTGCGGTATCTTCAGGTGTCGATCCTATATATTGTGATGGCCTTGCTGCTTATCAGAATTATGACGTCAAAACGGGTAATGGAATTTACATGAAAGGTGACAAAGTTCATTACTTAGGCACTAAATATGAGTCTTTGGCTAATAACTTGTTCAATGTTGCACCTGATAGTGCTGCTCATTGGTGGAAACCTTTAGGGCAATGTGAATAAAGTTTAGATTTCCCTATTTTAATCAAAGCTGTCGAATTACTAATTTGATTATGTATTCGCTGCAGATTGTGCAACCTCAAGCTAATCCAAACAGTGAGAGGTTGCAATGCTGCGTGCTGTTTACTTTTCCGAATGGTTTTATTGCTTTATGTCGGTTTTATCAGTGACTTCTAGGTTTGATGAAACACTGTTGAGGAACCATTACTACGATAAATACCTAATGCGCTTCACATTTTACCTCGGTATGCGCAATTGGCATTGACTCTTTGACGGTTCGCCATTAAATTGACGTGGTTTAGAGTAAATACTCAGTGGTTTTTATAATGAAAAAGAATGGCTTTACACTGATAGAGTTAGTTGTCGTGATCGTCGTACTTGGCATCTTAGCGGTTACTGCTGCACCTCGTTTTTTGAACTTGCAGGTTGATGCCCGTAATTCTGCGCTAGAAGGGCTAAAAGGTGCCGTTGAGTCAGGTTTAGAGATTGGCTTCGGTAAAATGGCTATGGCTGGTCTGGAAAGTCGGCCTTACTCAACGAATAAAGATACAGAAAACAATAAAGCAGTAGGTATTCCTATTGCTGGCTGTGAACACGATGGAAGCAGTCTGTGTATTTTTAGGTATGGTTATCCTGAGTCTGACTTTTATACGATTACAACCTTGGTAGATGGTATTAATAAACACTATGAGAAGGACAAAGACTGGGGGATAACGAGGATTAGTAATGACGATGCATTGATTATCACCGATAAAACAAACCTTGTTTATAACGGTGATACACCAATCCTAAAGAATGAAAATTGTTATCTACGCTACGTTCATCCGACTCAAAAAGACGAGACCTATAGCTTAGAGATTATTGCCTGCCAATAGGTTTCAGCTGTTCCAATGATGACAGCCGCTCTCTTTTAAGAGGGCGGCTTTTTATAAAGGCCTTTTAGCGTTTGCTAACAGCCGGTATCAATTACTTGCGTTAGTAAATCACCGTTATTAGCAATAGCTAGGAAACAGTTGCTGCTTAGTAATTCATCTTTCGATGTGGCGGCTCCATAAATGACGGTACTTACTTTACTTGGCGCTGTTTCTCCTGGAGGAGTAATGCTAGGAGAGGCGGTACCAGTAATCCAGTCTAAGTTATCGGATACATCGAACGCGTTCAAATCGGTGTCCCAGACTTTGCTGAGGTTGTCGGGTGTTGCTACCGGGAACCCGTTAAATACTTCGATAATAGAACCGTTGTCTAGGGGGACTTCAGCTTCGCCCTTTTCGTTGCCAGCGATTGCAGCTTTGGCAAATGTGATGTTTGATGCGCCCTCAACAGCACCTTTTGCACCTTGAAGTACGGACTTTCTCGCATCAGATTGAATATCCATAAACTTAGGTGCTGCAGTCACGGCTAAAATGCCAAGTACGACAATCACTATGACTAACTCGATCAAGGTAAAACCCTTGTTATTGCTCATTGCTAATTTCCTTAAATGAACGCCTGCAGAGTAACAAATGGTATGCTATCCCATAAAACATTCATAATATGATGCCCTCACTAATGCGTACAGCATTCCATTTAATGAAATCAGAATTTTTAATTCTTGGTGTGATCTATGTCACGATGTTGTTTGGGTGGATTAAAGATAAGTTATTGAAAAGTAGTTTTTTAAAACAAGTTCACAACTCAGCATGGTTGCAGAGACATGCTTTCATTGATAACCTGAATGGGCTAGGGCGTAACGATTTGGGATATTATGTACACGATTTTTTCGTTACTCAAATGGGTAGTCTTGATTTACTTGGTCAAGACTGGACGTATCCAGGAATCAACTTTTTTGAAATGGAAACAAATGACCTTGAATGCTGTCACAATGATCGTGCTGCACTCAACCATGGTCATCCATTTAGTGGAAGGGGTTGATTTGCAGAGCAATGGAACTGGCGATGGGTATTATCTAAGAGAAACGTTTTCTGCATTACACAATAAGGAGGCTTGAGCCTCCTTATTTTTTATTTATCATCAATTTTATATCTCGCTTAATACGAATTATGTGATTGATATAAAAAATAAATTTTGAATTCGCCCGCCACACGCCTAATACTGCACACTGTTTTCCAACAAACCATACCGTGAACATACCGAGTAACGTTGGAGAACCATTCCATGAAAAAGACCTTGTTAGTTATGGGCAGCCTTGTTGCTTCATTGAGCTTTTCCCCCATCGCAATGGCAGATTTAGAAGACTGGCATGAAGAGCGTGTAGAGGAACGCAGAGAAGAACGTCGGGAAGAAAGGCGTGAAGAGCGACAGGAAGAACGACAAGAAGAGCGTAGAGAGGAGCGCCGTGAAGAGAGAAGGGAAGAGCGCCGCGACGACTAATTTGCTGTAGATGCTGCTGAGTGGCACAAGGTGCAACTCAGCAGCGCTATTATCTACCTAGAGGGGGTTACTGGGTATTATTGAACCGGCTTGAGTCGATATAGCTTGAGTTCATAGCCATTGTAAAAGCTGGTGAGTAGCCGGTTTTCGCCGGGGATCAACCGTACCGAGCTAACAACATTGGTGTTTTTATCAAGGTTGTCTTTTAAGCTTGGATCATCGGCATTGGCATCGATTTGCCGAATCACAATACGGTCATCCACATCTTTCTGGTAGTGGCTGAGGTATTTCACTTCAAACTTCTGATCTTGCTTGTCTTGCCCATAGACATTCATCTTGTTTCCGTTTAGCTCAACGTAAAACCGTAAGCCATTTTCCGCCGTGGTGTACCACATGCCTTCATGCTGGCTGAATGTCGGTAGGATCCTTTCCTTGGCTGTTATTAAGGCGGCAGAAAAAATCAGTATGGTAATGAAGAAATGAATAATTACGGTTTTATTTTTGAACATACTAGATTCTCGTCACAGCCATAAAGTGTTTCTTTTACTTTGTCGATGTACTGGTAGGTATTTTGCTCGACTAAGCCTTCAAGCATCTCAATTTCATTATCATCAGGAATGAACAAGACGGTTGTGTCACCCATGGTATAGGCGGTATCGGTTGGCAGCAGCCAATGCAGCAGGGCTACGATCACTAAGCTGACACACAGAGCTGAGAGATAAAAACGAACAGATTTCAGGTGGGCGAGCGAGTTTTCGTTTTTTCTAGCGCTACGCTTGGTCGCTGTTAGGATCGAATCTTCATGCTGAGTGGCTTCTTGGGTGATTGTAGTAGGTTGTTCGGTAGCAACGGCACCATTCGATGAGTCTTGGCTAATACCCGCTGTATGTTGAGCGTTGGTCATGGTCGGTTCGGTATCGTGGTATTCAGGCTTAACCGTTAATTTATAACCACGCTTTGGCACTGTTACTATATAGGCTTTGCCTAAATCAAATAACTTGGATCTGAGACCGTTGACTGTCTGGTTAATAGTGAAATCAGAGGCGTAAGTCCCGGCCCAAATAGTGTCAGCCAATTCTTTTCGCAACGTGACTTCAGGGTAATTCTGGCAAAGGATTTTCAGTAGATCCATTTCCTTGATACGGAGCTTATTGAGCGCACCGGTTTGAGTGTGCTTTATCGTTAACTCATTGACAGAGACTTCCAGCGTCTGCAACGAGATATAGGGCGAGCTAGGTTGCTGGTTATTTTGCATATTGTTTGAGTAGTTGTAGTGAGTCAAAAGGTCATCAGGCCCAACCAATATAGAGGAAAAGCGCTGGACTACCGTTAGTTTTCTGTCAATAACGGCCATATTTCAAGCAAATAATTACTAGTATACTATGCATTCCTGTTGTTGATAAAACAGGGTTATGGCAACCCTGTTATCATCACTGCACCCTATCGTTTTTGATGGTGCTCTTTCGAGCTAGTTACTCAAATGACTTACTCATCCGCTCTAGCAAGGTTACTTTCTGCCGCATTTGTTTCGATGCCGTTTCCATCATTTCGGCATGCTCGAGGTTTTTGGTTGAAAGGTACGATATTTGATGGACATTGTTGCTGACATCCTCGGTAACACTTCCTTGTTCTTCTGCCGCGGTGGCTATCTGGCTGGAAATTTCTGCAATCTCGTCGACCATTCTTACAACGTCACGTACTTTTTCGGCCGTTGTGTTGGTATTTTCAACGCATTGCTGGGTGCGGGTAATGCTCTCAGAGGTTGTTAGCTGCCATTGCTCGAGTGTGGTGTTGATATCTTCAATACTTGACTGGATCTGTTCAGTGGCGCCGTGGGTTCGCTGTGACAGTGCCCTGACTTCATCGGCTACCACGGCAAACCCCCGTCCTTGTTCGCCAGCACGAGCGGCTTCAATCGCAGCATTGAGGGCCAATAAGTTGGTTTGCTCGGCTATTCCTTGTATTTCAACCATCATGCTGTGGATTTGATCCGAGACCTTGCTGAGTGATTTGGCAGTGCTGGCTGTATTTTGAGTCTCAATTGCCAGTGTATTGATATTATCGAGGGTGGTTGTGAGTACTTGCTTTGTATCGCTACACTGTTTTTGTGTTTCATTAACTTTATCGTTAGTCATTTGCGTATTGATCGCAATTTCATTAGCAACCGCTGACAGCTCGGTAATTGCAGAGGCGACAAGCTGGGTATCTCGATCCTGCTCTGAAATAGATGCCTGTGTTTCTTGAGAAGCTGCCAGCAGATCATCGGCAACGGTATTGAGCGTTCTTGAAACGTCAGCAGTACGGCCAAGTACGGTTTTCATTCTGGCGTCATGAAGCACTAAGTGAAAATCGGCAATTGAAGAAGGCTTGTCACCGCTATAAATCAAGCGGGTGAGGCTGTCGTAGTCTTTTTCGAGTCGTTCAAAAAAGCGTGGGGTAGCAAATAACTCCTCACGGTAAAGTAGCCCGAGCATACACAGGGGCAGCAATTCACCAACGAATTTATATTGGTCGAGAAAGAAAAATGAGCTGGCAATTGAACCTATGATCAGCAAGATGGCGACACACAATTTTTGCATGACAGAAAGCTTGAAACTGTATGGGTTTTTCTTTTGATTGAGTTGCTGGTAGGTCGTAGAGGCTGTGTTTTTCATCGCAGTGGTGGGCTTGCGCCTCACGGATTGGAAGCCAATAAGCTGGTTGTTTTCGTATAAAGGGGTGACGTAGGCATCAACCCAATAGTGGCTGCCATCTTTACAGCGGTTTTTTACGATCCCACGCCATGGTTGACCCTTTTTAAGGTGTTGCCACAAATCGGCAAAGGCCTGAGGCGGCATGTCGGGATGGCGGATAATATTGTGATGCTGGCCGATTAACTCTTCAGCGCTATAGCCACTGATCGCAACGAATTCCTCATTGGCATAGGTGATCACCCCCTGGGTGTCTGTGGTAGTAACAAGCTGTGCTTCCGGCCTGAGTTCAACCTCATGATTGTTCACATGCTGGTTCTTTCTCATCGTAAGTTCCTCTTCATACGCAAAAGGCCTGACGACAAAGCCAAACTACAACTCTACAAGGCCGAAACTATCATTTTGTTTTTTGACAGATTTATCACTGTTCTTACATCTACTGTAGACGGATTTTGGAGAAGGTATATTACAGCGAGCGGGGAAATGCTGTAATATTTCGCGCGAATATGCCAATTTGGCATAAAGGTCTGATAATGGTTTGCTTTTGAAGCGTTTTATGGGTTGCTGCAGAGAAGGGAACTTAAAAATCAAAGCAATATTTTGATTGTAAAAAATCCCGATAAGGCGGTTGCCGTACCGGGATTATATCTATTAATCAGTGTGCTGAATCAGCTATGCACTGTTAGCTGTACATCGGAACCAGTGCAACGGTACCGATGATAACTGTCGCCAGACCACATAGAACAGGCACTGAAGTACGCTTAACCACTTCGAATGGGCTTACATTACCCATGCCAGAGGTAGCAACGATTACGCCTGATACAGGAGAGATCGTACGGCCTAGGTTAGAGGCTTGTAGCATTGGGATGATAAGGAACGCTGGGCTTAGGCCCATTTTGCCCGCAAGCGCAGGGGCTAGTTCAACAAACGCGTAGAATGGTGCGTTACCAGAACCCGTTGCGATAGCTGCAGCAACGGTCAAGCCCGTCAGTAGCAACATTAGTGCGAAACCACCTGCACCTGCCGCTTCAGCAAGGCCGATAAGGTTGTCGATGGCGCCAATAGACATCAGACCTTGGGCGAACACCCCCGCCGCAACCAATAGCATTACAACACCTTTGAATGCGTCAGCCATACCTTGGTAGCACGCTTCTAGATCTTCCAGTGTTTCTTTACCTTTGAAGCGTTTAGTCACGAAATCAACCATAGCACCGATAAAGATAGACATGACTACGATAGTGTAGATATCTAGCGATAGGCCAGGAATGGTTTCACCGTTGAAAGCAAATACGCCGATGATAGGTAGGAATGGCAAGATAGCGTAGTAAGCAGGTGCTTTTACTTCGATTTCAGAAATATCGACTTTTTCCATGACGATATTTTCTTTCTTATCCAGGTACTTGTTCCAGAAGAACGCCGCCGCTGCCATCACGATAATGGCGCAGATAGAAACAGGAAGTACAGTTTCAACCGCGAATACGTGTAATGGTAGGCCTGATTTCTCTGCTGCAACAATCACATCACCAGATGTTGGCGAAAGAATGATTGCTGCTGGCGATGCACAGATAGCAACTGCTGCAGGACGAGAGATGCCCATGGCGGTCATCATTGGGAATAGGGTAGCCATCAGTAGTACACCCAGACCCGTTGCTGAACTTACTGCCAGTGACATCAAACATGCAACGATGTATGCGGCTACCAGTAGAATATAAGGTGATTTGATGACTGAAAGTGGTTTAGAGAATTGTTTGACCACCACGTTGTTGGCACCAATGTGCGTCATGTAGGACGCAAAACCACAAAGCAGCATGATCTGCATACCTAGGCCGCCACCACGGTACTGAAGCATGTATTTTACATACTCTAATGAGTCGGTGACGAAGTTACCGGTAGCCTGAATCTTCTCAGGTAGTACGTTATATCCTAGAACGCCGGTAATGAGCAGCAACAATAGACCTGCTGTTAATAGAACGCCCGCAGGTTTGTATCCTTTAATAATGAAATAGCCAACAGCAACGGTGACTGTCAAGCCAATCAATAGCTCCAACATGGAAAAAATCCTCTTAAACCACAAAATTAAGAAACAATGTGTCAATTGATAAAATTTACTTACACATTATTTTCACTAAATTTACCTAAAAAGTGGTGGAGGGACGACAATAATCGGACCAGTTTATGATCTGAAACAGAATTTTGAGTAATGTGTTAATATCGCGCTACAGGCATGAAAAAACACGCAACATCAATTGTTTGATTGTCGTTAATGATTATATTTTGACTGCACTTTGAGCATTGTTTGTTAAACGCAGTAAATACATTGCTTAGACTCGTTAATAACTGATTTACCGTGTTACAAAATGTAAATTTGATTACATTTAGCGATTATTTTTTACATACTCCATGAATGCTTTATCGGCGACGGATAAATAACCATCTTTTCGCCATGCAATGGCAATATTCAATATCACTGGCTGTTCGAATGGGATAGGGACTAAACCTGATTCGTTTTCTGTCACCATATCCAGCAGAGCCGTAACCGCAAAATCGTTACGGACAATTTTCAGGATCATTGGTAACAAATTGGTTTCAAAAGCGATGTTAGGCTCGAAGTTATTTTCCTGACAAATGCGGTCGATATATTCGCGGTGGAAGTACCCCGGCTTGAACATGACCAAATCTTGCTCGAAGAAGGTCTTGAAGTCGATGCTTTCTAATACGGCCAATGGGTTTTCTGGGTGAACGGCGGCCACCATTTGGGTGGTGAGAAGGTGCTCTGTAGCGAGCCTGTCGGGTATGTGATCGCAGTGGATAATGCCCAAGTCGAGTTCTTTTTCCAGCAGCATCTGGCGAATGGTTTCGGTACCGGCTTCGACAATGGTCAGTTTGAGATCAGGGTACTGGCTTTTAAAGCCCATTAAGATATCGGGTAAGTAATATGATCCCAGCGAACTGGGTACACCCAGTTTAACTTCACCCTTAGTTAGCCCCTTCAACTCTTCCATCGCGACAGTGGCGTCGTGAACACTTTGTAGGATCAAGCGGGCATGACGTAGCAGTACTTCGCCTTCTGGTGTGAGGGAGACGCGGCGTTCATTGCGGTCGAATAGGACAATACCTAGTTGTTCTTCAAACTTTTTAATGGCGATACTCAGCGCCGGCTGGGCGATATGAAGCTTGGCTGCTGCCCGGGTAAAATTGGCCGTCTCGGCCAACGTAACAAAGTAACTAAGTTGGCGAATATCCATTTCTATATATTTCCTTTATAGCTTCTATATTTTTAATATATTTTCATTATTCCCATTGGATTGCTACGGTTGGATCAGATTTATTTACTGACAACCGACATGATAGACATTCAAACGACCGAGTATCGAAGAGCCAGTTTCGCCTTGTGTTTAGGTTCTTTTTTGATTTTCTGCAATTTGTATTTATTCCAACCCATGCTGCCCTTAATGGCAGAGAACTTCGACGTTTCAGCAACAAAAGTGAATTGGCTGGTGGCTGCGGCAACATTGGCGCTGGCCGTAACCCTTGTTCCCTGGGCAGTATGGTCTGAGCGTATTGGTCGGCGGCCAGTGATGTTAATTAGCCTGACTTTATTACCTGTGATTGGTTTTTTGATGCTGACAGCAGAGAGCCTATTGATGCTCAGCTTGAGTCGAGCACTAATGGGGGCCGCTTTAGCCGGGTTTGCTGCTGTGGCCGTGGCCTATATGGCTGAAGAGTTTACCTCACGGGCCTTGATGCTGGCAGTGGGGGGCTATATCAGTGCCAATTCGCTGGGCGGCATTGTTGGTAGGATCTCCGGTGGCTTTTTGTCAGAGCGTTTTGGTTGGCAAGGTGCCGTCATTTGCATGGCTATATTTAGCCTCGTTGTTGCCATCGCTATCTATTTTCTCTTACCCGAGCAACGCAACTTCAAGCCAGCCAAAGGGCAATTGCGCCAACAAACCTATAGCGTTTTCGTGCATCTCCGTACGCCAGAGCTGTGGCAAGCGATGTTGATTGGCGGTGTTAATTTCGCATTGTTCGTTAATTTGTATTCTGTCATGGGTTTCCGCTTAGTCGCTGAACCTTACTCAGTACCGGTAAGCTGGGCGTCGATGATCTTTTTGTGTTATCTCAGCGGTACGGTATCGGCAAAACTCAGCGGGCGCTGGACCCAGCGCTTTTCAGCTGTACCCGGTATGGTATTGGGTACGTGCCTCAGCGCAATGGGCATGTGGGTCGCATGGTATGAGTCTGTTTATGCCATGGTCATCGGGTTGTTACTGATCAGTTCTGGCTCTTTTTTCACTCATTCCTTAGCCTATGGCTGGATCAGTCAAAGAGCGAAGACAGCCAAAGCAACAGCAACGGCTCTATATTTGGTGCACTATTACGCTGGCGGTAGCTTAGGTGGCTTCTATCTGATTGGTTGCTGGCAGTATTTCGGCTGGACCGGGGTGATAGCGGGGGGGTCAGTGTTATATGTACTAATGGGCGCGCTATGCTACCGCCTATATGCCAGAACGATAGGGAGCTCAGACACTGTTTTGCCATCTGACCCCCGCTAATTTTGGCTACGCAACGATAGATATCGCTATATATACCCAAGCATCTTGAAGTTACTTGGGTATATGACGATATCACTTGTATTTGAACTGACCAACCACGGTATCGAGTTGTTCAGCCATATTGGCAACGTCTTGGCTACTGGTACTGGTTTGACTGATTGCAGCTGCAGTATGGGTTGCCAGCTCAGCAATCCGGTGGATGTTTTGGTCGATTTCTGCTGATACCGCCGCTTGTTGCTCGGAAGCCGAGGCGATTTGTAGGCTTCTATCCGAAATATCTGTAATAGCCTCCACGATCAAGTCCGCGGCTTCTTTAGCTTGCTTGGTGTGTGCAACGGTATCGCTTGCCAATGTCTGGCTGTGTTGCATGGCAGATACGCTTTGGCTTACTGTTTCAAGCAAGTGCTCGATGGTTTGCTCTATTTCTTGTGTAGAGCTATGGGTACGCTGAGCCAGTTGACGGACTTCGTCGGCAACGACGGCAAACCCTCGGCCGTGTTCACCGGCTCGTGCGGCTTCAATCGCGGCGTTGAGGGCGAGTAGATTGGTTTGCTCGGTAATGTCTCTTATCACCGATGTTACCTTATTGATGTTTTGGCTCTGCGTCTCCAGAGTCAGAATTTGGTTTTGCGCGACTTCAATTTCGCTGGCAAGAGAGTCAATTGATACTGCGGCCTGTTGACTGATTTCCAAACTTCTTACCGCATTATTCTGTCCATTCTGCGCTGCGGTGGCGGTATCGTTGATATTACTCGCTATTTCGCTGCTGGTTGCCAGCAATTCATTGACTGAGGTCGCGACATTGGCTGATTCGCTTTGTTGCTGCTCAGCATTGGCCAGACTGCCTGATGCCGCAGATTTAGACTCATTGGCTGCTCGAGAGAGCTGTTGGGAAATGTCGGCAATATTATTGATGATGGCTTGGAGTTTGCTGGTGAAAAGATCAAATGAGCGACTCAACTGTGCCAGTTCGTCATCGCCTTGGTCATTCATTCTCACGGTTAAATCACCTTCTCCCTGTGCGATGTCCTGCATCATGTTGTTGACAGCGTTTAAGCGTTGGCTGATGGTCCGGCTGATCACAAACAGTACCAACGTCATGATCAGGGTTATCACCCCACCACCGATAAGTAGAACGGTTTTTTCCTGCGATTGCATCTCATGGATATTGTGAGTGATTGTCTGTTCTAGCTGCTCTATCTGGCTTTCGACAAGCTGGACATTGGATCTCAGTTCACCATAGAGCCCTTCAGAGTACTTAAGCCCAATGTCAGTATACCCTTGTACAAGTTCATCAAACATCATTTGATAAATGGTCAAGCTTCGCCTCAACGTTCGTTGTTGTGATGATGTCAGTTCGCTAGTGGCCAACGTTGATAAAAAGGAATCAAGATTGTTGTTAAAGGCTGACACATGGTTGAGATCTTTGGTGATCAGGAAGTCTTTTTCATTTCGTCGAAGGGTTAGCAATAGCCGGTAGAGTTTCTCGTCGTTGTTGGTAAGAAGTAACTCTTCAGTATTGTTAGCGGCTGAGCGGATGTTGCCTCTTAAGCCTTCCGTAGGGGATAGGCCCAATAGAATCGTTTGGTCGGCAATAATGTTGAATTGGTTAGCGTAGTTGTTAAGTGATGCCAGAACCTGATCAAATTTAGCATTGTTGACGTCGCTATATTGGGCTAATGATACTTTTACTTTTTCTAATCGTGTGTTTAGTTCAATTTGCTTTTGGTTGAATTTTTCAACATAGCCAGCATCAAGGCGGGCAAGGAAGTCTTTTTCATGACGACGCAAGGTAAGTAGGTCGGCATTACTGTGAGCGGTTTCTTGGGCTGCTAGCTGAAGGTTGTCCAACTTCATAAATGAAAGACTTTCGAAAATACCAAACGTCACCATTGCACTAATCAAGAATAGGCTGGTGAGATAGAGCTTTGCTTTGATAGTGCGGAAAAAATGGCGTTGCATTTCACTCTCCCTGTTATTGCCAATAACTGCCGAGAAAGTGTCAGTGTTTGAAGACATTCAAGTCGGCTTTGTTATATACAACTATAGGATCAGAAATGAAAAAATCCCGAAAATTGCATCGACTGTGGGGGAACAGAGCAAATTTCGGGACCGAGGGTTATTGCAAAGGGTTTATGCTAATGCCATAGCAAGAAGTGAAACAGGGTGGATTGTTTCTAAATCCGTATTCTCTTCAATCTGCCATTTACAGGTCTCACAGTCCGTAATCGCAAAATCGGCTTTCGAGCGTTTGATTTGATTGAACAAATTACTGCCTATTGCCATAGAAGTATCATAGTTTTCCGTTTTGAAGCCATAGGTGCCCGCGAGACCACAGCATTGGCTGTCGAGCACTTCAACGTCGAGGCCAGGGATCATTTTCAATAGTTCAATGGTGTATAAACTGCCGCCGGTTTTTTCTAGGTGGCATGGAGTGTGGTAGACCACTTTCTTATTGATTGGTTTCATCTTCGGTGCACGCCCGTTCATGAACTCTTTTAGCAAGAAGCGGGTAACGTACTCAATCTTGTTCGCTACCTTGCTATTATCGACTTTCAGCACATTCGGATACTCTTCTTTCAATGTGAAAGAACAAGTTGATGATGTGGAGAGGATAGGGGCGTCATGTTTCTCGACGGCCGCTGAAAAGTTCTGGATGTTCAGCTTGGCATTCTTCTTCGCTTTGTCGAAAAAGCCATTGGCGATCAAAGGAACACCGCAGCATTTCTCCTTGTCCATCAGCTGTACACCGATGCTCATCGCATTCATCACGCTAACAAAATCTTTACCCAGCTGCGGATGGTTGTAATTGACAAAACAACCGTGGAAATAGTGTACCTGTTTAGGGTATAGCGCCTGGCTGGTGCAGTTTTGCTTATACCAGCGGCGGAACGTGCCGTGAGAATATTTTGGCAAGCTCTTGTGATCGTGCACCCCAATGGTTTTGTGCATGATCTTCTTAACCGGTTTCAGCCCCGTAATGGTATTGACGATCGGTGCAAAGGGGGTGGCGGCCGTGCCCATTAAGTCGGTATGGCTGAGTACAAAGTCACGGATGGTTTTGATATTCATCGGCAACTTGGCGTGCTCATCACGCGCAACGGCAATCATATCGCCGATTTTAACGCCCGACGGACAGGCGGTTTCACAACGCTTACAGTTGGTACATAGCTTAAGGGTTTCATCGTAAAAGTCCGGACTTTTGATCCGCAGGCGCTCACCATCCGGACCACACTGCTTAGGGCCTGGATATTCTGGGTTGGCTTTGGCAACCGGACAGTAGACTGTACACACTGTGCACTTGATGCATTGGTCGAAGCTGGTGTCTTTTTGCAGAAGGCTCATGCGATAGTCCTTTCTTGTTTTGGCTGTGTATCTGTTGAGTGTTGTTCTTGGTGCTGATGCGCGTTGATCATCTGCTGGGCGACATAGTAGCCAGTTGAAATAGCAACGCCTGAGCCCGAACCTTCCTGGACCGGATCATAATGGGCCAAAATGGCGCCGGCGCAATACAGGTTGTTGATCACCTGATTGTTGATTGACGGGTTTAGTTGGTTATTGCAGTCAATCCCCATTTTCATGAACGGATGACTCTGCGGGGTAAAAAACTGAGGCTGATACCAATGGTCACGATGGGTACTATCAGCCATGTCCAAGCCAAAAATTGGTTCGCTGACTTCATGACGCTGAGCAGATAAGCCCTTGCTGAAAAAACTACCGCTGGCGAGCAAGAAATGATCGGCAATCAGTGGAATGTCTTCATGGTTACGGGTGAATATTTTCACTAAGCGGTGATTGTCGAATTCGCCGTTGAGAACTTCATCGCCAGCTAATATCAAGCCACCTAAGTGTTTGTAGTGGGACTTCATTGCTTCTTCAAGGCGGATCCCCAGCAATGATGGCGGCATCGTTGGCAGTTCACAAATTTTGAAACCAGTGAGACCTTCAAGCAGTTTAATGGTTGCCGCACCGTCGCCATTACCGAAGATAGCTGGCAGTACGACGAGATCGGCCTTACCTACCTGCTGTATCATCGATTTGGCAAAAGCGTGCAGTTTGGTTTCATCCCGCAGAACCCGTGAAATATCGATTGAGCGGAATTCACACGGATTGCGCTGCATGTTGTCAAAATCAGGCAGCTCGACGGCAGCTGTTTTGATCTTAACCCCTTCAAAAGCGTTGAGCTTTGACAAGTTATCTGCCGCCAGCTGAGGCTGAAAGTCACGGAAGCCATCAACGGTGACCAAGGCAATTTCTGCGAGTCCTTGTGCTAACTGCTCTTGCGGGAACTGGTGAACGGTTTGCTGAGACAACCATGTTGAACGGAAAGTCCCCATAGGGGTGACACGGTAGTGATTTTTTTCATCTGCTTGTGCCGTTAAATAGACACCGCAGCGAGCCATAACATCCTGATACCAGTTGATGGCTTCACGGCATTGCAACTCACCTAACTTACTGTATGGGTGAGACGGGCACTGATTTTTCAGATCGCCGAATGATGAGAAAGGTGCATTAACCTGCTCACCATTGGGTAAGCGGCTTAGTACATCCACCGAGCCTGAAGAGAAGTGCAGGGCACTTTGTCCGGCAGCAATCACTGCCGTTTTCATACCTGCTTCGGCGCAGCGAATTGCGCAGCTCAGACCCGCGACACCGCCGCCGATGATAATGCTATCAAATTTCATTGTGTTACCTCGCCAGCAGGCTTATGTTGAGTCGTTGCAGGTATTGCTTGTTCGCTTGATTTGGGTGAGAGTTCGGTGTTCATTGCTTGTTGTTCTGGTAGATCGCTGACGCCGAAAAGTCCTTCATAGATCCAATAGGTGAATTCGCCTTCACGTAATGCATCACCCCAGAAAACGGGCTTGATCCCTTTCCAACGCTCTTCAAGAAACTCTTCCAGTAAATGGCTCGCTTCCGTGCCAGAGGTTTTACCGAATTCAGAGAATAGGCCTGCTGCACGGTAGGAGCAGAGTTCACCTTGGCAAGGGCCCATACCAATACGGGTACGGCGGCGAAGATCGACGAGGTTGTGAACGTCCAAATCTTTAATGGCATATTCCACTTCGCCACAGGTCACCATTTCACATTCACAGATCACTGCTTGGCTTTTCTTATCGCTGCTGAGGAATTTCTCTGCGCGTTCGCCATGACGATAGAAAGCGGATTGGTAAACCGGCTTGGCAAGACTGGCTGTCGCAGGCTTTTTCGGTTTCGTCTGCTCGGAACCAGGTAAGGGCTTTTCGTGGGTGATACACGGTGCGGTATTGCCGAGTTTTTTCGCAACTAGGTCGGTCGTCCATTCGGCCATCATTCGATAGGTCATCAACTTGCCGCCGGTAATAGTGACAAAGCCGTCTAGGCCGTCACGCTCGGCGTGATCAAGCAACACAATACCGCGGCTGATATTTCGACCGCTGGTATCGCCATCGACTGCAACCAAAGGTCTGACACCGGCATAGGCACGTAATACCCGAGTGTTGGCCATGATCGGCGCAAGCTTGGTGCCTTCTTCCAACAAGATGTCGATTTCTGTGCTGCTGACATGAAGATCATCAATTTTGTCGTAATCGATCCGCTCGGATGTGGTACCTATCAGCGAGATGGTGTCGCCGGGAACAAGGATATCGGCATCAGAGGGTTTACGGCAGCGGTTGATCACCAAGTTGTTGATCCGGTAATCAAGGATCAGTAGCGATCCTTTGGCTGGGAACATCTTGATGGAGAGGTCACCATATTCACAAATTTGCTGTCCCCAAATCCCTGCGGCATTGATCACTTGCTTGGCGCGGATTTCGAATGACTGTCCGGTTCTCATATCCAGGCAGTAAACACCACGAACTGTCGCTCCGTCTCTGATCAATCCGGTGACATGCGTGTGATTAAACAAGCGAGCACCATGCTCGACAGCATCCAAGACATTTGAAGCCGATAGACGGAATGGATCCAAGGTGCCATCTGGGACTTTCACTGCACCAATCATTGAAGGGTTGCAGTTTGGCTCTAGGCGAAGGGCATCTTTAGGAGACAGTTGCTCAACATCGATATCGGCTGCCTGACAAGATGAAATAAAGGTTTTTTGGAAATCGAGATCATCATCTGGCAGAGAAATAAACAGCCCTTGGGTATCTTCAACGCAATGGCGAGCAATGTTTTTCAGGATACGGTTTTCTTGGATACACTCTTTGGCTGATTCCTGATCGGTAACGGCATACCTTGCTCCGGAGTGGAGGAGACCATGGTTTCTTCCTGTTGTTCCTGATGCAAGGTCATCTTTTTCAACTAGGATGCATGGGATTCCGCGCAAGGCACAGTCACGCATAATACCGGTACCGGTTGCGCCGCCGCCAATAATCACAACATCTGTTTCAAACCAACTATTCATGTTCGTTTTCGCTTATTGTTTTGGTCCGTGGATCAGGAAATGGAAAATTCCTTCTACTTTATAGGCTGTAATATGCCACTTTTTGTAAGGATAATATTTGATCGGTCACACAGTTATGAGCGTTCGCGCATTCGAATGCGCTCAAATGTGATTGTTTGATTGAAAAAGGAACAATTTTTCGGAATGGAAACCATCACCCTTGTTGGATAGGGCGTTAATCAATGGTGATGTAGCAAAACGAAAGCTGAGCGGCTAATTAGGCAATGGCTTTTCGTCTTTCGCAGAGGTTGGGAAGGTAGTCAATTGGATGGAAGCGGAAACAGTCTCTGCCTGCGTCTTTGCAGTCATACAACGCTCTGTCGGCCCGCTCAATGAGCGATGACAGGGAGTCACTGTCACTATAGTTGGATATGCCAATGCTGGTGGTAAATGAGATGGCGGTATTATTAATACCTGTTTCTACTTCTAAGGCGCGGATACGTGACAGCATTCGCTCCGCAATATTTTCGGCATCGCAAGCAGTACAGTTGGGTAAAAAGATAATAAACTCTTCGCCGCCGAAACGGCCGAAAAGGTCGGTTTTACGAATACGCTCTTGCATGAAGCTGGCAAATTCTTTCAATACCTTATCGCCAACACCGTGTCCCCAGGCATCGTTAATGCGCTTGAAGCGGTCAATATCAAACAACATCACTGAGAAAGGTTGTTTCTTTTGTACACAGGCGGCCAAGTGTTTATCGGCGAGTTGCAATAGCATTCTACGGTTATAGATGCCAGTAAGGGGGTCGAGAGTGGCTTGCCGGTACAGCCGCATAAGCATATGAAGCTTTGATAACTGCGACCAAATGACCATCAGTGCCAAGACGTTCTGCAGCCAGTAACTGGCAATATTCTCAGGGCTCATCAGATGTCCAGCCAAGTAATCGACCAACAGTTGTGTCAGCGCGGTCACTGCCAACATGCAAAGGCTTTCTTTTAACGTGACAGGGAGAATAGTCAAAATAGCGACATGGATAATAGGCAATAGGGTATAGCCATAGACAAAGCCGCTGTATACCGTCGGGAAGTCAAGCACCCAAGAGGTATACAAGTAGAACATATTGATGCTGGCAACCATCAAGCCCATATACCATTGAGCACGCCGGAGGGTAGTATGCCGGTGGTTCAGCCAGGCAAGCGAGAGGAGGAATCCGCCTAATAGCAGCCGGGCACTCGCTATTTGGAAAGTATGCGTTTGAGCCAGAAACAATAAGTCAAAGGGTAACCATAGGATCACCAAGCTTCCCCATACCGAAGATAGCATTGTGATTCGACTGCGAAGGTAGCCACTGCGGGTATTTTTAAAACTGGTGGAATGGGCGCTGGCACTCCAAAGATCAGGGATGTAAAGCTTGAGTTTTTTTAGATATGAGTGCAGTGAAGATGTCATAATAGCGATTGCCCTTGCTAATTCCCGTTAGTCATAGATCCAAACCGCTATTGATCCTTGATTGCCATATACCGCTATTATTCCACAGTGGCATTTGCCATTCAGTGATATTGATCCAAAAAATAAGCCACTTATGCCTAGTTTGGTTAACAATGCGACTGACGTAAAAATCAGCCACGCAATGAATATGGCTTTTTCATTGTTGGTATCGAACTGGGTAATTGCTATCATCCCCGCACTTTGTTTTGCCTTATCAAGATTATCCCATGAACACAGCTTTAATTTTTCTGATCCCAGCTTTGCTTGGCGCCCAGCTGGTGTTAACCCTGGTACTCACTAAGGGAGAGATTTGCCCGGGGCAGCGGGGAAGGGTACATAAAACTCTGCCGGTTTTGCTATTAGGATGGTTGGTGGTTGCACTGTTCCAGCCATATGCGTTTTTACCATTGGGTGCTTTGGGGTATTTTACCCTTAAGGTCAAAACGGGGAAAACACGTGATGCAGGCCCCCTAAACGTTTTCTATGTGGCAAATGTACTGGCTTTCTTCGTATGGTTTTCGATGCTACTTACGCTGACATTACCCGTGGCAGTAATGAGCTTAGTGAGTGTTGCGTTGTTTGGCTCATTGCTCGCGCACCTTCTCCTGACCCAAGCCAGAACCCGGCTTCAGGCTTTTCACCGTTTGCTGCCTTTCGCTGGTTTTATCAGTGCGATGGTGAGCGTGCTTTGTTTGTTATGGCTTGCTTACCAGTTCGATGAAAGCCAGTTGGCATCGCTAACAACTAACGTTGTGGCGTCACTCGTCTTGCTTGTTGCAGGCCTACTGGTGTGGTCAATGCACTTATTGACCGGGAAAACAGTCAACCGTTGGCAGTTGGTGATTGCGGCGGGGATTTTAATGCTGTCGGCCAACATGCAGATGACCATGATTTTGTAACGATTGACGAAATGTGAGGCGGCGCTTTTTCTTTCCGCCTCATTCTGTCTATGCTTATTCATGAGTGAATACTTACCGAGGGGTAGGCAGTATGGAGATTAATAATCTTTTGAACATGGATGGCAATATCGTTCTCGGTATCGTGAATGAGCGATTACGCCTTGAGTGTTCGACGGTCGAAGAGCTGGTCAGCCGCTATGAACTCGATTTCAATGAGCTGAACCAGAAAATGGAAGACTTGGGCTACCATTACGATCCAATCAATAACCAATTTAAGTAAAACTACTCAATATCATCATTAGGCTGCAATGGCATTAAGCGCCACTATGCAGCCTTGATCCCTTCCAAGTGGGTTTGGCATTGCTGTTTAGCGGTAGCAAAAAATGCCGATAAATAGTGCCTTTCACGCTCTTGTGCTCTGATCGCGGCAAACAGTCGCCGCCATAGACCATCCCCTAATGGCTTGCTGACAATGAGCCCTTGCCGCGCAAAGTCAAATACTGCCCAGTTAGGTAATGCAGCAACGCCTAAGCCCGCTGACACCATTTGGATCAGCATCAGGGTATTGTCGGCTTGTTTCCAGTTGGCAGGTTCAATACCGGCCGGTTGCATGAAGTGCTTCACGACATCAAGCCGGCTTCGCTGAACGGGATAGCTCAGCATGGTTTCATGGGCCAAATCTTCAGGATAAATAATGTCTTTAGATGCCAGTGGAGATTGTGGGGCAACGATCAAGCGCATTTCAAAGTCAAACAGGGGTTCGAAATGAATGTCACTGCGAGCCTGGATATCCGAAGTAATGACGAGATCTAGCTCACCGGCACCGAGCGCGGGTAACGGTTCGAAACCAAAACCGGATGAAAAATCCAACGTAACATTAGGCCAATGATTTTGGTATTCCTTCAAGGCAGGCATTAACCACTGGAAGCAAGAGTGACACTCGATAGCCATATGGAGTCGGCCATTGGTATCTTCTTTGAGGCTGGCAAGTTCATGTTCAGCCTGGGCTAGGCGAGGGAAAAGGTCATCAGCAAGTCGCAGTAAAATATCGCCTTCTGCGGTGAATTTTACCGGCCGGGTCTTACGCAGAAAAAGCTGGCTGCCTAGCCGCTGTTCCAAATCTTTCAGCTGGTGAGACAGAGCTGATTGCGTTAGGCACAACGTGTTTGCAGTGGCTGTCAGTGAACCGGTATCTCGCAATACCGTTAGCGTTCTTAAGTGCTTAATCTCAATCAAATCTTTTCCTCTATCTATCGTGGCGATGCATTCCTTAACTCGCAGCATTTACTGTATCTGTAAAACATGGCGGTGTAAACATCTAGACGTCCAAATGCAGTTTTAAGCATAGCTTGTCATATGAATTTTATTCAAGATAAACATTAGTGATTAGAAATTGCTCATGCTCAGTGGCTAGGCCATTGTTATGTCAACAACGACAAAGAATACTGGGACGGAAAAATAATGACTGTAAAAACAACAACACATATTTTGGGTTATCCGCGTATTGGCAGCCAGCGCGAGCTAAAGTTTGCCCAGGAAAAATACTGGCGAGGTGAAATTTCACAAGCTGAACTGAAGGAAGTGGGAAGCTTGCTGCGTCACCGCCACTGGGGAGAGCAATCAGGAGCTGGGTTAGATGTCGTCACTGTCGGTGATTTTGCTTGGTATGATCATGTACTGGGCACCAGCATGCTGTTAGGCCATTTGCCGAAGCGCCACCGAAACGGTTTTCCTGACCTCGATACCTTGTTTCGAGTCGCTAGAGGTAAAGCACCAACAGGTTGTGCGTGTGCAGCATCCGATATGACCAAGTGGTTCAATACCAACTACCACTACATTGTGCCGGAATTCAGTGCCGATGATGAATTTACGGTTAGCTGGCCGCAGCTTTTTGAGGAAATCGCCGAAGCAAAAAAAGCGGGCCACAAAGTGAAACCGGTGTTACTAGGGCCAATTTCTTACCTATGGCTTGGCAAGGAAAAAGAAGCGGACTTCGATAGGCTTTCATTATTACCAAGACTACTAGCGGCTTATCAGCAGATCCTCAATAAGTTAGCGACATTAGGAATAGAGTGGGTGCAAATTGATGAGCCGTCGTTGGCATTAGAGCTACCCAAAGAGTGGGCTGACTCATTCAAGATCGCTTACCAAGTGTTGCATGGTGCACCAAAGCTGCTACTAACCACATATTTTGACAATATTACTCATCAACTGGACGCCATCACCAAACTCAATGTCGATGGTTTGCATATTGATATCTCAGCGGCTCCTGAGCAGTTGGATGAAGTGGTAGAGCGTTTGCCTGAGCACTGGGTACTATCCGCCGGTGTAGTTAATGGCCGAAATGTGTGGCGTGCTGATCTGAACGCGCTGTTAGAACGCCTTAATCCGGTCAAAGCGAAATTAGCAGAACGCCTGTGGTTAGCCTCGTCGTGTTCACTTCTTCATAGTCCAATGGACCTAGACTTAGAAACGGATGTGGATCCAGAAGTACGACAATGGCTGGCATTTGCCAAGCAAAAGTGCCGTGAACTGACTCTGCTGGCTCAAGCCATTGATGGTAACGAAATCGCCATTGAAGAGTGTGCTCACTACAGTGCACCGATCAAAGCCCGTGCCACCAGTGCTTTGGTGAACAATGAACAGGTGCGTCAACGCAGTGCGGCAATTACTGATGTATTGGCAGAGCGTAAGCAGCCTTATGAAGAGCGTGCTCGTCAGCAGCGTCAATCCCTAGGGTTACCTTTGCTGCCGACAACAACTATTGGCTCATTTCCGCAAACCAATGAAATCCGTACTCAGCGCCGAGATTTCAAAGCGGGCCGCCTGAATGAACAGGATTATGTCTCAGCGATGAAGGGCCATATTGGTGATGCAATTGAGCGCCAAAACAAGCTAGACCTTGATGTCTTGGTGCATGGTGAGGCTGAGCGTAATGACATGGTGGAATACTTCGCAGAGTTGCTCGAAGGCTTTGCAGCGACCCGCTTTGGCTGGGTACAAAGTTATGGCTCACGGTGCGTGAAACCTGCGGTGATTGTCTCTGATATCTATCGCTCTGCACCGATGACGGTTTCTTGGTCGCAGTATGCCCAGTCATTAACGGATAAGCCTGTAAAGGGGATGCTCACCGGTCCTGTGACTATTTTGGGGTGGACGTTCCCGCGTGAGGATCTTAGCCGAGAAGCGATCGCCAATCAGATAGCATTGGCATTGCGGGATGAAGTGGCTGATTTACAAGAGAAAGGGATTAAGATCATCCAGATCGATGAGCCAGCTATTCGAGAAGGGATGCCAATAAAGGCCAGCCAATGGCAAGAGTATTTGGACTGGGCGGTGAAAGCGTTCAAGATTTCTGCTGCCAGTGCCGAGCCCAAAACACAGATACATACCCATATGTGTTATAGCGAATTCAACGACATGATTGAATCCGTGGCTGCGCTAGATGCGGATGTGATCACTATTGAGACATCACGTTCTGATATGGAATTGCTCAAAGCCTTTGAAGCGTTTGATTACCCGAATGAGATTGGCCCTGGTGTTTATGATATCCACTCACCGAACATCCCAACGGTTGAACAGGTTATTGAATTGGTCGAAAAGGCTGAAGCGCAAATTCCGGCTGAAAGATTATGGATCAACCCTGATTGTGGATTGAAAACGCGAAGCTGGGAAGAAACAGAGGAAGCTCTGACGAATATGGTTGAAGCTGCGAAAACACTGCGTGAGCAGTATCAATCAAAAGTCGTGTAGTTAAATCTTATAACTAGCCAAAGCCCTCGGAGTTGTTGACTCTGGGGGCTTTGATTTATTTAAGAGCGTCCTTTGATGTCATCAAAGCTAGGTTTGTATTCTGACTTGGTGAACTTTGTTTTTAGCTTAGGGAAATGCGTTCTCTCACTTTGCCCCTGTAGCTCTTTGCTGGTTGGGACATAATTGGAATGTTGATATTCTACTTTTTGCGGTGATACTTGACTGTTGTCATTACGGCCTTGAAGTTCGTAAGCGACAGCTGAATTAGCAATAAATAGCCCGACAATAATTAATGCGATATTTTTCATAGCAGCCTACCTTAGCAAAATTGAAAGGTGTACCGAGTTTCTAGATTACCAATTACTTGGTATATAAAGCTTAGATGATAAAACTTTGTCATCGAGACGATTTACAAAACTTTAAGTTAAGTTTCTGTCAATAAGCCATGATTGATAACATATTATATATTTCTATCAGTAGTCGGATATTAAAACTAACTAATTGAAAATGATTGAATTGATGCAGAGGAGGGGGCGTTTAATTTGGTTAGAAACAAAATGTCTGACAAACTATGAAAGTTTTGTGAATGCAATAAAAGAGAAATACTCCTGCCAAAAGCAGGAGTATTACGTTCAGCAAGAATGCTTATTTAGCTTCTGTACGCGTAAAGGTTAGCGTGTGCTCAGCACCAGACAAAGTTAGTTGGTTGCCTGCGACAGTCGCTGTGCTCCAATCCATAAGAGTGGCGCTCATTACGCGCTCAAGCTCCATTGCTGGCTCTGGACATGCCATCATGGTCATTCCCATTTTCTCAATGCGCAGTTTGCCTTCGTTTAGCTCGGCTTGGCCGAAGTAACGGTTACAACCGGCATGCCCATTAGCGGCTAGATCAGCCGAAAGCTGTAGGTTTGGTGCTTGGAATGGTTCTGCGATCTCAAGTGCGTTGCCATCGACTTTGTTAAGCACCCAGTTGAAAGAAGCAAGGTCAGTATCTGTGAGCATAGCAGTCGTTGGTTCGCTTTCAGTGGTAGATGCACAAGCAGCTAGAATGACAGGTACGGCCAATGCAGCAAGAATACGTTTCTTCATCATTATAAATTCCCAGAAGTCGTGATAATTACCCAACTAAGTATTATTCCCCTGAATGCTTAGGGTTGGATAATTAATTGTACGTTGTTTTTTATGTTGTTTTACAATATATATCAGATTTTGGTGTGAGTGAAAATAAAAAACACACTAAACCCTGCAATATTCAGGTTCGGTTAGGTTTTACCACATGGATAAAACTAAAACACTAAACAAGATAGTAGTTTATACGATGGGAAAAGAAAAAATGTTAAGCCTGCGTCATTTTATTTATACCCAGTAACTTCAAGGTGCCAGTAACTTCAAGGTGCCAGTAACTTCAAGGTGATTGGTTCAGCTTGAAGTCACTTGGGTATGTCATCTTTTTTTATCATGTGTAGATGGACATCCTGTTGTGGGAATGGGATAGAAATGCCTTCTCGATCAAAGCGCATTTTCACTTCTCGGGTGACATCCCAATATACATCCCAATAATCCTCGGTTTTCACCCAGGGGCGAACAATAAAATCGACGGAAGATGAATTGAGAACATGAAGCTTGATCGTTGGCTCTGGTGAGCGAAGCACCATCGAATGATCCGCCAAAATGGCCTCCAAGACTTTTTCGGTTTTTTCAATATCATCACCATAGCCAATGCCAAAGACCATATCGACACGGCGAACTCTCTCGTGGGTGATATTCTTGATGGTGTCGCCCCAAATCTTACTGTTGGGCACAATGAGGATCTGGTTATCAAAGGTCTTTATGGTAGTGCTTACCAAGCTCATGTGGCTCACTTTACCGGAGGTACCGCCGGCCTCGACAAAGTCGTCGACATCAAAGGGACGGTAGATCAGTAGCATCATACCGGAGGCAAAATTAGACAGTGTGTCCTGCAAGGCAAAGCCGATAATCACACCAGCGACACCGAAACCGGTCAGTACCGGCGCTAAGTTCAGCCCTATTTGCGATAGTGCAATCAGGATACCAATACACAGCACCGTATTGCCACTGATGGAAATAAAGAAGTCTTTCATCAATTGTGACATGCGCAGGGTGGGTGATGACACCGCGCGAGTCACGATCCGCCGGGTGATATTCTTTAAAACTTTAAAGACAAAAATGATGACCAGAAAGATAAATAACTTGAACAGCGCGGCGGGTGTATTCTGGGCCAGCCAATCCCTGAAATCTTTCAGGCCATCGGAGAGCAATGACCAGAGTACTTTGATATCAAGGATTTCATTGGTCAGGTTGCCTGATACCACAAACAGCTGCTTGGTGTAGTCTGTGGTGTCTATCCCCATTTTTCCACCAAGGTCGACGATAAACTGCAGCCCTTCAATGTCACCGACAACTTGTCGTTGGGCAAGGATGTATTGCAGTTGCAGGGAGGCTTTTTCTTCTTCGGCAGCAGACTTTATTTGGCCGGCCAGCATACTTTCTTGCTGGTTGTCGAATGACAGTTTGGCAGAAAGGAAGTCCAGTCTTTGGTCGATTTCTTTGATCAAGTTCTCTTTCTGCTCATCATCAGGTTTGCCTAAAAGCTCTAACCAGCCAAAGTTATCCCATTGTTCACTCAGTATGGTGTGGTAGAAAGCCGTCGTTTCATGGAGCGTTTTTTGGATGATTAGCTTCTGCTCTGCGTCAGCCTTGTCCAGATCATTTTGCAGTTTGGTTACTTGATCAGCCAAAAAATCAATGGCAAGGGTGAGGTATTCAAGTTGGTCATTCACAAACCCAATGACTCGTGGTGTGTTTTCCTCAGTTCGCTTGCTGATCAGTTTTTGCAGTTCGGCGCGGATGTCTTCGTTTTTTTTCAGCATCTGCATATCAATAATGTTTCTGGCAGTGCCGGTTTTGCCCTGTGACTCTTTATAGAGCTCAGCCATTTCCACTTCCATTTGCTCTATTTTGGCAAATTCATCAGGCTTGGGCTCAGACGCTTGTTCGGCTTCCTCGGCGAAGGACAGTAGTGAGAAGAAGAGAGTAAAGATGACAAGCCAACGCATAGAGATCGGACTCCGAGAGATACCTACGTAACAATAAACATAGAGAGCAAACGGGCCGTTGCTGGCTTAATTTCAGGAAAGTGATAAAGAAAAGTGTGGGGGCGATAGAATAAAAAAAGGCCCCCTACATGAGGGGGCAATATTTACCATCGCTGTTATTATTCGTCAAAATTCTGCATACGATTTGAGGAAGCGATTAAAGAGTCTATTAACCAAAGTCACCGTTTACATAACCGCGTGTACGGTCATCAGCAGGCTGGTTGAATAGCACACTTGTTGCATCGTGCTCAACCAGTTCACCCATCAGGAAGAAAGCAGTACGGTCTGAGATACGACGTGCCTGCTGCATTGAGTGGGTAACGATAACAATGGTGAAGTCTTTCTTCAGTGACTCCATCAAATCTTCAATTTTCTTGGTGGCAATTGGGTCCAGGGCTGATGTTGGTTCGTCCATCAGGATCACTTCTGGCTCCATTGCGATAGTACGGGCAATACACAGACGCTGCTGCTGGCCACCCGACAGGCCGAATGCGTGTGATTTCAAACGGTCTTTCACTTCATCCCAGAGTGCTGCGCCGCGTAGTGATCTCTCTACTACTTCGTCTAGGATTTTCTTGTCTTTAACACCCTGAGCGCGAAGGCCGTAAGCAATGTTTTCGTAGATGCTCATTGGGAACGGGTTCGGTTTCTGGAACACCATACCGACTTTGATGCGAAGCTGAGCAACGTCGATGTTGCCGTAAACATCTTCCCCATCCATCGAAAGCTTACCTTCGATTTTTACGCCTTCAATCAGGTCGTTCATACGGTTAAGACAGCGTAGAAGTGTTGACTTACCACAGCCCGATGGGCCAATTAGCGCTGTTACCTGACGGTTAGGAATTGGCAGGTTAATTTGCTTAAGTGCTTGGTTTGCGCCGTAGTATAGGTCTAGATTTTCAATGTTAAATTTATTCATGGTTCTCTTCCTCAAAGATTAGTAAGTCGCAGTATTGAATCGGCTAGCGATAAGCTTCGTTAGCAAGTTAATAACAAGAACAATAATGATCAGAACGGTGGCTGTTGCATACGCCTGGTTCCATTCGTGAATCGTGTAAAGCTCCTGTGTTAGTTTGTACAGGTGAACGGTTAGCGTACGGCCAGAGTCGAACATGCTCTCTGGGATACGGGCAACCATACCTGCAGTCATGAAGACCGGTGCTGATTCACCGATAACACGACCTACACTGAGGATGATGGAGGTAACAATACCCGGCATTGCGCTTGGTAGAATCAGTCTCCAAATGGTGTAAATCTTGGATGCACCCAGACCATATGAACCTTCACGGTATGTCTGAGGAACAGCCATTAGTGCTTCTTCCGTTGTCCGGATAATAACCGGTAGGATTAAGATACTCAGGGTCAGGGCACCTGACAGGATAGAGTAACCAAAGCCCATAACAACAACGAAGAATGTCATACCGAATAGACCGTAGATAATCGACGGAATACCGGCCAGTGATTCCGTACAGAAACGAATCACTTTTACTAGACGGCTACCTACTTTTGCGTATTCGGTCAGGTAGATAGCGGTCATGATACCCAGCGGAGCTGCCACACCGATAGAAGCGGCAACCATGTATAGGGTTGATACGATCATTGGCCAGATACCAGACTCTTGGCCGATGGTTGTGTAGTCGCTGGAAATAAACGTCCAATCAACATGTGAGAGGCCGTTGCTCAGGATGTACCAAACAACCCAGAGTAGAAAGCCGACGGTGATAGAAGCTGCTGACCAGATAAGCGCCAGTGAAATTTTATCTTTCATCTGCTGCTTTTGTGTATTTGTACCTTGTAAAGCCATCGTAATTACCTCGCACGCTCACGGTTCAGATAAAGAAGCGCGCCGTTTAGCACCATAATGAAGACCAGAAGAACGATACCTGTTGCGTATAGTGCACTTGCGTGCAAGCCAGTTGCGTATGACATTTCAATCGCAATGTTAGCGGTAAGGGTTCGGGCTGAATCTAAGATACCTCGTGGCATGGCCGGTGAGTTACCCATTACCATGATAATCGCCATGGTTTCACCCAGCGCGCGGGCAACACCCAAGATAACGCCGGTCATGATGCCTGAGCGGGCAGCTGGTACAAGCAGCTTAAAGATAGTGAACATTTGCGATGCACCCAGTGCGTACGAACCTTCTTTGTAAGTACGCGGTACAGCGCGGATTGACGTTTCTGATACCGTGATAACGGTGGGTAGGATCATCACTGCAAGTACGATGATACCGGCCAAGATGGTGTTACCTGCTGGTACAGAAAAGACATCTTGAATTAGGGGTACGATGATAACCAAGCCGAAGAAACCGTAAACAACAGACGGGATGCCAGCGAGTAGTTCAATCATCGGACGAATAATATCTGCAAGGCGTTTAGGGGCAACTTCAGAAATGAAGATTGCCGTTAGAACGCCGATTGGTACACCGATTACGACTGCGCCTGCTGTTGATACAACAGAAGCCACGATCATTGGAGCGATACCGTATAGCGCCGGTGGCAGCCAGTTTGTACCTAGCACAATACCGCCAACACCTGCTTCGGCGAAGGCTGCATAACCTTCACGGAATATAAAGTAGCCAATCAAAATTAGCGAAAGAATGCCAAGTGCGGCACTTGATAAAAATAAATACTTAAAAAACAGTTCACGCCAGTCGACTTTATTTTTCGCTTTTAGCGATGAGCCCTTTGCTGAACTTTCAATGTTATTTGCGATGGTCATATTCTTACTCCAGATATTGGTTAAACAAGGTTTATCCAAATACCAAGGAATCAACAAAAACCCGGTCGTCATCAACTGATGACGACCGGTAAATTAATCTTATAACTTACTTAACAGCGATGAAGCCGTTGGCAGCAACAATCTTCTGGCCTTCAGGACCTTTTACCCACTTAAGGAAGTCCAGAGCGGCAGTTGAAGGGCGACCATCTTTATAAACAACTAGGAATGGACGCTGTACACCGTACTCACCAGCTTGAATAGCTTCAACAGATGGCTGATGGTTATCGATAGATAGCGCTTTAACAGACTCGTCTACAGAACCTAGAGAGATGTAGCCGATAGCAAATGGGTTGTTCGCTACAATAGTCTTCAGCTGGCCGTTACCGCTTGCAACTTGTGCACGCTGTGAGATTGCTGAAACGGAAATACCGTTAACCTTCATTTTAAGGTCCATGATGTCTTCGAAAGCACCACGAGTACCAGAAGCTGTATCACGAGTTGCAACTACGATTGGTTTGTCTTCACCACCCACTTGGTTCCAGTTTGTGATTTCGCCTTTATAGATTTTAGAAACTTCTTCGATAGATAGGTCATCAACAGAGTTGTCAGTGTGAACAACTACTGCGATACCGTCACGAGCGATAACGACTTCTTGGATATTGTCAGCTTTCTCTGAATCTTTAAGATCACGAGAGCTCATGCCTAAATCTGATGAACCATCTTGTGCTGCACGAACACCAGCAGAAGAACCTGGACCTTGAACTTCGATTGTTACGCTGTTTGATTGTGCGTAGGTTTCACCGAGAACTTCCATGATTGGTGATACGGAGCTAGAACCGACAACTGAAATTGTTTCATTTGCTACTGCAGTGTTGAATACCATTGAACCTGCTAGGGCTAGAGCACCAATAACCTTTGTTTTCATTTTCCTAATCCTTAAAAAGCTGGCCTGATTGCCAATAGGTTTTGAATGAACGAGGCCAAGATTAGGGAAGAAGTATGACAGTAATGTTTCAGTAGTTTGAACACTCTATGACGCTATTCATAAATGTTTAATAAGTGTCCAATTTGATCTTGATTCCACTTCTTGAAACGTCGCGCTTTACTAGACCTAAACCATTCCACAAAGAATCATATATAGAATGCAGAGGTATATAAGACGATGGTAATGAGTGTGCTTGTATGCATATTGCTATCCCTTTAGTTGGAATTAAAGTCGGCGTTGTGTCGTTAATTTTGCTATTTTCGGTGTTTTTCTTTGCCTGGTAATGAATTTTGGTGTAATTCTCTGGTGTTGGTATTTTGCACGATTAGTGGGGTAGATAATTGCTGATATAACAGTGGTGTTGAATCCCCGTAATCTTTGACAAAATTTTCATGTTGTCACTATCGAAAAGTATTTATAAAAAATTTTTTCAATTTGCCTCGAAAACAATACTTGATTGGTCGAATTGCTGCTTTTATTGTCATAATTTTCGTGGTGACGAAGGATTTATGACAGTCGCTACTTGGGTATAGTGGTATTGCCTCTGATACAATGACTTCTATAGAGTTCGTAGAAACACATAAAGAATGATTAAAAAAGCCCAACAGATGGTGGTGTTCAATGCGCTGACCCATCAGCGCAGTTTTACCAAAGCAGCACAGCTGCTTGATATTTCACGCACCCAAGTCAGTAAACTGGTTCAGCAGTTGGAACAAAGGTTAGGGGTACAACTGGTGCAGCGCACGACTCGCTCATTTGCACTGACCGAGGCAGGCGAGCGATTTTCGGTGCATTGCGCCAATATTGTTGCTGAAATGAATGAAGCAGAAAGTGAGCTCTTGCAGAATAGTGACAGTATGCAGGGCATCTTGAGGGTGGGCAGTGCCCAATCATTTGCCCGTCATCATATCGCCCCTTACCTTGCCTCTTTTCATCAGCAATACCCACAGTTGGATGTTGAGATGAGCTTATTTGATCACAAGGTCGATCTCATTGCTGAGCAACTGGACTTGTGGATAGGGATGACAGACTCTCCACCAGAGGGATTTGTTGCTCGTCATTTGGCTGATTGTCATTTTGTCCTCGCCGCTAGTCCGGACTACCTTGCGCGCTGTGGTGTACCTTATAAGCCTGAAGATCTTGATAACCATAACTGCATTACCTATTACAGCAGGGAGCGTAAAGATAATGTATGGAGTTTTCAGCAAAATGGTGAGCAGCAAAATATCAAGGTAGCAGGGAATTACCGAGTAGACTCGGCTGATGCGATCCTTGATGCGACCTTGTCAGGCCATGGGATTGGTTATCTGGCCACTTATCTACTTGATAAGGAATTCCAGGAAGGGCGGTTGGTTCGTTTAATGCCAGACTGGCAGTTGACACAGTATATGCCTTTATATGCAATCTATCCTCGTTATCAGTATCTGCCCAAGAAGGTGCAGGCTTTTCTCAGTTTCATCCGAGACAAAATAGGTGAGCCGGTGTACTGGGACAAGGTGCTTTAATCACCAAACTAACCTTAGAGCACGAAATCGTTTTCGTTTTTTGTCGGTATTAGAGGGGAACATTGTCAACTATGGTGACAATAGTATCCCTCTGGCGCACCAATCATGGCTAACCAGTATAAATTGATGCTTATATAAGCAAAACCCCCGTGGTATGTGGCAAAAGTGTAAATATGTGTAACAAGTTGATCCTTGTCACAGTTTTAATTCTCAATAGAATGCCTCCGCAATCGTTTACTAACAAATTTGTGGAGTTTGACCATGAGCTATCTGGTCAGTGCACTAGGCGTTATTACGCTTTTTGCGGTTGCAGTTCTATTCTCTGAAAATCGTCGTGAAATTAACTGGCGTACCGTGGGTGGCGCATTTGCCATTCAGCTAGTTTTTGCAGGCTTTATCTTATATGTGCCTGTCGGCCGTGAGATCCTCAACTCTGTGTCATCGGCAGTTTCAGGTATTATTGACTATGGCCGTGTGGGCACTGAATTCCTATTTGGTGAATTGGCTCAGTTCAAACTAGGTTTCATTTTTGCGGTTAACGTTTTACCGACGATCGTATTCTTCTCTGCATTGATCTCTGTGCTGTACTATTTGGGTGTGATGGGCTTTATCATCCGCAGTATTGGTGGTTTGCTACAGCGTTTTCTGGGTACTAGCCGCACAGAATCTATGTCGGCAACCGCAAATATTTTTGTGGGCTCTGTTGAGGCGCCACTGGTTGTACGCCCATATCTGGCAAAAATGAGCCGTTCTGAGCTGTTTGCCGTCATGGTGGGTGGTTTAGCTTCTGTCGCTGGTGGTACTTTGGTGGGCTACGCAGGTCTAGGGGTAGACATTAGTTACCTGATTGCCGCCAGTTTTATGTCTGCACCTGCTGGTTTGATGATGGCTAAAATCCTGGTCCCACAGACTGAAATTATCAATGAAGATGACGCTATCGATGATGGTGGCGATGATGAACCCGTCAATATTATCGATGCGGCGACGCAGGGCGCATTGAGCGGTTTGCAGATCGTCATGGCGGTCGGTGCGAGTTTATTGGCCATCATCAGTTTGATTGCAATGATCAATGGCGGTTTGGCGCATGTTGGTGACTGGACGGGTATCGATAACCTCAGCCTTGAATTGATCTTTGGTTACCTTTTTGCCCCTGTGGCATGGCTGATTGGCGTGCCTTGGTCTGAAGCGACCGTTGCAGCAAGTTTGATTGGTAAGAAGATTGCTGTAAATGAATTTGTGGCGTTTGCCGATTTGATGGCGGTAAAAGACCAACTGAGCAGCCACTCTCAGGCGATTGTGACATTTGCGCTGTGTGGTTTTGCTAACCTGACATCTATTGCGATGTTGATGGGTGGTTTGGGTGGCGTCGTACCAAGCCGTCGTCCTGATATTGCCCGCCTAGGCTTTAAAGCGATTTTTGCCGCGACCTTGGCAAACTTGATGAGCGCAACTATTGCTGGTGTCTTCTTGTCTTTCTAACAGTGAGAAGATAAAAGACGAATAAAAGAAAACAGAGTGCGAGGCACTCTGTTTTTGTATGTATCAACAATTCACACTAACGAACAAGTTGAACTGCAATATAAGACCTAAGGACCATTTGAGTATATGTAGTCAATCCGGTAGTGTCTGTCTCACTATTGATATAAATACCCAGTAACCTCGCGCGTTGGACGCTCATCAATCCGGCAACGTGAGGTCACTAGGGTATAAGGAGACGGCAAGATGAAGTCTGACGTTGATAAATTATTGGACCAGCATGGCAAACTTATCCATTCTGAAGACAAGAAAGTGACGTCACATACTCAACGTGAAGCTGGAGACTGGGTTATGCATTCTCTGATGCTTGAAGGCTATGATGTGCCGTTTAAGTTCAAGCGCAAGAAAAAATATCAGTCATTGGTTGGGGCAAAAGTGAACCTTACCTATTATCCAGCCACAGAATGTGTGGCTGGATTGTCATTTGAAATCATGAAGGTGGTGCGTATTAAGCGCTCTTAATAGGCTGCACTCTTTATAGAGTGCAAGAACGTCCAGAGCTAAAGCGGAAGTTTTTATAATAAGCGGTGAGATAAGTGTTTGGATCTTTGTTAAATTCTCCCGCCCAGTTGGAAATTCTATCGTCGGCAGCCCAAACATTCATCATGATCCGTAGTCGGCTATCTTTTGCGGAAGGGATAGGATCATAGTTTGAATTCTTGACGGTATAGACAAGCTCTCCGTCTATGTACCACTTGATCGAACCCTTGGTCCACTTGATGCCATAGCGATGGAAGTCTTCCGATGCATCAAAATCCAGATATACAAGCTGCTCATGGCTTTGGGCATAACGGTCGTCATTGGTCCAATAGTTAATCTGCATCACGTTAGTGTCGTAGCCCAAGAATTCGATATCAATTTCATTGTGCATCCCATTGCCATTATTCGGCTTGTCAAAGGGACCGGAAAACAGAAAAAAAGAGCTGATAACGCCAGGCTCGGCGATAGGCTTCATTTCAACCTCATAGCAGCCATAGCCGTAAAACGCCTCACTCCGCAGTTCACCTGATTGAAATTCAAATTCATCGATACCATTGGGAGCATGGCTTAACGTAATGGCCATGCCTTCTGATGAGTGGCTAATTGCTTCACTTTCCCAGCGGCTGTATGACGGAAAACCATTGCTCCAGCCATCAGAGACCCACCATAGATTGGAATCAAGCTCAGTGAGAGGGTCTTCAAGTGCAGGTTTCGCTTGCGAGAAAGGAGAGAGGCTAAGCATAGTTATAAGACCTATCGCTTTGCTTAGTGGGCGCAATAACATGGGTACAGATCCTGATGTAAAAGTTAGTTAGCACTAAAATTAGCAGGATTATTTTGCTCTGTAGTTTCTAACCTGTATTGGAACTGAGACAAAAAACGAAATATGCGACGCAGTATGAAACCACATGTGCATAACGCAATCTAGCCTGCTTTGGCGAGCGGTCTGAAATTACGCTTTTTGAACCAAAGTGCGCTTAGAATTAGCGAGTTGGTATTGATGTTGTAGGCATTGTTAGGGCCACCGTTTAAGTACAGCCCAGTCGGGACTGCTCGGTGTGTCAAACTGTTATTGATCACTTTGCCTGCCAGTTGACGGCTAAAGTCGTCATTATCAAAAAGGACACTTAAGCCGAACGCCACTTTATTGCTAAAAATCTGTGGGTTTTCGATCGGTTTGCCGCCAGGCGCGATACTGAGCCAAGCACTTCCATAGATATAGATATTGTTGTAGGAAAACCACGGAGAGCGGCTCATGGCATCTTCAGCAAAAACCCAAGGGCTGCCTTGTTGTGAGGATTTCTCTTTTTGTAATTGGTATAAGGCATCGAGTTGGTTCCACCATTGCTCTTTTGCACCGAACTCAATACCCGCCAGAACATAAGGATCAGTGGTAAAGTACGGTAAGTTGCGCTGATCAACGAGCAGTGGGACGCCATCCACAGAGACTTCTTCTATATCTTGTTGCTCATAGGCCGTGGAAACATCGAATCCGGCAAGATCAAAGCCGTAGGCTGCATATTGCAAATACCCCAACCGGCCTTCTTGGCGGTAGTGTTTCTTCTTGGACGTTTTGAGCTCTCCGTACAATGTTCCTTGATACACCGCTTTTTCTAATTTCCAGTGTTCTAAGATACTCTGAATCGAGGCTTTGAATTCTGGTTTGTATCGTTGGGTGATTTCAAGCCAAATCAATAGCCGACCAATATCTAAAGCAGACCACCCATTTCCTTTTGAGGGGGTAGCGCTATATCTTCCTGATGGCTGGGCGGTATGGGTGCTGTATTCGCGGTTGGGCAACGAGTTATTGTACAAGGGTAACGCCAAGAGTGTTGTTAACGTTTGTTGGAGCTTACTCTCTGCTTCTTCGGCTGAGATCAGCTCAAGGCCTTCAGCGGATAGAATCGCAGCAATCCCACTGGCCACATCCCACATCGTACTGTGATGATAGCCTTGTACTGAATTGAACAGACCCGTTTCTTCATTCCAGTTTTGTTCGAAATAATAGTAGGCCTTTTTGGCTAACAGCTTTTCGTTGCGGCTGAGTTTGACAGGTGCCTGTTCATCTGTTGGCGGTACAGCGGCAGGGTTAGTTACTGTGGCTGAAGGATCGGTGTCAATATTTGAAACCTTCTCTTCGGGTTCTGCTTCTTTAGTGATGATGGGGGGGGCAATTGTGCGGCGCTGAAACTCTATGCTGTGCTTTGTTTCGCCATTATTGTCATGCGTCACACTTCGACCCCCGTAAAAGCTGGGCTCGGTTTGCTCTGGTTCTGTATTGAAAGCCGCAAGCACCGACAGTGGCATCAACAGTGCGGTAAATACTGTTGTCATTGGTAGCGCTTTTGTTTGAAATAAGGTGGCCTTCAGCATTACGTCTGCATTCCTTTTTGTGACTGCTTAGTTAGTTATATCGGTTTCCGCTGTGTCTTGGGATTATTTGCGGTACAAGCGGAGTAAAAATGTGACGCTGCTCTCGTAGATAACTGCCTGATGTGTAATTAATTATCTGAAAATTCTTTATTGTAATTTTTTGGCTTGTCCTATAATTCATATACCACTTGTGGCGTATGGGGGAGTGCTTTGCTCAAGGAAACGTTAGCAACTGCGTTAGCTGCGTGTAAAAAGGATTTGTTTTTTGTCGCTTTATTTAGCTTGGCGATTAACTTTCTGGTATTGACGCTACCGGTATATAGCTTGCAGTTATTTGATCGGGTGTTGAGTAGCGCAAGCTTGGATACGCTTATGGCTTTGATGGTGGTTGCCGTTGGTTTGCTGACGGCACAGGCGGTGATCGAGCATGTTAGAACCCTACTGCTTCAACGCTCGGGGTTGAAGCTGGATGTTTCACTCAGTTCATCATTGCTGGCTGATAGTATTCGTCGCTCTTCAAAAATGAACCGGATAGAAAAGCAAGGGCTGCAGGATTTGACTGAAATTCGCCAGTTCTTGGTGACCCCTTCAACGTCTGCGATTTTCGATATCCCTTGGGTGCCTTTGTTCTTGCTTATCTTGTTTGTATTGCATCCGTTGCTTGGCACTATTGCGCTAGTTGGTTGTTTTGTCTTTTGCGTACTGGCTGTGGTCATGATGCTCTCGGCGAAGAAACCCAGCGAGCAAGCCCAGGAGTTAAGCATTAAGACCAGCATGGAACTGAACGATTTCCTGCGCAATGCCCCAACATTGAGGGCGATGGGGATGGCAGATAGTGTGGGTTCGCTGTGGAATCGCCGTAATTTCAAATTGCTGGACTTGCAATGGCGGCTCAATACCCGTACCGGCCAGTTATTGTCAATCAGCCGTTATTTTAGAACCTTGCTCCAGGCCATCGTGTTAACTGCTGGGGTTATTTTGGTATTACAAAACCAGATAGGAGCAGGGGCTATTATCGCCAGCTCAATTATTATGGCGCGGGTATTGTCACCGTTTGAGCAGGCGGTAAGTGGCTGGAAAAGTTGGTTCAGTGCTTTGCAGGCGTATAAACGGCTTAACCAATATGAGGGTAGTCAACAGAGTGAGCCGCAGACTGAGCTTCCCGATCCCAAAGGGGAATTACTGCTGCACAATGTCGGGCTTAAATTCCAGCACCAAGGCCAGCCCGTACTGCAGAACATAAGTTTTAAACTGGGCGCGGGTAATGCCTTGGCTATTATGGGCAACAGTGGATCGGGTAAATCAACCTTGGCAGCGTTGATCATGGGGATCCATAAACCCAGTACGGGCAGTATCAAGATCGATGGTGCCGCCATAGATCTGTGGCCGGAAGAGCAATTCGGAAAGCATATCGGATTTTTACCGCAAGAAGTGGGCTTATTGGCCGGTACGGTGGCCGAGAACATTTGCCGGTTTTCTGATGCGCCAGCCAAAGACATTATCCATGCTGCCCGTTTGGCGTGTATCCATGAACTCATTATTTCGCTACCGCAAGGTTATGACACCTATTTGGGGGAAGGAGGGGTACAACTCTCTGGTGGACAGAAACAACGAATAGGTTTGGCGAGAGCGATTTTCTCCAACCCAAGCGTACTGGTACTTGATGAGCCTAACTCCAACCTCGATCCGGAAGGGGAGGTGGCTTTGGCCATTGTATTGCAATACTGCAAGGAAAATCAGATCACTGTGGTGATGATCAGTCACCGTCCCGGTTTCTTGAGGCAGATGGATTGGGTCATCGTCCTTAAGGACGGGAAGATAGAAAAAGCAGGGACATGCGACAAGTTTTTGGGGGCGATGTCTGGTGTTGACAATACCGTTGATACTGCAGTGAAAACGACCACAAAGGCTTCAGGGCAAGGAGTGCAGCATGGATAAGCAGCGTTTTGATACCCGAAGTATTATTCTTTTCGGCTGTATTTTTTTGTTTTTTACTGTTGGCGGCTTCATGGCTTGGGCGTTAACAGCTCCGCTTGATTCGGCCTCTATTGCTCAGGGAACGCTGGTGGTCGAGTCGCAACGTAAAAAAGTCCAGCACTTGCAGGGGGGCTGGGTGAAAGCGATTTATGTCCAGGAAGGTCAACATGTCAAAGTTGGCGATGTGTTGCTCGAGCTATCCAATACTAAAGCGGAATCGGACTACCGGCGTCTGGTGCTTCGTGCGGCAACCCTCAATGCGCGACATGATCGTTTGAACGCTGAGCTAGCCCAAGAGCGAAAGATCAATTGGACCTATCAGGGGCGGCATGATGTTGATGAAACGGAGCTGACTAATATCATCAATACTCAGCAGTTGCAGTTTCAGCAGTCGATACTGCGCCGCGACCTCTCTGAAGGGCAATACCAGCAGAAAAGCTTGGTGTTGGAAGAGCAACTGCGTGGGGCCAGTTTTCAACTTAAAGCCATTAACCGGCAACTATCCCTCGTTACCCAAGAGATCACCATGACCGCAGGGTTACTGGAGAAAGGGTATGTGTCGAAGACTCGTATGTTGGAACTTCAACGGCATCAAGCTGGTATTGAGGCCCAAGTGGCAGAGCTAACAGCCCAAATCGATGTGCTAGAGGGACAGCTACGTTCCCTCGAACAAGATTACAAGTCTGAAAAGGTAGAATGGGAACAACAACGTGCGGTTGAACTGGCGACTGTCGAACGGGAATGGCGGGATGTGGCCCAATCTTTGAACGCCGCCAGTGATATTCGTTCAAGGGTGACAATTCGTAGCGAGCATACCGGTACGGTGGTGGGGTTAAACGTGCACAGTATCGGCGGTGTGATTAACCCGGGTGATGTTATTTTGGAAATCGTACCGGACAGTGATGAGCTGATCGTCGAAGCCTTGGTTAAACCGGAAGATATCGATGTGGTTCACAATGGCCTAGAGGCCAGAGTCAGGCTCAGTGCTTACAATGTGCGGCGCACTCCGCCGGTACATGGTGAGGTGATTTATGTTGCGGCTGACCGTTTGCAGCCTAAATCTCAACAGCAACCTACAGGGTATCTGGTTCGGGTCAAACTGGATAAAGAGGAGGTGGCTTCCCTTGGTCATATAGAGCTTTATCCGGGGATGCCTACAGAAGTGTTTATCTTGTTGGAAGCACAAACGATGTGGGATTACTTCACGGCGCCGTTATTCAACTCCTATTATCGCGCATTCAGAGAGTCATAATCAGTGGTGAACATATGGAATTTGATATCGTATTCTGGTTCTTTTTTTATTTGTCTTTTTTCTGTTTATCCACCTACTTGGGATATCAAAAAGGGAATTTGATCGCAGGTATTTTGTTGGGGTATGTTCTGGGTCCTATTGGCGCATTGCTGATGTATATGAGTAAGGATAGAAGGCATATTAGCTGCCCCTCATGCCATGCTGAAATCAACAAGCGGTCATATATTTGCCCTAAGTGCCATGCGAAGTTAGGGGTAAACGCAACAGCAGTACAAGAGGGATGATATGAAAAGAAGGAAAAATAGAGCAAAGGTATCGTCATCTCCATTGGTTCAAGCTGAGAAAAAATCACTGTTTTCCCAGCGAAGAATAGTGGCCTTAGCAGGAATTATTGTAACGGTATTAGTTGCTCAAGTCGGTTATTTCTATTGGCAGTACAGCCAAGAGAAAATGGACTTCTTATCGGTGAAAAGCCAGTTTGAGGCGTATGAGCAACAGCTATTGGATAAACAGCTGTTGATTAATGATTTTCAGCAACAACTGGTATCTAAGCAAGCTCAATTAGTCGAGCAGCAGAAAGTGATTGATGAGCTCGATGAGCGTTTGATTGTACTGGATGAAAAATATGTCTATTTGAAGAAAGAAATTGATGCCTCCAGTACGATTTTAGTGGATAACAACAGTGAGATTGCAGTGCTTGAACAGCAGCTTGCAGGCTCTAAAAAAGCATTGAAGAAGAAAAGTTCGCAGCTATATAGCCTGCAACGTCGGTTTGAGCGTGACTTGAATAGTGCGATTGCCAAAGAGCGCCGTCAGCTGACGAAATCCCAGCTGATGGTGGACCAAGAGCTTGCTCAACTCCAATCTCAAGAGGCTGAAATCAGTGCAAAGATCTCTGATGTCGATGAGTGGGAAAGAAAACGTAAAGAGTTTGAGAAACTCTATGCAAGCTCTGCGCTTGAAAAGCAGAATGAGGAGCGGGTGAGCAACTTGATGGATCAATTTAATGAGCTTCGAGTGGATTTGGATGTGGTTAATGAATGCGATAAAGATTACTTGTATCGTTACAATGAAGCAAAAAGCTTGCTAAACCATATCCGCACCTTTATTCAAAAATATGAAATGCGTGAAGAGTTTTATTACTACGTGATATCAAATGATAGTTTGATTAATTCGCAGAACCGTAAGTTGTGTTTAGTTGATTAATAAGTACCCGCTGACTAATTAGTTTGGAGATTAAGAATACTAGGGGTGAATAATGAGGAAATCGCAATGGGTAATTATCGTTTTTGCTATATTAGCGGGTTTATATACGCTTAGCCCTCGGGTCGATACTTCCTATTTATACCGTGAAGAATCGATTTTGCACGACCTTGACACCTTTGTTGATATGCAAGAACACCAATTTAGTGATATTACCCATGGCACTGAAAAAAAGATCAGCTGGGCAGGAAAGCCCAATAGTCGTACGGCATATTCAGTTGTGTATTTACACGGATTTTCATCGTCACGGCAAGATACTGCCCCGTTAGCCCAGTTGATCGCAAAGCAGCTCGGGGCGAACCTGTTTGAAACCCGATTAAAAGGTCATGGACGTCCTGCTGATAACATGCGGACTGTTACTGTCAATGATTGGCTTAATGATGCCCGTCATGCCTATGATATTGGGGAAAGGTTAGGGGAGAAGGTTATCGTTATTGGGCTATCAACAGGTGGGACATTGGCTTTATGGTTAGCCTCTCAGCCTGAGCTATCTCTGCTTAGCCATGTAGTATTGATATCACCGAATATGGGGCCTGCTGATAATAATGCTGAATTGCTGTTGATGCCGATGGGCAATGAAATTGCCAGGTTGGTAATTGGAGATTATCGGGAGTGGAAGCCTGACAATGATGAACAGGCACACTATTGGACGACTCGTTACCCGGTTGAAGCATTGGTGACTATGATGGGGGTCGTTGATGTAACTCGAAAACAACCTCTTGAAAAAATTAGGACGCCGATTTTAACTTTCTATTCTGAACAAGATCGTATTGTTGATATTGAAAAAACACAAGCGATGCTTGAACGCTTACCCCATACAAACCGTGAATCAATTGTTATCACTGAGAGCGGTGATAGGCTTCAACATGTGTTAGCCGGAGATATCTTGTCCCCTCAAACAACAGCTCAAATAGAAAAAAATATTATTGAATTTATCAGTAGTTCTAATTAGCATCCCCGCTTACCAAATCGCTAGAACTGTTTTCATTTATAACGTGCTTCAGGTGCACTTTTTTGCTATCAGGATCACGTTAGCAATGTAATTTCATTCAATCTTTCCCTATATGATTGGATGCGTGTTTTTTTATTCTAGAATTGATGTGTGAATATAATGATTTCAGGATGAAAATTGTGTTTAGTCAGGTTTGGAATAGGTTGCTTATAAAGCATAAATTGTTTTTGCTGGTTGCGATGCCATTGTGTCTTTCGCTTTTTTTGGTCAATAGACAACTTGCTCATATTAATCTCCAAGTCACTTCGTTAGAAAAGGCACAGTATGCGGTGCAGTTTTTAGAAGACTTGTCTCAATATCATTTTTCAAATCGATTAGCCATTATTGAAAATGAAGAACAGGTAACTAGTACTGTGGCGAGTGATATTCGAATTGACGTAGCACAGTTATTTGGCAGCGGTGAAAGTGCTAAGACGGTTAACCTATTACTTGATAGTTATATCGCCAATATTACAGAAATAAAGGGAGTCCAAGATGGGGAAGAGTTACTTGACCTCATTGATTGGCAAGTCGATATTTATCGGCAATTACTGCTTGAAGTCGAAAAAATACACTATGCTGAATTGCTTGAATCGGTAGATAACCATTTACGGGCCCTGTATCAGCTAGAGTGGCTGATGTTCTGGTCGCAGGAGGAAGGCTGGTTTAGCCAGTGGTTGCTCTCAGCTGAAAACCAGAGTAGCTCTCGAAGTACTACCGGGATTTTGAACGAAATACGCTTGCTGGCGCAGAATCAGCAGTTGTTTCTCAATCGCTTCCTCGCGATCAATGCTGATCAAAGCCAAGTTAAGCTGTTGTTAGAGACATTCTCCGATCCGGTATTCCAGCAAAGTACTAACTTCCGAGTTCAATTGCTGACTAGCGAAAATATCAGTGAATTTTCAGCGCAAGAGATGGCGGCAGGGACTGAAGCGCTCAATGCGCGTCTTTTAAAACTTCAGTCGGTAGGTAAGCAAATTGAAGATCAGGTTCGCTTAGAGATTGTGCAGTCAATCACCACGTTTAATAAACAGAAAAACCTATTTATTGGTATCAGCTTGTCGTTGTTTTTTGCTGTACTACTGATAGGTATTAGTTTAACGATGAGGATCACGGGCAACCTTAAGCTTGTATTGAAGTTCTTGAGCGTTAAGGACAGTGCCGATTCAAATGTGAGTGTCAGTGTCAGCGGGAAAGATGAGCTCAGTACCTTTGCCAAGGAAGTGAAGCGCCTTACGATCGACAGGCTTGAGCAACGCCAGAAGCTCATTGAAGCGAAAGAGGAGGCGGATACTGCGCGAAATTTGGCGGTTCAGGCCAGTAAAGCGAAAAGTAGTTTCCTTGCCAATATGTCTCACGAGATCAGAACACCGCTTAACGGGGTTATTGGTATTTCTGAAGTCCTTGCCGACACACAGCTGACAGCGACTCAGAAAGATTATGTCAATACCATAGAAACGTCATCACACCTGTTGTTGAGCCTGATTAACGATATCCTCGATTTTTCGAAAATTGAATCTGGGATGTTGCATATCAGTGCCCATTCCACAGCGATACGTGAAACCATCTACGATATCGCTTCTATTGTTGCCCCCAAGGTTAAAGAAAAAGGGATCAACTTAGATGTCAATATTGACCAGTATGTGCCAAGTCGGGTTGTCATTGATGATCATCGGGTTAGACAGGTTTTGATGAACTTTATGTCCAATGCGGTGAAATTTACCGATAAAGGAACCGTCTCTATTGGTATTAAGAGCTTGGGAGAAGAGGATAATGTTGTTCAGCTTCTGTTTGAAGTTTCAGACTCTGGGATAGGGATTGATGAAGAGAGGCAGGCCAGTATTTTTGAACCTTTCACCCAAGAGGACGAATCTACGACTCGGCAGTTTGGCGGGACTGGGCTAGGGCTGGCAATCAGTGTTCAGCTGATTGAAATGATGGGCGGAAAAATCGGCCTTGATTCCACCAAAGGGGTAGGAAGCCGATTTTACTTCACATTGTCATTACCTGTAGATGAGAAACAGCTTGAGCATCAAGACGTTTATCAAGATGCAGAAATCATCTTACTAGGCACGGACGTATTGAAACTGTCGCGAATAACCAGAGAGTTGGAGTTTTTTGGTATTTCTGTTGATTCACGTTTAGATGAAGCGTCAAAAGTCGCGCTGGCTAAGAGTGATAACAAACAGATAGTCATTATTAGTGAAAATAATCAAACATCGTTGGAGGCGCTTACCGAGACGATTGAAGGGCTGAGAAGTGAGCACCGGAACCTGTGTTTGATTAGAAATATGAATAGTGAGGCAGCTGATTTTGGTGACACGGTTGACGCACTACTCAGTTATCCTTTACTCGGTAATCGCTTGTTGAAAGCGTTCCAGCACTGTTACCAACGGGTTGTTAGCGGTCAGGTTCAAGTTGACCTATCGAGCCAGCAGGCTCAAGTACCACATGTATTGCTGGTGGAAGATAACCTTGTTAACCAGAAGGTCGCTTCGTTGCACCTACAAAAAACTGGGTGTACGTTTGATATTGCCAATAACGGACAGGAAGCGGTTGACCTGTTTACCTGCGGAAACGTATATAGCTTTGTGTTGATGGATTGCATGATGCCGGTGATGGACGGCCTTCAGGCGACGGCACACATTCGTGCTTATGAAAAGACCCATCAGCTTGAGAGAACGCCTATTCTCGCGTTGACTGCCAGTGTGGTTGATGATGATATCCAGCAATGCTTAGATGTGGGAATGGATGATTACATTCCTAAACCGTTCAAAACTCAGATTTTGCATGAAAAAATTGCGGACATTGTTTCTAACCAGCAATCGATTAGTCTCATGTCGGAACCGACCAGTGAGGGCGATGGTGGCTCAACGGCATCGAAACGTGTGTTGCTCGTGGAGGACAATCTCGTTAACCAGAAAGTGGCTTCACTTCACCTGACAAAAGCCGGTTATGAATATGATATTGCTAATAATGGCCAGGAAGCCGTCGATATTTATGCATCGAATCAAGCGTTTTCACTTATTTTGATGGATTGCATGATGCCGATAAAAGATGGGTTTGAAGCGACTAAGGAAATCAGGGCGTTTGAGCAGCAGAATCAGTTGTCGCAAATCCCGATTATTGCCTTAACGGCCAGTGTGGTCGACGATGATATCCAAGCCTGTTTCGATGCGGGTATGGATGCCTATGTCCCCAAACCTGTGCGGAGAGAAAAGCTGCTCCACGAGATGGAGAGCTTAATTTAACAATATAGCTTTCCTATAGAACCGTTAAATAAAACCGACAATGGCTCTGCGATTGTCGGTTTTTTGTGGTGCTTGAAAAGCCGGTATTATTGCCACATAACCAGTATGGCGGCGAAAGAGAGCAGTGCCAGTGCTTGAGTCTCCTTGGGAGTAATACGTTGGCCAAGCCAGAAATACGATATGAAAATCATAAAAATGATCTCAACTTGTCCAAGTGTTTTTACGTACGGAACGGCTTGTAGTGACATGGCGCTGAACCAACCCAGAGAGCCAACAACGCTGGTCAAACTAGTCATGATGACGAGCTTAGGACGTGTAAACAACGCGACCAATGTGTGACGCTCTTTGACTAACAAGTAAGCTGTAATCAGCAGAGTTTGCAGCAGTATCACCAAGAACAGCACCCAAGCGGCATTGAATGGAAAGGGTAAATCTAAGCTCAGGCTAGCCTCTCGGATCCATAATGAAGTCAGGGCAAAGGCAGAGCTGCAAGCAAGCCCAAGCAGAAGCGTTTTCAGAGAAAGGCTGCGCCAACCCGACGGGCTGCTCAGCAGTAAAACGCCGAGTGTGCCAAGCATTACGCCTATCCAGCCGGTGAAGGATAATACCGTACCGAAAAAGAGCATACCCAAAATGGCAGAAACTGGGGCTTCACATTTTGCTAGTCCAGCGCCAATCGCGTAGTTTTCTAGCTTAAACAGCACCACCATTAAGCCTGTGGCAATTATCTGCATCACAGCTGCGCCGAAAATATAAAAAACAAATTCGCCACTGAATTGTGGCAGTGGGGCGCTTTGCCATTGATAAAGAAATATTAAGTACGCCAATGCCAATGGGCTGGCAAAAATGAAGCGCGCCAATGTTGTGCCAGCCACACTTAAGGTATCACTTAATTTGCTCTGAAAGGCGTTACGCCAAGATTGGCTAAGAGCGGCTAAGAGGGTGAAAGCAATCCAGCTAAATGACATTACGGTTCCATCGTATTCAAGATCGGCCGCTTAGTTTATCGAACATGTACGGAAGATGGAAAAGATTGGTAAATAATAATAAACAATAAAAGCCCCCCGACAAAGCCGGGGGGATTGGATGAAATATTGTTGGAATGGTCAGCTGATCAATAGCTTAGATCTCAGAGCCATTGAAGCTGATTTCATCGCTTTCGTTGTCACTCCAGATGGTAACTTCTTGACCGTCATTATTGGAGAAGGTGTGGCCTTGAAGTGCCGAGGTATCAATGTTGCTGGCTTCGTAGGCCGCACGCAGATCGGCTGACATTTCAGGTGCCTCGGTGGCCATTTCCCAGCCAAATCCTTCGAGCTCCAACTTGCCGGCGCCAGTACAGACAAACTGGCCATTGCTGGTATCGTCCGCCGTATTATTGGCAAGAATTTTATCGAGGCCGACTTTGAGTTCAGCATCGGTTGCATCAATGACAACAGCTTCAAGCTCTTGGTAAGCAGTGGCGGTCATATCGATAATTTGGCCGTCGCCTGCGCTACCGACTTGCAGCAAGTCAAAGCCTTCACCACCGCTGAAGTGGACGCTGACACCGTCGGTATTGTCGATATCCTCTTTGTCGAAAACCAAAATATCGTTACCGCTTCCAGCATACAGCTGGTCGAGGCCAGTCCCGCCATCAAGGATATCATTGCCCTCCTGGCCAAACAGAATGTCATCGCCGTTGCCGCCATCAAGGTTGTCGTCACCAATACCGCCGTCTAGGCTATCGTTGTTGCTGCCGCCTTGCAGGGTGTCATTCCCTTCTGCACCTGAAAGGGTATCATCACCGTCATCACCAATGAGTTTGTCATCACCGTCGGCGCCGAATAAGTTATCGTTGCCACCATCGCCGTCCAAGATATCATTACCGGCTTCACCGAAGAGGGTATCGTTATTACCTCCTCCTCGCAGATGATCGGCACCATCGCCACCATAAAGGGTATCGTCACCGCCATCGCCTTTCATGAAGTCGTTGCCGGCGTCTCCACGCAGCAAGTCGTTCCCCGAACCTCCGTACATGGAATCGTTGCCTTCACCGCCTTCAAGGCTGTCGCTGCCTGACTCACCATAAAGCTTATCGTTGCCGATCCCGCCTTTCAGTATGTCATCGCCACTGCCAGCTTTGAGGGTATCGTTGCCTTCACCACCCTCGAGGGTATCGGCCCCGCTACCGGTGGTAATACTGTCCTTACCCAAGCCACCGGTCACGGTATTGTCACCATCGCCTGCGTTAATACTATCGTTACCATCGCCGCCATCAATTGAATCACTACCCGTGCCAGCGGTAACCGTATCATTGCCAGCGCCTGCAAGAATAGTGTTGATGCCATTGCCAGCAGAGAGGGTATCGTCGCCGTCACCAGCTTCTATTTGGTCATTCCCGCTGCCGGAAGTGATATTGTCATCCCCTTCACCAGCTGTAATTTGGTTATGGCCATCACCTGCTTTTATCGTGTCATTACCGAGACCGCCATCAATGACATCATGGCCTGCACCAGCGGTAATCACGTCATTACCTTCGCCGCCATCGACAATATTATTGCCTTCACCGGCGTCGATGGTGTCATTTCCCGTGTTGCCCTGGATATTGTCATTGCCGGCGAACGTTTCAATCTTGTCGTCACCGCTACCGCCATCGACGGTGTCGTTACCTGTGCCACCGTAAATGGTATCTTGGCCAGCGCCGCCAGACAGGGTGTTAGTACCCGCAGTACCGTGAAGTTCATCATCACCTTCACCGCCAGACAAGGTATCATCACCTTCACCAGCAAAGAGCTTGTCATTACCAAGGCCGCCACTGAGCTGGTCATTGCCTGCGCCACCGATGAGGGTATCTACACCTTCAGCGCCAGACAGAGTGTCGTTGCCTTCACCACCCTCGAGAAGGTCGTCACCAGCACCGCCAGATAAATTATCATTGCCCGTATCACCGTGCATCGTATCGTTGCCGCTGCCAGCCGTTACGGTATCATTACCTGCGCCACCGAATAAGGTATTGGTACCTTCACCTAGTGCAATGGTGTTGTTACCCTCTTCGCCGTAGACAGTATCATCGCCTTCACCTGCATCAACGTGGTCATCGCCTGTGCCGGCATACAGGGTATCGTTACCGCCGCCCCCCGTGATGGTATCGTTGTCTGCACCGCCATATAGGGTATCATCGGCTTCGCTGCCAATAAGGGTGTCGTCGCCTTCGCCACCGTAAATTTGGTGGCTACCACCGACTGCAGCGGTCAGGGTATCGTTGCCGCCTTCACCCAGTACGGTATCTGTACCATCATCGGTAATGCTGTCGTCACCATCGCCACCCGCTAGGTAGTCAGCCCCTGCGCCGCCGATTAGAGTATCGTTGCCAGCTCCGCCGAAGATACTATCGTCACCTTCACCGCCATCGATAACGTCGTTACCCGCGCCCGCGTCGATGTGGTCATTACCTGTTCCGGCATTGATAGTATCGGCACCCGCACCGGAAAATATCTGGTCATCACCGGTACCCGTTGTGATGTTATCGCTGTCAATACCCCCGTAAACCCTATCGTTGCCTTCACCGGTATTGATGGTGTTAGTACCAGATTCGCCGTAGACAATATCTTCACCCGCACCTGTATCGATTACATCGTTGCCGGCACCTGCAAAAATGGTGTCGTCACCTGCATTAGACGTAATAGTGTCATTACCCGCACCACCACTGAGCAAGTCGTTGTCATCGGCGCTGAGCAGGGTGTCGTCACCATCTTCACCGTATAGCTCAGAGACACCCGTACCGCCGTCTAATAAGTCATTACCAGCGCCACCGACTAAAATATCAGTCCCTTCTTCACCCAGAAGTGTGTCGTTACCGGTACCGCCGACCAAGGTGTCGTCACCGAGGCCACCGGAGAGGTTGTCGTCACCGGCACCAGCTAGTAGAACATCATTGCCTTCCCCACCGGAAAGTTCATCATTACCCGCTGCGCCTTCGAGGGTATCGTCACCTTTGTTACCGAGCAGCACATCGTTGTCACCGCCGCCGTGAAGGTAATCATTTTCATCTGAGCCGGTGAGCGTGTCATCTCCTTGGCCACCAAACAGGCTAGAAGTATTTAGGCCCGCATTGATGGTGTCGTTGCCGGCTTCACCAAACAGCTCATTGTTGCCGCTGACTCCTTCAATAACATCATCACCGTCGCCAGCGTATACCTTATCGCTACCTGTACCGGCATCGATGGTGTCGCTACCTGCACCGGTAAAGACTTCGTCATCACCCGCACCCGCTTGGATGGTGTCGGCGCCTGCACCGGAGAAAATATCATCATCACCGCTGCCGGCTGTGACGGTGTTATCGCCGTCCCCGGCATAGACAATATTGTGTCCTTCACCGGCATTAATCTGATCATTGCCGCTTTCTGCGTAGACGGTGTCGTCATCGGCACCTGTGCTAACGACATTATCGCCAGCACCTGCGTAGACGGTATCTTGGCCGTCACCGGTATCGATGATGTCGTTACCCGCATCGGTATAGACAGTGTCATCGCCTAGCCCTGCAGTGATTTGGTTGTGGCCGGTTTCACCGAAAATAGTGTCGTTACCTTCTCCGCCATCAATAACATCATTGCCATCGCCCGCATAGACGAAATCATCTCCTGCACCAGCGCTGATGACATCGTCGCCCTCATTGGCATGAAGGTTGTCGTTTCCTGCACCACCGTCGAGGACATCGGTACCTTCACCGCCAAACAGGCTGTCATGGCCTTCGCCGCCGGACAGTACATCGTTACCCACACCGCCATAAACCTCGTCATCGCCAACGCCGCCGTCGACATTATCATCACCGACTTCACCAAACAGTAGGTCACTACCTTCGCCGCCGGTGAGGGTGTCGTTGTCATCCCCGCCAAGTAGCAGGTCATTGTCTGCGCCACCATCGATAATATCGTTACCGGTGCCCCCCATGATAAAGTCATCACCGGCACCGCCGGAGAGGTTATCGATACCGGCATCACCGTGGATTTCGTCGTTGCCTTCATCGCCTGCGATGACATCTTCACCCAGGCCGCCGAACAGTTTGTCGTCGCCCGTTCCGCCAGATAGGGTGTCATTGCCATCATCGCCAACGAGAATATCTGCTCCAGCACCACCTTCAATGGTATCGTCACCTAACTCACCCAGTAAGGTATCGTCTCCATCACCACCATATAGCGTGTCGTTACCATCACTACCAAGCAATGTGTCGTTACCTTCGCCACCATATAGGGTGTCATCACCGTTACCGCCGACTAATACATCATCGCCTGTGCCGCCATACAGGGTATCGTCATTGATGTCGCCATCAAGAAAGTCATTGCCTTCATCACCGTAGATAGTATCAGAGCCCTGTTGGCCGAAAAGGATATCGTCGCCGCTACCACCGGTAATGGTGTCGTCATAGATGTTGTTGGCTATCACTTCAACGGATTCGATATCAGAAATAGGGTTATCATCGGGAGCGACGAGCTCAATAGAAATGAGCTCGTCAGAGCTGAATTTGTCACTGCTATAGCTATATTCCAGCACAATTTCACCGGACTCAGTGACCGTGGCAGGGACCTTATCAACAACCGTCCCGTTGTTATCTACCAGCTGGACAAAAACCGCATCATAGGCTTGTGTTGTGGTAAATTTTGCATTGATAGAGCCGGTGTTGTCGACCAAGTAATTGCTTAGACGGACACTATGAGTAATGGTTTCTTCTGGCTCTTCTGTGGCTGTGTACTGGTATACAGATTGCGTATTTCCCCAGTTATCATCAGGGGCTGGCTCGGCTGGTGGCTCCTCACCGTACTGGACATCACCAAAAATAGTGTCGGCGCCTTCGTTACCAGCAAGCTTGTCGCTACCTTCACCACCAACCACAAAGTCGTCACCGCCTTTTGCTTCCACTTCATCACTACCGGAGAGTACATCAATGCTATCGTCGTTTTCTGTCCCGGTTACTTTGTCGTCGTATTTAGTCCCTTCCATATTGACCTCATTGTGATAATTGGTAACTCGCTATTTTGGTTATTGTCAATGCAGCACGATGCATGCCAACTTATTGCTTATATTCCTGTTGAATAAATCAAGCACCGCTAACTGAGTGATTTTATGCACAAAGATTGGTTGGGTAAATTAAATCATTATGCATTCAAATTGATATGCAGTCGTAATATCAAGAATAGACGGATTTGTAGGCATTGCTATATGGATTTTTGCAATTTGCAGCTGCAGATTGCGAAACGTGAGTTAGAAAGAAAATGAGTAAGCGACAGTGATCGAGCCGTCTTTGAAACGGCCAGTGCCTTCGGCGCGATCAGAGGAGTTCCAACGGTTGCCAGAGTAGTTGTTGTACTGAATAGTGATTGTGCCAGGGTGCCAGTCAAAGTAGCCAAAACCGTAGGTGTAGTCAGGGTTCCAGGGCTGCTTCTGGTCGCTGTCAAAGTAATAAAAGGCAGTACCGTTGACGTACCAATTGCCAAAAATTGAGTACTTACAGCCAAGACTAAGGGTTTTGTGACCAGTCATATAAGACGTAGTGGCGAGGTCGAAAAACTCCGGAGTGTAGTTAAAGTCAATTTGGCAACCAATGGCACCTTCATCGGTAAAGGTCAGCCAGCTTTTGACCGGATCGACGACGGGAAACTTCCAACCCAAAGACCAAGTGCCCTGATTGAAATTAGTTACGGGCTGGCCCTCTGTTGCCTTGAAGCGGTTACCACCGTAATTGGCGTACATCAGGCTGAAAGTATAAGGGCGCCAATCGCTATAGCCGAATACATAGGTAAAGTCGGGGTTCCAAGGCTGCTGTTGGTCGCTGTCCCAATAGTAATAGAGCGTACCTGATACAAACCAATTACCTAATAGGGTGTATTTGAGCGATAGGGTAGTGGTCATATTCGTATTGGCCGGCCCATTCGTTGCGTTGGCTGGGATGTTGGCTGCTGGAGTTTCCAGTAAGGGATAACCAAAGCCGAGGTTGCCACTTAAGCCATGCAAGAAAGATTTGTCTTCACTCTCTTCCCATTCATCAATAGGGATATGGAATGAGCTTGATACCCCTTTCCAAATCAAATCCGCTTCTGTTGGATCGTCGTCCTCTGCATCTATAACTGGGATCATACTTGAAGGCGTCAGTGATGGGGAGGTAGGGGCTGGGGCATGTTTGCGCGTTTCACTCATATACTCATCTGCTACGCAGGGCGCGGCAAAGCAGATAAGTAAAAGATAAAAATTGAAACAACGCAAGTCTATCATCCTTGTGTGCTGAGGTGTGATTAACCACTAGTAGTGGCTGTTTTCATAGGTAAAGTAAAATAACTACGAGTAAATATTTGAGGTAACGAACAGAAAAAGAACAATTTTTTGTTGTGTCTAATAAACCTTACTAGAATGTAGTTGTACATAAAAGTGATTGCATATTGGTTGGCGTAAAAAAATTGTTGTGCAACAATGAGTTTATGCCGGGATGGCATGGTTACATGGGTGAGCGAATGAAGAAAGTCTTACTGGTTGACGATAACAGAACCATGCTTTTATTCATGGAGAAAGTCTTATCCAAGCGCGGATTTGAAGTCATTACAGCCAGCGATGGTATGCATGCTTTGCAAGTGCTTGAAGATCGTCAAGATATTCAGTTTGTGCTGAGTGACTGGATGATGCCTGAAATGGATGGTATCGAACTGTGCTCAAGGGTGAAATCGGCAGATTATGGACGATATTTGTTTTTCATGTTGTTGTCGGGAAAAGACGACAAAGAATCCATTGTCAGTGGCATCAATGCGGGGGCCGATGATTTTGTGGTTAAAGACACGCATGTTGATGAACTGGTTGCTCGTATTCAGGCTGGTTTCCGAACCTTGGCATTACACAATGAAATAACGACTAAGAATGATGCCTTAGACAGTGCTTATGCCACCATGAAGAAGGATTTGGAGTCAGCGGGTGAGTTGCTTAAGCGTCTGCTGCCCACTGAAAACACCATGACGGGTGTTGAATTGAGTTATGTCTCGATACCCAGTGCACAAATTGGCGGCGATATGCTGGGCTACATGAATTTGGACGAAGAGCATGTTGCGATTTATTTGCTGGACGTAGCTGGGCACGGTGTGTCGTCGGCTTTGCTGTCATTTTCGGTACAGCAAAGTATCGCCATTAGTTCTGGCCATAGTTCTATCGTAAAGACGGCGACTGATGAACCGCCGTATTATCGAATCAATCAACCCCATGAGGTACTAAAGCACCTTAATGAGCAGTACCTCAGCGATGACCAAAATTTATTGTATTTCACCATGGTCTATGCCGTGTTGAACATTAAAACCGGAAAAATGGCGTTCTCTATTGCTGGCCACCCACCGTTGGTGTGGTTACGGTCCCTGCAGGGAGATGCCGAGTTTATCGGTCAGGAAAGCTTTGTCGTTGGGGCGTTCGATTTCGTTGAATATGAGACCTCTTATATTCAGCTTGAGCCGGGCGACAAAGTGTGGATGTATTCCGATGGGATCACTGAAGCCGAAAAAGGCAGTGAAATGTTTTCGGAAGAAGGCTTCCGAAAGGCAGTAGTTCAATTGAACGATCAGCCAACAACGTTACAAACAGAGTTGTTAGTCAACAGTGTAAGAGATTGGCAGCAGGCTGAACAGTTTGATGATGATGTCAGCGTGCTTGTTGTTGAATGGAAAGGCAATCCAGAAAGGGAGCAGCTATGCAATATGAAACTATCAACCAAGGTCAATGCACAATTCTTCAAATAAAAGAAGAGCGTTTTGATGCGAAGTTAGCACCAAGTTTCCGGGAAGTCGTCGAGAAACTGTCGGAGGGTATTGGTAGTCACCTCGTACTCGACTTATCAGAAGTCCGTTTTATGGATAGCAGTGGCCTCGGTGCTGTAATGGCTGTTTATAAAATGCTGAGAGGGAAGAAAATCAGTGTGGTCAACCCGCAGCGCGCCGTCAAAGAGCTGTTGAAGCTTACACGTATGGACAAGCTGATCACAAGTTACGATACCATTGAAGATGCAGTCGCAACTATGGCGTAAAGGAGTATGGCATGAAAGGAATGATCCTCGCCGCAGGGAAAGGAACACGTGTTAGGCCGATTACCCAGATAATCCCCAAGCCGATGATCCCCATTTTGGGTAAGCCAGTCATGGAGTCTATGATCCAGCTTTTTGCCGCGCACGGCATTGACAAAATTGTTGTCAATACTAGTCATTTGGCAGAGGTTATAGAGAATTATTTTGGCGATGGCCATCATTTCAATGTACAGCTCTCATTCTCTTACGAAGGTGAAATTGTTGATGGTGATTTTGTCAGCAAGGCGCTGGGCTCTGCGGGTGGCATGAGAAAGATTCAAGACTTCTCAGGCTTTTTTGATGAAACCTTCGTCGTTGTGTGCGGGGACGCATGGATTGACCTGGATCTGACCGAAGCGGTAAGGCGACATAAGCAAAACGGCGGGATTGCGACCATCGTGACGCGTGATGTCGAGCTGGAGGAAGTGTCTAAGTACGGTGTGGTTGTTACCGATAATTACGGAAAGGTCACGAGCTTCCAGGAGAAGCCATCAGTAGAAGAAGCGCTATCGACACAAATTAATACTGGTATCTATATCTTTGAACCGGCTATTTTTGATTTTATTCCTGCTGAACAGGAGTACGATATTGGTAGTGAGCTCTTCCCTAAACTAGTCGAAAACAATGTAGATTTCTTTGCGACCAGTATGGAATTTCAGTGGCTGGATGTCGGTAACATCAGTGATATCTGGACGGTAACCAGCGATATTATGAATGGTAAGGTTCCGGGCTATCCAATACCAGGTACACAAGTCAAACCAGGGGTATGGGTCGGAATTAATACTGTATTTGATATAAATGGCTGCAATATTACGCCTCCGCTCATTATTAGCAGCGGGTGTGAAATACAACCCGGTTCAACCATAGAAGGCCCTGTTGTCATTGGTGCTAACAGTAAAGTCGAGTCAGGCGCTGTAATTAAACGAAGTTTGGTGAGTGAATATATTCATGTTGCTTCAACAGCTTTTGTTGAAGAAAAAACGGTATTTGGGGATTATTTCATCAGTCATGACGGTTATACCCAGTCTTTGAGTGAACTTAAAGCGGTGAATATCCTTAATGACCGACGCCAAGTTCAGCCTATGATGGGCAGCTTGGGTAGTATTTCCACTTATATTCCTTCTGTACCTGATGAAGAGGAAGAAATTCTTAACTAAGTAGATAAGGGCTTACCAATGGATATAGTCACTGAGCGGTTTAGTAAGAAGTACAGTAGTTCTCCAGATGTGTCCCGTGATATTGCTGAAGATATGCAGCAATACCTACGGAGTAACCAAGTTTCACAAGATATCATAGATCAAGTTGAACTGTGTTTAGTGGAAGTGGTGAATAATGCGTATGAGCATGCTTATCAATATTCGGACAAATTACCGATTGAGTGTTCATGCTTTTTTAACTCGGATAATGAATTGGTCTTTGAAGTGTCAGATTATGGAAAATCCATGACCAAAGAAGAGTTTAACCGGGCTATTAATGGTGAGTTTATTGAGCCAGACCCTGATGATCCTGAAACATGGACCACATCTGGTCGGGGGTTCATTATTGTTGTACAGCTTACTGATGATCTTGAATATATTCAAAATGGTAATAAAAACACCTTTAAAATATTAAAGCGCGCTGAATAACCATTTTAAGAAAAGGGAAATATGAGAATAATATTACTAATGACGTTATTCTCATTATCTTCTTGTGCATCTTTTTCAAAGAATAATGATTGGATTGTCAATATGCAATCATTGAATGGAAACTGGCGCCTAGAGATAATTGATGAAAATGACAGTTGGGCAGGACAATATAACGTTACTGTTCCGGGACATTGGAAAACGTCTGGAATCAATTATTCAGGTGCCGCTTATTATGGCAGGCAATTCGAACTTGATGAACTGAATCGTTCAGGCAGATATTGGTTGGATTTTGATGGTGTTGATTATGAATCAGCGGTAACCATTAATGGTAAGTACATTTCTCGTAATGTTGGCTATTTTGTTCCCCATCGAATGGAGGTGACTGGTTTAGTTCAGTCTGGCGATAACGTTTTGAATGTTTGGGTCAATAGCCCAAATGAAGAACAGACCGATGATTGGTCACTGCATAAAACGCTCATCAAAGGGGTGCTGAATCATCATGATACCCGTCCCGGTGGCGCCTGGTCCGATAAAGGCCAAGACTGGAATTCAGGGGGGATATGGGGCGATGTAGCAATCAGGCAGACAGGCCCGATAGCGTTACAGGCATTGAAAGTTCGCCCTCAAGTTAATCATATTGAAAAGAAAATCACTTCCGCAGATATCCAGCTCGACGTGGATTCAGTCCGCGAGGCGTCAGCAACCATAGAGTTGGTGTTACAGCATCAAGGCAGTCGTGATCCTGAGCGCTACGTTTTTGACGAAGCCATCAAGCCAGGGCAAACGTCACTTGAACTCTCTTTACCTCAAGCAGCCCGGGAACTGTGGTGGCCTTGGGACTGGGGTAAACCAAACCTTTACGATCTTTCCATTTCCGTCTTCCTTGATGGCCAACTTACCGATCAGAAAACTGTGGCTGTTGGTTTCAGGGAGATGGCACTTGATAGTGAAAAGAAACAGTTCCTAGTCAACGGACAACCCTATTTCGTCAGGGGGACCAATTACATCGCCAGCCAATGGCTTGGCGAAGTATCCGCTGAGCAATATCTGCAAGATCTTACCTTGATGAAAGAAGCCAATATCAACAGTGTTCGGGTACATGCCCACGTTGCTGGCACAGCATTTTATGATTTAGCCGATAAAGCGGGTTTGGTTGTCTGGCAAGATTTTCCTTTGCAGTGGGGCTATAGCAACTCACCGAGTTTTGCTTTGGAAGCGGCTCGCCAAGCCAAAGCAATGACAGACTTATTATATAACCACCCGTCAATTGCATTCTGGTCGGGGCATAATGAGCCGCCTTGGGATGCATCGTGGATGCAGTATAAATACCCCACTTACCAGCCTGAACAAAATACCCTGTTAACACGCCGCGTCCATGCCGCTTTGGTCGCGGCAGATGACGGCAGAGTGGTTCGCGATGCTTCCTATACCTATGAGCACCCTTGGTTAGGTTGGTACTCAGGTTCGTACAAAGATTACCGTACTTACCAGCCTTCAATGATTGTCAGTGAGTTTGGTGCCCAGGCTATGCCGAGCTGGAAGCTAATGACTGAGATCCTTCAGGGGCAGATGCAATGGCCGCTGAGTAAAGATGTTTTAAACACTCTCAGTTATCACAATTACCAACATCATGAAACACTGAATATCGCCCATGTGCAACAAGGTGAATCTTTGTCACACTTTTGGAATAATTCTCAAGAATATCAAAGGCTAGTGACAAAATTTGCAGCTGAACATCTAAGGTTGAATAAAGGAGTCGGGGTTGCGGCTATCTATCAATTCATGTTCGTCGATAGCTGGCCGTCAGTGACTTGGTCTGTATTGGATGTCGATAGAACTCCCAAGCCGGGGTATCTGGCCCTGAAGGAAGCTTACCAACCTGTATTGGCTGTTGCCCAAGCGGAGTTACTGTCGAAGCGCTCTTTGCTCACAGTGACAATTATAAATGATTCATTGGCTGAGTTTGAGGATGCAACCTTGGTGGTGACAAATAGCTATAACCAGAAGCGCTGGGAATATAGTGGGTTGTCGATTGCTGCCAACTCGACGCTACAAGTGGTTGAAAGGCAGCCTGTTGAAGGGTTGGCTTCATACCTGACACTTGAAGTTAAGGACAACTCAGGCAAGACGGTGAGTACCAACCACTATCTTGCGAAGGATTTGGAAGGCTAGATTATGACAAAGATATTCAGCTACCTAATGGGCGCAGCCGTTGCGTTTTCGGCACAGGGTGCCGACATTATGGTTAATCAAATGGGCTATCTCCCAAGCGGGGATAAAGTTGCCTACGTTTTGTCAGAGGGGCCTTCCGATGTTCAGTTAGTTTCTGTGACAGATGGTAGTGTCATTGCCAAGCTTGAACGTGACGATTCTGTTTCACTTCCCGACGAACGCCAAGTCTCAGCGATTGATTTCAGCCAGGTTAAGGCATCAGGTTGGTATCAGCTGGTCAGTGATAATGGACAATCAGTGCCATTCCCTATTGGTTATGATGCTTACCTTCCTCTAAATAACCGCTTAGTGCATGCCCTTTATCTGCAACGTTCTGGTATGGCCGTTAAAGATATTGCGACAGGAATGAATCGTCCGCAAAGTCATATGCAAGATGGCAAAATGTTCCGAACCGATGCCTTTCATAAATCGGGCGCTCATTTGGATGTTGTTGGTGGCTGGTATGATGCTGGCGACTTTGGCAAATATGTCGCGACGACAACGATAACCGTGGCAAGGTTGCTGGAAGCTTACCGGCAGACCCCTCAGCTGTATTCTGATACCAAGCTTCCGGGGAGTGGCAAGCCAGCCATCATTGATGAGTCAATTTATGCGTTGGATTGGCTACTTAAAATGCAGCGTGAAGATGGGGCAGTATACCGTAAAGTTTCTGGCGCGAGTTGGCCGGCAAAAATTGGCCCGTGGCAAGACAACCAGCCTCGCTATATCTATGGCGTGAGTACACCTGAAACTGCCAAGTTCGCTGCAACTATGGCTTTTGCGTCAAGAGTTATCAAACCCTACGACAACAGTTTGTCTCGCCAATATTTAAGTGCTGCGATTCATGCGGTCAATTATCTTGCAACCCAAGATGAACAATACATTGACTGGAAGGCCGGTGATGACAGTGGCTCTGGCCCTTATATGAAGAACAAGTTCGATACGGAAGCATCATTGGATACCGATGTCGATGATCGGCTGTGGGCTTACGCAGAACTATATATCACGACAGGGCAAGAGAAATTTAAACACGCCTTCCAAGAAAGCTATGACTCGCAATGGATCGACATTTTTGAATGGAAAAACCCCGCGGCAATGGGGGTATGGCACCTTATTCTTGCCGAGGAAAAAGGTGAGTTTAGAGATCAGCTTGTTAATGACTTGGACCAAGTAGCCACACGTTATAGCCAGCAGGCACAGCAGTCGCCATTCAGGGTTGCCAATCAGCGTTTCATTTGGGGATCTAACAAAATGACTGCAGAGGCGGGTATTTTGATCGCATGGGCTGATTTTGCCAAAGGTCGATTGGATAACCGCTCGTCTGTTCAATCTCAACTTGATTATCTATTAGGGGCAAATGCCTTTGATATGAGTTTTGTCACCAACAGTGGCACCTATTCGGTACGTAATCTTCACCACTTGTACCGAATCGCGACGGGAGTCAGCTTGCCTGGCTACTTAGTTGGTGGGCCTAATGAAATGGCGCAAGCCGGAGTTGCACCGAAAAATATGGGGATGCTGAGTTACGTAGATAGTGAGAAGTCCTATGCAGTAAATGAATTCGCTATTGACTACAACGCCAGTCTGATTGGTTTGATTGCCGTGCATCACGCTTACTTTAATCATTATTAACCGGAGTGAGAGCTCATGGATTTTTATTTCAAGGAATTCGAACATCGTAAGCCACCAGAACCGGTGCCTCATAGCATGTCGAGAGAATTACTTTATCAGTATCTGGCTACTTGTAATCTCACGTTGGGGATTTGGTACTTGTGGTGGCGCTGGTCTTTTGCGTTGAATTACGACGCGATGTGGTTTTCATTCCCGTTGGTCTTTGCGGAATCCTGTGCTTTTATTGGTTCGGTTTTGTTTACCTTCAACTTATGGAAGACTAAAGATGAGCCGAAAAAAGCGCCACCGCATACGATAAATGAATGTGTAGCGAAAGACAGTCCTGAGGGGAATGAAACAAGGCCGATCAGTATTGATGTTTTCTTCCCAAGCTATGATGAAGAACCTGAATTGGTCAGGCTGAGTATTGAAGATGCTCAGAAGATCCGCTATCCCCATGATATCGAAATTAAGATATTTATTCTCGATGATGGCAAGCGTCCGGCAATGAAGGCGCTGGCGGAAGAGATGGGCATAGAGTACATAACACGGGAAAATAACATTGGTTTTAAGGCGGGGAACCTACGTAACGCTTTAGAGCAAACCTATGGTGACTTTATTGTTATCTGTGATGCCGACACCCGTCCATTCCCAACCATCCTTGAGCACACGATGGGTTATTTCCGGGATCCTGATGTTGCTTGGGTTCAAACGCCACAATGGTTCTTCGACCTGCCTGAAGGGGAGCGTTTACCGAACTGGTTGCAGCGCAAACTCGGCAAGTGGGCGGCTCCGATTGGCCGAGGGGTAGAGAAGTTCTACGGGCCCGTAAAAATTGGTGAAGATCCATACGTAAATGATCCGCAAATGTTCTATGACGTTATTCAGCGTCGTCGAAACTGGGTAAATGCTTCTTTCTGCTGTGGTGCGGGGTCTATCCACCGCCGTGAGGCAGTCATGGAAGCGGCGCTGCGTAGTTATAGCGAGCAGATCAGCAAAGAGCATAAGGAAATAGAAAAACAGATCCGTAAGATCACGAAAGAGAAAGCGGTTGATCAAGACGTCTCTGATAACCTTCGCCAAGAAATTATCTTCGATACCGAGTTTACCCCTTATAAATTCCACGTATCGGAAGATATTTATACTTCTATTGTTCTGCACTCAGATACAGAAAGAAACTGGCGATCGGTTCAGCACCCAGAGGTGGAAAGTAAGATGCTGTCACCGCAGGATCTTCAGACCTGGACGGTACAGCGCTTTAAGTATTCCGGTGGTTCGATTGATATCTTCATGAATGATAATCCTTTGTTTAGAAAGGGAATGAACCTGAAGCAGAAGATGATGTACGGTGCCAGTTTCTGGTCCAATTTGTCAGCTGTGTGGAATATAATTTTCCTTACTTGCCCGATCATTTACTTCTTAACCAGCATCGCACCAGTGAGTGCTTATGACGTTACTTTCTATTTGCACTTTATTCCGTTCGTTTTGACGGCTGAACTCGCCATGATGGTTGGTACCTGGGGAGTCGCTGGCTATAAAGGGAAAACTAATTTCCTCTCATTTTTTCCGGTCAATATGCGGGCATTGTGGACGGTATTACGTGGGCGTAAGATCAGCTTCCCTGCAACACCTAAAGAGCGACAGGATGGTTCGTTTGGCAATTTAGTCATACCGCAAAAACTGATCTTTGGTTTGAGCTTATTGAGTATGTGTTTTGCTTGGTTCAGCTATTTCACCGGAATGTTTGGCAGTTATTCTATCGGCGGTCTGGTATTCAATAGTTTTTGGACCATTAACAATATGATGGCGATGTGGGGGATGATTGCTGCCGCTTATTGGACGCCGCCACCAACAGATAAAAAGCAGGAACAGGAATCTGAGGAATTAGAATATGGAATTTAAGCAAGCAGTCGTGAATGCACGGCATCATATCGTCTTTTTATTTGGACTTTTAACTGCGCTGGTCATTGCGTTCAATATTGAAACCCGAGACTACGGGCATATTTTAGGCAACATTACCTTTGAGGCAACGGAAGAGATCCCGGTGCGAGAAAGCCGAGTGCTTACCGAAGAAGAGTTTGTCTGGGCTAACACGGCATGGACTTACTTTGAGAATAACTATCAGGAAAATACCGGTTTGGTCAATTCGGTTGATGGCTATCCGTCTACGACGATGTGGGATACCGCCTCTTACCTGATGGGCCTTTTGGCTGCGGAAAAACTGAATATTATCAGCCAGAGCACATTTGAACTGCGCATGGAAAAAGCGTTGCACACCCTTGCGCGTCTCCCGCTAATTGATGGCAAGCTGCCGAACAAAGCCTACAACACCCAAACAGTTCAAATGGTGGATTACCAGAACCGGCCTGTTGAAAATGGCATTGGTTGGTCAGCCATTGATATCGGCCGAATTCTTGTACCATTGAATATTATGGTTTGGCAGTACCCGAAATTTAACACCCATGTGAACGCGGTGCTTAATCACTGGGATGTGGGTGTGATGATCAAAGATGGCTACCTGTATGGCTCGCGCCCACAGAAAGATGGTGGGACGGAGATGGAGTTGGTTCAGGAAGGCCGTATCGGTTACGAAGAATATGCGTCGAAAGCGATGTCGTTGATGGGACGCGATGTGTTCAATGCGATGAAATATATCGATTACCTTGAAATGCGAAATATTGATGGGGTCGAAATCCCGACTGACTTGCGTGACCCGGCTAAATTCCATGCCCATAACTACGTGGTGAGCGAGTCATATATTCTTGATAGCTTGGAATTTGGTGCCGACAGTGTGTCGAAGATTTTTGCCCACCGTGTTTATAAAGCGCAGGAAAACCGCTATGAGCGTACCGGTATTCTGACGGCGGTCAGTGAGGATAACGTCGATGAAGCACCGTACTTTGTCTACAACACTGTTTTCTCAGATGGCAAAGAATGGAATGCAATCACTGACCAAGGTGATGATGCGTCACACCTTAAAACGTTGTCTACCAAAGCAGCATTTGGCTGGTATGCATTGTATGATACACCTTATACTGACTTGCTGATTGATGATGCCAAAGAACTGTTTTCAGAGGAAAAAGGGTGGTATTCAGGTCGCTATGAAGTCGATGGCCGTGTCAATAAAGCAATAACCGCCAATACCAATGGGATTGTTTTGGAGTCACTTGCTTACATCGAAAATGGAGCCTTGCTAAGCGTAGGCGTGAAGTAAACCGCAACTGTGATAGGGAGTATCGGATGCGTTATATCATTGTTTGCCTGTTAGGGGTTTTGGCTACCGGTTGCGGTAACAAATATAATAGCTTTTCTGAAGATGTCGTCGACAGGAAAAGCCACTGGAGTGTTCCGAAAGCGCGTCAGGGCGCGCTGACGGAACAAGAAATGGATATGGCTCGGATCGCCTGGAAGTACTTTGAAAATAACTACCAGGAGCCGACTGGGCTTGTTAATGCGGTAAACAATTACCCCTCAGTCACTTGGTGGGATGCGTCGTCTTACATGGCGGGCATGGTAAGCGCATATGAATTAGGGATCATCGAAAAAGAGGAATTTAACCGTCGCCTTGTTCGTATATTGACGACCTTGAATACGCTCGATCTGTTCATGAATGAGTTACCGAATAAGGCCTACAACACCCAAACTGCGGCTAAGGTGGATTACGGTAACCAACCTGGTGAGATTGGTTATTCGGCACTTGATCTTGGTCGTTTGTTGATTTGGCTACATATTATCAAGCACCGTTACCCTGAATACGCGACCAGTATTGATTCCGCAGTCTTGCGTTGGAACTTCTGTAATGTTGTCGATGAAAACGGCACTATGTTTGGTGCGCTGTTGGAAAAAGACAAGCCAGTGCAGTACCTGCAAGAAGGGCGGTTGGGTTATGAAGAATATGCAGCCAAAGGCTTCCAGCTATGGGGATTTGATACTACCCAGGCCTCTATGGCTGAGCCCTACAGCACGATTAATCTCTATGGTTATGATGTTCCTTACGACACCCGAGATCCTCGAAAGCTGAAAGCCCACAGCTATGTGGTAACAGAAAGTTATGTGTTGGATGGTATTGAACTAGGTTGGGATTTGGTCGACGATCGCTCGGGCCATGATTACAACTATTCCAATGACTGGATTGCGGAATTTGCGTTGCAGATCTACCGGGTTCAGGAAGAACGCTATAAGCAAACGGGGATTATCACCGCCCGTACTGAGCACCAGTTAGCGGGACCACCGTACTTTGTGTACGACACCATTTATACCGATGGTTTCGCGTGGAATACTATTTCGGAAGTCGGTGAATACCTACCGCAGTTCTCAGCAGTTGCGATTAAAGGTGCAATGGGGATGTGGGTGCTGTGGGATACCGAGTATACCGATTTGCTGTTTGACCATATTGCTCACTCATATGATCGTGAAAAAGGGTTTTACGAAGGGATCTTTGAAAATGGGACTGGCTTGATTAATACGTTCACATCGAACAACAACGGTATCACCTTAGAAATCCTTCTTTATAAACAAGAGGGTAAACTGCTTAAATACAAGGACAATGTTGCACCAAGCCTATGGGAAAAGGCGCTTGAATCACCATTTGGCTATGAAGGACAGTGTTTGCCTCGTAAAGGGGCTTTCAATAGCCGGTTGTAACAGCCGTTGAAAGGAAATAGATGTTGAGAAATACGGTGATTGCGGCCTCTTTGTTCTGCCTTACTTCTTGTGGGGTGGTGTACCAAGGAGTTCAAAGTGGGATGACTTCGGTTAACGAGTCGCAGATGCTGCGTCAGGGCCGTTACGGCTCGTTAACCGAGCAAGAGCTTGAGTGGGCGCAAATTGCTTGGACCTATGTCGAAAACAATACCAATCTTACGACTGGGCTGGTGAACGCCCTCGATAATTTTCCTACCACGAACTTGTCTAACCTGGCTGATTATCTGATAGCGCTTATCGCCGCGCGTGAATTTGAGTTTATTACCAGTAAGGAGCATGACGAACGCCTGACACTGGTGCTCTCGTTTCTCAATGAAATGCCTCTGGGGCTAACCGGAGTACCCAATAAGGTCTATAGCACAGGTACAGGTATGATGGTCGATTATGCCAATCAGCCGGGTGAACTCGGCTGGTCATCGATTGATATTGGCCGCTTACTGATCGCCTTGGCAATGGTCAAGCAGCGTAATCCTGAATTTTCAGAGTACGTCGATAAAGCGGTGCTGCGCTGGAACTTCTGTGAGTTGGTGACCGAAGAGGGTGAGCTGTACGGTGCGGCGATCAATGACGGTAATGTCCACCGCTATAAAGAAGGGCGGCTGGGTATCGAAGAGTATACCGCCTATGGGTATCTTGATTGGCAAATCATCCCTGAAAAGGCAATGATGCTCGACCCGTACGAAGTGGTTACGATAAACGGTATCGACTTGCTGTTCGATGGCCGTGATCCCCGTGATTACGATGTACTTCGACCTGTTTATAGTACACCGTACCTATTGCTAGGGCTGGAGTTTAACTGGGATGACATTGACGATAGACGCTCGTCCGACTCTGAGCATACTAATGATGTCTTGGCCGCCATGGCAGATTCGGTTTACCGCATTCAGGAGTCTCGCTGGGAAGTGGATCGGATCTATACCGCACGGGGAGAGCATGTTGTTACCGGTGAGCCTTACTTTGTCTACGACAGTATCTATGCATTGGGTACGCCGTGGATCTCGGTGGCAGAAGATGGCAGTGATCATGATGAAAAGGCGCTGGTGTCTACCCGGGTCGCTTTTCAAATGTGGGTACTTTGGAAAACCGACTATACCGAGCGTTTGTTGACGCTCGTTCGCGAACTCTATGATCCTGATCGTGGTTGGTATGAAGGCCGTTATGAGCTGACCAGCAGTTATGAAAAAAGTATCTCGCTACAAACCAATGCTGGTGTGTTAGAGGCGTTGCTCTATAAAGCCAATGGCAAGCTTTATCAACCGTCTAAAGAGCGTGAATACCGCGATGTTCAGTTTGACTCGCGTTTTTATCATCCGCAAAAGTGCTTGGTGGAGACATTCAGATGAGTAGGCTATGTCGGTATGCCATTGCAGTATGTTTACTGTTTTTACTGCCTGCTAAGGGGAATGCCTCTGCGGTTGATGTTGAACTGAATTATTACTCGAAAGCGAGTCATTTGGTCAATGCCGGGCGCTATCAGCAGGCATCACAGCAGTGGCACCGGTTAACCATTTTGTTTTTGAGTTCGGAAGCCAAACTGGGCCGTAAGCGAATGTGGCAGTATGCTGGGCTGTCAGAAGCACTGGCGGCCATTTCTGCCGACAAGGCCAATGATGCCATCGCTTATCAGTACTGGGCTGATAGTACCCGTTATTTGATGACGGGGGGCACTAATTGGAAGCAGATGAAAAAGAAACTCCATCGGCGCTACGAACATGCCAACACCTTGCTCTCGACCCAGCTTCAGGTTGCTGATTTAGCGGCAAGTATTGATAGCGAGTGGGAAAATGAGTTGGCAGTGCTACAAAGCTGGGATGAGAAGTTATCGCTATTCAGCTTTGAAAGCCCTAAATTAGGGTTGACTGATCGCCAGGAGAGATTGACCAGCAGTCAGCCAGTTACGATTCAGCCCAAAGTGAACCCTGTATATCAACCGCCACAGGGCGGAAAGAAATTAAGCGGGTTGAATACCTCATACAGTAAAGAGCAACACGTGATCCCATCAGGATCGCCGGCTCAATATCAACCTATACCTGAAAGTAGCAGTGCTACTGCTTCATCAGCGCTGAAAATTTCAGGAGAGGCGGCTTCTGAGCCGGCACCATCCGGTAGTGATGAAAGTTCAGCGAAGACTGAAGTGAAGATTATTGCGACGCCGACAGAAACCTCGGTAAGCCGTCATTTAGTGGTGTCAGATGCAGAAGTAAAGCTGCAAACAGTGCCTGTGATGAGCAAAGGGATCGTTATATCAGGGCCGACGCCAGCTGAAGCCACGCAATCTCCTACCACGGAAAAAGCACAAGGCTTAGAAGAAACAACGCCAGTGAATGAGCCAGATCCGGTACCTGTTACTGAAAAACCTGCCAATACAAAAACGCCTTCCTCTGGGTCCTCAGATAAAGTACTTGTTACTCCACTTGAAGAGATTGAGTATGAAGAGCAAGACTTAAAACAGTTAGTCACGCCTAACAAGCAAAGTCAGAATCAGCCTTTGAAGGTACTAGAAACGGAGAAAATGACTCTTCCCTCTGGACACTTCGAACAACCTGAAAAACACAATGTTGCCCCCTTGCAGCGTAGAAGCTTTGCTCCTGTTTCTCAGTAATTCTGCCTAGCTACTCATCAACACGTCCTAGCTACTCATCAACACGCCCTAGCTACTCCACTGGGTCATGCGCTTTAAGTTGAACGGATTGATGATGCTATTAATCCTCCCCATTGAAGTCACTTGTCTTATAGATAAAAGCAAATGTTCACTTTGTGACATAAAACATCTTAAATTCATACTTTTAATGCAATTGGTTGCGTAAAAAATTTGTCATTCTTTTTGTCGTTACTAAGCTTAATTTAAGCCCCGTTGTCGTTGTGGGTGAGTGCTTTAGGAAGTAACTAAGAGGGATAGGCAATGACAGCATCACAAAAAATAGTGCAACAAGCTTTTAATGACGCCAGTGATTTTTTTGACTTAACAGAAAAGCAGGATCAAAAGCGATTATTGCAACTTGCCAATACGTTATATTGCTTAACGGATATCACTACCCAGCACTATCAACAGCTAGCATTCTCAGATAGTTGCCCTCTTGAGTTTCGCTTGGCGGTTAAATTAGTTGAGTCCAAGCGTTACGTGCTTAAATTAAAGCGTCCACTATTAGTCGGTGTTGTATTTGCCATGTGGGGAGAGCATAACCGCCTAAATGAAAAAACATCATTAAACCCAAATGGTGAAGATTCGCTACGGGTGAAAATTGACCAGCTCAATTGGATCACCCAGGGATCGGTGGTGGACTGGCATTTATATCCGGTCGATGATGGTTGTCCTCATGACAGTGCTGGCATTGCAGAGCGTATTCTCACACATCATCCAGATAAAGATAAAGTCTCGGTGCTGCGGCTTGCTGATGTATTACCTGTTTCTACTGGCCCGTTGAAAAATTTGGCATCGGCGGATGACTCCCGCAAAGGTGGCGCGATTATTTTGGGTTGCCAGCAAGCGATGGCCGATAAAGTGGATTGCGTCATGTATACCGATGCAGATAACTCAGTGCACCTGGGACAATTGGGCCTATTACTCAAACCTTATGTGTCAGAAAACGCCAAAGTGGTACTGGGTAACCGCAAGCATCAAGATTCTATCTTGGTCAAACAAGAAGAACGCTGGGGAGTAGGGATTAAAACGTTGCGCCATATGCAGCGAATGATTGGTCGAGCTATTTTTAGCAATAATATTAAAGACACTCAGGCAGCATTTAAGCTTTATGATCGCGATGTGATTAAAGATATTCTTACAAAGCCCTCGGTATATGACTTTTCGTTTGATACCGATTGGATCTTTGCTGCAATGAAGGGTGAATACCCGTTGCTAACAGTGCCATTTGCCTTTATTGATTCGGATGCTGAATCGGCGTCGATAGTGCAAGGGCCAATGACGACTTGGTATACCTTGCTAAGTGGCTTGGCTATCGCAGCTAAGGCGCGGGATATCGACCATAACCATGAGATGGTTAGGATTTTTGAGGATCACATTCATAGCCATAAAGATCTTGAGCTGATCATAGATATATTGCCCGAGCAACTTGCTGATATTGAAGATATTGAGTTGGGCGATCCGCTGATCTTTGCCCCGCGTGAAATTGAGCATTGGCTAGTGGAGCAAAAGCAGGCTAGCTTGGAGAGTGTCTCTTAAGTCAATTGACAAGTTTGTCTATCAATCCGGTGGAATAGAAAAGCCCAAACTGGCATTAACCGTTTGGGCTTTTTCATTAGGTTAATCAGACTGCCGCTTCATCGACAAGATAGAGGATAGATTGGTACGGAATACCGCTATGGTGCGACAAGCCGATTTCACAGGTCCGACTGTTACTAAAGCCTCTAGTACAATCAGCTGGTACTTGTTCTTTTAACGGAGCAACGGCGGCTTGATTGAGTTCAGGGGTGGTGAAGCCTTTGTCACCCGCCCACCCACAGCATTGGATATGTTCTGGCAAAATGACCTCTTTCGCGCAGGCTTGTGCCAGCGAAAGCATATCTGATTCCAGCCCCATTCGGCGTGAACTACAGGTTACATGCAGCATGACGGTTTCTTGCACGCGAGTGAGGGTGAGGTGTGACAGCAAGTAGCGCGACACGAATCCAACCGGTTCGAGCACTTCCAATGGTTTGATAAAATTCTCAATGCTGCGTTTGGCACAAGGGCTGGTATCCATCAACACCGGGTACTTGCCTTGCTCGCTGGCTTGCCACAGTAATGCTTCTAACTCTTGTGCTTTTTGCTTGGCAATATCCTTCATCCCCTTGCTGTCATAGGGCATGCCGCAACATTGGCTATTGAGCTTGTCAGGTATGATCACCTCAAAGCCTGCCTTTTCAAGCAATGAAAGCGTCACCTCCGTCAGCGGACGATTGTCCTTGGCTGAATCTTGCTGGCCCATGGTCCGGCTAGCACACGATGGCATATAAACCACTTTTTTGTCGGAGGCCATACTCTGTCTGCTACTGAGCTTGTGCGGGTTTGACCGGGGAATTTCTGGCATCCAAACAGGTGTCGCGCCTCCTGTCATTTTTCTCAAACCATTCGTCACGGTACCGACGGTTTTGTCGCCCACGATCATACGGGCAAGCTGGTTGCTCTTGAGGCCCGCTTTGACCAAGCGGGTTGTGGCGCCAAAATGATCGGCAGTCCAGCGGGCGATAGGGGTAAAGCGCTGGTATTTTTGGTTACGAAGCTTCTTAACAAGGTCGCCGGTATTGATGCCCACCGGGCAGCGATCGGCACAAAGCCCTGTTGCTGCGCAGGTATCGACGCCTTGGTATTCGAAGACTTCTTTTAATTCATCGACCGGTGGTCGCCTGCTGTTACCCGCAAGGTATTGTCGCTCACGGTGTTGAAGTTCGCGGTATAACACGATGCGTTGACGCGGTGACAAGGTGAGTGTCCGTGATGGACAGACCGGCTCACAAAACCCGCACTCTATACAACGATCCACGAGCTCATCAGCTGCTGGCATAGGCTTGAGATTGGAAATATGTGCTCGCTTGTCATCATTGATGATCACCCCCGGATTCAATAACCCCTCAGGATCAAAAAGGGCCTTGATTTGTTTCATCAGGGCATAGCCGTCTTTTCCCCACTCAAGTTCAACGTAAGGGGCCATATTTCTGCCGGTACCGTGCTCTGCCTTGAGCGAACCTTGGTATTTAACCGCTACTAGCTCGGCAACGTCATCCATAAAGCTGCCGTAACGATTGATTTCTGACTCGTCGTCAAACCCTTGGGTGAAAACGAAATGCAGGTTTCCCTCTAGGGCATGGCCGAAAATAATCGCTTCGTTGTAGTGGTATTTATCAAACAGCAGCTGCAGCTCTCGTACGCCCATAGCAAGGTGTTCTACAGGAAACGCGACATCTTCAATGATCACCGTTGTCCCTGTTTCCCGAACAGCACCGACGGCAGGGAACATTCCCTTGCGGATAGCCCATAGGCTAGCCACGGTGTTGGCATCGGTGGTAAACGGTGTGGAATGGGTGATGGTGAAGTCTTCCAGCGCAGCCATTACCTCAAGGCATTGCTGTTGTAATTGTTGGCTGCAACTGGCTCGGGTTTCAACCAGTAGTGCGGCCGATTCGAGATCAAGGGCTTGAATATAGTCTGGCATCCCCGGTTTATCGGCGACGGAGCGCAATGCTCGCCCATCCATCATCTCGACAGCCGACACATTGGTTTTGGCGATTATCGATACTGCCTGGCTGGCCGCTTCGATGTCTTGGAAAACCAATAGGGCAGAAGCTTGGTGGGGATGTTCAATCACCGTGTTATAGGTGATGTCGGCAATAAAGCCCAAGGTACCTTCAGAGCCAATCATCAGGTGCTCGATGACATCGATGGGATCGTGATAGTCAACGAGGGCGTTGAGGGCGTAGCCGGTGGTATTTTTCAGCCGGTATTTGTGACGGATTTTTTCTGATAGTTCAGCATTGTGCTGGGTTGCCTGTATAAGCTCAGTTAACCCTTCGATCAGATCCGGCCGGTTTGCTTTGAATGCGGTAATACTCTCTTCGCTGCCTGTATTGAGCTGGGTGCCGTCGGTAAAGACAATGGTCATACTGTCGACGGTTTTATAGGAATTCTGTGCGGTGCCGCAGCACATGCCACTGGCATTATTGGCGGCGATACCACCGATTTTACAGGTGTTGATTGAGGCAGGATCTGGCCCAATTTTTCGTTGAAAAGGGGCAAGATAGCGGTTGGCATCGGCACCGATAACACCGGGTTGCAGGCGAATTTTTTCACCCTGCCCAAGAATGGTATGCCCGCGCCAGTCATCAGTCAGGGTAATAAGCACGGAATCAGATACGGCTTGGCCTGACAAGCTGGTTCCTGCCGCTCGGAAAGTGAAAGGTACTGCTAATTGGCGGCATGTTTGAATGGTGAAAATGACTTCATCTAAGTGATTTAGACGCAGAACGAGCTCAGGGATAAGGCGGTAGAAACTGGCATCAGTGCCATAGGCAAGCCGCTTGGCTTCTTCTGTGATGATCCGCTCTTTATCGATGTGGGTCGCGAGTAGGGCTTCTAGCTGTTGATATTTGTTTTCCATTGCAGATCCTGCATCAGTCAGTGTTACTGAATTGTTGAATGCTGTGTTTATCTTACTGTTCTCAATCATTATTGTTGGAATGTTTGGTTGGGATTGAGAGTCTGGGCTATAAATTCTTTTTGTTTTCGACTTGCTGTTATGGTGTTTGGCGATGAAGGCCAGCGAGAGCTGGCCTGTTAATTGATATGGTTGGGTATGCGCTTAACCCATAAGCACGTCGGTAATATGCAGGCCATAGATGAGGATAAGGCCGATAATACCGCTCATAACGAGGTAGTAGAACGTTGGGATCACGGTCTTGCGTAGTGTTGCACCTTCACGGCCAAGTAGGCCAACCGTCGCGGATGCGGCTACCACGTTATGGATAGCAATCATGTTACCGGCTGCAGCGCCAACGGCTTGCAGGGCTACAATTGCGGCACTCGATACTGTCAGGGTTTGTGCTACTTCGAACTGGAATTGGCTGAACATCATGTTGGAAACGGTATTCGAGCCCGCGATGAAAGCGCCGAGAGCCCCGATAGTGGCACTCAATGCTGGGAAGAAATCACCCACCAAATCAGACACAAAATTTGCTGTTGTGACTGGCATACTGGCCAAGTCTGCTGCGTTGACACCTGAGTTGATAAAGATACGCACCATCGGGATGGTGAAGACCAAGACAAAACCGGCTCCAATGAGCGTTTTGCTCGATTCTTTGAACGCTTCGGATAACGGGCTGAGCTTTCGTGATTGCATCAATACGGCAACAATCGCCACAAATACCAAGATGCCACCGGGTAGGTATAGGGGCTGGATAGAGGCACTGATCCCTGTTTCGCCCAGAATATTAGAAAATGACAGGCTGACACTGACCAAAAGGGCTTTGAAGTCAGCACTGACACGGCTTGCAACCAATACGACGGCAAGTAAAACATACGGTGCCCACGCCATGACTAGATTCATTGGTTTGTCGGTCGCTTTAAGGTCGATTTTCAGCGAGCCTAGCCACTCTTCAGGCCATTTATCTTCGCTTTCAAAGTCCCATTGTTTTTTTGGCACCAGGAAGCCTTTCTTCGCGGCTGAAACCACAATGGCCAAGCCTAGCAAGCCGCCAATCAATGATGGGAACTCAGGCCCAAGCAGCATTCCAGTCAGGGCGTATGGTACGGTAAAGGCGACACCGGCAAACAGGGCGAAAGGTAAGATGTCCAAGCCTTCAGTCCAGCTTTTGTTCTTGCCGAAAAAACGGGTCAGCATCATCGCCATTAGTACCGGTATCATCGTACCGATAGTGGCGTGGATTAATGCCACGTTGGTGGTGATCTGCTGTAGGTAGATATCCCAGTTGGAGCCTTGGCTGATCAGAGCTTCACCGATATTGTGGGTATCCAATCCTTTGTTTACCCCCACAATAATAGGAGTACCGACTGCGCCAAATGAAACCGGTGTAGATTGGATCATCATACCCATCAATACAGCGGCAAGAGCAGGGAAACCGATAGCAACTAAAAGAGGGGCTGCAATTGCTGCTGGGGTACCAAAACCGGATGCCCCTTCGATAAAGGAACCAAAACACCAAGCGATAATGATGGCTTGTATCCGACGGTCACTGGAGATGTCCGTGAAGCCGTTACGTATCGAGGTAATGGCTCCCGTGTGTTTCAACGTATTGAGGAGGAAAATTGCACCAAATACAATCCACAGTACAGAGACGGTAATGGTGAGACCTTGTAGCGAGGAGGCCAGAACACGGTTCGCAGACATGTCCCAGCAGAGCAGAGCGATGGCAACGGTAAGCAAGAATGCAACAGGCATTGCTTTCTTGGCTGGCCAGTTAAGCCCGACCAGTAAGATAGCGGCAACCACTATCGGTGAAAATGCAACGAGTGCAAGTAGGGTGTCGTTCATGATTATCAATCCTTCGGAGTGCTGTTTTGTAATGCATAACCTATGCATCGATGAACATATTTGTTGCGTTTATTATTGGTTTTGTTAACTCGGTGTGACAGTATCGCTTTATTTTTATTTGGTATAGGGAAATAATGAAAAACATTTTTTCCAAAAGTGGATAAATAATGGCAAAAGCAGATGACCTGATCTTATTTGCTCAGGTAGTGGAATATGGCTCTTTCAGTAAGGTTGCAGAGTTGAATTCCCTTACAAACTCCGTGGTTAGCAAGAGAATAGCCCGCTTGGAAGATGATCTCGGGGTACAGCTACTTTACCGGACAACCCGGAAACTCACCGTCAGTGAGGCTGGGAAAGTGTTATATCAGGGTTCTAAAAATGTGAAGCAGGCCGCGATGGAAGCCTTGGATGCCGTTAGCGGGTTTGGGGAAAAAGTCAGCGGCCATGTCAAGATGTCTGTACCTACCATCTCCGGTGATTTGTTGTTGGCCGATGCGGTAGCGGAGTTTTGTACCGAGCACCCCGGTTTTACGGTTGATATGTCCTTGGATAACCGTTTTGTTAATCTCATTGAAGACGGTTACGACTTGGTGATCCGTACTGGCTATTTGGAAGATTCAAGCCTGATTGCTAGACACATTCTTGATTCACAATGGGTGATTTGTGCCGCGCCTAAATATATTGCCCGAAACGGTAAGCCAGAAATGCCGCAAGATCTGGTTGACCATAATTGCCTGCAGTATGCCTATCAAACCACAGGGGCCTCAGAGTGGCAATTTATTGGTGATCAGGGAAACTATACCCTTCGGGTTAGCGGTAACTTTTCTACCGATAACGCAACAGCCTTGAGAAAAGCGGCGTTAGGCGGCTATGGAATTGCCTATGTGCCGCGTTGCTTGGTCTACCATGATCTCATGGAAGGAAAGCTCGTTGACCTCTTTCCCGAGCAAGTGGGCAAGCGGTTAGGTATTTATGCGGTATATCCCTATACCCGCCAACCCTCGCAAAAAATAAAGCTGCTGATTGAGCACATCAGAGCCCGATATCTCGCGATTCAGCATGTTTTTTAGCAGGTTGCTTGCTCTGTGAGGGGATAAATTTAGTCAAACAAGATACTTGTGTAGTCTGCCAGTTGCTCTTCGGAGAACCGATCGACAAAACAGGCTCGCTGCTCAGAATCACAATACACTTTATTACTGAATGAATAGCGGGTGGTGTCAAAGTTTTCGCTGCCAACCCGATTAATCAATTCCATCATCTTGTCTTGGGCTTCTTGGCCCAAGAACTCTTTGGTAAAGCCCATTGAGATCCCGTAACTATCGACACAGAAGCCGGCTTGCCGATCGCAGAGTACGCCTCTATCTGGGGAGAAAAGTGGCTCGTGAATGGTGTGGTTTTCACTGAGGGTTGAAAAGCTTGTTAGTAACAAGCCCAATGTTAGCAATAGCGATTTCATGATGGAAACCTGCCTTAGTGGGTTTCAACTAGTATTGATCAGAAGTGAGCTTTCCCCAAACCCGTTGGCTTGCTATTCATACAAAGCCATACAAAAACGATGACTATAATTTTGCTGTGGTTGGCAGAAAATATGTTTTCAACACAATAATATATACCTAAGTCACTTATTTATTATGATTTAACTAAGGCCTGCTATGAACTGGTATCTCCACGTATTGAAAAACTACGCTGTCTTTAAAGGGAGAGCGCAAAGGCAAGAGTATTGGTATTTCTTCCTGTTTAACATTGTTATCAGCGTCGCGTTGTCGATGATTGATTCGGCATTGGGTAACCCCGGAGCAGGTGAAGGGGCAGGGCTTATCGGTACGATTTATTCCCTTGTAATACTTATCCCGAGTATCGCTGTTGGTGTGCGTCGCCTTCATGATACCGGACGGACCGGCTGGTGGATGCTGATTGGACTAATCCCGCTAATCGGGTGGTTAGTACTGGTATATTTCTTTGTGCAAGATAGTCAGCCTGCGGTTAACGAATACGGCCCGAATCCGAAAGATCCTACCTCGATAAATCTTTCAATGTAATTTTTCAGTGGCAGCCAGATGAGCATTCTAGGCTGCCAAATTCTTATGGGACTGTATTATTTTTAAGAATTGATACAGTTTTCTCTTATATGAAATACACGATATTTCAGACTAAAACCAATTCATTTAATAGTTTATAACGATATGGCTTTCAAACCCCTACCTGAAGTAATCCTCTAACTCTTCTACAATTAAACCCGATATTTAGTGATTTTGTCTGGATGGCATGTGTTTTCCAGATGGTGGTAAATCTCTTATAAAAAATTAGTTGGCTATTAATTCAAGTGATACCACAGCGTTACGTGGAGTAGCATGATGAGAATGAACAAGATAGCACTCTCGGTGTTGGCGGTTTGTGTTGGGTTCTCTGCTGGGAGCTTAGCTTCAGGAAAATATGACGACGATTATGATGATGATGATAGGTATTCATCGTATTCAGACTCCTCATCCTATGATGATAAAGGAGATGACGATTCTTACTCAGGTAGTGGTAGCCACTCCTATTCATCTGGATACGATTCGAGTGATGGTGGGGATTATTCTGGAGGTGGTGGCTATTCCAGCGACGATGGCTCAGACGATTATAAAGATGAAGACGATGACGACAAAAAACGTCTGGCTCTAAACCTTATCGGTACTGGGTATATGTATCCACAGACGGTTCCCCCTTTGGAAAAGTATGGGCCGCCATTGGATGCCATATGCTTTGATGTTGAATTGAAAAATATCCATGATGGTAAAAATATAGGGTGGGCGACTGACTGCCTGTCTGAAATCACCCCAGATGAAAGTGGCGGTGAGGGCTTATCGTTAATTGGTACCACATTCTTTTATTTACCTGATGGGCTCTTAATTACCAGAGGCGATACCACGGTACAGCCCGCGCTGAAGCCTATTGTTACTGCTGGCGGCCAGACAATCACGCATATTACCGGTGCTTCGAGTGACGAAAATGCGGTTGTAAAAGGTTACGGGGAGTATCAGTGGCACAAAGGTACTGTACGCCTTTCTGGTATGGTTGACTTAACTAATTTTGAAGGTAACGAAGGCGATCCAATGTTCTTTGATTGCCTGTTTGTCATAGATTTGAAAGAGTATAAGCCTGAGTTCAAGTCTTGGTATGACTGGTATCGCTACCGTTACTATCGTGACAGCTACTATGAGGAATACCATAGTGATAGCTATTACGGTAAGGATGATGATAGTGGCTATGACGATAGCTATGATTCAGGTTATAGCAAAGACAAGAGCAATAATGGAAAAGGCTATTACAAGCGTTACAGCGGTAAAGGGAATAGTTATTACTAAAGCAGTAGTCATTCCCAATGTTGGTTAAAACAAGCCTGAGCAACTGCTCAGGCTTTTGTTAAAGGACCGTTTACACAATTACTTTTGCGCAAATGTGTAGGTACGGTAGCCACCAATTAGGTTGCGAGCTTTGAACCCGTTATTAACGAGCTGACGGTAGGCTACGTTGCCACGTAAGCCTACAGCACAATAGATGATGATCTCTTTGTCTTTCGGGAGTTCGCCCATACGCTGGCGAAGCTGATCGACAGGGATATTCACCGCCCCTTCCAAATAATCTGCATTCTTGAGTTCGCCAGGGTTGCGGACATCAAGTAGCAGCTGTTCGTCATTAAGATCATCAATCGCATCGTAATGGATAGGGGTGGCATCACCTTTGATGATGTTGTTAGCAACAAATGCTGCTTGGTTGATCACATCTTTGGCACTGCCATAAGGTGGCGCATAGGTCAGTTCAAGGTGCTGCAACTGTTCTACAGTCATGCCTGCACGCTGGGCGACCGCAAGTACATCAATGCGTTTGTCTACCCCATCTTTACCCACGGCTTGTGCGCCGAAAATTTTGCCAGTACTCGGGGCGAACAATAGCTTCAGTGAAACGGTTTCAGCGCCCGGATAGTAACTGGCGTGGCTTGCCGTATGTACATAGACTTTCTCGTACTCGACACCTTCGTGTTTTAGCTGTTTCTCGTTCTTACCGGTGGACGCAACGGCCAGATCGAATACTTTACAAATCGCCGTGCCTTGAGTGCCTTGATAGGTTTCGGTGCGGCCCAGCATGTTGTCAGCAGCCATGCGCCCTTGACGGTTGGCAGGGCCCGCCAGTGGCACCAAGGTTTGATTACCGGTGACGAAGTCAGTTTCTTCTACAGCATCACCGACCGCGTAAATTGACGGATCACTGGTTTGCATGCTTGTGTTGGTGTAGATGCCGCCAAGTTCGCCAATTTGTAGGCCAGCCTCAGCAGCCAGTGTTGTTTCGGGGCGGACGCCGATGGCCATAATCAGGATCTCGGTGTTCAACGTATCGCCATTATTGAGGTGCAAGTTGAGTCCGCCGCATAGGTGCTGGTGTTCAGCGATTTCTCCAGCATCTTCGTTGGCGATAGAGTGACTAGGGAGGTATTCAACAGACTCAAGTGCAACACCCAAGCGAAGATCAATGCCTTTGTCACGGATCTCCTGATGAACAAAGCCTGCCATTTCACGGTCAACCGGTGTCATTACCTGATCCGCCATCTCAACTAGCGTGGTTTTGATCCCTAGCTGATGGAAAGCTTCCATCATTTCAAGACCAATAAAGCCGCCGCCGACAACAGTCGCGTGCTCAGGTTTGTTCATTTCGATCGTTTTAAGGATCTTATCCATATCAGGAATGTTGCGCAGAGAGTGCGTCAGCGGATTATCAATGCCCTGAATGGGTGGAATGATAGGTGCAGCCCCCGGGCTTAATAGGAGAAAGTCATATGTTTCATTGTACTCTGATCCATCGAGCAGATTCTTTACCGTAACGCTTTTCGCTTCACGGTCGATTGAGATAACTTCATTCATCACTCTGGCATCGACATTGAAGCGGGCAAGGAAGCTTTCCGGTGTTTGAAGCAACAGTTTGCTGCGGTCTGTAATGTCACCACCAATATGGTAAGGAAGGCCGCAATTGGCAAAAGAGACGAACTCGCCTCGTTCAAACATGATGATTTCAGCATCTTCACTCAATCGGCGAGCACGTGCGGCGGCGGATGCGCCACCCGCAACACCGCCTACAATCAAAATCTTGGTCATTGCATTCTCCGTCTGCCCTAAAATTAGGGAGCTACAGTATCTCTATTCATGATGCTATCCAATATAAATAATTAAATTAGAAAAGGCTAATTTAATTTATTCTAAATTAGTATTGACTGAACTCTGTATTTTAGTATTCTCTAAACCAATAAAGCAGGACGAATTTGATAGGAGTGAATATGGCTTTTGATATTCCATGGGATGCACTGGCTGGAGGAATGCTGCTTGGCGTCTCGGCATCTGTCTTGTTGGTGCTCAATGGCAGAATTGCAGGGATCAGCGGTATTGTGTCGGGCTTGTTGATGCCTAAAAAGGGTGAGGTGTCGTGGCGCCTGTTGTTCGTTATTGGCATGTTGGCTAGCGGCTTGTTGGCGCCCGCAATAGGTTTTACGTTGCCTGAAACTTTGCCGGTATCTTCATTTTTGTGGGTTGGACTAGCCGGCTTACTGGTTGGTATTGGTACTAAAATCGGTAATGGTTGTACCAGTGGTCACGGTATTTGCGGGATGGGCAGGCTTTCAAAGCGCTCGATAGTGGCGACATGTATTTTTATGGGCGTGGCAATAGCAACTGTCTTTGTTCGCTTACATGTTCTGTAGCAGAGGATTTAAGATGAAAGGCTTATCGCAACTTGTCGCGTTACTCGCAGGACTACTGTTTGGCTTGGGGATGATGGTTTCAGGTATGGTTGATCCCCTCCGAGTACTGGGATTTTTAGATATTGCCGGTGCTTGGGATCCCAGTTTGATGTTTGTAATGGGTGGGGCATTAGCTGTGTTTATGCCGGTGTATCTGCTGGTGGTAAAAAAACGTTCAGCTCCCGTATGTGCTGCTAAATTCGAAATTTCGAACAATCAAATCATTGATAAAAAACTTGTCAGTGGTGCGGTGTTGTTTGGTTTAGGGTGGGGGATTGCAGGCATTTGCCCCGGCCCGGCAGTGACGTCAACCTTTGGGCTTAACCCGTCGATGTTAGTCTTTATTGTGATGATGCTGATTGGGATGGGGGCAGGCTCTGTTCTGGCTAGACGTTAACTGATAGCTAAAGAGGGTTTAACGGCAAGGGCACTGGCGAGTGCCCTTAATTATTTGTTTTGATTGGCTCGAAAGGCTTATTCCTGATTAAACCACTGCAAGGTTTCACTCAGTGATGCCACACTGCCAATAACAATTAATGCAGGACTAACAGCACCTTTTGCGAGTTCTGGCAGCGTTGTGAGTGTACCGGTAAGTACACGTTGATCCTGACGAGTGCCGTTTTCAATGATGGCGCAAGGTGTCTCGGCGGCAAGGCCGTGGGTGATCAGCTTGTCGCAGATATGCCCACTCTGTTTCAAGCCCATATAGAAGACAAGGGTGTTATTGGACTGTGCTAATGAAGCCCACTCGATTTCGCGGCCGTCTTTTTGTACGTGGCCGGTGATGAACTGGACACTTTGCGCATGGTCGCGATGGGTCAGCGGGATCCCGGCATAGGCGGTAGCACCCGCTGCGGCAGTGATCCCCGGTACCACTTCATATTTGATACCAAACTTGGCTAATTCCTCAAGCTCTTCACCACCCCGGCCGAAGATGAATGAATCACCGCCTTTCAAGCGGACAACTCGCTTACCTGCTTGCGCTTTTTGTACCAGGATCTGGTTGATTTGATCTTGTGGGACGCAATGGAAATCGAGCTTTTTACCGACGTAAATCATCTCTGCCGATGCATCTGCCAGCGCAAGGATATCTTTCGAAACCAGACGGTCGTACACCACAACGTCTGCTGCTTGTATTACTTTCAGGCCTTTTACCGTCAGCAAATCCGGATCACCCGGGCCAGCACCGACAAGGGAAACAAAGCCGCTGTTTGATAATGCGAGATTGGTGGTCATAGCAACGCCTTTCTTTAGTTAAGAGCTGGCCCCGAACATTCTGTCCGGAGCCAATTCAAATGCTTACTTCGCGCTAAATGCAGGCTCTGCATTAACCGCTAAATCATTTTCTACGTTAATTGCTGGTGCTGTTTTAGCGTGAGTCAGGTAGAGCGGAACACACGTGAATAGCAGGCCACCAACAAGGTTACCTAGAATGGTTGGAATAAGGTTGAAGTTCAACCAAGTCGCAATACTAAATTCAGCACCTAGCATCATACCGAGTGGGAACAGGAACATGTTCACAACCGCATGCTCGAAGACAAGTGCGAAGAAGATAAAAATAGGTAGCCACATTGCTGCAATTTTGCCAGCGACGCTGCGGGCGGTCATGTTGCCGATGACCCCCAAGCAAACCATGAGATTACAAAGAATGCCTTTTACGAACACCGTGATCCAACCGTTCATACCGTGTATTTCGTAACCGACTGTACGTGCTGTTGCTGCTTTGATAAAAGTTTGACCTACCGCGCCGGGTTCAACGCTGAAGTTCATAGTGAAGGTGAGTGCAACAAGGAAAGCAACGATAAGTGAGCCAATCAGGTTACCAAGGCCAACCAGTCCCCAACAACGCAGAACGTGATTCCAAGTAATACCTTTACGGTTATCGAATTTTGCCAGTGGGGCAAGACCGAATACTCCGGTAACGAGGTCATAACCCATCAGGCTCAAGATACAGAAGCCAACAGGGAAGACTAACGCACCGACAATGCCAATGCCGGTTTGAGTGATGGTGGTAATTGCGACTACCACCGCTAACGAAAGAATAATACCCGCCATCGTGCCACGTAATATCAAATCGCGTGTAGAGGTGCGCATTTTCGCTTCGCCAGTATCAATCATTGTCTGAACGAATTCCATCGGTTTTGAATAGGACATCATGTCACTCCAAAAAGTTAAAATTAAAATTGAATAGTCAAAGGCTCGCATTCCAGTGTTGGTGTGAGCCTTTTCGCTATTTAATCTTTTGCGGTTTCACTTCTTCTTGGCTTATGCCGCAATTTCAACCTTGCCGTTAGCGACTCGGGCATTGAAGGCTTTAATGTTAAAGCGCTCATCTTCCATGCATGCACCGGTAGCTAGATTGAAGCGCTGCTTCTTCAGTGGGCTGGCGACCCAAAGCTCATCTTGGTGCTGACAAATCAGACCGCGAGAGAGCACGTTTGAGCGGGCAAACGGGTCCATATTGCTGATGGCGAACACTTCTTCGGCAACGCTAGGGCGAAAAATGGCAACTTGCTGGCCGTTGTAAAGCGCACAGACACCTGTTCCCGGAGTGATATCTTGAATATCGCAAATTTGTTCAAAAGCCATGATTAGTTCTCCAATTCCACGTGCAGGATATCGCCAACGGCATCAGGGTGTTTTTCGGTAAATGTGGCAGGACGGTGTTGGTCACGCTCGGCAACAAAAATCACGTTATCATCACGAAGATCGGTGTTGATGAAGTGGGCAAAGCGTGTCAGTTGCGATTCATCGTTGATAGTGGCTGTCCACTCACACTCGTACTCGTCAACCAACTTGGCAACGTCCAATTCGAGTTGAGCATTGATACCAAGCTTGTCCTCAACAATCACTGCACGTAGGTAATCCACACCACCTTCCATGTTTTCCATCCATACCGATGTACGCTGCAGTGGCGCAGCCGTGCGGATGTAGAACATCATGAAGCGATCGATATACTTGATGAGCGTTTCTTGATCTAGGTCGCTGGCCAGTAGATCAGCGTGGCGAGGCTTCATACCGCCGTTACCACATACGTACATGTTCCAGCCAGCGTCGGTTGCAATAATGCCAAGGTCTTTACCTTGCGCTTCCGCACATTCACGGGTACAGCCAGAGACACCGAACTTCATCTTGTGAGGAGTACGGATCCCTTTGTAGCGGTTCTCAATGTAAGAGCCCAGACCGACAGAATCTTGAACACCGTATCGACACCACGTCGAACCCACACAGGTTTTCGCCATACGCAGCGCTTTGGCGTAGGCCTGACCGGTTTCGAAACCCGCTTCAATCAGCTTGCGCCAGATCACAGGAAGGTCATCTTTCTGAGCGCCAAACAGGCCAATACGCTGGGCACCGGTCACTTTGGTGTACAGCTTGTATTCTTCGGCAACTGCCGCAAGAACACCAAGGGCCTGAGGAGTCACTTCACCACCGGCCATACGCGGAATAACAGAATAGGTACCGTCTTTCTGGATGTTGCCGAGGAAGTTATCGTTGGTATCGTGTAGCTTAACCAATTGCGGTTTCAGGATGTGCTCACCCCAGCACGAAGCCAGAATAGAACCAGCGAGTGGTTTGCAGACTTCGCAGCCATAGCCTTTACCGTATTTTTCCAATAGCTCATCGAACGTTTTGATTTCTTCGATGCGGATCAGATGGAACAGTTCCTGGCGTGAATAGGCGAAGTGTTCACATACATCGTTCTTAACTTCGACACCTGACTTAGCCAGTTCAGCATTGAGTACCGATGTGACTAACGGAATACAGCCACCACAGCCAGTACCCGCGCCCGTTACAGCTTTGATATCTGCCAGAGTATGGTTTCCGTCTGTGACTGCTTGGGCAATTTTTGCTTTAGTAACGTCGAAGCAAGAACAGATCACGGCAGTATCAGGTAGCGAATCTGCACCTAATGCGGGCTTTTCAGCACCAGCGTGCGCAGGGAGGATCAATGTATCTGGGTGCTCTGGTAGGTCGATTTCGTTGAGCATCAACTGAAGCAGGTCGCCATAGTCGGAGGTATCACCCACCATTACGGCTCCGAGTAGCTTCTTGTTGTCCTCAGAAACAATGATTCGCTTGTAAACCTCTTGCTCTTCGTTCTGGTAAACAAAGCTCTTACAGCCTGGTGTGCGGCCATTGGCATCACCAATTGACCCTACTTTTACCCCAAGCAGTTTCAGCTTGGCACTCATGTCTGCGCCTTCAAACTGGTTATCTTCACCAACAATATGCGAGACAGCGACCTGTGCCATTTTGTAGCCCGGTGCAACTAGGCCATAGAACATCTCGTTCCAAGAGGCACATTCACCGATAGCGTAGATATTATCATCTGACGTCTGGCAGGTGTTATTGATAGCGATACCACCGCGAGGGGCGACATCTAGATCCATTTGGCGAGCCAGTTTGTCTTGTGGCCGAATACCTGCAGAGAAAACAATGAAATCAGTCTCTAGCTCAGTACCATCAGCAAAGCGCATTACGTTACGGGAGTTAGTACCTTCAGGCGCGATTTCCAGCGTGTTTTTACTGGTGTGGACGTTTACGCCCATACGCTCAATCTTCTGGCGCAGCTGATTACCACCAGCCATGTCTAGTTGCTCGGCCATTAGCTTTGGCGCGAATTCAACAACGTGGGTTTGTACACCTAATGCCTTTAGAGCCCCTGCGGCTTCAAGGCCTAGCAGGCCACCACCGACAACGACACCGACTTTGCTATTTTTTGCAGATGCTTCAATCGCTTTGAGATCTTCGATAGTGCGGTAGACAAAGCAGTCTTTGCTTTCGTTGCCTTTGATTGGTGGAACAAACGGAAAAGAGCCAGTAGCGAGGATTAACTTGTCGTATTGAACTTCACGACCAGTGCTGGAGTGTACGATGCGTTTTTCTCGGTTGATGTTAATGGCACGTTCACCGAGGAGGATATTGATGGCGTGTTTCTGGTAGAAGCCTTCTTTAACGAGCGAAAGTTCTTCGGCGGTATGGTGGGAGAAATACGATGAAAGGTGAACCCGATCATAGGCGACACGAGGCTCTTCGCAAAATATTGTTACCTCGTAATTGTCCATATTGGCTTTATCGACTAATTCCTCGATAAAGCGATGGCCCACCATTCCGTTGCCGATGATGGCCAATCTCACTTTGCTCATAAGATCCTCTACTACAAAGTCATAAATTCTGAATGGAATCTTAATGAGACAGAGTGTGAATAAATATGACGTAAATCAATTACAGTTTTGAATAACCCTAAAGTAGTAGCCTTTTGTAAATCAATGATTTATAAAAGGTGGTATTGTATTACAAGAATAAAAATGAGGAATTTAAACCATAAATATGAAAGAGATATCACTTATTTTGTGTTGTTTTCTTACAGTTTATGAAGGTTGTGTGACAAAGAAATTAATGTACTCAACGTTGGTTTCTGGTGAGTAAAGCTAACTACCAGGTAGTCGGCAAAAAACATATAAAAAATATAAATAATTTATTAATTCAGTTGGTTAGTAGAGAGCTGTTGTCGGGAATAGCGTGCTTTTCATTTAGGATAGCCGAGCGTCTGAAAGCAGTTTAATAAACCGATGGAAAAGATAATGATAAAAAATACACAACCTCTATGTCTGGCACTTGTTATTACGGCTACGCTCACAGCCTGCAATGAGATAGATACCTCAGAAGATCCTCGTCAGTATGTACCATACAACCTTGATCAGGTGATCTATCCGAATGACATTCTACTTACCGATAGTGATGGTACTTTAGAGCTTGAGCAAGAAGCGAATGGCGGTGACGTCGATTATAGAAACTACGAAAACGTATATGGTGCTCTAGATGGTTGGTCGACAGGCTATCCTATTGTGTTGCCTATTTCCGGCCCAGATGATGTGCTTGATATGGCAACACTTACAGATAAAACCTATATCCTGAATGTTGAAACAGGTGAATTGCTCAAACCAAACGAAGATTATGTGGTCGAGTTAACAGAGTCCGGTGATATTCAAGTGATGCCGAAAGTCGTTCTGCCTGAATCTACAACCTTTGTTCTTGCACTGTCAGAGGGCATTACAGACGTTTTAGGTAATACATTAAGACGCTCAAACTTTTATCAAAGCTTGCTTGAGGGCGACAATCTCGATCACGCCAAAGGTGATGAGTTTGTCAGCCAGATCCAAAGCAACCACAATGATTTAGCCGCTGCGGGTGTTCAAGACAGCATTGTTTACAGTGCGCGCTTTACGACCCAGAGTGTGTATCCGGTAATGGATGCGGCTATTGAGAAGATCCCAGACCAAGCGATAGAGGCGGTTATGCCCATCGACGATGACGCGGGTTCTGATGTGTGGACTTATTCGGCCACCATTAAGGTTCCTTACTATTTGGAGTTACCAGAAAGAAATGGCGAGAACGGTACCTGTGAAGTACCTCAGCTGTACGAAAATGAGGACAGCATTGAGTATAAAACGGTTGCCGCAGATAAAATTAGCCATTGTGAATCATTGTATAGTTGGTGGAAGGGGGCTAATGGCGAGTTTGTTCATGGCGGAAACCCTGAACCAGTTGCAACAATTGAAGAACTAGAAATTCCAGTCATTATCTATGCACCAAACGGTTGGACATCAGCTAAACCCGCATTACCAGCGACTATTTTTGTCCATGGTATTACCGGCAAAAAAGAATCAGCACAAACAATGACAAAGCGAGTGATAGATACTAATCGTTTGGTGATTGCAATCGATCAACCTCTGCATGGTGAACGAGGAGTAAATCTAGATATTGACCTTGAGCCGGAAATTACGGCTTCTAGTGGTGAAGTGAACCAAGAGAAATCAGTCTACCTGAACCTACTGAGTGCGTTAACTTTACGTGATAATCAGCGCCAAGCTGTACTCGATCAGCTGACGTTGAGAAAAGCCCTTAACAATACAGATTTCGTTGATTCGAATGATATCAGTTTAATTGGTCACTCTTTAGGCGGAATTATTTCTACAATGGTGAGTGATTTATCTCAAAACCAACCGGAGTTGACCTTCAGCACGGTTACTTTGGCTGTGCCGGGTATGCACCTAACCGATCTAGTTATGAACTCACCATTGCTTGGCGGTGAAGTCGAAACAGAAATTAGAGGCTCAAGTGATATTCAGCTAGCTGTTGCAGGTATGGTCGGGGTGTATGATGAAGAAACTCAGACCAAGGTTGAAGGCTTAGATGCGTTGGCTGCCTATAAAGAGGAAAGCACAGAAAACGCAGAGCAAGCAGCCAGTATAGAAGATATGGTCTATGAAATGGTGACAGTAGATATGTTCCCTGGGGTGCAAGCTGCCGTGGATTCCGGTGATCCCGCAAACTTTATTAAGCGCCAGCGAGAAAACAAAACTCAGCCAATTTTGTTAGTAGAGGCGGCTGGGACCTGTGATTACTACAAGCCAGAGACTTGCGAAGAAGGTGTGGACTACATACCTGATAACGTTGTAGTGAATAATATCCCTGGAAAACCATTGGTAGGCACAGAACCATTGATTGAACACTTAGAGTTAACAGCTATTTCACAGAATACTGTTGTTCCAGAAGGTGATGTAATTCGTGGTGTTGTCCGTGCTAAGCTCGGTGGCCATGGTACCTATTTGTTCCCATATGAAGGGCCTGTGATCTATACCGATCCGCTATATCCTGATGGCCGTCCGATGACGTTAGGCGATAGAGGCTTTATGGAACATATTGGTGATATTGAAGCTTCAATGTCTATGCAGCAACAAGCGATTGTCAGCTTTGTCTCATCTGGTGGTAAAACGGTTGAAATTGAAGACAGCAATATTGTGCATTAATCACAGTATTGACGAAAACTGATTAGTAAATCGCCATGGGGTAATCATGTGAGTGATTGCCCCTTGCAACTCAGCATGATTTTGGTAAAACAAAAATATACTTGAGTGATACAGAGAAACAGGGATGAACGAACCGGCCAAGTCAGTGGCAGAAAAGTTACTAAGCCCAGCGATTTTGGAGCAAGTGAAGAAGCAAGGTGCCATAAATACCCTCGAAGAGGTTTACAGCAAAGCGCGCTATGCACGTTTTACCCGTGTGAAATGGAGTGGCAACTTTTATGATGGCCTTCTATTTGACGATGGCAGTACCATCAGCGTTTATCCAGCATCCTTCAACAAGCTCACGCTAATTGCAGCTAAATCTGGTGAGGTTGTGTCAGCATAGTCCCTCTTTCTGAGTGAAAATGAACCCTTCGAGATCATACTCGAAGGGTTTTTATTTACCTGAGCTCCATTGTTTCATATTTGCAATATAAGATTCCACTTGCGAGTGTTGAAGTGCTTCTAGCGACCATATAAGTTTCTATCTGACCAAACAAAACTAGGGTAATCAATGGACGGTTACCTTGCTTATAGGGATTTATCGTTGTTGGAGTACGATTAATGAACCATAAAACTACGGGGAAGATCCATCTGTCCTCGACTGATACCTTGTCGCACGCTTGTGCGCGCCACCCCCATTCCGCTACGCCTACCGCAAACCTTCAGTTTTACGGCTATTTTGCCGAATTCCGATTTAGTCACTAATTCTCTATTGCTGCCTTTTCGTCGGCAGTGCATTGATAAATAGATTATTTAAACCTTTTCGTTTTCTGCCCCTAAACGTGGCGGATACACATTATTACGAGACAAAATTGTGAATTTAAAACTGCTTGGTAGTTCTCTCATTATTGCAGGTACGGCACTGGGTGCCGGTATGTTGGCTATTCCTATGGTATTGGCCCAGTTTGGCCTAGTCTGGGGTACGTTGTTGATGCTAGTGATCTGGCTAGGTACGACGTATGCCGCATTGTTATTGCTAGAAGCCAGTATTAAGGCTGGTGGTGGTCTTGGCATGAACACGATAGCCCGTAAAACCCTTGGTAAAGGGGGCCAGTTGGTGACTAACGGTCTGCTTTACGCGCTTTTGGTTTGCCTTCTAATGGCGTACATCATTGGGGCGGGTGACTTGGTTATGAAACTCTTATCGGGTATCGGCCTCGACTTGAGCCTAATGCAAAGCCAGATTGCCTTTACTCTGTTAGCGGGCATGGTAGTGGCTGCGGGGACGGCAGTTATTGATAAACTAAACCGCGCACTATTTGCAGTGATGGTCGTCATGCTGGTGCTGACATTGCTTTCTTTGGTTCCTACCATTTCAATCGACAATCTAATGGTTGCCACCAGCGATAGTAAGATAGACCTGATCAAAACCAGTTCGGTATTGTTCACCAGCTTCGGTTTCATGGTGGTGATCCCGTCATTGGTGACATACAACAAAGAAGCGACGCACAAGCAACTACGGAATATGGTAGTGATTGGCTCTCTTGTCCCGCTGTTTAGCTACCTACTGTGGCTATATGCAGCAATGGGTAACCTAAGTGCTGAGCAGATGGTTGATTTCCAGAATGTGTCTGAGTTAATCGCAGTATTGGGTTCAAATCACAGCATGATTAATCTTATCTTGTCTGTATTCACGGGACTGGCACTGCTGACCTCTTTCTTGGGGGTAGCGATGGCGTTGTTTGACCAGAATGTTGATACATTCCGCCAAAACCGTACAGTCACTTATGTGCTGACTTTTATCTTGCCTCTTGCAGGTGCGTTGTTCGCCGCTGATCAATTCCTGTCAGTATTGGGATATGCAGGTATTATCTTGGTATTCCTAGCGGTGTTCATTCCAATGGCGATGACCATCAAGCTCCGTAAAGAAGATGATAGTTCGTTTTCAGTTGATGCATCTGGTGTGCTGTATCAAGCATCAGGTGGCCAGTTGGCGATGGGCCTGAGCTTCCTGTTCGGATGCTTCTTGCTAGCGGCAGAGTTGATTTAAGCACAGCGGATAAGCGTAAAGACAAACAAGATAAATATAATAAGAAGCGGGGCGTTTACTAAGTAAACGCCCTTTTTGTTTCTACCTGATTCATGCAAAAGGCAAACAGGCTGGATAGGCAGGATGCGACCAAACAAAACTACCTGTTGAAGTTTTAGCGACCAAACAAAAACTTCTAACTGCTTTATGGAGTACTATTGGGAATAGGATAAAGCAGTATTTTCCAATGGCATTGATAATACAAACTTTCGTGGTTGGCAGCCATATCTAGCCTTCATCCTGTTTATGCTGAAAAGACCAATCATTGTAAATTAAAGTTTACACTCTATAGATAGGTGTCCACATGGAGTGATTTGGCGAAAGAATGTGTTCAAAATAAGTCATTTGAAGTTAATTGGGTGTATAAAAGAGGGTGGTGAGGAGGGAGATATGTTTGGTAAAACTGAGACGCTTTGGGATAAGGCTGGCCGTGTTTCTGAACGCGCATTGGCTGCGGGGAGCTTGATGCCAATAGTCACTGATGCCCAGCTGATAGAAGAAGAGGGGATTTCGTACTTTGCCCATGTCGTCACAGCCAACGCCACGAAAAAGTTTCGGGCAACCTCGACACAAGGCAACCCGTTCTTGCCCTATGAACAATCACTTTATGTTGATGAAGCCGGTCAAGAGCATGTTTGCCTATTGAACAAGTTTCCCGTTCTGGCTCCACATTTACTCATTTGCTCCAAAACCTTTATCCCACAGCAATCTTGTTTAACCCTAAATGATTTCCAAGCTTGGCTGGTAGGTTTTGACCATCCTGATGTCTTTGGCTTTTATAACAGCGGTCCACAAGCAGGGGCGAGCCAAGCACACCGCCACATGCAGTTAGTCCGATCTCCGATACCGCTGGAGCAGGTTATCTCACAAGGGGAGCTGCCCTTCGTACACTGTCTCGCTCCATTACATGCTCTGGATGCTGAGGAACTGTATAGCTACTATTTGTCGATGATGGCGCAGTTAGGGCTGCTGGCTGATAGGGAGGGCGGTGATTGTACTCCTTATAACCTCTTACTTACCGAGCGTTGGATGTTATTGTTTCCCCGTAGCAAAAATAATATCGAAGGTATATTTGCGAACGGGATAAACTATTCAGGACGCTTCTTGGTTAAGCAGGCAGAGCAATTGGAATGGCTACAACAATACGGCTTGATGAACTATCTAGCACATTGTAGCCGACCTAGCTAACTGCAGCCGTTTTCCACAAGGCAAAACGGGCTAGCCTTTCCATGTGTCAAAGTGGATAGCTTGCTCTAGTGGGCGTCGTGACTGCCATCCGCGCTTTTCAAGCTCAGGCTTTTCATGAAAGAACTGGGTATATCCAAGGCATAGGTAGCCAATGATTTCGATGTCTTTCGGTATATTAAGTGCTCGGCGCAACACATCATCATGAATAATACTGACCCAACCAAGACCTAGATTCTCTGCTCTTGCAGCTAACCATAGGTTTTGAATCGCACATACAGTGCTATACAAATCCATTTCCGGTTTGATAGTCCGGCCAAGAACTACAGGACCAAGCCGATTTCTATCACATGTTACACAAATCCCAATAGGTGCCTCTTCGATCCCCTCGAGCTTCAGGGATTGGTATTGAGATCGTTTCTGCTCATCAAACATTTGTGCTGATTGTTGATGGGCGCTCATAAAGCCTTGCTTGATTGTGGCTTTTGTCTCGGGCTTAGTAACAACAATAAAGTCCCAAGGCTGCATGAAACCAACACTTGGCGCATGGTGTGCTGCTTTGATTATTCGTTTCAGTACTTCTTCGGGGATAGTGGTAGGAAGGAACTCACCGCGGACATCACGTCGAGAAAAAATTGTTTTATATACTGCATCACGCTCTTGCTGTGTTATTTCCATTGTTGTTAGTACTGCTTATTTATCATTATGTTAGTTATAACATTATGAGAACGGGGAACAAATATGGAGGCAGTTGAATAGGGGGCTGTTGGTTATTGAAGATATAAAAAAACCCGATAGCCAAGCTACCGGGTTTTTATCAGCCATTAAAGCTTACTTAAGAAAGAATTACTTCTTCTCGTTAGCAGCTTTAACGTCAGCAATAACCTGCTCTGCAACGTTTGCAGGACATGGTGCGTAGTGTGCGAACTCCATAGAGAACTGACCACGACCAGAAGTCATTGTACGTAGGTGACCGATGTAGCCGAACATTTCTGATAGAGGAACGTCTGCTTTAATACGAACACCAGTAGTACCAGCCATCTGATCTTTGATCATGCCACGACGACGGTTAAGGTCACCGATAACATCACCAACGTGATCTTCTGGAGTGAACACGTCTACAGCCATGATTGGCTCTAGAAGCTGTGCACCTGCTTTAGGCATAGACTGACGGAATGCACCTTTCGCTGCGATTTCGAATGCTACTGCAGATGAATCGACTGCGTGGAAACCACCGTCGAATAGTTCAACTTCAACGTCAAGAACAGGGAAGCCAGCAAGAACACCAGTCTCCATCATGCCCGCGAAACCTTTCTCTACTGCAGGCCAGAATTCCTTAGGAACGTTACCGCCAACAACAACAGAGCTGAACTTGAAGCCTGAACCAACTTCACCTGGCTTGATACGGTAGTCGATCTTACCGAACTGACCAGAACCACCAGACTGCTTCTTGTGCGTGTAGCTATCTTCAATTGCTTGAGTGATAGTTTCACGGTAAGCAACCTGAGGAGCACCAACGATTAGGTCTACACCGTAAGTACGCTTAAGGATATCAACCTTAATGTCTAGGTGAAGCTCACCCATACCTTTAAGGATGGTTTCGCCAGTTTCTTCGTCAGTTTCAACTTGGAAAGATGGATCTTCTGCAACCATTTTACCGATCGCGATACCCATTTTCTCAGAACCGCCTTTGTCTTTCGGCGTAACTGCGATAGAGATTACTGGAGTTGGGAAGATCATTGGCTCAAGTGTACACTCGTGCTTAACATCACATAGAGTGTGACCAGTTTGAACGTTCTTCATACCAACAACAGCGATGATGTCACCAGCTTGTGCTTCAGTAAGCTCGTTACGGTCATCTGCCTGCATTTCAACCATACGGCCGATACGCTCTGTTTTACCAGTTGCAGCGTTAAGGATGGTGTCACCCTTCTTCATCTTACCTGAGTAGATACGGATGAATGTTAGGGCACCGAAACGGTCGTCCATGATTTTGAACGCAAGAGCACGTAGTGGCTCATCTACAGAAACAGTTGCAACTTCACCAGTTGGCTCACCTGTTTCTTTGTCCGTTAGCGGCTGTGGATCAACTTCTGTTGGTGCAGGTAGGTAATCTACAACTGCATCAAGGATAAGTTGCATACCTTTGTTCTTAAACGCAGAACCACAGAATGTTGGGAAGAACGAGATGTCACGAGTACCTTTACGGATACAACGCTTAACGTCTTCGATAGAAGGCTCTTCACCTTCCATGTACGCTTCCATCAGATCATCGTCTTGCTCAACAGCAGTTTCGATTAGCTCTTCACGGTACTGTTCTACTTCGTCAACCATGTCCGCTGGAACATCAGTGATTTCGTAGTTTTCAGGAAGACCAGTGTCATCCCAAACGTATGCTTTACGGCTTAGTAGGTCAACAACACCAACGAACTCGTCTTCACGGCCGATTGGCAGAACCATAACTAGTGGTGTAGCACCTAGAACGTTCTTAACTTGGTCAACAACGTTGAAGAAATCTGCACCCATACGGTCTAGTTTGTTAACGAAGATCAGACGAGATACTTCTGATTCGTTAGCGTAACGCCAGTTAGTTTCTGACTGAGGCTCAACACCACCAGAACCACAGAATACACCGATACCGCCATCAAGTACTTTAAGAGAACGGTAAACTTCAACTGTGAAGTCAACGTGTCCTGGAGTATCGATAACGTTTAGGCGGTGGTCGTTCCAGAAACAGCTAACTGCTGCAGACTGGATAGTAATACCACGCTCAGCTTCCTGCTCCATGAAGTCAGTAGTTGATTCGCCGTCGTGAACTTCACCAGTCTTGTGGATTTGACCAGTTAGCTTAAGGATACGCTCAGTAGTAGTGGTTTTACCCGCATCAACGTGCGCGAAAATACCAATGTTTCTGTATTTAGATAAATCTGCCATTGTTTTTCTCTATAAACAATTACTGTCACTATTCGGTGGGGGAGTATATCACTGAATCCAACAAACATTACATAGGTCATTTAAGATAAAATGAACATTTGCTTGTTTTTGCTCCGTCTTTTGGGGTTTTCTGGCGCAAACGCTCAATAAACCCACAAGACTCGCCGGTCGTAATACAATCTGTTTCGTCAATCTCCGCCAAATTTCGCTTTAACGGGGGATGTTTAAACAGATATCACGGTTATTTACCGGCCCATTGTTCACTGAATGTGAACGATGTCGATGAAAAATGGCAGCTGACTAGCCACCAAATCCGCTTAATTCTAGTATCAATCGATAAAAGCTACCAGTGGATAACTGTAATTTGCCCTGAATCAGGCTGTGGGGAGAGGCTTAGGGCTGCTCGGCAAAATAGATAGCGATGTCAGCCAAATCTTGTTCATTAAGTACGGACAACTGCTGCTTCATCATTTCACCATACGCTCCACCACGTTCGCCTTTTTGATAAGATTTCATCGACTTATAAAGATACAGGGCGCTTTGGTTATTGATGTGGGGGTAGCCGTTCATCTTCGCGACGCCATTTTGTCCGTGACAGAATTGGCAGGAGAACGACTTTATTTTGCCTGCCTCGCTGTTACCTTGAGGCATGGAAGCGGCCCATGAGGATGCACTGATAACTAGACTGAGTATATAAAGGAAGGAAAAGAGAAAAATGCGTTTCATTGTTAGCACTATATTGTGTTGTTTGACCTCAAAATAATGCTAATAGTTGATTTTCGCAATCTGCTGATCACACCTGTTTACTAAATAGCTGACTGTTTTTCTGATTAATGGGATGTGTTGCAATAATTTTGACCATTAGAGATTCGTTTCCCATACTCAAACCAAGGGTAAAGGGAGAGTAAGTCTATGAAAGGAATTATTTTTACTGAGTTTTTAGATGTTGTAGAAAATCGCTTTGGTTTAGAGGTTTGCCAGCAGATGCTTGATGATGCCGATGTTGACGGTGTTTACACGGCGGTAGGAAGCTATGATCACCGCGTATTAGTAAAGATGATAGTCTGTTTGAGCAAAATTACCGGAGTGTCCCCAGAAGCATTGCAAGAAGTCTACGGTGAAGCATTGTTTGCGCGCTTGCTGACAACGATGCCATTGGATAATGGGGCTAAACCAAATGGTACCTTTAGCTTTATTGAGCGGGTTGAGCGCCATATTCATATAGAAGTGAAAAAGCTATATCCCAATGCAAACCCACCTCAGTTTGATTTTATTTCGCAGAGCTCCGCCCAAATGGTACTCGATTATATTTCAGCACGTTGCTTTTCCCATGTTTGCCTTGGCTTGATCCGTGGCTGTGCCCAGCATTTTAACGAAGACATGGAGATAGAGATGGAACCCGTTAACCAGGATCAGAGCCATGTCCGATTTACGTTGACGCTAAATGTGGGGTAACTATGGGCCTTGAACGCATGGATCTGGAACGTCAAGTTGCGTTAATGCAGAAGAAAATTGACCGTGAGCGAGAAGCCAGGAAAATGGCTGAAATGCTGCTGGAGTCTAAAAGTCTAGAGCTTTATCAAACCAAGCAACTGGTTGAGCAAAATCTTGAGCAAATGAAAGATAAAGTGGCTAGTGGGTCTGATTTTCTTTCATACCAGCAGAAGATGGATAACTTGCTACTTCGTTTCGGTCATACGTTCCTCAAATACCAGCCTTCTTTCGGTATCATCAAAGAGCTACTTGATGCGTTGATTGCGAGTCATGCAGTGAGCGCTTGCGAAATCAATATTCAGTGCGATTCCACCCCTGCGCTCAATATTACCTATTGTTCTGGCATTGATGAGAATATAGCACCGCCTGAAAAACTGGCTGCGTTCGGAGAGCACTGGGACGAAGCGCATCAGCTGCACTGGTTCTCACTCACCAACTCTGCGGTAAAGGGATATTTTGTTACTCGAATCGATGAGCGAAGAAAGTGGCATACGACTATTCGTAAGCATATGAATTTGATCGGTGAAATGCTGCGGACGTCGATTGATCGTCAGTTAAAGCTTGAGGCCGCTATACGGGCAAGAAAATCTGCAGAGGAGTCTGAGAGGTTAACCCGTGATTTTTTGGCGATGATAAACCATGAGCTAAGAACACCATTGAACGGCTTATTGGGCACCGCTGAGCTGTTATCGGATACTAAACTCGATAATCATCAGCGAAGTTTACTGTCCACGTTACATCATTCAGGCGAACTGCTTCGGGCAATCATCAATGATTTGCTTGATTACAGTAAGATCAATGCTGGGATGATGGAGCTTGCAATTAAGCCTTTCGACTGCCGTTTGATGACCAGTATGTTGAATGATATCTTCCAGCACCCAGCTAATGAAAAGCAGCTCGACTTCTCTATTCACTTTCTTCCTGATACCCCGCAATGGTTAATGGGCGATGAAGACAGGATAAAGCAGATCTTCGTTAACCTTATCGGTAATGCAATTAAGTTTACTCAGAAAGGGTTTGTCTCGGTCACCATTGGCTGGCAGGACAATGCGCTTGAATTTGTGGTGCGAGATTCAGGTTGCGGCATTCCCGAGGAAAAAGTGAACTCTTTATTCCAGCCTTTTACTCAAGTTGATAATTCCAGCAATCGGCAGCACGAGGGGACGGGTTTGGGGTTGGCCATTTGTAAAAAGCTTGCCGAGCAGATGAAAGGCAGTATAGAGGTTGATAGTCGCAGTGGCCGAGGTACCACTTTTACTGTCACGCTTCCATTAGAAGTGAATACTGCGGCGGTCGATGAGAAGGATGCCCAGCAAGTTGGTGCCACCTTAATTGATAACTTGACTGTCTTGGTGGTGGAAGATTTAAAAACCAATCAAATGATCATCAATTTAATGCTAGGCAAGTTCGGGATCACCCCGGCAATTGCCGACAATGGACAAAAGGCCATTGAGATCTTAGAGCAACAAGAGTTTGATATTGTACTGATGGATTGCCGGATGCCGGTACTTGATGGTTATACCACCACTAAGCGGTTGCGCCGTGCAGGCTATTGCAAGCCGATTATTGCGCTAACAGCAGGTACGACGAAAGCGGAGCGGGAAGAGTGCTTTACTGCCGGGATGGACGATATTCTGTGCAAGCCTTATCAAAGCGTCGAACTCAGAGAGATGATAGAAAAATGGGGAACACAAGCTGCTCCCCGAGATTAGGGCCTACTTTTGGCACAATGTGCAACGCACAAAGTATTAGTGGTTAGAAAACCCTTCACCCTTAGCCATGCGGTCATAAAGAATGACATTGACTGCAGCGGCTAGGTTCATACAACCTTTGGTTGGCACATAAATGGTTTCACGGCAGAATTCGGTGATCTCTTTTTTCAACGTCCCGTCTTCAGGGCCAAAGATATAAAAAGCACGCTGTGGGTGTTTGTAATCAGGCAGCGGTTTGGCTCCCTCAATCAGATCAACGGCAACTGGCACACAATCGTGTGGAATGATGTTTTTGAGATCTTCTACGCCAATTAGCGGAATATCGAGAATGGTATTTTTTGTATCAGTACAAAACTTCTTAGCAAGGTCATAGCGTGTGCCTGTGTAAAACACACTATTGACGCCATAGCAGCCAGCGGCACGCATGACAGAACCAACATTTTCAGGGGTTTTGGGATTGAATAGCCCAACACAGGCGTAACCTTTGCTCATAACACGTATCTTTCCGAAAATTTCAACAGCGCGAGATTATACGGATTCTGACAGAAAATGGCAGGGGGAGAGGTTAATGAAGTATCGATGCTTATAAAAGAGGGACAGCCCGGCACGGAGAGGGTACCGGGGTCATTTACCCACCTTACTGGGTTACCACGTTAGCCGCAGCATTTCTTGTATTTTTTGCCGCTACCGCATGAACACGGATCATTACGATTTGGTGTCTTTTCAAAAACGGTGGTTTTTGGTTTGTTGATCAGCGTCTCAAGCTCAACCAGGTTTTCTTCTGCTTCACTGTTTACCGTTATCGTAGCAAAGAGTTCGTGTTGCTTGAGTAGAGCTTCGGTCTCGGCTTTTTTCTCATCGCTATTCACAACAAGTTGTAGCGGATTGATTTCAGTTCCCAGTTTTTTGGCCTGGTTGGTATTGAAGCCGTAGCTTTCGTGCTTAGGCTTTTTCTCAATGCGACCTTTAAAGAAGAACTTAGACATATGATGCTCCTGGCTTAAATAAGATAGTTTCAAGCTCGAAAGCATGAAAGCGGGCGATATTAACGACTTCAACAGCTTGCCGCAAGTGATCACAGCTTTTCATATTGCCTATTGAGTGGTTGTTCATTTGCCATTAGTGTCCTATCGTAAATATATACCATAAAAGAATTATATTTAATTCAACGAGTAAGATAGCGGACGCAAGCGCTGTCTGAAAAACAGATTTATGCATGGAGGCCTGGATGTACAAATGCGTCTCATCGTTGCTGGTTGCGATGGCTATAGCGGGTTCGGTATCGGCTAACGAGGTAATTGAAAGCCGTTCATTGGTAGGATTTGGTAGTGCTAAATATCCTGCTGACTTTTCCCATTTTGACTACGTGAATCCCGATGCCCCGAAGGGGGGGCAGGTGACCTATGCTCAGGTCGGCACGTATGACAGTTTTAATCGCTTTGCTTCACGTGGTGTTTCTGTTGCAGGCAGTGAGGCTATTTATGACACCTTGTTCGTGTCGTCAGAAGATGAAATAGATAGCTATTATCCGCTAATTGCCGAAAAGGTCCGCTACCCCGACGATTTCGAGTGGATGGAAGTTGATATCAACCCTGATGCCAAGTTCCATGATGGAAAACCGATCACTGCCGCGGATGTTGCCTTTACCTTTGACAAGTTCATGAAGGAAGGGGTTGCCCAGTACAAGGTGTATTTCAAGGATGTAAAATCAGTCACTGCTACCTCTGAGCGCACCGCACGAATAGAGATGGTTAAGCCAAACCGCGAGGTGTTGCTGGCTTTAGTGCAGGGAATGAATGTACTGCCAGAGCACTTTTGGAAAGACAAAAACCTGAGCGAGCCGCTCAATACCCCACCTGTTGGCAGCAGTGCGTACAAAATCTCCGATTACAAACCCGGTCAGAGTGTGACTTATTCTCTAGCGAAGGACTACTGGGCAAAAGATTTACCCGTCAATGTGGGAAGATATAATTTCCAAACGATTAAGTACGACTATTATCGGGATGAAACAGTCACGCTCGAGGCCTTTAAAGCGGGTGAATACGACATCCGAGAAGAGAACGTGGCCAAGTTTTGGGCCACAATGTATCAAGGTCCGAATTTTGAAAAAGGGTACATAGTAAAAGAAGAGATCCCACACCAAATTCCTCAATCCATGCAGGCGTTTGTCTTTAATACTGAGCGCAGCTATTTCAGCGATCCCAAAGTCCGTGAAGCCTTGTCATATGCTATGGACTTTGAATGGATGAACAAAAGCCTCTTCTATAACCAGTACACCCGTACCCGCAGTTATTTCCAGAACACCGATTATGAAGCCAAAGGCTTGCCCTCTGACGAAGAGGTAGCGGTCTTGGCGCCGGTAAAAGGGAAAGTGCCAGCCCGAGTGTTCACCGAAGAATACCAACCCCCTAAATCTGATGGCTCAGGTCGTATCCGTGTTCAACTTCGAAAAGCGCTGGCCTTGATGAAAGAGGCGGGTTGGGAAGTACAGAATAAGGCAATGACCAATGTCGAGACCGGTGAAACTTTTACCTTTGAGTTACTGATGTACAGCCCGACCACCGAGCGCTTGGCAATTCCATTGCAGAAAAACCTAAAGTTGTTGGGTATTGATATGCGCTTGCGCACCGTGGATACCACGCAATATATCAAGCGGCTGAGGGACAGAGATTTTGATATGGTTTCGGCAGGCTATGGGGCCAACCCATATCCGAGTCCGAATTTGATGATTGCCTGGAACAGTAACTTTATCGACAGTACCTACAATACTGCTGGGGTAAAGGATCCGGCAGTTGATTACCTCACAGAGCAAATTGCAGAGAATCAGGAAAACCCAGAAAAGTTGCTCAGCCTTGGCAGGGCACTTGACCGGGTGTTGCAGTGGAACTTTTACGTGATCCCACAGTGGCATATCAGTATGTTCCGGGTATCGAGCTGGGATAAATTCTCTCGCCCTGAACAGCGACCAAAATTTTCATTAGGTAGAGATACGTGGTGGATTGATCCCGAGAAAACAGCCAAGTTGCCTGAGAAGCGGCGGTAATTATGTCGGCATATATTATACGGCGTTTGTTGTTGGTGATCCCCACCTTGTGGGCGATCATCACCATCAACTTTTTTGTGATCCAAATTGCGCCCGGCGGGCCGGTTGAGCAAGCGGTGGCTCAGCTCGAAGGCCATAGCTCGGGGATCATGGAGCGTTTTACTGGTGGTGGGCAGGAAGTCGGCTCGCTTGAGCCTTCTGATAATGGTTCGGGTTATCGTGGCTCTCGTGGTCTAGACCCTGAAGTGGTCGAGGCTATCAAGAAGCAGTTTGGTTTTGATAAACCCTTGCTGGAACGGTATCTCGACATGCTTAAGGACTACGCCACTTTTAACTTTGGCGAAAGCCTGTTCAAAGGCGGTAACGTCATTGATCTGATTATCGACCGATTGCCAGTCTCCATTTCACTTGGCCTGTGGAGTACTTTGATTATCTATTTGGTCTCTATTCCACTCGGGATCGCCAAAGCTATCAAGCATGGCTCGCGGTTTGATGTGTGGAGTAGTGCTGTGGTGATCGTAGGTTATGCGATTCCCGGTTTCCTATTCGCCATTTTGTTGATCATTTTCTTCGCCAGCGGCAACTACTTCAGTTGGTTTCCGCTGCGCGGACTGGTGTCATCGAATTTTGATCAACTGAACTGGTACCAGCAAATCATCGATTATTTTTGGCATTTAGCGCTGCCTATTCTGGCGATGGTCATCGGTGGTTTTGCGACCCTGACCATGCTGACCAAAAACTCCTTTCTCGATGAAATCAATAAACAATACGTTGTAACGGCTCGCGCCAAAGGGCTGGATGAAAGCAGCATTCTGTACCGTCATGTTTTCCGTAATGCCATGTTGATCATTATCGCGGGCTTCCCGGCTGCTTTTATTAGTATTTTCTTTACCGGGGCAATGTTGATTGAGGTGATGTTCTCTTTAGAAGGGATTGGATTGCTGGGGTTTGAGTCGACCATACAGCGCGATTACCCGGTGGTATTTAGCTCTCTGTATATCATGACCCTCTTGGGGCTAGTCATGAATATTATTTCGGATATCACCTACACATTGGTCGATCCACGGATAGATTTTGAGGCACGTTAGTGAAACTTAACCCATTAACCAAGGAACGTTGGGCAAGATTTCGAGCACATAAGCGGGGCTATTGGTCGCTATGGATCTTCTCATTATTGTTTTTCTGCAGCTTGTTTGCAGAAATTGTTGCCAATGATAAACCGCTGGTGATCCAATTCGAGTCGCAGTGGTATTTCCCGATTGTGACGCCATATGCCGAAACTGAATTTGGCGGCGAGTTCGATGCCGAAGCCGACTATACCGATCCTTATGTTGCCGACTTGATCGAGGCTGACGGCTTTATGATCTGGCCGATCATCCGTTTTAGTTACGATACCATCAACTACGATCTATCCGGTCCTGCACCTTCACCACCAGACAGGGTTAACTGGTTGGGTACTGATGATAAAGGACGCGATGTCTTGGCGCGGATCATCTACGGCTTTCGGATATCGGTGTTATTTGGCTTTGCCCTTACCGTTATCTCTACCGTCATTGGTGTCATCGTCGGTGCTTGCCAAGGGTATTACGGCGGGTGGGTAGACTTGTTCGGACAGCGCTTTATTGAAGTGTGGTCTGGTATGCCGACCTTGTTCTTGCTGATTATTCTGTCGAGTTTTGTCGAGCCTAATTTCTGGTGGTTGCTGGGTATTATGGTGTTGTTTAGCTGGATGGGCTTGGTGGGGGTTGTTCGTGCTGAATTCCTTCGGTGCCGGAACCTTGATTATGTGAGGGCCGCACAGGCGATGGGGGTCGGTGATGGCCGTATTATGTTACGCCACATGCTGCCCAATGCCATGGTGGCGTCACTCACCATGATGCCGTTTATTCTCAGCGGCTCGGTGACAACGTTAACGTCGTTGGACTTTCTTGGCTTCGGCTTGCCCGCCGGTTCGCCGTCATTAGGGGAATTATTGGCGCAAGGTAAAACCAATTTGCAGGCTCCCTGGTTAGGCTTGTCTGCCTTTGTCGTTCTTTCAATTATGCTGAGCTTACTGGTGTTTGTCGGTGAAGCCGTACGTGATGCATTTGATCCCCACCATCAGAGGTAGCCATGTCGCAACCAATTATTACCATTGAAAACCTGTCGGTGGGCTTCCAAAGCGGGAAATCTGTCAATCAGGTGACTTACAACGTTAGCTTGGATATCCGGCGTGGTGAAACACTGGCGTTGGTGGGTGAAAGTGGTTCAGGGAAGTCTGTGACTGCGAATGCTATTTTGCGCCTGTTGCCTAAATCTTCCACGCGCTATATGAGTGGTCATATCCATTATGATGGCATTGATATGATGCGATGTAGCGAGCGTGAGATGCGCGGCCTGCGGGGAAATCGAGTTGGGATGATTTTCCAAGAGCCGATGATGTCGCTCAACCCGCTGCATAAAGTTGGTCGTCAGCTTTGTGAAACGCTGGCTATACACCGTGGTACCCGACAGCGGGAAGCGCAGCATAAAGCGCTAGAATGGTTGAAAAAAGTAGGGATAAGGAACCCCGAGCAACGCTTAGAGTCCTACCCTCATGAGCTTTCAGGTGGTGAACGGCAACGGGTGATGATCGCGATGGCCCTCATTAACGAGCCGGAGTTATTGATTGCCGATGAGCCGACCACCGCATTGGATGTCTCGGTTCAGGCTCAGATCTTGGAACTGCTAAACGATCTGCAGCGGGAAATGGGGATGGCGATACTGTTTATTACCCATGATCTCAGTATTGTCCGTAAGATTGCCGACCGTGTTGCTGTCATGCAGATGGGACGGTTAGTTGAAACCAATACCATGACCGAAGTATTTGACCGCCCTCAAGATCCCTATACCATCAAACTGATTAACTCGGATCCAAGTGGCGAGCCGGTACCTGTTGATATGGCGGCGAGCCCGATGTTTGAAGTCAATGATTTAAGGGTATGGTTTCCTATTAAAGGCGGCATCCTCAAGCGAGTAAAAGATCATATCAAGGCGGTGACTGATGTGAGTTTTCTACTGCGTACTGGCCACAGTGTTGGCTTGGTCGGGGAGAGTGGTTCGGGTAAGTCGACAACGGGTATGGCTATTCTTAAGCTACTCGAAAGTACAGGGGAAATATTGTTTTGCGGTGAGGACATTTCGGCATTTAATCGTAAGCAGATGTTACCTCTGCGCAGCAAGTTTCAAGTGGTGTTTCAAGATCCGTTTTCTGCTTTGAACCCGAGGATGTCAGTGGCGCAAATTATCGGTGAGGGGCTAAAAGTGCACCAAGATTTAACGCCTGAGCAAGAAGACAAAATGATTTGTGCTGTGATGCGTGATGTGGAACTCGACCCTGAAACACGTCACCGCTATCCCAATGAATTTTCCGGAGGTCAACGCCAGCGTATTGCGATTGCAAGGGCGCTGGTACTGAAACCATCATTCATTCTATTAGATGAACCTACATCATCACTGGATAGAACTGTTCAATTTCAAGTGTTAACACTGCTGAAGCACTTACAGAAGAAATATAATTTAACCTACCTTTTCATTAGCCATGATCTGAATGTGGTGAAGTCACTTTGTCACTATACCCTGGTACTCCGCCAAGGACAGGTGGTTGAACAAGGTGAGACCCAAACCTTGTTTAGTGAGCCGCAACAAGACTACACCAAGCAATTAGTTGCCTTATCTTAGGTGGTAATACCAGCTAATTGTAGCTGGGATGTGATGTGCTTCTCCTACATAATGAGTCGCCCAAAAGGCGCGGCTCTCATAATCGACTAGAATGTGACCAGTTGAAGGTTTTACCTATCGCTGCGATAGGCAAAACCTTCTGGTGCTTTTGAGTCGTGTTGATTACATTCACAACACAATAAAATGAATAACTTGTCCTGATGGATTCAGGCGAGTGGGAAAGCATTATGGTTAAGCCTGAAAATAATTGTATCGTCATCTTCGGGGCGTCGGGTGATCTGACACATCGTAAGTTGATCCCAGCCTTTTACCACCTTTTCGCGAATGGATTACTCTCAGAAGAATTCGCAATTTTAGGGGTAAGCCGAACTCATTACTCTGACGCTGAGTTCCAGCAGAAGCTCAAAGAGTCGCTGACTGCCAACGAAAAAGTTGACCCTCAGGTACTAGATGCTTTCTGCCAGCGTCTCCATTACCAAGCCATTGATACCAAAAGTGTTGAAGATTATGCCAAGCTGAAAACCCGTTTGGATGAAATCGAGCAGAAGTATCAAACTAAAGGGAATACCACCTTCTACTTGGCGACACCGCCGAGTCTGTACAGTGTGATCCCAGAATGCCTTGCTGCCCATGGTTTGAACAACGAAGGCAATGGCTGGAAACGCCTGATAGTTGAGAAGCCGTTTGGTTATGACCTAGCAACCGCCGAGCAGCTTGATAAAGATTTACACGCACATTTCCAAGAACACCAAATCTACCGTATCGATCACTACCTCGGTAAAGAAACGGTTCAAAACCTACTGGTGTTCCGTTTTGCTAATACCATGTTCGAACCCCTGTGGAACCGTAACTTCATCGATTATGTCGAGATCACTGCCGCTGAATTCCTCGGTGTAGAAGAGCGCGGTGGTTACTACGATGGCGCAGGCGCGGTCCGTGATATGTTCCAAAACCACTTGCTACAGGTATTGGCAATGGTGGGTATGGAGCCGCCGGCTGCCATTAACGCCGACTCTATGCGTGATGAGGTGATGAAGGTCTTCAAGAGCCTTCAGCCATTGTCCGAAAAAGATCTTCATAACAACTTAGTTTTGGGTCAGTACACTGATTCCGATGTTCGTGGTAATCACCTTAAAGGTTACCGTGAAGAACCCGGTGTCGCGGAAGATTCCCGTACTGAAACGTACGTCGGTTTGAAGATGTTTATCGATAACTGGCGTTGGAACGGCGTACCTTTCTATGTCCGTACTGGCAAGCGCCTGCCAACCCGAGTTACTGAAGTTGTCATTCACTTCAAGAAGACGCCGCACCCAGTCTTTGGTGCCAATGCGCCGGAAAATAAACTGATCATTCGTATCCAACCGGATGAAGGCATTCTTATGAGCTTCGGCCTTAAGCAGCCAGGTGCGGGATTTGAGGCCAAGGAAGTGAGTATGGACTTCCACTACGAAAGCCTCGAAGAAACGCACATGCTAACCGCTTATGAGCGTTTGCTGCTTGATTCAATGAAAGGTGATGCAACTCTGTTTGCGCGTACCGATGCGGTGAAAGCATGCTGGCAGTTTGTTCAGCCAATTCTGGATTACAAAGAAAATCCAGAGCATCTTTATGGTTATGCCGCAGGTACCTGGGGACCGAAAGAAGCCGATGAGCTATTGTCTCGTGACGGCCGTGAATGGCGCTTCCCGTGTAAGAATCTGACTAATACGGATTATTGTGAGCTATGAGTAACATGAATTACCAAGTATTTGAAAGCTCAGCGTTGGTTGTCCAGGCTCTGGCGAATGGCTTGAAAGAATACAGTGAGCTTGGCCGTCCTGTTCATATCTCGTTGTCCGGCGGCAGTACGCCATCTCAGTTGTTTGCCTATTTGGCGGGCTCGGAATTTGCCCAATCCATTCAATGGCAGAACCTCCATTTTTGGTGGGGAGATGAGCGCTGTGTGGCACCGGATAATGATCAGAGTAACTACGGCCAGGCAAAAGCCTTGCTGTTTGATCATATCTCGATCCCTGCCGAAAATATTCACCGTATTCGTGGGGAAGACTTCGCCGCAATGGAAGCGATCCGCTTTGCTGAAGAGATGATCTCGGTCATTCCAGAAAAAGATGGGGCGCCTGAGTTTGATTGGATATTGCTTGGCATGGGAACGGATGGCCACACCGCCTCATTGTTCCCTGGACAAACTGACTACGAAACAACGGAAGTTGCTGCCATCGCAGCACATCCAGAAACTCGCCAGCTACGTGTGACCAAAACGGAACACCTGTTGGCAAACGCTAAACGTATTACTTACTTGGTTTTAGGTGCAAGTAAAGCGCCGGTGATCAAAGAGATCGCCGACAACGCACCGGCTGCACAAATGTATCCTGCAGCCAAAGTCAGCTCAACGGCTGGCGTGACCGAGTGGTATTTAGATTCAGAAGCAGCCAAAGAGCTGGCATAAGGAGAGAAGTAAATGAAAGCAGATATTGGTGTTATCGGCTTGGCCGTAATGGGTCAGAACCTGATCCTAAACATGAACGATAACGGATTTAAAGTGGTTGCTTACAACCGTACTGTTGCGAAAGTCGATGAGTTTTTGCAAGGTCCGGCGAAAGGCACCAACATTGTCGGTGCGACTTCTCTTGACGATCTGGTTAGCCAGTTGGAATCACCACGTAAAGTGATGCTGATGGTGCGTGCCGGCGACGTTGTTGATCAGTTTATCGACAACCTAGTCCCACTGCTAGACGAAGGCGACATCATCATTGACGGTGGTAATACTAACTACCCAGATACTAACCGTCGTGTGGCAGCGCTTCGTGAAAAAGGCATCCGCTATGTGGGTGCGGGTGTGTCTGGTGGTGAAGAAGGTGCACGTTTCGGACCGTCTATCATGCCGGGCGGTGATCCAGAAGCATGGCCACATGTGAAGCCAATTTTCCAAGCCATTGCCGCAAAGACCGAAGAAGGTGAAGCGTGCTGTGACTGGGTGGGTAACGAAGGTGCTGGTCACTTTGTTAAGATGGTCCACAACGGTATCGAATATGGTGATATGCAGCTGATCAGTGAAGCTTACCACTTCATGAAAGAAGGCCTAGGCATGTCACATGACGAGATGCAGGCTACCTTTGCTGACTGGAACAAGACCGAACTAGACAGCTACCTAATTGAAATTACAGCTGATATCTTGGGCTATCGTGATGAAGACGGTGAGCCGCTAGTTGAAAAGATCCTAGATACAGCGGGCCAAAAGGGTACCGGTAAATGGACGGGTATCAACGCCCTAGACCATGGTATTCCACTGACCCTGATCACTGACTCTGTATTTGCTCGTTGCCTGTCTTCACTGAAAGAGCAGCGTGAACACGCAGCGTCACTATTCAACAACCCAATTACTGCGGTTGAAGGTGATAAGTCAGAGTGGTTGGATGCGCTTCGCCAGGCACTGCTTGCCTCTAAGATCATTTCTTACGCACAGGGCTTTATGCTGATCCGTGAAGCGTCTGAATCTAACAACTGGGATTTGAACTACGGTAATGTTGCTCTAATGTGGCGTGGTGGCTGTATCATCCGCAGTGCATTCCTTGGCAATATCCGTGATGCATTTGAAGCGAATCCAGAGCTTGCTTTCCTTGGTCTGGATGACTACTTCAAGGATATCCTAGAAAACTGCCTACCTGCATGGCGTAAAGTTGTGGCTAAGTCATTCGAGACGGGCCTGCCTATGCCTTGTATGTCTTCAGCATTGACGTTCCTAAACGGTTACACCACGGCTCGTCTACCAGCTAACATGCTACAGGCGCAACGTGACTACTTCGGTGCCCACACTTATGAGCGCACTGACAAGCCACGTGGTGAGTTCTATCACACTAACTGGACCGGTACCGGTGGTGATATCTCTTCAACAACGTACGATGTTTAATTCGTAGCGAAACGAAGAATATTAATATAACGATAAGGCGCTGAATCATCAGCGCCTTTTTTGTGGGCAGTCGATGCCGGACATCAGCGAAAATCTGTAAGGGAATGATTGTTCCGCAAAGACGAAAATTTCGTGATTATGTTCAGCCAGCGTGAAAACGCTGGTTTTTCTTTTTAATGCAACTAGTTGCTTTTGTTGCTGTTGGTCGGGTTACTCATCAATCTTACCGACAAATGATTTTGGACGGTTAAACAGCGAAAAATTGTGAGCAAAGGAGGATTTTTAGGTTTGTTTGCTTGGTTTTTAAACAGTGGGATAACAATCCTGTAGCAACAGGTTTGGATTAATCGACCTAGATCACGCTATCAGGTAGGGACTTTCACTGCCACTTGATTATAACACTCGATTTATGAGCTGTAGATCACGCTAAATTGAATGATGAAATAAAATATTTAACAATCGGGTTACAATGTGATTATTATACTGACGAAGCATTAACCAATCATACAGGGAGTTTTTTAATGCAGTCGTTAGTCGATTTTCTTAATGGAATAATTTGGAGCCCAGTGCTGATTTATCTGTGTCTGGGAGCAGGTCTGTTTTACTCCATTACCACGCGTTTTGTACAGCTTCGTCACTTCAGAGAGATGTGGCGTCTATTGTTATCAGGTAAAAGCTCCGCTCAGGGTATCTCCTCTTTTCAGGCATTAGCCGTTTCCCTTTCTGGGCGTGTAGGTACAGGTAACATCGCGGGTGTTGCTGCAGCTATCGGTTTCGGTGGTCCAGGTGCGGTATTCTGGATGTGGGTTGTTGCCTTCCTTGGTGCTGCAACCGCTTATAGTGAGTCTGCGTTGGCTCAGATTTACAAAGAAGAAGATGAAGATGGTCAGTTCCGTGGTGGACCGGCTTACTACATTGAAAAAGCAATGGGCCAGAAGTGGTACGCGTGGCTGTTCGCCATCGCGACTATCTTTGCCTGTGGTGTACTTCTTCCGGGCGTCCAGTCTAACAGCATCGGTAATGCAGTAGAGGCGGCCTTCGGTCCAGGTCAGATGATTGAAACGACCATTGGTACAATTAGCCTCGCGAAGATTGTTACTGGTACGTTTGTTTCCATTATCCTAGCGTTCATTATCTTTGGTGGCGTAAAGCGTATTGCTAACTTCACTCAGATAGTTGTACCTTTCATGGCGCTGGCCTATATCGTGATTGCCTTTATTATCATCCTACTGAACATCAACATGGTACCAAGTATCTTTATGATGATTCTAGGTGATGCCTTCACACCGATGGCAGGTGTGGGTGCCGCAATTGGCTGGGGTGTTAAGCGGGGTGTCTACTCGAACGAAGCTGGTCAGGGTACAGGTCCTCATGCAGCTGCGGCAGCAGATGTACAGCACCCAGCTCAGCAAGGCTTGGTACAGTCGTTCTCTATCTATATCGATACCTTGCTAGTATGTTCAGCAACAGCGTTCATGATTTTGATTACTGGTGCATACAACGTACACGGTGGTGCTGAGGGCATGTTCCTCGTTCAGAACTTGGCTGCTGACATTGGTGCAAACGGCCCGGTATTTACGCAGATGGCTATTGAGAGCGCCATGCCAGGTATTGGTAAACCATTCATTGCCTTTGCTCTGTTCTTCTTCGCCTTTACGACGATTCTTGCTTACTACTACATTGCAGAAACCAACATCGCGTATATCCGCCGCTCAGTAAAAGTGCCAGGTATGATGTTTGTTCTGAAAGCGGTGCTGATTGTCGCGGTATTCTACGGCACGGTGAAAACGGCCAACCTTGCTTGGGCAATGGGTGACGTGGGCGTAGGTTTGATGGCCTGGTTGAACATCGTCGGTATCTTGATTATTTTCTTCCTATCGAAACCAGCCCTGAAAGTACTGAAAGATTATGAAGAGCAGCAAAAAGCGGGTGTGACAGAATTTACGTTCGATCCAGTTAAGCTTGGTATCAAGAACGCTGATTTCTGGGAGAAGAAATTCCACGGAAAGGTTACTTCGAAAGAGGTTGAAGACGCAGAGCCTGCGAAGACAACCATCTAATCGATTGATATTTAATTAAGTAAAAGGCCATTGGATATTATCCAATGGCCTTTTTGCATTTGTTTGTGATGATGACAAATGTTGTGAAGCGTAATGGGAAACAAGATCATACCGGCATGTAAAGTCAACGAGTGGTGGCATAATATCGCTTGTTAGTTGAAGTGTATGACGTATCTGCCATTTACCTGACATGAATCGACTTAAGTATTTGAAAAATAATAGATGTCATGTGGGTGTCAGGCTCGTGTCGTTCTCTCTTTTAGTGAAAATGGGTAAATTTGAATCAAACAGCAGAAAGGATTCTACGATGATTGTTAGAAAATTAAGGCTACAGCGTGGCTGGTCTCAGGAGCATCTCTCAGTATTAACTGGTTTGAGCGTCCGGACTATCCAGCGCATCGAGAGAGGCCAAAAGGCCGGGTTGGAGTCTTTAAAATCACTGGCTGCTGTGTTTGAAATTCCAGTTACTGATCTTCAGGGAGAGCCAGAAATGAACGAGAAAACACAAGTTACATCAGAGGAAAGAAAAGTGATTGAGCAGGTAAGAGAGATTAAAGGCTTTTACTCTCACTTGATCACCTATGTGCTGGTCATTGCCATGCTGTTTGTCATCAACTTCCTCACCGACCCATCCTATATATGGGCGTGGTGGCCTGCCATGGGCTGGGGGATTGGGATTGTGTCACACGGTTTGAGTGCTTTTGAAGTGTTCAGCTTCTTTGGCGCAGAATGGGAAAAGCGGCAGATTGAGAAACGGCTTGGCAGAAAGCTCTGAGCATACCTAAATAACAGCTATTAATGTAAAAAGCGGCTGGTGGTTATCAGCCGCTTTTTAATAGAAAACAGATCTAGTGCTGGGCTGTAGTGTGCTGGGTTTCTTTAATTTGCTTGAGGCGCAGCATTCGAGTCAGTGTATTGTCTTTATCGATGAAGTGGTGCTTCAGTGCACCGACGACATGCAGGGCTAGGGCAACCATGACTACACGCGAGGTGTAAAAGTGTAAGCTCTTACCTAGGCTGTTTAACCATTCGGATTTTTCACCGCCTGCGATGAGCTCAATCGAGAAGAATGCCACAGGATGGCCCCCACCCACACTCATGATAATGCCGGAGATTGGCATCAAAATAGTACAAATAAGCAAGGTATAGTGGACAAGGGTTGCGGCCTTATTCTGCCATACCGGTCCAGTTGCCACGCTGTTGATTGGCCCTTCTTTAAAACGCCAAATTACCCGTATTAGCGCGACTGTAAATACAGCTACGCCAAATGATTTATGTAGGTTGAGTAGTTCGAACTTTTCCGGGCTGCGCGGTAGGTCGACAAGATAAAAGCCAACGGCAAAAGTAGCGATAAAACTGAGTCCGGTTAGCCAGTGGAGGAGGATTGTTCGGGTGGATAATGGTTGATTGCTTTTCATTGGGATAGTCCTTTAAGTGCTGAGCATTATTCGGCATTCAAGATACCGTTTCTTATATGTCCCTATTATCTGTAAGTGTTTATTCAAGTTAAATAAGTGTTAAGTAAAGCTAGGTAAAGGGTGGTAATTAAGCATAAATGTGGAAGTGGGAAATACGCTTCAAACTGGAGCCCAAATGTAAAAAGGCAGCCTTAGTGGCTGCCTTTATTATTTAGGTTTTGATTTAGGTTTATCTAGACGACAAATTTATTCATGATTGAGTCCTGCTCACGAACCTTGCTTATTTGCTGTTCCAATGCCTGATCGGCTTCCCCCGCGGCATCAGACACCTGAACGCTCAGTTCTTTAATGTTTAACGTATTGCTATTAATTTCTTCAGCAACGAGGCTTTGTTCTTCAGCGGCAGAAGCGATTTGTAAGTTCATATCGTTGATCTGCTGGATTGCGCCGCTGATCCTGACCAGCGCTTCGTCAGCTTCTTGAGATTTTTCGACGGTGGAGGCTGCGGTTTCCTTACTCATTCCCATAACGCTCGCCGCCGAACTCGCACCTGATTGTAGTTGCTCAATCATTTGGCGAATTTCGGTGGTGGATTCCTGCGTTCGCTGAGCGAGAGTTCTCACTTCATCTGCCACAACCGCAAAGCCGCGGCCTGATTCACCAGCACGCGCTGCCTCAATGGCGGCATTGAGAGCGAGAAGGTTGGTTTGATCGGCGATTTCATTGATGACTTTAAGGATTGATTCAATATTTCCGGTAGATACCTCCAGTTGCCTAACGACATCCACCGCCTGATCAATTTGTGCTGACAGTTCGGAGATGGCGCTGGCTGTGTGGGAGACAATGCGTCCACCGTCCTGAACGGCCTCATCAGCTTGTTGGGCAGCCGATGCTGCCCCTTGCGCATTATTGGCAACCTCAACCGACGTCGCGGCCATTTCGTGCATTGCCGTCGCCAACTGATCAAGCTCTTTTAGCTGGTTTGACATGGCGGACGCTGATTGCTGGGCGCCAGTAGCGGTTTGCTCGGTGCCAAGCAAGATATCACTGCTGAGTGATTTGGATTGCAAGATCAGGTTTTGCAACTTCTCGGTGAAGGCATTGAAGCCTTTTGCCAGCACGGCAAACTCCTGATCGGTATTTGTGTCTAGTCGACGGGTAAGATCACCTTGGCCGGAAGCCACATCCTGAATAGCCGTATTGAGATCAGTCAACGGACGCATCAGTACCTTGATCAATAACAGAAGCGCAATGATCCCGGCCACCAAGGCAATCAGGGAATAGATAATCGCATCGGTTCGTAATTGATTAACAGCAGCAAAAGCAACACTTTCATCCAGCACCGCCCCGATGAACCATTCTTGGCCAGCAATTTGGGTAAAGGACAATGTCACGGTTTTGCCGTCTAGCTCAGCATGTACGGCGTCTGTTGAAATCGGGTGATTGCCAAGAAAGTCAGCCATTGGCTTACCGTTATATTTCGCTTCGGGGTGGGCAATGGTTGTTCCATTTCTGTCTACGATGAAAAGGTAACCGGCATTGAATAAAGACACCTGGTTAACCACCTCGGCCAGACCGGATAGGCTCATATCGAAGAAGATGGCACCATGGAATTGCCCTTTAGCGATCAAGGGACTGGCGATGGAGACTAAAATCTCATTGGTGACCGAATCTGCGTAAGGCGCCGTGATAACGATATCGCGGCTTTGTTTGCTATCGATATACCAAGGCCGAGCTCGGGGCTCCCAAGATTCACCCGGATCCCAGCTAGGGTCATTACTGGTGAAGCTGCCGTCTTTTTCAAATCCCAGTCCAGTGAGCAAGAAAGCGTTTTTTAGAGTGGGCTGCTCAATGACGGTATGAATATTGTCTAGTGACATATCGCTGGTCACTAGGCTGGCAGTATAGGCTGCCAACGTTTTTTTGCTCGACAGTTCGGCATTGACTGTATTGCTCATGCCGGAAATGATTTCCTCCATGCTTTGCATAACTAAAGACTGGATTTGATTTTTTGTATTGAAATATTGGTTAGCAGAAAGTAGCGCGAGTGCCACTAACAATATTGCCGACGATGTTGCGACAACTTTATGGCTGAACTTCATTGGATCCCTCAACAAGCACAGAAACTAGAGTAGTTATAATGTCGGCGTGGTAATGAAATTGTTAACCTTGATTGGGTTGATTTGTGATCTAGGGTTGAATTTATTTGCTGTATTGTTAAGAAATTGAAGGTTTATATGCTATCTAGTGATCAGGTTGATGTGGCATATATAGTGATACTCAATGTAGAAAAACTAGAGGGTCTACTTCATTGTTTAAAGATGACTGATATTACAAAAAAGATGATCGGGATAGATAGAATCATTCTTCATTTATCTTCTACTTATGTCACTTTTAATGGTAAGTGTTTGTTTTATAGGTTGATTGCTATGGCGTTGCGTGATTAAATTGGTTGATGTGATGAATTATAAAGATGAATGGTTCTTCAGATAAAGCTGTTAGGTACAATATTAAATTCTCTACAAATTAACAGGAAACCTTATCTATGCTTGATTTCTTGGCCACGCACAAACTGAAACTCGAGCTCAATACACTTCAGCTAGAACTAAAAAAATTGGAACTAGAAAAGAGTAAACTACAGATTGAAAGCGGCAACGAAGTTGAGTTGAAAAAACTAGAAACAAAAATTATTCAACAAGAGACTGAAGTCATTAAGAAGGAAACGGAAATCGTTCAAATGAAAACGAAGCTAATTTTCCCGTCGCTGGTGCTAAATGTGGTATTGCTCATTGCTGGCCTAACGTTACTTAGTTACTTAGTTACTTAGTTACTTAGTTACTTAGTTACTATCTGACTAACACGCGCCGCATTATTCCATCCCAACGATAACAGATGGGGGATTGCTTATGATTCATAACCATAAATTGATTGTGTCATGCTGGCTTCCAGCAATTTGGTAGTTAGACGTCCCAAGTGTGGCCGATTCTGATGAGGGGGATTCCATGTTATTTGTTATGAAGCAGCAGGTTGTCCAATTGCTTCATAAGTACAATGTTAGCTAAAACTCTTATCTGATGTGATTTTTGCTAATCCAGATATTACCTTCCAAAGAGTATAAATAGCAGCGGCGATAAGAAATACGTATCCAATGACAAATACAGCAGTCAATGCCCCGATAATTGTTAGAGCAATCGATACAAAAAATGTTTTGGTTATATTATCGTAATGATCCGCAAATATAGTGCCTTTGGCATCAGATTTTTTTACCATTCCCTAAATGCCGCCAGCCAGAAAACTTATGCCAGTAAAGAAACCTAACAACATGAACGCGTATGCGATTATGGCATGAGTTTTCGCACTTTTATCCGTTTCACTTAGCTCAGAACTTATTACTTTAGTATTTTCCATGTTATTGACTCCTTTTTAACTTTATCAGCAATATGCTATAGAACTTTATGTGTGTGAGTTACCATAATGTGACGTATTGCATTTTTTGCACACCGCCTTGCGAGTTGCTTCATGGTCATGTGCTTAAAAGTGACTCTTAATGCTTAGCATTGGCAGTTCAAGGTTGGGCTTTGTTTTTATAGCACAATGGTTTAGGTTAGGTGGTAGCGTTGTTCACAACTTAAATCGGCGATAAATTTCAAAGAGGAGCAAACTATCGACGCGTATATATTCAATGTGTTTACCGGTAAGAAGGCTAAGGGTAACCCTGCTGCCGTTGTAAAACTCAACACTTGGTTACCAGCATACGAATTAAAAGCTCTTTCTCGGCACTTAGGGCAACCCGTTACGTCATTTATTGTTGATGTAGAGCAAGGCTATGAGATTCGTTGGTTTGCGGGTGAAATGGAAATTAATCTATGTGGGCATGGTAGTTTAGCTGCCGCAGCTACTATCTTTGAGATGAATCCAAGTCACGATCCTGCTGTCGAGCTTCTTAGTAAACATGGAACAGTTTCAGTTAATAAATGCGCTAATGGTTATACGATGGTGATGCCTAGTTGGGATTCAGAGTTTACCTCTGAATTGTCAAAATACACTAAGTTGCTTGGTCTGGAGGCAGTTGATGTATTCACGACGAGGGACTTGGTTGTAGTTCTCGAAAGTGAAGAGCGAGTTCGTAACTTCAAGCCAGACTTTGATGTAATCAAAAATATTAGTGAGTACCATGCAATGATCTTAACTGCTCAAAAAGGACCTAGCGGTTACGTATTAAGGTACTTTGCTCCTAGTATTGGCATTAATGAAGATATTGCTACAGGTTCTGCTCAGTGTTCATTAGTTCCATACTGGTCAAATCGGTTATCAGTAACGGAGCTAGAAGTGAATCAACTATCAGCGCAAGGTGGATATTTCCAAGTTAATCAAAAGCAAAGTGATATCATTGAACTGACCGTGAATGTAGTACTTACGCAAGTTGTTAAGCTTGGTGAAAAAAAAGAAATTTAACAAATAAATCAAGGTGGTGCATTGCACTTAGCGGTTTTGGTATGGAGTTCGGTGTACTTTGTTGGCTCAGTGGGGTACGCCTTATTACAGGTGTTATGTGTCTCGGTTAATTTAGGAAACTTACAAGGATGTATTTAAGACAAGCAGAGGCTTATGAGCTAGACGCTATTTATGGCATTGGTTTCGATGTGTGGAGTGATGGTCTTTGTTATGAAGAGTATTTGGCTGAGTGCCGGAGTAGCGAAAAGTACCAAGCTGGTACTTGGTATGTGCTAATTGAAAATGAACAAATTTTATCGTCTCTCATTGTTTATCGTAATATGTTTGGCCTCAAAGAGGGTTGTTTTGGCATAGGTTCAGTAGCGACACCTTATAATCTTCGTGGTGAAGGTTACGCTTCCAACTTGGTCAACCTAGTGAAAAAAGAACTGTTCACAAATCACAGCAGCAAAGCCATATTCTTACATAGCGATATTGACCATCGGTTTTATAATAGGCTTGGTTTTGCAACTGTTGAGGGCTCTGATTGTATGTATGCCTCAAGTGACTCTTTTGAATTTGATGGCACAATGCCAGCTTACTTTTAGCTAATAAGGTGGTCTCCAAGGACAGTAGTCAGACTTACCAAGTGTGGCATAGTCTGATGTGGGGGAGTCCATGTCATTCGTTATAACTCAAGGAGGAGTTTCATGAAATGTTTGGTTGTGGTTGCACATCCAGTCGAAGATAGTCTTTGCCATTACTTATGTGCACAGACTATTGAGCACCTGAAGTCTAAAGGTTACACCATTAACGTCATCGACTTGTATCGTCGAGAATTTCAACCAGCGCTAACCACTCAGGAGCGTCGAAGTTATTATGGCTCTGCTTTTGACAGTAGTATGGTTGAAGAGGACATTGCTCTTTTAGTCGAAGCCGAGTCACTAGTCTTAGTATTCCCTACTTGGTGGTTTGGGTTTCCAGCAATTTTAAAAGGTTGGTTTGATCGCGTGTGGGCACCGGGCCATGCGTACGATCATGACAAATCACTTGGCGCTATCAAGCCAAGACTGACGAATCTAAAAGAAGTTAAAGTAGTAACAACACTCGGTTCCCCTTGGTGGGTTGATACGTTCGTACTTTGGAGGCCTGTGAAGCGAGTACTCAAAATTGCGTTGCTGGGTGCATGTGCCCCGAAATGCCATTTTAAGTATCTTTCTCTATATAAAAGCGAGAGTGTTTCCAACCAAAAGGTACAGCTTTTTGTCAAAAAGATAAAAGCTAACTTCTGAGCACTGAGCTCTAATAAATAGCTCAAGCCGAAATCTAACTCTTGGTATTTTGGATTCGGTTGAGTTTATTGATCATGGCAAGGTTTGCTCAGGTGTCGTGGTGGTTAGCTGTAGTATTGCGGTGCTCAACCCTTAATAAAGTGATACGTCAACACAAGGAGTAATCATATGGAATTAAAGTGCCACTGTGGAAATGTTAGTTTAGAGTTGAGCTCATGCCCTAAAGAAGTCGGTGAATGTAACTGTTCGATCTGTCGTCGTTATGCAGCTGCTTGGGCGTACTTTTCTCCTAAGCAAGTTCACATTAACTTAAATCAGAAGACAGATTTCTATTGTTGGGGTGACAAAGAAGTGGAATTTCACCGTTGCAATTCGTGTGGTTGTTTGACGCATTACGTCACAACGGAGAAATGCTCGGAAGATATTGTGGCGGTAAATATGAGAATGGCTGAAAATGAAGTACTTTTAAGTATCCCTGTCCGTAAGATAAATGGAGCATCGTACTAATTCACAAAGCGCATGTGACCCTTTTGGGTGCTCTTAGCAAACTTCTCGCTAAATCGTCGGTATTTTACATATGAAATGTTATTGACTTCGCGCGTGCTATTTGTTGTTGGAATGTTTTTGCGGAGCAATTCGTTTCATCGTATATTGAAGTATGAAACGATACCAAGAGAAAATAGGAACCAACTTTGAAAAGCTCTAGCTTTACGATTGTTCAGCTTAAGGTTGAGTATAAAAATAAACAAAAAAATATTGCGGCTGTTGATAAGATTTTGGCGGATTCTACTGACGTCGGCGATATTACATTGCTTCCAGAGATGTTCTCTACAGGCTATATATTCGATTCGGCAGAAGAAATTCATAGTTTAAGTGAAGACTTTAGTAACAGCGTTACTATTAGTCATCTAACCGAAATGGCTAAGACTTATCAGACTATGTTTGTCGCTGGTATCGCTGAAAAAGAGGGTGACCAGTATTACAATAGTGTTGTCGTAGTCGATGAAAATGGTTTGCGATACAAATATCGTAAAATTAGCCAGAATAGGATTGATAAGCAGTACTTTTCACGAGGTGAGGACCTACTGATATTCGAGCACAATGGTTTGAAACTCGGTGTTGTTATTTGTTTTGACATTTGGTTTCCCGAGCTGATGAGAAAGTATGAGGGCGTGGACGTGATCCTTCACCCTGCAAATTTTGGCGGGCAGCAGAGCTTCGCCATTGCTCAGGCAAGAGCTTTAGAAAGTGGGCAACATATTCTGACCTGTAACAGGGTCGGTGAAGATATCACCAGCGAGTTTACTGCTCATTATTGTGGTGGTAGCAGAGTCTACAACCCCAAAGGTGAAGAGATACTGCGCCTAGATGACACTCAGTCAAGTGAGACGGTTGTTATAGAAGATTTGTCAATTGCTCCTCAATATAATGGGATTAGTTTGCAAGATGAGATAAACGAAATACGTAAAATATTAAATTAACTTATTACAAGTTTATACTGGTAAAGGATGATGAATAGGGATGAAATTAATCCAATGCAAACGGGACTCAGCCAATCTGAATGAATTGGAATTATTGATAAAGTCGGAATGGTCGGACTTTACATTTGATGGTTATAGTTCTGGACTACCTTATCCGTTAGCCGCAACGTCCAATGAAAAAATAATAGGTGGCGTAGCCTTCACTTTATACAAGCACCCATGTACAGATAATGAAGTTGTTTGGATTAATGCGCTTATCGTCTTACCTGAGTATCAAGGTAAAGGAATTGCCAGACAATTAATTGAAACGGCATTACTTGACGTTGCAAAGTTAGGCGGGAATGAAGTTTTTGCCTACACTGAAACCCCTGCTTTCTATCAGGCCTTGGGCTGGTCTGAAGTGGAGGCAGTAACTGAATCTGAAAATAAGGTAATGGGCCTCGTGCTAAAAGCGTAAGTATGGGAATTTACAACGCAGGCGGCTAGATTCACGTTGGCACATCAAGCCTGTTATGAGCTTTATAGTAGTGAGTAAGGATTACACGCGCTCTGTTTCGTCACCGTGGGTACTGTCCAAATCTATGCGAATTTAGGAAGTATATGGAATTTAAACTAGATATCGAGCCATCAGATAGTGACATCAATGAAATTCGTGGTGGGTTAATTAAGCACAACACCCCATTCTTGCAAGGTATTCCTAAGTCACAAATTGGATATTACGCAGTAGAAGGTGATAAAATAGTTGGTGGTATTATCGCTGACCTTTGGGGGAATTGGCTGTTAATTAAGTTTCTTTGGGTTGATGACGCGGTGAGAGGGAAGCAAGTTGGTAGTCAGCTTCTTCATCTTATTGAGGAATATGCGCAATCTGAAGGGTGTAAGTCAGCACTTGTCGACACACTAAGCTTTCAAGCAAAACCGTTTTATGAGAAACATGGCTACGAATGTCAAATGGTACTGGAGAATTATCCGGTAGATTCATCCCTCTCATTTCTCATAAAGTCGATCGGTAAAAAATAAGGCAGATAGAGCAATTAATTATCCAAGCCAGCCTCAAGTAATAATAATACCGTTATGGTCAAGTTTGTTTCGTTTGCCCATACTAAAAAAGGCAGCCACAAAGCTGCCTCTTATTATTGCGAAGATAGCTAACTGCTAACTAAGTTGTTAGTCAATCAGACCGTACTGTTCACGAAGCACTGTAACGATTTCAGCTTTCGGGTTTTCAGACAGTAGGATTTTCTCGCCAGTGATCTTCTCGGCAATCTCGGTGTAGACTTTCGATAGGTTCATTAGGGCTTCAACCGGAAGCTCGTTGTCGCGGGCTAGGGCGAAACGCTCGTCCATGCGGTCTTTGTTTAGCATGATGTCTGGATCAGGGAAGTGGTTCAGTAGCATTTGACGGAAGCCTTCTTTGGAATTTTCAACGATTTCACCGTTGCGGTAGGCCTCACCATCCCAGATACGTGAAGAATCCGGCGTTCCCACTTCATCCATGTAAATAAGTTTTTCATTGCCTTCGGCATCTGTCACGTAGCCAAATTCGAACTTGGTATCGACGAAGATTTGATCCAATGAGGCCAGCTCTTTGCTGATCACATCAAAACCTTCCTCTAGTAACTGCTCATAACGGCTGATGTCATTTGTGCTACGGAAGTTGAATGCTTCAAAGTTGTTGATGAGATCAGAACGAGTCACGTTAACATCGTCAACTTCAGGTACGCCCGGAATACCGGTAAGAATACCTTTGGTTGATGGTGTCATCAGTAGTTCAGGCAGCTTCTGATCTTTCTCTAGCCCTTCTGGTAGCTCGATACCGCAGAAGTTGCGTTCGCCTTGGCTGTAAGCACGCCACATAGAGCCGGTGATGTACTGGCGGCAAATCGCTTCCACCATAACGGGTTTGGCTTTTTGTACAATCCAAACAAACGGGTGGGGGATGTCAAGGATGTGGCTATCTGCGAGGCCATTTTCACGGAACAGTTTGAACCAGTGATTAGAAATAGCGTTGAGTGCCGCCCCTTTACCCGGTACGCCTTTTAGGCCGCCTTCGGCATGCCAGATGCAGTCAAAAGCAGAAATGCGATCGCTGATCACCATGATAGCCAGTGGCGCATCAGGCTGAACGTTGTAGCCTTTTTCTTTGATCAAGCGACGGCTATCTTCTTCGGTTAACCAGTATACGGAACGAACCTTACCACTGTGAACGGGTTTATCGGTTCGGATTGGCAGGTCATCATTTACAGCGAGAACTTGATCAGCAAGGCTCATGGCGAATTCCTATTTCAAAAGTTAAACGAAGGTAAACCGTAGTGGCATGACAAGAATAGTTGTTCATGCCAAGGTCGTAAGACCTATAATGGGGCGATAATAACAGAACTCGAATGGCCTTTCAGCTAGAAAGGCAAACGTTTGCGCAAATTTATTTTTCATTCTAATCGCGAAATTATGTGAACCGATTTCAAGTGGTCAGATTTTATTCAGGCCGCCAGCCTGAAGTATGGCAAAATCGGTCTCCATTTTTCGATGCAAGGCCCATCATGACCCGTTATACCAGTGAACAATCGGCATTTATTCATCATCAGAGCGGAAATGCCCTTTGTATTGCCGGGGCTGGAACGGGGAAGACGACTACTTTAGTGGGATTAATCGAGCAGAAAATGGCGGCAATACCGGCGCAAGAAATGCTGGTGCTGATGTTCAACCGCGATATTCGTACTGACTTTCAGACAAAACTGCGCGATAACGGCATCCAAGTTCAGGTGCCGGTGCATACTTTTCACAGTTTTTGTTTAAAGTTCCTCAACCAAACAGGGTTTATCCGCAATACAGGGTATAGGGTCAACTTCCAAAGTGGTGAAAGTGATAAGGCGCTGGTGAAGTCTATCTTAAGAGAGCTTTCTGGACTGGAAAAGACCTACCAGCGTCAGCAGGTGATCAAAGATCCGAAAACCATTGAGTTACTGCTGAGTTTTATCGGCTTGGTAAAAGCCTACATGCTCTCGCCCCATGAAGTTTTCAAGTTGGCTGAAATTAACCGAGACTATCTGTTTATTATTGACGCTTATGAGCAGTTCGAGACCCTGAGAAAAAAGCAGCGCTTGTTGTTTTTTGATGATTGGTTGGTGGAAACAGTCAAGCTACTCGAAAGTGATGATGCCATTCGTGAACACTTTCATCAGCATTGTAGGCTGGTGGTAGTCGATGAATTTCAGGATATCAATACTGCGCAGTACCGCCTGCTAAAACAATTGTTGGGGCCACAAACCCAACTGCTGGCGGTGGGAGATGTTGATCAGTGCATCTATAAATGGCGGGGCAGTGCACCGCAATTTATGCTCAACTTTGAACAAGATTTTGCCCCTGCGACCACTTATACCCTGTCGCAGACGTTCCGTTTTGGCCATAGCTTGGCATTGGCTGCAAGCCATTTGATTGCCAATAACAAAGAGCGTTTCAGCGAGTTTTTGACTGTTTCAGGGGAAGGGGTCTCAGACACCCAAGTTATTGAGTGTGGATCTTCTCGCCAGGTTGGTGAAATCGCCAATACGATAGGCAAGTACCTCGCCGATGGCGGTCAGCCTTCCGACGTGGCTATTTTAGTACGACGCTGGTCACAAACCTTGTTGTTTGAGCTGGCTTTCCTGAGTAAGCAATTGCCTTATCACATGCCTGTGCCTTCAGTGCTGGCCCATAGCCGAGAAGTTAAATTGCTGATGGAGTTGGCAACTTTAGTCACTCCACGTTTTATTGACCTACCTGTGGCGCAAAAGTCTGGCTTGCTGTTTAGTCTGATGTGTTTTCCTCATTGTTATGTACCAAACAAATCATTGAAGCCTCTGTGCGAGCAACTGGCTGGCATGGAGCCTTCGCAGTGGCTGACGTTTATTGGACGTTATGAGAAGGCGAATGCAACACTTAAATTGGATAACCTGATTGAGCGATTGGAGTTGCTGCAAAGATTCTTGCGCAAGGGGAGCTTTAAAGCGGCAGAGGTCTACAAGCAATACCGTAATGAAAGTGGGCTAGATAGCTGGATTTGGAAAACCGAAGCAACTGCATCAGAAATCGAAGAAGCGGTTGAGCGACTAGACAGTGTGGCAACTGTACTGGAAGCGATGGATCAGAATTGTGAAAAAGCGTTGCAGTACTTCGAGTATTACACCCAGCAATCAGGTCAGAAAAGCGATAATACAAGGACAAGTGCTTCAGAGAATGAAGGGCAAGACGCTATCCAGCTAACAACGATTTTTCGTGCTAAGGGGTGCGAATACCATCATGTTCACCTGCCTTTTTGGGACAAAGAGGCTTTCCCTTATGTTAATCGTGCTTCTGGAACTGTGGGCGCAGACTTAGAAGAAGAGCGGCGATTGGCATATGTGGCGCTGACCCGGGCAAAAGAAAAAGCCTTTGTTTATTACACCACGCTGGATAAACCCTCGGCTAAAGCAACCAATGCCAGCCGGTTTGTATTGGAAGGAAAGATTAACATTGCTCAAGAGCTGGGAGCAAAACTGTATCAGCAGGGGGAGTTACCGTATTACTCTAGCCCTGTTGCCGAAGAGTATTGCCGTCGGATGGGACGCGAACAGGATGTTGCCGAGCCGCCAATAAAGAAGGTAAAGAACAAGCCTATAGCGAAAGCAGTGAGTATTGGCGCTAGTAAGCAAAGTGATGTGGGTTTAAGCGGTAGTAGTGTAAGCAACAACAGTGAATACAGCTACAAGTGGGCCATGCAGCAGCCACTGCCGGATAATGCCGAGAAAGTGATCAGGGCTATGGTGAAAACCAAAAATGCCAAGTACCTAGATGGTGAGATAAACCGAATTATTAGGGAGCTGCAATCGGTGTCGGCAACGAAAAAGAAAGTGTTGGTAAACCGCCTTATTGTTGCGGCTAATGCGAGAAGTATGGTGCGGCGATAGCTTAGTTCATCGAGGGGGCCGTATAGGATAGGTAGCTAAGCCTCTGACGGTATATAACGTCAGAGGCTTAGTTATTTTAGCTATTTGATGCTAGCTTGGCTTAGTAGTATTGGATACCTTCGCCAGCTTTGATCAAGGTGCCTGCTTCGTTGGTTAAGATCTTATCAAGCTCGAACAAAGAGCCGATAGCCGCATTACCACGGCCGCTGTTGACGAATTGACACACGGCATCCACTTTAGGTCCCATAGAACCTGCTGGGAAGTTGAAGTGAGATAGCCCTTCAGGTGTGGCCACTTTCATTTCGGCTTGATCTTCTTTACCGTAATTACGGTAGATCGAACCGTCGGTTAGAATAACAAACAAATCGGCATTAATGGTTTCAGCCAGAAGCTCAGCGGTTAAGTCTTTGTCGATAACACACTCTACGCCTTCCATTCGTCCTTGCACACGACACACAGGCACACCACCGCCACCGCAAGCAATGACGACATTACCGCTTGTCAGCATAGTTTCAATCTGTTGTTGCTCGATGATCGCTTTTGGCATTGGGGATGGCACAACACGGCGGAAATATTCGCCGTCAGCTTTGAATTCCTTGTCACTGACAGCCATGATCTCTTTGGCGCGCCCTTCTGTATAAACCGGGCCGACAAACTTGGTCGGGTTGGCAAACGCCGGGTCATCTTTGCTGACTTCGGTTTGGGTGACCAAAGTGGCAACAGATAAATTGGCATCAATATTACGCAGCTCTTGTTGCAGCATATAACCTACCATGCCGCAGGTTTGAGAGCCCAGTACATCCATAGGGTAGGGAGTCGTTTCAGGAGAGTATTCTTGATAGGCGCTGTTTTGCTCCATCAACAAGCCAACCTGAGGGCCGTTACCGTGAACAATGACCACTTCGTGATCGGTGGCAATAGCTGCAATGCTGGCTGCTGCTTTTTGGATATTCTCTCTTTGGTTCTCTGCTGTTAGGGCTTGGCCGCGGGCCAATAGGGCATTACCGCCGAGTGCTAGAACTATGCGCATGATCGTATCTCCATTAAAGAGTTTGTATTTATATGTATTTATTTGTATTTAATATTATTTATATCCAAGCTGTGAAATATGCTTGGTTGGTCGTAGATTAAGGAAATTATCAATGACGAAATGTGATAATTCTCTAATAATAAATTTCTATTAATTTCAGTTAACCGTTAGGTTCGAATGTAATAGTGCGTAAATATCCGAGGCTATTCAGATCTTTGTTTTATAACCACATTGAATTCAGATAGCTTATCAGTAAAACCGAATAGTTATTTTCGATAACATAAAGTGAAAAGTGTTAATGAGATCACATGATAATGTGATGTATACCCATGAGTGACCGCATGGGAAACGAGAGATTCCAGTTGTGCATATAAGGGTTTACATTTTAATCTTGTTAGTGGCAGAACTTTGCTGTATTTCTGGCTGGAATTTTGTTAAAAATACTGTTCGATGGAACGTGATTATGGAAGACGTTGAATTTTTCTACCTGTAGTTCTATGCCTATTTCTTTTCCACTTAAAGCGCTCATTGTTGGGCTATTCTTCATTGTCTATGGCGGTATTGTCTCTCCTGCGGTGTATGCGGCAGGTAGTACTGCTTCTGAGCAATGCTATTTATTCAGCAAGGTAAATAGTAAAGATAATGTCTTCATTAAGTACTACAGCCTATCTTTAGACAATCCCTACCTCGCTGATAAGCAATCAGTGTACTTGCAACAGCGGATTGAAGATGGCGTGACCGAGAATGAGGAAGCATTGTATTGGCTGGGGCGATATAACATCGAACAGGCTGAAGGTCGAGAAGAGGTTGATACCGAATTTTTTATCGACCAGCTAGAGAGCGTCGCCCAACGTTCTGGTGAAGCTTGGATGGAAGCTGAGGTCCAGTTTCTTGATGCACTGACGTTGATGGAGCATAGGGAATATGCATTGGCTCAGATAAAGCTTGAGTCAGTAAAACTCAGTGCTGAGCATCTGGGGTATCAATTATTACTGGCAAGAAGCTTAAAGTGGTTGGCAAACATTGATGTTGAGCGTTCAAATTACAATGAAGCGCTGGATAAATACCAAGAAGCCTACGAGATCTTTTCTTCCCGTTCTGATAATCAGCAATTAGCCAGGCTGCTTTCTAATATCTCTTCGGTTTATATCAATATGGAAGAGTGGAAGACCGCTTCTCAATATAGCCAACGGGCTTTTGAGCGGTATGGTCGAAGCGGGATTAATAATGCTTATATCGAAGCGATATTGCATATCAATGCGGGCGTCATAGACAAGTACTTGGGTAATGAACTACAAAGAAAATTTCATGTTGATAAGGCGGTAAGCCTGTCAGCGAAAACCCGCTCTATTAGAATAAAGACTATCGCATTGGTAAACCTTTCAGCCTATTACCTAGATAAAGGCGATGAGCCCGCAGCGATGAATGCTGCTGAAAAATGTTTAGCGATGGCAAGGCGTTATGGTGGGAGAAACGGTATCAACGTGGCGAATTGCCATGAAAGCTTGTCAGAAGCATTTTATTCTTCGAAGCGAATTGAGCGGGCGCTTTATTATGCGAACTTGTCTCTGTCGGTATATGAGGCCAATCAGATCCAACACCGGATCATTTATCTTTATGAATTGTTGGCAAAGATCTATGAAAGTGCAGACGATTACCAGAAAGCGCTGTACTACTATAAAAAATACTCGGAGATTGGTAAGAGTTACCTATTCGATATTCGTAGAAAAGAGTTATTTGATATTCAAGAGCGCTATGATACGCATGTCAAAGAAAAGGAGATTCAGCTGCTCAAGGCTGAAAATGCCCTAACGAATTCACGGTTGGCTGAGAAAAAAGCCAGTGAGAATATGCTTAAGTTGGGAACGGCATTGATCATCATTTTGCTCTATTGGCTGTATCGACGTTATAGCATGCTGAACAAAGATAAGCAGGTTCTTGAACAGTCTAATGCCCAGTTGGTGACCCAATCGAATAGAGATCCTTTGACAACATTGCATAACCGGCGCTATTTGGAGTATTGGCTCAAGACAATGCCTGCCGCGGAATACCGTAATGGTGGCTTAGTGGTGGTTATCGATATTGATTATTTCAAGAGATTTAATGACGAATATGGTCATAGTGTTGGTGATGAGGTGCTGGTGGAAATGGCCAAGCGCTTGAAATCGGTTGTACGACAGCAAGATGTTGTTGTCCGTTGGGGCGGAGAAGAGTTCATTATGGTGCTGGCATGCCGAGAAAGCGAGAGTGAACGGGTTCTCAAGCGTATCCAGCAGCAAATTACAGATGCTGATTTTGTATTAAGTTGCGGCAAGTATTCTGTCACGGTTTCGATGGGGGGAATTTTTACCGCCAGCGCTGAACAACTTAGCCGGGAGTGGGTATCTTTATTGATCGCTGCGGATAGAGCCCTGTACCAAGTGAAAGCATCAGGGCGAAACGGTTACCGGTTTTCTACCAGTTCGACAGCAACATGATGTTCGTGCAGCAGTGGGTGTGCAGTGTTTTACAGCGTTCGTTCACTGGCTTTCTTGATGGCGATGAAAGTAGTATGTCATTGGGTAGCGTTGTGAATTTACCACGATGAGCGAGAGGTCGAAAATTTGTCCACTGTCATTTTCGTTTATTGAACAAATATGAAGTAAGGGTGTATTTCCAGATACCTTTAAGGTGGATTTCTGTTTCTCATTCGGCATTATTGTGGTGAAACTTTCCGTACACCCCTTAATTTTCATCCCTGCTACCACCTCAACGTAATGAAACTTTGAGCCTTCCAAGTGGCGTACAGAAAGGTCTGGAAACATAGCGACGGGAAGGTAGCTTTCCTCAATTTGAATAGGTTGATCGTTTAGGTACCTAACGCGGACAATATGGTATAAAGGCTTTCCTTCCTTTATTTTCAGCTTCTTGGCAATTGATAGCGGAGCTGGTTTTATACTAAATTCATGCACTTCGCTTCGTAGTCGCTGCGTTGTGTTATGAAGGGACTCTGAGAATGTTTTTAAGTGCTGTGAGGTGTATTCGACATCTTTATTCGCTATAAATGTTCCTCTGCCATGCTGTCGTGTGATTAACCCTGAATGTACTAATGAATCTATCGCTTTTCTCAATGTCATGCGTGATACGACATAATCTTTAGCTAATGCTATTTCTGATGGCAGGCAGTCACCAATTTCAAATTCGTTTGAGTTAATACGATTTCTCAGTTGCTTTGCAATTTTTTTGTAGATCACTTTTATACCTGTTTCTATTTTGTTAAATGCTGGGTGGCTATTTAATGATTTAAAATCAGTGCCTTACACTCTACCTGTGGCGCTTGTTTTCTATCGGGACACATGTCTAACAATTACCTTTAAATATATACGTGTTGTGAATTTTTAAACTATGACTGTTGTCACAGCTACATTATTTGACTGGTTTTTTATTCCTTTTCTTCCAGTAGCTTAATTGAGTCAAACATTGGCATTGGAAATTAGGAGGAAGGATGTTGAGTAAAATACAGAGGTTCGGTGGGGCTATGTTTACCCCCGTCCTTTTATTCCCGTTTGCCGGAATACTTGTCGGCTTAACCATTGTTCTAAAAAACACGAATTTCACTGGAGAATTGGCTGACCCCGAAGGTTTTTTTTGGAAGTTCATGATGCTATTGGAAACTGGCGGATGGACGATCTTTCGTAATATGCCATTACTCTTCGCCATTGGTTTACCTATTGGGCTTGCAAAAAAAGCATCATCTCGTGCGTGTATGGCCGTTGTTGTTTCATACATGACCTACAACTACTTTATCGGAGCGTACCTTACTCTATGGCCTGATTTTTTCGGTGTGGATTTCACTCGTGAAGTTGGCGGTACGAGTGGCTTGGCAATGATTGCAGGCGTGAAGACACTAGATACTAATATTGTTGGTTCAATTCTTGTTGCTGCTGTTGTGACAGCAATACATAACCGCTTTTTCGATAAAAAACTACCTGAGTATATTGGTATATTCCAAGGCGCAGCATATGTCGTCATTGTGTCTTATTGTGCCGTGTTGGGGATGGCATTCGTTACTTGCCTAGTTTGGCCCCATATCCAATCGGGTATAGAAGCCGCACAGGTGGCTATGGTCGGATCGGGTGTGCTTGGTGTGTGGGTCTATACATTCCTTGAACGCTTCCTAATCCCAACAGGTTTGCACCACTTCATATATGGCCCTTTTATGTTTGGACCAGCTGCCATCGAGGGCGGTGTGCACGTAGCATGGGCATCCAATATAAATGTATTTGCACAAAGTACCCAACCACTTATTGAACTATTCCCTGCAGGCGGCTTTGCCTTATACGGTAACTCTAAAATATTTGGAGGTATTGGTATTGCAGCGGCAATCTACACAACAGCAAAGCCAGAGAGGCGAAAAATTGTTCTCGGCTTATTAATTCCAGCTGTGCTCACTGCGATGCTGGTGGGTATTACTGAACCGCTGGAATTCACTTTCCTATTTGTGGCTCCGTACCTATTCGCAATCCACTCTGTATTAGCCGCAACCTTGGCAGCAACGTTATATGCGTTTGGTGTTACTGGTCAATTCTCTGGTGGCTTGATTGAATTTATTTCACTTAACTGGATGCCTATGTGGGCTAATCACTCATACGTCATGTGGGTGCAACTCGCTATCGGCTTCGGTTTTACTGTGATTTATTTCGTTGTTTTTAGGGCATTGATTCTCAAATTTAATGTATTAACGCCAGGTCGAGAGAAAGAAGGCGATGAAACCAAACTAAGGACTAAAGAGGAATACCGGAGTGTTCGGCATACGGAAACGGGGGCAGGAGAGGAACTAAAAGCGGCGAAGTTCATTAGTGCGTTAGGGGGTAAAGACAACATCGAAACCCTTGGCAACTGTGCTACTCGCCTTAGGGTGACGGTTGTCGACCCTAACTCTGTAGCGGGTGATCGCGTGTTCAAACAGTTGGGAGCGATTGGCGTGGTGCGTAATGGCAATGCAATCCAAGTCATTATCGGGTTGTCCGTCTCCCAAATTAAAGAAGAATGTTCAGTATTACTTAAAGCGTAAGTTATTAAATAGTGGGGATTAACTATGAAAACACATAATGTAGTAATAGCCGGCGGCGGCAGTACATTTACACCGGGTATTGTCATGATGCTGCTAGACAATCAGCATCACTTCCCAATAAAAAAACTGAAGTTCTATGACAATGACGCAGAGCGCCAAGAGACAATTGCCAAAGCATGTGAAATTTTACTGCGCGAGCGGGCGCCAGACATTGAGTTTAGTTACACCACAGATCCAAAAGAAGCATTTAGTGATATCGACTTCGTGATGGCGCATATTCGCGTTGGCAAATATGCCATGCGAGAACAAGATGAGAAAATCCCGTTGAAGCATGGTGTAGTGGGCCAAGAAACGTGTGGGCCGGGCGGGTTAGCCTATGGTTTACGCTCTATTGGCCCTATTATCCAGCTTATTGATTACATGGAAAAATACTCACCAAACGCATGGATGCTAAATTACTCAAATCCTGCCGCTATCGTTGCAGAGGCGTGCCGTCGATTCAAACCAAATGCGCAAATTATAAATATTTGTGACATGCCTGTTGGTATCGAGTCGCACTTGACTGAAATACTAGGGTTTAAATCTGCGAAGGAATTTGATGCCATCTACTACGGCTTAAACCATTTCGGTTGGTGGAAAGAGATCCATGACAAAGAAGGTAATGATCTCATGCCGTTATTGATTAGGCACGTCAAAGAGCATGGTTACTTGGTTCCTAAGATGCTTGAAGAACAAGGTGATAATCAAAACCTTTGGTGTAATCAACCCTCCTGGGTGGATACCTTGCAAAAGGTTCGTGATGTGCAAGCTCTGGATCCGGAAACGCTCCCTAATACCTATCTCAAGTATTATTTGTTCCCTGATTACGTCGTTTCACATTCCGACAAAAAATATACACGCGCCAACGAGGTAATGGATGGCAGGGAAGCGACAGTTTTTGCAACCGCGAGGAAAGTGATCGCAGAGGGTACCTTTGAGGGGGCCGATTTCGAAGCGGACGAACATGCAGTATTTATTGTGGACTTGGCGCGTGCTATCGCATTCAACACCAAAGAGCGTATGCTGCTAATCGTGCCAAATCATGGTGCAATAGCTAACTTTGATAATGATGCAATGGTAGAAATTCCGTGCCTAGTTGGAAAAAAAGGGCCAGAACCATTATCTATTGGCCATATACCCACTTTCCAAAAAGCATTGATGACGCAGCAGGTGAGTGTTGAAAAACTTATTGTTGATGCATGGCATGAGCAGTCTTATCAAAAAGCATGGCAAGCGATGACACTTTCAAAAACGGTACCAAGTGCATCTGTTGCAAAGGCGGTTCTTGATGATTTGATTGCCGCAAATAAAGGCTTCTGGCCAGAGCTATTTTGATTTTGCTTTTGAGCGCCGTGTTTAAGCCCGCTGACAGCGGGCTTTGCTATATTAACGACCCAGAACAAACAGGTTACAGGCTTCTTGCTTGGTACTACGCCTACAAAGTGAAACTCTGCTCACAGATGTTCGATCGCATCCCCCTGTTTTTATGAGGCTTTGGTACACTCCGGTTTTGCAAAATGTAAGGAAGTGACCATGGAGTCTTCACGTAATTTATCTTCAACAATCCATTCTGACTCCTTGAACTTAGCGCTGCTGAATACGGCTGAATTAGCAATGCTAGGTATTACTCCGCCGTTGCCGAAGCAAGATTGGCAACTCGCTATTAAGCCATTGTCTGCACTGACAGAAGAGGTTGAGTGTTTAGATGATGACTATCATCAGGTACAAGCTGTGATTGATGAGACTCAGATGGCAGCCTCCCATAAACGTCAATCGGATGAAACAAGCGATGTTGCCTTGGAAGTGTATGCCCAGGGTGAAATCGTTGCTGTGGCGACATTTAGCCGATACTTGGAAGACTATCGAAATCCGCGTAAGTCGACCGAGCTGTTCTATGAATTGACCTTGCACACTATTTACGTCAAAGAGGCATTTCGCCAGCAAGGGCTTGCCGCTAGTTTGTGTGAGTTGATCATCAATATTGCCCGAACGGATTGTGACGGGTTGTTTCGCAAATTGGCCCAACGATCCATCCAGTTGAAATTGTGGTTTTCCGCGCTTGCCATTACCCATGGTGGCGAAGCGATTTGCGATTTACTCAGTGAGTCGTTTGTTGAAATGGCAGATGACGTTATTGACGACTTGATCGAAGAAGGGGTGTCCGTTAGCTATCAGGAACCCATGATTTTTGTCGATTGTCTAGCTTGAGTTATTACGTACCGAGCAAGATGAACCATACTGTTAAGCAACGCGTAAAACATGTGCTAGTAGTTTCGTTATTACCATAGCCATCCCTACTTAATGAAAGGCTTGGTAGATTAGGTACTAAGGAGAAACCATGAATGAACTCGCGGTTGATCTTGCTAGATTCCAGTTTGCTTTTACAGTCTCATTCCACATTATTTTTCCGGCATTCACGATTGGGCTAGCCAGCTACTTGGCGGTGCTTGAAGGGCTGTATCTCAAGACGGGAAAACATAAATATATCGAGCTTTACCAGTACTGGATAAAGATCTTCGCCATCAGTTTCGGTATGGGCGTCGTTAGCGGTATCGTCATGAGTTACCAATTCGGGACTAACTGGAGTGTCTTTTCTGACAAAACCGGACCAGTACTTGGTCCTTTGATGGGCTACGAAGTGTTTACGGCGTTTTTTCTAGAAGCGGGCTTCTTGGGCGTCATGCTTTTCGGGATGAATCGGGTTGGTAAGAATCTGCACTTTATGGCGACAGTGATTGTTGCAATCGGGACATTGATGTCGGCGTTTTGGATCCTCTCGGTCAATAGCTGGATGCAAACACCTGCTGGGTATTCAATGAATGAACTGGGGCAGTTTATTCCCGAAGATTGGTGGGCTGTGGTGTTCAACCCCTCTTTCCCATATCGCCTTGTACACATGGTCCTTGCTGCATTCCTGACGACCGCTTTCGTTGTCGGTGGGGTAGGCGCTTATCACTTGCTCAAATCCCAAAATAACCACTTAGCCAGAACCATGTTTTCGATGGCGCTTTGGATGGCAGCTATCGTCACGCCGATTCAAATAGTCGTGGGCGATCTCCATGGCCTTAACACGTTCGAACACCAGCCGGCCAAAGTCGCAGCGATGGAAGGCCACTATGAAACTCAGCAAGGTGCGCCGTTGATTTTGTTTGGGCTACCTAACGATGAAACCAAACAAGTTGATTACAAGGTTGCTATCCCTCACCTCGGTAGCGTGATCCTAACCCATGAATGGAATGGTGAAGTTAAAGGGTTGGATGCCTTTCCGGACGATGAGCACCCGCCCGTAGCCATTGTATTCTGGAGTTTTAGAATTATGGTTGGATTGGGCTTTATGATGCTAGCAATAGGGCTGTTCAGCCTATGGCTACGCAAGAAAGGAGAGCTTTATCACCACACCGTGTTTCATCGTTGCTGTGTCGCAATGGCACCGACGGGATTTATCGCACTACTGTGCGGCTGGATCACCACCGAAGTCGGGCGACAACCTTTTACCGTATATGGCTTGCTCCGAACCGCCGACTCTATCTCACCTGTGAATGCCGCTGCGGTTAGTGTTTCTGTTGCTGCTTTTGTGGTGGTCTATTTCTCCGTTTTCGGTGCCGGTATTTTCTACTTGTTACGCTTAATGAGGAAGCCACCAACGAAGTATGTATTGCCCCCAACGACTAGCCTTCCTGATGTTGGTGAGGAAGACAAAGAAAAACAGTCCTTGGCTGCTTCTAATAAATTAAGTATGTGAGGAATCGGTTATGGATTACGCATTAATTTGGTACATCCTCATTGCATTTGCCGTTTTTGCTTATGTCATCCTTGATGGTTTCGACCTCGGTATTGGTATTCTGTTTATCTCCGCGGAGTCCACCAAAGAGCGGGATTTGATGATGAACAGTATCGCGCCTGTGTGGGATGGCAATGAAACCTGGCTTGTCCTGGGTGGTGGAGGACTGTTTGCGGTATTTCCTTTGGCTTATGCGGTGGCAATGCCTGCATTGTATGCGCTTATCATCATGATGTTGCTTGGTTTGATTTTTAGGGGAGTTGCCTTTGAATACCGCTTCAGGACCAAGCGTGGTCAGTTTTTATGGGACAGTTCGTTTTTCCTTGGTTCGCTGATTGCTACTTTTACGCAAGGGATGATCCTTGGAACCTTGCTTCAGGGTGTGGAAGTTACAGGGCGTGCATATAGCGGTGGCTGGTTCGATTGGTTCACACCGTTTAGCGTGTATTGTGGGTTTGTCACCATTGCGGCATATACGTTGTTGGGGGCATGTTGGCTGCTTATAAAAATGCCACACGGTATGTACCAGCGATTTTACGTCATTGCCAAGCGCTGTGCGTTGACCATGGTTGTGATGGTTGGGATCCTCAGCCTATGGCTGCCTCTTGGTAACGAGGTCATCGCTGATCGTTGGTTTACCTTCCCGCAGGCACTGCTGTTTTTATTAATACCGGGCTGCTCTGCTTTCCTTGTTTATCTATTGTTCAAAGACTTAATGGAACATAAGCCCGTACAGGCCTACTTGGTGGTGCTTGGCTTGTTCTTTTTGGCCTTCTTAGGCTTTGGTGTGAGCACTTATCCCTACATTGTTCCCCATGCCATTACTTATGCCGATGCTGCAGCACCGGATACCAGTTTGAAATTCTTGCTCAGCGGAGCGGTTTTCCTACTGCCGTTGATCATTGCCTATACGGCGTATTCATACTGGGTCTTCAGAGGCAAATTGAAAGAGGATGAGGGGTATCATTAATGATCAATCCTTGTTTCAAAAGATGGTTATGGTTTGTGGTGCTTTATCTTGGCGGCATCTTGGCCATAAGCTTGCTTGCAGTCGTGATTAAATGGGCATTAGGTTAGCGGTTTCACTCGAAAGCCGCCAAATCGGCGGCTTTCTGCTCACTCACGATCAGTGATGGCTTAACTCTTCCTGTCTAATTCTCCGGACGTTGCACTTGATGCATTTGTTGTCGGTGCAGAGAACACTTTTTGCAGTTGTTTATCAACCACATCCACAGGATCGGCTATTTGCGGTTGGGTGTCATTATGGAATGGTGTTGAGTCGCGCTCATCTAACCGTTGTTTATGATCCCTCCCGAGCATAAGTAGGCACGGGGTTAGGATCAATGTCAGCAAGGTTGCAAAAGCGAGCCCCCCAGAGACAGCGGTTGCTAGTTGTGACCACCACTGGGTACTCGGCGCACCAAACTCGACCAATCGGTTGATCAAGTCAATATTCATTTCCAACACCATCGGCAACAGGCCCAAAATGGTGGTAATTGTCGTTAGCATAACCGGGCGCAAACGTTGCGCGCCGGTGTGCATGATAGCGGTGATTTTATCCAACCCGCTATGACGTAGCTGGTTATAGGTGTCAATCAATACGATATTGTTGTTGACCACGATACCAGCTAAAGATATCACCCCGATCCCAGACATGATGATGCCAAAGGGACGCTGGAAAATCAGTAGCCCCAGGAAGACACCAACAGTAGAGAAGAGCACGGCGCTTAGTATTAGTAGCGCTTGATAAAAGCTGTTGAACTGGGTCACTAAAATGAGCCCCATTACAGCGAGGGCGACTAAAAATGCGTTCTGTAAGAAGTTAGAAGACTTCTCCTGATCTTCATTCTGGCCCCTAACGATGACCTGTGTCCCCTTAGCGAGGGGCATTTCAGCGATAGCCGAGTTAATTACAGGTAGCTGTAAGCTCAGGTTGTAGCCAGTTGCCATATCTGCCATGACTTCGATTACCCGCTTGCCATCAAGGCGGTTAATGGTGCCTTGCTTCGGAGAGGGGGTAATACTGGCAAAGTTGGTGATCGGAACCATGCCGTATTGTGTTTTGACCCTCAGTTCATCAAAGCGGCCAAAGTCACGTTTGTCTTCTGGGTATCGAACCAGAATATCGACTTCTTCATCGGTATCATCAGGCAGGAAGTCCCCGATCTTGAGCCCGTTAGTGACAAACTGAACGGTATTGCCCACCAAGGTTGCATCTCCGCCAAAGCGAGCGGCATCATCACGATTGATATTGATTTCCCAATCGATGCCCTCTTTATCTGCTGAATCAGAAATATTGGTGAAAGCTTGGTGCGATTCTAGCCAGTAACGGACTTGGCGAACGGCGTCATTCATGTCTTCGGTGTTGTTACCCGATACCTCAATGACGACATCATGTGCGCTAGGCGGACCGGCCTGCGGAAACTTGAATTCCAGTTCTATACCGGCAATATCGGCTGTTTTTTCCCGCATCTCAGCAATAATGTCTTTGATGGGGCGGCGGTCTTGCCAATCCATCGGGTTGAGCTGGATCTGGCCGATTTCATTACTGCCACCCGTGCGGGTATAGACACTTTTAATCCCTTCAGTCCCGATAATTCGCTGTTCTATCTGGCTCATCAGTATATCTTTTTCATAGATAGACAAGTCACCGTGGGAGCGGGCTTTGATGGTAAAGTGAGGGGGATCGACCTCGGGGAAGAACACCACGCCCAGCCCGGCTTTGCTGTAAGCCACCCCGACCAAAATGGCAAAGATGAAGGCGGAGACCAGAATTTTCAGTGGGTGTTTAATGGCGATCGATAAGGTTTTAAGGTAAAGCTTGGTGACTCCCCGAGCTTGGCTGAAGTCGCCTTTTTCCATGGCGATTTTACGTTGTTGTTCAGCCTTTGTGGTGTACTGGGGTTTGCCGATGACACTACCCAAAACTGGGACAAATAGCAGCGCCATCAGTAGTGATGCTGACAAGGTCGCAATCAGTGTCAGGGGAAGGTAGCGCATGAACTCACCGGTAGTATCCGGCCAAAAAAGCAAGGGCGCAAAAGCGGCGAGGGTAGTCGCGGTTGAGGCTGTAATGGGCCACGCCATTCGCTTGGCAGCTTCCCGGTAAGCTTGCCGGCGTCCGGTTCCTTCCTGCATTTTGCGATCAGCATATTCGGTGACGACAATAGCACCGTCTACCAGCATACCGACAGCCATAATGAGGGCGAAAAGAACGATCATGTTAACCGTGACGCCACTGATTGCCAGTACTAATAAACCGGTAAGGAAAGCGCCGGGAATTGAGACACCGACCAAGAAGGCGGTACGGGTACCCAGAATGGCTAGTATCACAATGACGACCAAGATAATGGCCGACAAAATGTTGTTCTGAAGATCGTTGAGCATGGTATTTACATCTTCAGATTGATCGAGGGTGTACTCTACCAACAGGTTGTCAGGCCATTCATCTAATTTTTGTGCTTGTTCGACAACCGCCTTGACGATATCGACAGTCTCGATGATATTTTCGCCTGCGCGCTTTTTGACATCGAGTACAACAGCGGTATCGCCGTTAAGGCGGGCAAAGCTGTCAGGATCCCGGTAAGCACGGCGGATTGTAGCGACGTCGCTGAAGGTGACAACTTTGTTGCCATCTACCTTTATCGGCAGTTCAAGGATATCTTTCAGCGAGTCGAATACCGAAGGTACCTTGACTGAAAAGCGGCCATAACCGGTATCGACAAATCCAGCGGCCACCACGCGGTTATTACGGGCAACCAAGTTAAAGACATCTTCTTGATCAAGGCCGTAGCTCTCCATCAATAGCGGTTCGACAATCACTTCGACGACGTCTTCCCGATCACCGGCAATATCCACCTCAAGCACTTGTTTAAAGCTTTCTAGCTTATCCTGCAGCTCACGGGCGATCTGAATCGTGGTCCGTTCAGGCACGGTGCCGTAGAGCACCAGTGACAATACCGGCTCATAACTGGCAAGAGTCACTTCATGCACAGTTGGTTCATCGGCATCGTCGGGCAGTTTGGTTTTGGCGAGATCAACCGCCTCGCGAACATCTGTCAGGGCGACATTGATATCTGAGCCAACAATAAATTCAAGGGTTACAGAGGCATGGCCTTCAGACGCAACGGCGCTCATTTCCTTGACCCCTTCGATTGAGCGCAGCTCTTTTTCCAGCGGTCTTACGAGTAAGCGCTCGGCATCAATTGGGCTGATCCCCTGATGACCTACAGAGACGTAAATAACCGGAATTGTGATGTCCGGGTTAGACTCTTTAGGAATGATCCGATAGGTGATGACCCCTGCCAATAAGATCAAAACCAGCAAGGTGAGCATGGTACGTGAGCGGTTTATCGCCGCATCTATAATGGCAAACATTACTCACTCCCACCAAGATCGGCTGAATTTCGGCGAACAGGTATGACAGTGTCACCGTCCCTAACAAAACCTTGGCCTGTAGTGATGACCTCTACGGTATTCTCAGTACCGCCTAGCCAGACACCATCAGGTTCAACTTTGACGATTGAGATAGGCACGAAATGTACAGTATCGTCAGCTGCTAAGGTTTTAATCCCCAAATTACCAGCTTCATCCAGCGCCAGCATGGAAGGGGTGATTTTTATCGCAGGTTCGGTTGTTAAGTTTAATTCGAGATTGGCACTGGTGCCCGCCGTCAGCGTCATGTCAGGGTTACTGATTTCCACTTCGATTGGGTAAGTATTGGTTGCCTCGTTGGCAACGGCGCCTCGAAAGCTGAGGGTACCGGTTGCAACCACCCCAGTGACTAAGCTGACTTCGGCTTGTTGGTTATTGTAGACCTTGTCGATATGACGCTCGCTGACATCAGCGCTGATCACCAGTGGGTCTAAATCAACAATAGAAATGATGGGATCACCGACACCTAAGTAGTCACCTTTTTCAATATGGAGGAGCTCGATAACGCCGTCGAAAGGGGCGTAGATTTCGGTATTGGCTAATGCCAGTTCCAAGCTTCTGAGTTGTGCTTTGGCTTCAATAAGGTTGGCTTCGGCCTGACTGAAAGCCACCTCACCCTGCAGGCCACGATTTTTCAGTGATTTTGAAGCATTAAATTCCTGATTTCTGACTTTGAGAATGGCATTGGCACGAGCAAGTTGAAGCTCGCGGTCAGCCTTATCGAGTTGGACTAGCGGTTGGCCCGTTTTAACGTGCTGCCCTTTACGTACTAACAAACTTTCAACTTTTCCAGCGACTTCTGCACCAAGGGTCGCTTTACGGTTAGGAGCGGTACGCCCATACAGGGAAAGTGTGCGTGTTATCGGTTGTACCGAAAACTGCTCGATGACCACTTTGGCCAAGGGTGGTGGAGTAGATGACGTGTCTGTCGCGCCTTGGAATTCAGCGGTATCAGAGGAGGAGGGTTGGTAGCCACTGAACAACCAGAGACTGATTCCGAGCAAAATAAATGCGGAGAGTATCCAAGGTTTACGCCGAAAAAATGCCTTGATTGTTATCATCTGTTACTGTCCCTAGTAAGCAAACTGTCAGTATGGGCTGTTAAAAATTGGTAAGCAAAAATGCTTTAACAACAGCTAATTGCATACTAACAATAAATAGCTTGAATGTTAATTTGAAGAATTTGAACTGACTCGCTTAATAAAAATTGAACCTTGGTCGCTTACAAAGTAGGTGATGTATCAATAGCGGTATCTCTATGAAGGAACAAATCACGATATCGGTTTCATCGATACACGGATCCAAACATTTTCAGCTCAGCAATAAAGCCCAACGTAACCTGCGTTGGCTAGCAATTTCAGCCATAACAATAACTGTTACAGCTGTTGGTTGGATGGTGTACTTAAAAACTGAAGCTGATGATGCGAAATATAAACAAATGGAATTGGAAGCCCAGTCATCATCATTGACTGAAGAGCTTGAGCAGCTGAACTCGTTAAAATTTGATCTCGAGGCGGATTTGGATGCTCGTGAAAATCGATTGAGTGGGGTATCGGACAGACTCCATGAGCTGGAAACATTGCTTGGAGTCGATATTACGGGTGAAGCCAAAGCGATTGAACAGCGTTTGGATGTTGCAGCCATTAATTCAGCAGTTCGGGTTACCATCCTTGAGGGCTTGCCTAATGGGTCACCGGTGGGAGATGTGAGGCAGTCTTCCCAGTATGGTTATCGGACGCACCCTGTAACGGGACGTAGAACCTTGCACCGCGGGCTGGACTTTGCGGTTAATACTGGCACGCCTATTTATGCTCCAGCTGACGGCGTCGTTGAAACAATACGTCCTAGTAATGAAGGTTCAGGCAATTTTCTTCGCCTTCAGCATACATTTGGTTTTTCTTCATCCTATTCACACCTACAAAAATTTGCTGTGAAGTCCGGTGACTTCGTTAATAAAGGCGATCTTATTGCGTATTCCGGTAATTCAGGTTTGTCATCCGGGCCACATTTGCATTACGAAGTACGCTTCGTTGGGCGGGCATTGAATCCTCGGCCGTTCGTTGATTGGAGCTTGGATAATTTTGAACACATTTTTGAAGAAGAGAGAAATATTCAATGGGCATCTTTAATAAAGAAAGTGGAGCAGCAAGTCAGCAAACAACTACAACTGTCATCGCAGCGGGGTGTGACATCAAAGGCGAACTCAAGCTAAGTTGTGATATGCAGGTTGACGGAATTATTGATGGCACAATGAAGCTGGAAAAAAGCCTGGTTGTAAGCCGCACAGGCCGAATTAAAGGAGAGGTGTGGGCTGATAAGATCATCGTTAACGGTCAAGTGGAAGGTACCTGCCATGCTAATGCCATAGAAATTTTAGACAAAGGCATCGTATCAGGCAGCATCTACTGCGATAACTTGAGCATCGATCGTGGTGGCAAGTTTTTTGGGACGACCTTCCCTGCAGAAACCCAGCATGTCGTCGAGTTTACTCCGAAAAGCAAAAATGAAGAGAAAACAGAGCAACCGATGACAGAGAAAAAGATCAAGAAGGCGCAATAACCAACACAGTTTGCCCTAACTCACTGTCTATACTTAATCCCAATTAACGCCAAGGTACGGGTTCAGCGATATTTAGGTTTGAATCCGAGCTTTGGCGTCTTTTGGGTCGACTGTACTGATTTTGAGGCCGAATGATATCTATCAAGCAGCTGAGCTATGCACTTGCCGTAGAAAGAACCTTACATTTTAAGAAAGCCGCGGATCTCTGTTTTGTGAGTCAGTCCGCCCTTAGTGCGGCTTTGAGTGAGTTGGAAAAGCAGCTCGGGCTGCAAATCTTTGAGCGTAATAATAAGCAAGTTTTGGTGACGCCAATTGGCCGTGAGGTGTTGAAGCGGGCAAAAGATATTCTGTTACAAGTTGAGGATTTGGAACATTTGGCAGGTAGCCAAAGTGCGCCGCTCAGTTTTCCTTTGAGTCTTGGTGTTATTCCGACGATTGCACCCTATTTACTGCCTCGGATCTTTCCTTATCTCAATGAACGCTTCCCATTAGCGCAAATTAACGTGGTTGAAGAGCAATCCCAACAATTGGTGGATATGGTCAGAAGCGGTGAAATCGACACTGCCATTTTGGCTTTACCCTATCCCTGCGAAGGACTACTGAGCTTGGAGTTTTGGCAGGAAGATTTCTATTGGGTCACTCTTAAAGGCACGTTGCACTCACAGCAAACCGAAATTACCAGTGATGAAGTGACTCAAACTCGTTTAATGCTGCTTAAAGAGGGGCATTGTCTCAAAGATCATGCGCTGGATGTGTGTAAACTGACAGAGCAGCGTGCCAACCATGGATTTGGCGCTACCAGTTTGAATACCCTTATCCAGATGGTGCAGGGGAATCTGGGAACGACGTTGATCCCGGCAATGGCCAAAGAACAGTTGATTGCTGCCAATGGCCAGCTGTCTGTTATTCATTTAAATGAACCCAGCCCGCACAGAAGGATCGCTTTTGTTTTTCGACCGAATTATACCTGCCTGTCGAGCATTGAAGCCCTAGCTAACATTTGTAAATCATCATTGCTTAATAGCTGATTTATCAGGATTAATCGGTTGATTCTTGTCAATCATTTTTTCTGATAACAGTGTTCGGAAATTCCCAATGTCGTTTTCAAACCAGCACTCCTAATCTAGAGTTACTGCTCTTAGAGCTCGCGGAAAGGGATCTAATAATGAAAACGCATTCACGAACTATGCTTGCTTCAGCAATCTTATCTGCCATTTTAGTTACACAGCCAGCCTCAGTGTTTGCTGGAGAAGCAAAACCCAACCAGTTTTGGTGGCCAGAGCAACTCAACTTGAGCGCACTTCGTGACCATGACACCCGCTCTAACCCTTATGGTAACGATTTCAGTTACGCCGAAGCCTTTAAAACGTTAGATCTTGCTCAAGTGAAAAAGGACATCGAGGCGGTGCTCACGACTTCGCAAGATTGGTGGCCCGCAGATTTTAGTCATTACGGGCCATTTATGATCCGGATGGCGTGGCACAGTGCTGGTACCTATCGGGTTGGTGATGGACGTGGTGGTGCTGATGGCGGCCAAATGCGTTTTGACCCGTTAAACAGCTGGCCTGATAACGCCAACTTAGATAAAGCCAAACGGCTATTATGGCCAGTTAAACAGAAGTATGGTCGGGCCTTGTCGTGGGCTGATTTGATGATTTTAACCGGGAATGTGGCATTGGAGTCGATGGGCTTCAAAACGTTTGGCTTTGCTGGTGGCCGAACGGATGACTGGGAGCCTGATTTAGTCTATTGGGGACCAGAGAAAACATTCTTAGCTGATGAGCGCCGGACAGACGATGGAAAATTACAAGGTGACTTGGCCGCCATACAAATGGGGTTGATCTATGTAAACCCTGAGGGACCGGGAGGGAACCATGACCCGTTGGATGCGGCAAAAGACATGCGGCTCTCCTTTGGCCGTATGGCTATGAATGATGAAGAAATTGTTGCACTGGTTGCGGGCGGCCACACCCTAGGTAAAGCCCACGGCGCCAAACCACCGAAAGACTGTGTTGGCCCAGAACCCGGAGCTGCGCCTATTGAAGAGCAAGGCTTGGGTTGGATGAACAAGTGCGGTAAAGGGAATGCCGAAGATACCATTACCAGCGGCCTAGAAGGGGCATGGACCTCAACACCGACAGCGTGGTCAATTCTCTATTTGGATAATCTACTTAAGTTTGAGTGGAAACAGGTGAAAAGCCCGGCAGGGGCCACGCAGTGGATCCCAACGGATGAGAACGCCGCCAATCTCGTCCCTGATGCGCATATCGCAGACAAGCGCCACGCGCCAATTATGTTTACGACAGACTTGGCATTGAAAAAAGATCCTGAGTTTTTGAAAATCACCCAGCGCTTCCGTGATAACCCTGATGAATTTGACAAGGCGTTTGCCAAAGCGTGGTTCAAATTAACTCACCGCGATATGGGGCCTAAAGTGCGTTACCTCGGCAGTGAAGTGCCTGAAGAAGTCTTGCTGTGGCAAGACCCAATCCCAGAAGCAACATCGCCTGCTATCGGTGATAGTGATATAGCCAACCTGAAAAAAGCGATCATGGATGTAGGCCTTACGGGACCTGAGATGATTAGAACGGCGTGGGCGTCAGCTTCTACTTACCGTGCCAGCGATATGCGCGGTGGTGCCAATGGCGCAAGGATTCGCCTTGAACCTCAAAAAGACTGGGCGGTGAATAATCCAGAAGAGCTTGGCAAAGTACTCGCTGCGTTAGAGAAAGTGCAGAGTGAATTCAATGAAGCGGGTGGGGCACAGGTCTCCATGGCTGACTTGATTGTCCTTGCTGGTTCAATGGCGGTTGAAGAGGCTGCGAAAAAAGCGGGCTATGAAGTGGAAGTACTATTTACGCCTGGCCGTGGTGATGCCAGTCAAGAGCAAACTGATATAGCGTCTTTTGCGGTACTAGAGCCTAAATCGGACGGGTTTAGGAATTACTTTAGTGAAGGCAATTACTATGGCCCAGCCGAAGCCTTGGTGAACCAAGCCAGCTTGCTTGATTTATCTGTACCAGAAATGACCGCATTGATAGGCGGTATGCGGGTGCTTGATGCCAATACTGGCGGTAGTCAGCATGGGGTCCTAACCGACAATCCTGGCACCTTGAGCAACGACTTCTTTGTTAATTTGCTGGATATGTCGACCAAATGGAGCAAGTCTGAAGAAGAGGGTATTTATGAAGGCCATGATCGTCAAAGTGGCGATAAGAAGTGGTCTGCGACTACCGTTGATCTCATTTTCGGCTCTAACTCAGAGCTCAGGGCGGTAGCCGAAGTGTATGCCTCTGATGACGGTAAAGAGATGTTTGTTAATGACTTTGTCAATGTGTGGACCAAAGTGATGAATGCCGATCGATTTGATCTGCAATGATCCTCCCAGCGGTAAAAGCTGCTTCCTTAAAAATAAAGCCGTGTTTTGCTATAAACACGGCTTTATTTTTATTCTTATTCTACTCTGAGGTAAGTTTGTTCTAAGTAGGTCGCAATATCTTTTGATTCGAACATTGCAGTATTGGTGTTGGGATCCATCAAGAAAGGCACCTGAACATTACCGTATTGCTTGAAGAAGGCTTCTCGCTTGGTATTGGGCAATGGTTGATAGGGCTTCAGGCTCCACCGCATGTTCGCGGGCCCCATATCTGAAATCTGTTGCTTGCCAAGATTGATCAAAATATAGGTTAATTCCATTTCACACAGCTTTTCACGCACCAGCCTCGCAAACGGGCTCGACTCGAAGCTGTATAAAATCAAAGGAAGCTCAGGTTGGTTGGAAGGTTGGGCAAGCGTACCTGAATTTAATCGAACGGTAGATGCTAGTGTTGAACTCACTTGGTTGGTGACTTTACCAAGTAGGGACGTCGATACACTTACCGGACCATAATATTGGTTAAGGTACTTAAGGATGGCTTTCGCACCAAACATGGCTTTAGATTGGTTGTTATCGACAAAAACAGGTGGCTGGATCCCTCCTGCTTCTCCGTATTTGGATTGTAGCGAAGCAATATTTTTACCGCCTTTAGGGCAGGGGACGATGAGAATATCCAAGTTCAGCTGGGTTAGCACTTCACGTACTTGCCGGCATTCAGCATTACTCTCTTGATCGAACAAAATGAGTGTTTGCTCCGGTTGCTCGGTTATTTTGTCTGCCACTGTACCGTGCCAGCAACGGTAAGTAGAAGCCAGCAGTGAGGTGGTAACGTCTAGAATATGATTCATTGTTAACCTAATTCCTTTTGGTAAGAACAACGCATTAAGTGATGAATTGCTGGAAGGTATATCTATTCTAGTCGATTAAAGGTAATTCGTTCAGTGATTTAGCTTGCATATTGAGCGCGCTAAGTAATGAGAATTAAGCGTTGGAAGTTTAACAATAACAGCCTGCAAAAGGTGCAGGCTGTGATTTGTACGGTAGGAAACGTATCTACATTTGTACTATATATAAACGCTAATTAGCAGAGTACAGGCAGAGAGAGAAATCAGGAGCCCGAGTAGTGGAATGACAAATTTGAGCCACTTATCAAAGGTCACATTCACCATGGCTAGCGAGGCAAGCACTAATCCTGTCGGAGTGATAAAGGCCATCAGTCCCATACCAAATTGGTAGGCACTCACAATGTTGTCGCGCGGGATGCCTACGACATCTGCCAGCGGTGCCATGATAGGCATAGAGAGAACCGCGAGGCCGGATGAGGAGGGGACAAAGAAAGACACGCCGGCGAAAAGGAACATCATCACAACGATGAACAGTCCTTTATCCATTCCATCAACCATGGATGCACTGGCGTGGAGAATAGTATCGCTGATCATACCGCCGTCCATCAGTACGGTGACGCCTCTTGCGATAGCAATGATCAGAGCAACCCCAAGCAAATCATTCGCGCCCTGGATAAACTCACGGACAAATTCTTTTTCGGGAATGCGATCGACTAACGCGATAATGATGGCTGAGACAAAGAACAGGGTTGTCATCTCTTCAAACCACCAACCGAGTGAAGATACGCCATAGACCATGACCAAAAATGTCATGGCAAACAGAACGAGGATCAGTGAATGATGCTTTTCAAGTTTATTGCCTTGCTCGCTGGTTGAGAGGTTCTTTAGGAAACGCGCTTCGATTTCTTTCTTTTGGCTGTAAATTAGAGATTGGCTCGGATCCGCTTTAACCCGTTTGGCGTAGCGGATGATATAAAGCATACAGGTGAGCGTACCGATGATCAGTAGGGCCAAGCGTGAGTTTAGTCCCAGTGTCCAGTTAATACCCGCAGCATTCGATGCAATAATTGTCGAAAATGGGTTAACAGTAGAACACATGGTACCAATAGAAGAGCCGAGATAAATAGCAGCAAGGGCAACAATGGCGTCGTAACCCGCAGCAATGAAGATCGGCACCAGAATTGGATAGAAGGCAATGGTTTCTTCAGCCATGCCAAAGCTCGTACCGCCCAACGCGATGAGCGCGGTTACAATGACGATTAACCAGGTTTCCCTGCCTGTCATGATATGTGATAAGCGGTTTATACCCGCTCCAAAGGCACCAGAGTGGTTGACGATACCGATAAAGCCACCAATAACCAGTACAAAAAACACCACATCGATAGATTGGTACATGCCTTGGATAGGGGATTGGAACAGCTCCATTATCCCTTGGGGGTTAGGCTCAACCTCGGTATAGGAGTTGGGGATCCCGACGGGTTTGTAGATATCACCATTAACAAACTTTTCTAGATCTGCTTTGATACCAACACTATCAAGACTGTCTTGGGTTGCAGGTAGGCTGGACGTCGTGCCATCAGCGTAGGTGATAGTAAAACTATCGCCTTGGTAAGAAAGCTTGTTATAGACACCGGCATCGACCACCCAAGTCAAAAGGGCAACGATGGCTGCAACAGCAAACAACACGGTATAGGCAGAAGGAAAGCTTAACTTTTTCTTGGTAGGCTGCTGCGTACTTATATCACTCATATGTTAACGACTCCATGTTAGTGATTTATTAATTAGTGAAATGTATCTATGTTTTTGAATCCTAAAGATTATGGTTCTATGGATTTGTTCTTTTACTGAAAGGTAATACTGAATTGGTGGTGAAAAATGGTGTTAAATCACAAGAATGTAAACGCACTAATATGCTGCGGGAGTAATTGAAAGAAATGAGAAGTCGTACGGGGAATAAACGCAAAAAAGCCTGCTCAATGAGCAGGCTTTTGCTTCTTACGAAAAGAAATGGTGGGCGATACCGGGCTCGAACCAGTGACCCCCTCCTTGTAAGGGAGGTGCTCTCCCAACTGAGCTAATCGCCCGAATAAACGCTTGGGAGCCTCAAAGAGGTAGTGCGTTTACTGGAATTTGGTGGGTCCGGGCGAACTCGAATCGCCGACCCCTACCATGTCAAGGTAGTACTCTAACCAACTGAGCTACGGACCCAAATTTTGTACTTCTTATCAGGTTAAGTAAGAAGTTGGTACGACCGAGTGGACTCGAACCACCGACCCCCACCATGTCAAGGTGGTGCTCTAACCAGCTGAGCTACGGTCGTACTGTATCTTCAAAAGAAGATGGTGCGTCTGAGTGGAYTCGAACCACCGACCCCTACCATGTCAAGGTAGTACTCTAACCAGCTGAGCTACAGACGCATATTGTGTTCTAGATTTAAACTAGAAATTGGTACGACCGAGTGGACTCGAACCACCGACCCCCACCATGTCAAGGTGGTGCTCTAACCAGCTGAGCTACGGTCGTACTGTGTTCCCTCAGAGAACGAGGAGCATATTAGCGACTGATGATCCCTCGTGCAAGCATTTGAGTTGGCTTTTTTAATTTATGGTGACTGTTTGCTTATGGTTTGAGCGCGGCGGATTATTTCTCGCCGCCAAGGCGAATAAAAGTGTGATTTCAATCACTTTTTATTCTGTGGGGTCTATCAGCGATTGGTTATTGATAAAGCTAAGCCAGCATGTCAGTGCAGTGACGAATGCTGGCTTAAATTCCATATTATCCAATAAAAAAGAGTACTTAACTGACTGTTGCCGTTTCTGTATGCTCTAGTGTGGCAAATAGGTCAATAAATGACTGGCTGAGTTTATGGTTCGGCAACAAGTGAATTAGCGGCTGTTGGTGGTAATGGGATTCTTTCATTTTTATCGACAACGGTAGGTAAGGCTCAAGAATTGGTAAACCGATGTCTTTCAGATCTTCAATGATTTTTGCCGGGAACTTCGCTTGAGCATTGAACATATTGACAATAACGCCTTCGACCTCAAGTTTGGGATTATGGTCGTCGCGTAGTTCAGACACGTTGTTGAGCAAGGTCATCAAAGCTTGTTGCGAGAAGCTGTCACAGTCAAAAGGGATCAATAGCTTATGGGCACCAATTAATGCTGCCTTGCTGAAGAAATTCAAATTCGGTGGCGTATCAATATAAATACGGTCATATTCCTTTTCCAATTCGTCGAGGGCATCGCGCAGCTTGTAAATTTTGTAGCGGCGTTCCAGCTCCGATTCGATTTTTTCCAGCTTGGGGCTGGAAGGAATAATATCTAAATTTTCGAATGCCGTCGGTTGAGGGTAGGACTTGATAGGCGTGGAAACTGAGAACCAACCGACTGTTTGGTTGAGTAGTTCAGCGATATTCTTGCTGTTGTCGACATTGATATCAAAGCCGAGGTAATGACTACTATTGCCCTGAACATCTAAGTCGATCAGAAGTGTTTTATAGCCTTTTGCGGCACTGATGGCGGCAAGGTTGGATGTAATACTGGATTTTCCCACCCCACCTTTTTGATTGAATACAACACGACGCATGAAAGTCCCTGTTATGCTACTAAATAGATATCTTCACGGTAGCGTACTGGTATACGAGCCGCAATGCGGGCACCAAAAAAATGTTAGCTATTTAACTATTTGATGAGCATCAGCCTTATTCTGCAGCGGCTTCTTTGGTTACTGGCTTAGGAAGTTCATGGGCGATTCCAGCATGGCAGTCTAAGCAAGTTTGTCCTCTGTCCGCCATAGTTTGGTGACGGCGGCTGGCATTACGCGACTGGTTCTCAAAATCCATATTATCCACATCATGACAGTAGCGGCACTGTTTGGAATCATTGGCTTTGTATTCTTCAGTGACTTTCTTTGCCAGTCGAGGACGGTGTTCAGCTTCAAAATTTTCCAGTGTGATAGTACCGCGCATCATATGGAAAATATCAGCCGTCGCACCAATTTTCAGCATCATTTTTGGGATGAATTCACGCGGGACGTGGCAGTCGCTGCAAGTTGCGGCCACCACGCCTTTTGTGTTTTTGAAGTGTACCGAGGCTTGGTATTCTTCAACAATGGTATCCATACCAATATGGCACCCGTAACAAAATTGATTCCTATTGGTATAGTCCATAGTCCAATGGAAGGATGCCATTGCCCCGATACCTAAGACAAAAGCAATAAACCCACCAAGGGGTATGCCCCATAGCAATTTACGCCAGACTGTACTGCTCGGCTTGTTGGAGTTTGTCACGGCTGGTTATTCCTCATTTATTGATGGCTTGCATAAAACTCAACAACGGCAGAGATATCATCGGCACTCAAGGCCTTGATGGCGTCTACCATGCCTTTGTCACCGTCACGTTGGCCGTTTTTGTACTCGTTCATAGAGCGCAGAATGTAGCCTTTTTGCTGTCCAGCAAGAATAGATGCCTCGTCGAATGGGTCGCCGCCACTTTTTGAGTGGCATTTATCACATTTGGCCATATGGACTTCTTTACCAGCCGCTGCTTTGGTTGCATCGAAAGTTTGCTTGGCTTTAACAAAAGGTTTGGACGAGTAGTAACTGGCGAGATCATTGATCTGATCTTCAGTAAGCCCCTCGACAATAGTTTTCATATTTCCGCTTTGGCTGGTGTCACCTATGACATGGTTGACAGTTTTAGCTGGTCTGCCGTCGAGGTATTGCAACATTTGATCGCTGAGGTTCCATTCGGCAATACCCGCGATAGATGGAATGTTTGTATTTTTACTTACACCGTTAGCCCCATGGCATGCATCACAACTTTTTATCAGCTCATCACTGACTGCCATTGCCGAACCACAGTAACTGCCGATGAGTAGGCAGCTAATGGCAATTGGTCGTTTAAAAACTGTCATTGTTTACTCCTGTGAACGCGACACTGTCACGATGTGTTTTTTGTCATCAAAGATAGGACAGTTGCTCCTTTCCCGCCAATTAATATAAAGAGTGAGAGCAAAGGTGAAGTTGAGAACAATGTCGCCATTCAAGGATTGGTCTTAATTTTGAGGTGGTCTTTTTTTCTCTTTACATCAACTAATTACGCCTAAATTGACATGTTTCTCCCCTTTATCACCAGATTCTCAGCCAAAGAGGTAGGCAACTGTAGCTATATTTCTTACTTGTTTGTTAAGCCTTGCTTGAAGCTGTGGACTAAAGCTGTATCTCATCAAGCGCAAGGGTACCTTCCAACCTGTTAGTGTGGGTTAATCTGATGATTGTTATACGATTTGTATTAGCTATTATTCTTATATGCTTCATTCAAGCTTGTGATAACCAAGGCAGTGATCAGAATTCACCACCGCCGGATCCGAACGATATAACCATTGATGCGCAAACACCGGTGTTAGATGATAATGGAATGTTGTCTGTTGAATTCACCGCAACGGACGGAACCGGTGCACCGTTCCAGCTTGAGCTTGAAAATGGCTTGAGCTTTGCGGTGCTAAAGGCCAGTGAAGGGCGAAATACTGGTGATAACAGTTTTTGGCAGAGTTTTATTTATGGCAGTCAGGCACCGGCGGCCGATGCTAAGCCAAACTTTGAGTCCAGTGGTGAGTTTGAGCAATTAGCGGTGGGGAGCTACCGGTATACGTTCTCTGTTGACGTTACCCAAGTGGTTGACCCTGCACAATTGTCAGTTGAACCTGCACCTGAAGATGCCGCAGTGATTGAGTGGGAGCCGGATGCACTCCACCGGTTTGCGCTTCGTTATGGTGATGCGCTAGCAGATATCCCTGTTATTAACTACACATTAGACTGGGTTCCATCTGGCGGCTCGGCTTCATTGTCGAGAGATATATTAGATAACTCCAGTTGTACCACTTGCCATATGGGCGAAGCGCCCTTCCACGGTACTCGAGCACCCGCAAACCGGGTCGAGCCGCAAATCTGTTCTGCCTGCCATAACGACAGTAACCCAAATTCAACACGCCGCTCTCTCGCCGTTATTGTGCACGACAAGCACGGTAATGTTTTCGATATACCCGATGAGGGGGAGCCTGAATTGGTCGGCTCGCCGTATCCACAGGACGCTCGAAACTGCGATACCTGCCATATGGAAGTGACGTCCTCAACCGCAGATGCTGATAATTGGTTTAATCACTCAACCGCTGAAGCCTGTGGTGCCTGTCATACCGTGCGGAACTCACATTCTACTGAGTTTCCTTCCAATGACCGTTGCGAAGGTTGCCACGGTGTAGAGGGTAGAGCTCCGGTACAGTCTGTCCATAGTGGTCGCTTGGTATCGATGCAAGCGGGGCGAGATACCCTTGAATTGGTTATTAATTCGGCCCGTTTTAGTGATCCAGACTTTGAGGTGGATATCACACTGACCCTTAATGGCCAGGGCGTCGCCACATTTGATGATATCGCACCTTTCATTCGCCATGGTTCGGCATATTTGCTGGTTAATTGGAATAACGGCAATGGTCTTGAAATTAGCTATACCGCCAATCGCGTTCGGATCAATATGCCTGAAGAGTGCAGTGCAATGGGAGATGGTCAGTTCCTGTGCAAGAAGGCCTTCCCGAATGGCGAAACAGAGCTTAAGCCTTCTGCCAGTTCAGTCTTGGTGGTAACGAATGCAGAAATGCCGCTGTGTACAGATAGGAAAGCGGAGCAGCCAGCCCTGATTGCTTGCGATGACGGCTCATTGGAGAATGATAGAGTCAGTGAATACCTGCTAGCAGCCAATGCGGTCTGGGCTACTTTTGATGTTGGGGGCAGTTCTGCTAATGAAAAAACAGCGGTAGGGGCTGATTTAGCGTCGTGTAATGAGTGTCATAACGATCTGACTGTTCATTTATATAGTGGAGCCGGTCAGGCGCACGCAGCCAAAGATTTTGAGCAATGTGCCAGTTGCCATAATGCGACCCGAGCTGCTTTCTACCCAGGGATCCCGGGTGATCTGAAATATCATGTACATTCATTTCATGGCTTTGGCTCGCAGCGAAGCGGCGAGTCGAGTTATCCCGGTAATTTGGCAAACTGTGAGGCTTGCCATACCGCATCGCAATATAACTTACCGAACCAAGCAAACAGCCGTCCATCTTTAGCCAGTGTGTCTGCTGGCGATGAGGGAGAGCGTGAGAATAAGTTCTTTAGCCCTACTCTGGTGGTATGCGGCAGCTGTCATCTGGCATCCAACCTCGGTGATGTAGATCCTGATAGTCCGGCAGACGGTGACGCTGCGATATCCCATATGCTGAGGAACGGCGCGGTTTTTGCCGCTGATAGTGCGGCCGATGCAACCGGCAGCGAGCAGTGTGCAACATGCCACTCTGTTGGGCAGGACGTGGGTGTTGATGTTGCCCATGACGTATACCGGTTCCGCCAGTAACCCTGATTATGCTGAGAACTCCTGGGTAAGGAAAATTAAATGAATAAGAGAAAGTGGTGGCAGTGGTCAGCTGGCGGGATCATGATAATGCTGGTCAGCATGTTAACTTTTGCCGAAACCGACAACAGTGATCCCCGTGAAGTTGTTGAGGCGGCATTGGATAAAAAATTTGAAGATGGCAAGTACTCACGGGATGGCGCTGAGACATGTCTGCGTTGTCATGGCGATGATTCAGAGCGGCCAGCGACGGGGATTTTCGATAATGTCCACGGTCGCCTTGGCGTTGCCCACGGCCCTATGGGCGATCGCCAATGTGAAGCCTGTCATGGTCCGCTGGGAAACCATCACCGTAACCCTAGAGGGGATAATGTCCGTGAGCCCATGATCACTTTTGGCGAAAACTCACCTGTGCCGGCCAGTAAGCAAAACAGTACCTGTTTGTCTTGTCACCAAGATAGCGCACAAAGGAATTGGCACTCCAGTGTGCATGCTTTTGAAGATGTGAGCTGCTCAAGCTGCCATAAATTGCATCAGGCTAAAGACCCGATGTTCGATCAGGCAACGCAGGTAGAAACGTGTACAGGTTGCCATGGCCAAGTAAAAGCTCAGCTGCATAAGCGCTCCAGCCATCCGATACGCGATGGGGTGATGGCTTGCTCAAGCTGTCATGACCCACATCAGTCAATCAATGAAGCCAGCCTGAAGCAGGTGGATATCAACGAGAATTGCTATCAGTGCCATGCTGAAAAACGCGGCCCGTTCTTATGGGAACATGAGCCGGTATCTGAGGATTGCAGTTATTGCCATAACCCGCATGGTTCCATTAATAGTGCGATGCTGGATAAACGAATGCCTCAGTTATGCCAAGACTGTCACCGGGTTCCTCACGCTCAGGTAGACATACCCGACGGGGACTTACGTGTTCGTGGAGGGAGTTGCATGAATTGCCATAACCAGGTACATGGCACCAATCATCCTCGCGGTCTAACTTTGAGAAAATGAGAGCAGAGCAATGAAGATTGTATATCCCATTTATTGGCTGACTGCGACGATGACATTTTGTGGTTATGCCGAAGAAGAGAGTGTACCAGCAGAGAAACCCTATCAAGATTACTCACTCAAAGGAGCGAAAGAGGTTGATACTACGGATTGGGAGTGCACAGCATGCTCAAGTGATGGTGAGTGGAAAGGGAGTGCAACATTAGGTGCCGGTTACTCAGATAACGGCGGGTCAACCCGGTTCAATAATTGGGTGCCGACACACAGTGGTACAGGGGCTGTAGGAACACTCAATGCTGATTTAGAACAAGTAAACGATGCTGGCGAGTACTCGCGGTTTGAGGTTGAAGATCTGGGGTTGAAGCGCTTTCGAGTGGGCTCTGAACTGGGAGAATATGACGGCATACGGGGAAGTCTCTATTACAGCCAGTCTCCGTATTACTGGAATGACGATAGCCTATCTGCATACAGTGGTGATGGTACGACATTGACTGAAGGGGAGTTAAGAAAGTTCGATAAAAAATCCATTCGGGAGAAAATTCAGATCGGACTGAAATACACCCCTCCAAGCCCTTGGCAGCCCTATGCGGATATGACCTTTGAACAAAAAGAGGGTGCGTATTCCTTCTATGATAACCGGGTGCCGGGAGTGGGCAGTGTCCCCGGATATATTCAAAAACCACTTTCGCATGAAACGTTGAATACAGCCGTTGGTGTTTCCTATCTTGAGGAAGATTGGCTTATCGATGCCGCTTATAGAGCTTCTGTTTTCCGTAACGATAATCAAGCGTTGTATTTTGGGCCGACCAGCGATCCATTTGCCGATGCACGTGCCTACGAGCCCAATAATGAATTTCATCAACTTTCAGTATCGGGTAATTACAGGCTTGATAGGCAGACGGTTGACGGAAGGCTACTATGGCAGGAGTCGACATCTGATGGCGGGTTGAATGTCTTTCCTGACTCACCAAACCAAAAGGATAAATTTGACGGCAAGGTCAATACGGTTCAGGTCGATGCGGGCTATAGCAATCGTTTGACCAACAAAGCGTCGGTGAAAGTGCGTGCAGACTACCGTGATCGCGATGACCGTTCGGATAAAAATGCGGTGATTGGTCAAACGAGGCCTACGACAGACAGAAGTAAAAGTGGGATCGAACTGGTGGGGGATTATCGCTATAACCGCTCTTGGAAAATTCAGGGAGGGTATGACTATCGGTATCGCTCTCGCTCTCGGGAAGAAGCCGATAGGAAAAGCACCAATGAAAACACAGTGTATATCTCAACACGTTATAAGCCTGTTGGAGACTGGAGTGCCGGTGCCAAAGCGTCGTGGCAAGATCGAAATGGATCGAGTTGGAGAAATGACAGTAGCAGTAGCCCAAATTTGCGACAGTATTATTTAGCAGATAGGGAAAGGTTAGAATTGCGAGGAGATGTTCGCTATCAGCTGAGTGACTCAACCCAGCTGTCTGCTGAAGCATGGTATGGCGATGAAGATTACCCGACCCCCGATATCGGTAGAAGTTCGGGTAAAGATTATGGCTATGATGCCACTATCGATTATCAGCATGATGAAAATACGGTGGGTTATGCCTACCTTAATTACCAGCAAATTGAATCTAAGCAGCAGAATGCAAACAGTAATGCCCCTGACTTTTCTAGATATTCTTCAGAACTGACTGACGAAGCTGTCGTGATTGGTGTTGGGGGAAATAAGAATAACCTGATGGACAAGCAACTTGATGTTGGGGTGGATTATAGTTATAGCTACGGTAAAGGAAAGACAACGACGACCTCAAACACTGACTTTGATTACCCCGATAATCGCTCGCAAGGCCATCGCTTGGAGCTCAATGGTACCTATCGTGTGGATGATAGACAAAGCCTCAAGCTGAACATTCGATATGAAAACTATGATGAAGATGACTATTTGTTTGCAAGTGATGAGGGAAGTCTGGGCAGTGTAAACCAAGATTATGATGGCTACTTTGGTATGGTATCTTGGGAATATAAATATTGAGAGTTATGGAAAAACAGCAGGTTTGTGTTTCAAACCTGCTGTTTAGAATTACTGGAGTAGTTCGTGATCGGGTGGTAACAGCCGAGAAATCCACAAGATGAGCTTATGTTTCATGTTCGGGCCATCTTCCTTGTCTTCAGGGAGCGGTGTGATTTGTTTGAATTCAACCAGTAAGCGGTAAACACATTCGACTTTATCTTTCGATGAGACCGATTTGTCTAAATCATCAAAACCTTGTTTTTTCGCAAAGGACATGCCTAGCTCTAGCGCTTTTTTCAAAAGCTTTGGGTCGTTTTTGTTTTTCTTCATGTTAGGCTTCTCCTGATGTTTATAGTTTCATCTTAGAGCCTGTTGACCTGCATTTATAGCAAGACAGGACAATTCTTTGCACTAAGTCTGTGAATTTATATAAGAGCGGCTAACAAGTTAGCGAACCCCGACTTTGATGTTGCAGCGCCTGAACGTTCGTTTCCAGAATTCAACATGCTGAAGCGTCGCCTGCCTAAAATCATCATGCAAACGGCCGCCCAGGTAATGCTCATAATAGGAGGTTACTGCTGGGGTCATTGAAATAGCGGGGGAGAGAAGCTTAATGAGCGGTGGTGAAATTTGACGGTACTGAGAATCCAGTTCCGCAAGGTAAGGCTGCAGTTCATTGACAAAGAACTTGTAGAATACATTACTCAAGTATTCGGCTTTTTGCTGATTACGATTTGGCCCACAGATGAGCGTGGCTTCATTTTGTTCAAGCATCTCGGTAATACCGTCCAGCCATAAGATAGAGAGGTGCATTGAGTAAATAAGCTGACCGAAGTAGTGGTGGGCATGAAGCTGTTTCTGATGTTCTATCAGCCTGTCAGCTTGTTTCTCGTCAATACTGCTACCAGAAAGGACTTGTTGTTGAATAAAGCTGAGATAGTTAAACGCATTTAGGCTTTCGTCAAAACCATAAAAGAGATCTAATTCAAAAGGCTGATAAACAATGGTTAGTTGCTGGCGCCATTCTTTTTCGGTGGCGAGCATGTTCCATAGATGGCTGATAAGTTGAGTTTGTTTTTTCTGCCTGAAGCCCTCAAGCATAGGAAGTACGTCGGAGCCTTCAGGTAGAACTTGTTGGCAATGGTTTAGCCCTTTGAGAAGAATGAGCTCGTAGCGAAGTTGCCGGGTCTTGTCCTGTACCTTGCCCAGAATCGAATTGCGCTCGGCAATCAGATTAAACAACCCACATTTTCTTAGCTCATAGGCATCTAGCAAATCAATCCGAATATCTTCGATAGGCAGTAATAACTCGCGAGGCTCAGGAAAAGCGTTGAGATCACCGTCATTAATTTTAACCGGTGCGGTATCTAGGACGTTGGCCAGCCGAGTGTTATAGGTTTCGAAGCTTCGTTTTGTGGTATTGGGTTCACACCCGGCTAAAACAAAAATAAACAGTACAAAACAACACTGACAGCATACGCGATGGGCAGGTTGCCGAAGGGATAAAAATAGCGATATGTGTGAAAATATAGGCCGTGTATGCATGCTAGCTAATCAGCGCAAGTAGTATGATAAGTATACGCGGCAAATCAAAAAGGCGACCATAGGCCGCCTTTAATTGTTGAACTTGCAGTAAATTATTGGTTATCGCAATGACATCTGCAGCTGTGCGTTTTCATCTTGTTTATGTACCCAGAACATCCGGGAGGCAAGCATGATTGCAGCGGCGGTCAGACCAACGATATTACCGATCCAGAAGCCGTGTGGCCCCATAGGCTCAACAACCCAATCAGTCATACCAAGGACATAGCCAATTGGCAGGCCGAGGATCCAATAAGCAATGAACGTACGAATAAAGATTGCCCGCATATCCTTGTAGCCTCTTAGCGCGCCAGCGGCAACGACTTGGATAGCGTCTGTGCACTGGTAGATGGCAGCGAGGAACAGCAGTTGTCCTGCAATGAAAATAACTTCGCGGTTATTGGTGTACATCTGGGCGATCGGCTCACGCAGTATAACGGTCAGTACTGCAGTCATGGCGGCGACAATAAACGCCACAATCAAGCCACATCGGCTGGCAATTTTGGCTTCGGTGAAATCTTGTCGCCCTAATAAATGACCGACTCGGATACTCAGTGCAGCCCCTAAACTCATTGGGATCATAAAAATCAGTGATGAGAAGTTGCTGGCGACCTGATGGGCGGCCACGATGGTTGAGCCAAGTGGAGAGATCAGCAGTGCGATAGCCGCAAAGAGTGAGACCTCAAAGAAAATCGAAGCGGCAACAGGAAAGCCCAAGCGGAAAAGACGGATAACGGCCTTGAATTGCGGCTTGTGCCAATGAGCGAAAATGCCAATGGTACGTAGCTTTTTATTCAGTCGAATATACACCAGCATCGAGAAGAACATCAGCCAATAGACAATGGAGGTCGCAACACCACAACCGACACCGCCTAAAGCGGGAGCGCCGAATTTACCGTATACAAAGATCCAGTTAAGCGGAATGTTTGCAGCTAGACCGATAAAACCGATCACCATGGCTGGGACTGTCATTGATACCCCTTCCGAAAAGCTCTTCAGGGTCTGGAAGAAGAGAAAGCCCGGTACGGCGAAAAGGACGGCAAAAAGGTAGCCATTGGTTTTCTCAGCCAAGGCTTCCTCGACATCCATCATATCGATGAGGGTGCCGGCATTGTAGAGTACCAATATGATAGGGACAGAGATCAATGCGGCTAACAGGAAGCCATGTTGAACTTCAAAAGGAATTTTTTCCCTTTTACCAGAGCCATTAAGGGTCGCTACGATAGGAACTAGCGCAATGAGCAAGCCAACACCAAATAGGATCGCTGGTAACCAGATGCTTGCAGCAACAGACACCGCTGCCATGTCGGTTGCACTGACGCCACCGGCCATAACAGTATCAACAAACCCCATGGAGGTTTGAGCAACTGAAGCAATCAGTACAGGGATCGCTAATTTAAGTAAATGACGTGTTTCACGTCGATAGTTGTGCACAGTAGCGCTCCTAGAAGAGGGAAATAACGCGGGAATTATAACGGTTAGGGAAAGCGACACAATTCACATCGAATAAAAAGATATAATTTTATTTGGTGACTTTGGTATCAGATAGTTAGAGTGGTATTTTTATGCTTCGCCTTTTAATGGCGTGAGCTTATCTTGATACTCTATGACGCTGGGCGTCGCTATTCGTCGTGTTCAATAACCGCTCTGTTTTTGCCGTTTAGCTTAGCCTCGTAGAGTAAGCTGTCTGCAATAGCATAAGACTTCTGAGGCTGGGTAGAGCAGCGGCTTGCCCCTATGCTGGTCGATATAACAACGGATATGCCGTTATTGCGATAAGGCTTACGTTCAAGTTGCGATAAAAGCTGTTGAGTGATCTGTTCAACAGTACTTCTGGGTACCTCTTTCAACCATAGCGCAAATTCTTCGCCGCCAATGCGACCAAATAGACAATTTTCGGGCAAAACCTCTAAACAGGTCATGGTGAAATGCTTGAGGATATTGTCACCTTCTATATGGCCGTAGGCATCGTTGACTTGTTTGAAGTCATCGATATCCATGATCAGTAACCAACCACGTTGCTTGGCGTACTTATCGTCGAGTTGTTGCCAGAAATAGCGGCGGTTGGCGATACCGGTGAGGGCATCGAAATAAGCCATTTCATGTAATTTGCTATTGGCATTGCTGAGCTCTTGGGTTCGCGCTTTTACTCGCGCCTCAAGCTCTAGGTTTTGTTGCTCTAATAGGGCATTGAGACGCTTTGTCTCTTGCTGTTGGTTATCTAGCTTGAAAATAGTTTGCTCAAGATTATGCTGCATCTTATTGAAGGATTCAGCGAGCGTGCCGAGCTCGTCATCTCGGGTGATGGTAATTTTACTTCCCCAACGCCCTTTACTGATTTGTTCAGCGGCTTGAGTGAGTGCTTGAATCGGTTGACGAATATGCCGGGCTGCTTTCTTACCCAGTAAAATGGCAATGAGCATCAAAACGATGGTCAATAAAATGGCAACTCGTTGGGCGGTGCCGAGTTCAGGCGCAAAGTCAGTCAAAGGGGAATAGAAGGCTATCTTTGCAAGGTGATCTTTGCCGAGGTTGTAGTCACTGATGAATCCTGCCCATTGCTTGCCTTGGTGCTCAACCAATACCAAGCTGTTGCCTTTGTCGTTATCAACTTTGATCAAACTATCAAGGATAGGGGCAGTGGTTTGGTTAATGAGGGGAAATTCTCCGCTTTGAGCGATATGAGTTTGGGATGTGCTGGCCAAAATAATTTGGTTATCGTAGAACAGGACGACATCACCAGCCTGGCTTAATTTTCTTTTGTTCAGCTCTTGATTAACCGTGTTGAGTGTTAAATCAAGTCCCCAGACGCCTAATAGCTTGCCATTTTCATCACGCTGCGCTTTTGAAAGCGTAATGCCGAGTAAGGTTGGATCAAAAGCGCCGATATATATATTGCTCCAAACCGGTTCATTGGTTTTTAGGGCATTTTGAAACCAAGCTTGATCGCGAGCATCAAAACTTGCTGTTGTTTCGAGTAATTGGCCTTTGAAGCCAGAATGATCGGAGGTAAAACGGCTTAAGTTTCCAGCTTGGGCTGAATCAGATTCAATCAGGTAATACTGGTTGTCTGCTTGATGACCGACTGAGAGTAATCCTCCTTCGGTATTGGCAAAGTAGAAATAATCGATTTGATTGTGGTGGTTTAACACTGTCGTAATGTGATTAAGTAATGCCTCCCTGCTTTCTACTGTTGTATTGAGGGTTGTTTGAATACGGTCCTGGTGTTCATAGACCTTGTTGGCATTAGTAAAAAATTCGTTGAGGTGGTGGATTACTGCTTGGCTGGCATGTTGGTAGGTATGTTCAATTGTATGATGGACGACACGCTCGGCACTTTGGTGCCAAAGAAAGCCAATAGGGAGGGCCGTTAGTATGACTAACAATGCCATTAATACCTGTATGTGCACATTAAGATTTTTTGTGAGGTGCTTGAGCATACTTGGTCCAGTTCAATACAATCTGCTTTAACAGGCAAAATATGTGCTGAGGATATAGGGTAAAACCGAATTGTGCAATTTAGCTTGCTTTTTACCTCGGCGTTTTATTGTTAACATGCTGAAAGTTAGCTGATCATCAGGAGTTGATATGTTTACCGGAATTGTTCAGGGTACAGCACAAGTTATTGCCATCGATAAAAAAGAAGCGTTTCAAACCCACGTTGTCCGCTTGTTCGGAAAAATGCGGGAAGGGTTGGAAATTGGTGCCTCTGTTGCGCACAATGGTTGTTGCCTGACCGTGACGAAACTAGAGGGAGACAATGTTTCCTTTGACCTGATGCAAGAAACATTGGCAGTGACTAACTTGGGTGATCTCACCGTTGGTGAAAGCGTAAATATTGAACGTGCGGCTAAGTTTGGCGATGAAATTGGTGGCCATTCAATGTCTGGCCACATTAACGCAGTGACGACGATTGTTGATATTGAAGTATCGCCAAATAACACGACGATTTGGTTTGAAATTCCCGAGTCATTCAACAAATATATATTAAGGAAGGGATATATTGGTTTAGATGGTTGTTCCTTGACTATTGGTACGGTGGAAGAAAATCGCTTCTGCGTACATTTAATTCCTGAAACATTGCAACGCACACTATTTGGCGTGAAGCAGGTAGGCGCGAAAGTCAATATTGAAATTGACCCGCAAACCCAAGCAATTGTCGATACGGTAGAAAGGGTATTGGCCGAAAAAGGTCTTGGGTAAATTATCCAATATAAAAACGTCGTCTAAATAGAAACCCCTACTCATGAGTAGGGGTTTTTGTTTATCAGTCTTATTTACTCAATTTAGCAAGAGATGAAATTAGAATATTTGCTCATCATCGGCATCGACAAATAAATTGATAGTCTTGTGTAAGTCATCAACTTGCATATTGAGGTGGATGGCGTGACAGCAGGCTGGACAGTCATCATAAAACTCTTGGCTGCCTGCACTGGCATCAAGGGTTATACGGATATTGTGGCCGCAATGTGGGCAGGCTACCGTCTGCTCTGTAAAGTTATTCATTGTGTACTCCTTGCTAACTTACGACAAGAATGAGCATCCTGATTGCAGTCATTCTTGTGAACGCGACAGGTTCAGTTCAATGATTTAACTTTAGCGTTAAGCATTCGTTTTCGCCTCAAATTAACTATAAAGTTTGAAGTGATAGATAATTATGAAAAATAACGAAGAGGCAAAGATCCGATGGTGAAAAAAGACTGGACGTATAAATTTTTGTTTATATTGATGAAATAAATATTAGGTCAGAAGTGGGACATTTTTGATATGAGTCGGCTGGATAAAAAGGTGCAAATAATATAATGCTTTGATTTACACCTTTTAAAAAACGTGATGTTACTTCAAGGATGCAATAATTTGCTTATTTACTTCGAGTAACGAGTTAAGTTTTAAGTCTGCAATCGCCCAACGCGGATCATTGGCATACGCGGCATCAGGGACTGCAATTCCTTTCATCTGGGCTGCCTTTGCCGCCAGCAGGCCGGTCACCGAATCCTCAAAAGCGATACAAGACTGGGGAGTAACTCCTAACGCGTCAGCAGCATTGATATAGACCTCTGGGTGAGGTTTGCCATAGCGCAAGGCTTCTGCAGATAGCACCGCTGAAAACTTAGACTCTAGCGAGAGTGCTTCAAGCGTCGCTTTAATCAAGCGCATTGGTGATGATGAAGCGAGGGCAATTTTAAGCCCCATCTTTTCACAGGTTTCAATGGCTTCGACAACGCCAGGCAGCATAGGCTTACGCTCTCTGATCAGTTCTTCAACCCGTGCAACGATCATCCCGGTGACCGCGGCGATACTATGCTGGTGCCAAGGCTGCTTGCTATACCAAAACTCAACGACCTGATCGATTCGTTGCCCCATTGTCTGGTGTGTATCGGCGATACAAATGCTCACTCCGAGTGAGCTGAAAACATCGACCTGAGCTTGTTGCCAGAAGGGTTCAGAATCGACCAGCAGGCCATCCATATCGAATACAGCAGCTTGTAACATCTTGAGTTCTCTTTAATTATGGTTTGCCCAAGTGTCTTGCAATGACTTGGGAATAGGATACAGAAACGAAAAAAGCTGGCGCATCTATCTGCATCCAGCTTTTAATCTTTATATCACATTAGCGGCGTAGTGCGAAAAGGTGGGCTTATCTCAGCCCTAGCTTTTCCATCATTTGTTCAGCTTGCGTTATGTAGCTGCCGCCAAACAAATTACAGTGATTGAGAACATGGTATAGGTTGTAGAGAGCCTTACGTTCTTCATAGCCATCATCTAGCGGCCAGACCGACTGGTATCCTTCGTAGAAGCTGGGTGGGAAGCCACCAAACAATTCAGTCATGGCGATATCACACTCACGATCCCCCCAGTAGCTGGCAGGATCAAAAATGATCGGCCCGGTGACGGTAAGGGCAGTATTGCCATGCCAAAGATCCCCATGGAGCAATGATGGCTTGGGCTGGTGATGAACAAGAAGATCAATCACTTTGCTGGTGATCGTATCAATATTGCCAAACTCGATGCCTTTCTCAGAGCAGAGTTGCAGCTGCCAGGCAATACGCTGTTCAGCAAAGAAACGGCACCATTTTCGACACCATTGATTGGGTTGTGGGGTTAATCCGATATAGTTGTCGAGGTCAAAGCCGTATTCCCCTTGTTCGCCCCAAGCGTGCATGCGTGCCAGTTGTTCACCAAGGGTATAAGCAGACTGGTTATCAATGACTTTTGTCGGTAGGTAGTTGAGCACAATAAACGCACTATCTTTGCTTGTGCCAAGGTGAACAAACTGCGGTACCTGAATACAGTCAGTTTCGTTAAGCATCCTTAGGCTTTCAGCTTCTGTTTCGAAGATAACTAGCCGCTCGCGATCGTTAAGTTTGACGAAGTAACGTTCGTTACCGTCTCCGATGCAGTAGCATTCATTAATGTCACCGCCTTCAAGAACTTCCTTTTCGCTGATTTTGAACGGTCTATCCAATACCTCAGAAAGTTGGTGAGAAATTGCTTGCCACATAGCATCCTCCACGACACATCAATATGCAGTTGGGCTCGTTGCCTCTTCAACATAGTAGTCTATTTATTGAACTAATAACTGGGTATTTATCAAGGTTTTAAAGATCGACCAATAATAGTTGGGTGGCGAAAACAAGGTAAAATTTGTCAACGACCTGATAAGGCTCCGCTTTGTGGGGCTTGGCTGGTACGCGACAGGGTATTGATATGTCATCATCTTTCATCGGGTATGCATTCATTTAGCGCTTCCCCTGTATACATAAGGTATTCAACACAAAGCGAATAAAATGCATTGGCCTGCGGTGAGATAGTACGGTCGGTAAGGCGGAAAATGCCTATGTCCCGCTTGAGCGGTGGGTCGATAAGCGGTCGCCAGACAAGCTTGGTTTCATTGGTTGGGAAGGCCAATTTGGGCAAGGTGGTGATCCCGATGCCTAACTCCAAGACTGAGAATAGCGAAGTGATGTTCTCTACTGAGTAGAGAGCTTTCTCACTGAGTACGCGGGCAGGGGTGGGTTCTAAAAGTGTACAGGTGCCATTGCGAATAAAAGGTTGTTTGAGCAAAGTTTCCCAATTGATGCCTTCTTCAAATTCTGCCAAGGGGTTATCTTGCAGACAGACCACACCAAGTGGGTCGGAAAGCAGTGGAGTAAAAGAGATCGCTCCATCATCAAAATGCGAGCAATTTCCTAAGGCCAAATCAACTTCTCCCGCCAGTAGCCGGGTTTCGACGCCAGCTGCATTATCATCTATCAAGCTGACTTCGACTTTGGGGTAGCGTTCGCAAAAAGCGGCCAAAACGCTTGGAATGAGTTTTGCTGCCACAGAAGGAACACACGCGATGCGTACTTTTCCCTGGTGGCCAGAGGCAATCGCTTTCAGATCATTATCAAGGTCATGATAAATACTGAGGAATTGGGCGATCTTCGGATAGGAGACTTTGCCGAACGGGGTGAGTTGCGCCTTATGTCCGGTCTCAAATAGTGTTTGCCCCAATGTACGTTCTAGTTCTTTTACCGAAGTAGAAAGTGCTGCCTGCGAGCGGTTTGCCCGCTTTGCAGCAGCACGAAATCCGCCTTCTTCGACCACCATCACAAAATGAATCATCTGCTGAAGCTTAATTCCCATTGCTATCTCCCTATAAGCCCTTTATCCATCATGCCTGATACTGAGTGTTAAATAAAATTTATCAATTGTAAAAAATTAACCGTTAGATATATCAGTACAGTTAGTGCATGATTTAACCAACTTGAAACATCTTGATTACAAAGTGGAGTTGAGCGTGAGCCTTCAAGAACAAAAGCAAGCTGTCAAAACCTCTCTATTTGCATCGAAAGCCCCGCTTGAGTGGGCCATTACCCATAATGGAACGCTCTACACTGCGCAGATCCCTATTGATCAGAATGGCGTTGTGGTGGAAGGCGGGATCGAGGCCCAGACCCGTAAGACATTGGACAACCTCGCCCATACCTTGGAGTGTGCGGGGGAGTCGCTGGATTCGGTATTACAGGTGCTGATTTATGTCACAGACCGAGAGTACCTTGCCACGGTTAATAAGGTTTACGCTGAGTACTTCAATGCCCCACACCCTAACCGTGCAGCCATGGTTGTTGCCGGGCTGGCACGTGAAGAAATGTTAGTTGAGCTAGTGGTTTACGCCGCAGTAAAGGAATAAGGACATAACAATGACTATTCAAGCAGAGCAATCCCTTTTTATTGGTAATGAGTGGCAAGCTGGCCAGCGTACTGTGGCTAACATCAATCCATCGGATATCAGCCAGAATTTGGGTGATTTTGCCCAAGCTAGCCAAGCACAGGTCCAGCAGGCGATTGATGCCGCAAATGCAGCGCAGCCTGAGTGGGAAAAAGCACCATTGGAGCGCAAATTAGCCGTGCTGCAAGCTATTGGTGACGAATTGATTGCTCGTTGCGACGAGCTAGGCCGTTTACTTTCAAGCGAAGAAGGTAAGCCGTTTGCAGAAGGGCGTGGTGAAATCTACCGTGCCGGTCAGTTCTTCCAATATTATGCCGCAGAAGTATTGCGTCAGGTGGGTGATAACGCGGCTTCTGTTCGCCCCGGGGTCTCGGTTGAAGTGACCCGAGAAGCGGTCGGTACTGTGGCTATTATCTCGCCTTGGAATTTCCCTACCGCAACAGCGGCTTGGAAAATTGCGCCGGCACTGGCGTTTGGCAACAGTGTAATTTGGAAACCAGCCAACCTGACTCCAGCCAGTGCTGTTGCGTTAACCGAAATCATTTCGCGACAAGGGCTCCCTGCTGGCACATTCAACCTTGTACTAGGTAGCGGTGCTGAAGTGGGCGATACACTGATTAATTCAAAGCAAATTCAAGCGGTGAGCTTTACCGGATCAGTTGAAACAGGCCGTAAAGTGGCTGCTGCAACCGCACCAAATTTCGTTCGCTGCCAGCTTGAGATGGGCAGTAAGAATGCATTGATTGTTGCTGATGATGCCGATATTCAAACCGCGGTGGAAGCCACTATAGCGGGTTCATATTCGGGTGCGGGCCAGAAGTGTACGGCGTCATCGCGCTTGGTGGTCATGGACAGTATCCATGATGCTTATGTAGAAGCGCTAATCAAACGTATGAGTGAGCTTAAAGTCGGTCATGCGCTTGAAGATGGGGTCTTTATGGGGCCAGTGGTTGACAGTAAGCAGCTGGAAGCCAACTTCGGCTGGGTAGAAAAAGCCCGCCAAAGTGGTGCCGAGCTGGCCTTTGGTGGTGAGCGTTTGAGCTTGCAGCACGAAGGTTACTATATGTCACCAACACTGTTCCTAAATACTCAGAACAGTTGGGAAGTGAACCAAGAAGAAGTCTTCGCCCCAATGGCCTGTGTCATCAAGGTGTCTGATCTGGATGAGGCGATAGCGACCGCCAATGATACCCGTTTCGGCCTGACCGGCGGCATCATCACCCAAAGCCTGCGTACCAGCGCACTGTTCAAAGAGCAGATCCAAACTGGCTGTGCGATGGTGAATTTGCCAACAGCAGGAACGGATTACCACGTACCGTTTGGTGGCCGTAAAGAGTCGAGCTTTGGCCCTCGTGAACAAGGCCAGTATGCCAAAGAGTTCTACACCGTCGTGAAAACTGCTTACCAGCGTCCTTACTAAGGAGTGGCCTATGTATCAACAGCAAATAGTCATTGATGGTTTGCAGTACTGTCACTGGGATCGCGAGTATTTCCAGACATTGAAGGCAAGTGGTATCCATGCCGTGCATGCCACCTTGGTGTATCACGAAACTGCCCGCGAAACGCTCAGTCGTTTTGCCGAGTGGAACCTGTTGTTCGAGCGCAATGCTGACTTGATTATGCCCGTTCTGTCGATGGCTGATGTCGAAGCGGCAAAAGCGCAAGGTAAAGTCGGGATCATGTTTGGGGCGCAAAACTGCTCGCCAATTGATGATGAAATTGGTCTGGTCGAGGTGATGCGTCGTCAGGGCTTGTTGATTATGCAGTTGACCTATAACAACCAGAGCCTGCTGGCGACAGGTTGTTATGAGCAAAACGACAACGGTATTACCCGCTTCGGTAAGCAGGTGGTTGATGAAATGAATCGTGTCGGCATGATAATCGATATGTCGCATAGTGCCGAGCGCTCGACCCTTGAGGCAATAGACTTATCTGCTCGGCCGATTTGTATCAGTCATGCCAACCCGACATTTGCTCATGATGCACTGCGTAATAAATCTGATGTGGTTATCAAGGCGTTGACCGATCGTGGTGGGTTACTGGGCTTTAGCCTTTACCCGTTCCACTTGCCCAATGGCAGCCAATGCACACTTGAAGACTTCTGCCAAATGGTTGCCCGTACCGCTGATATGGTCGGTGTCGAACATTTGGGGATCGGGAGCGATTTGTGCCTGAACCAGCCACAGTCAGTACTGGAGTGGATGCGTAATGGCCGCTGGTCGAAAGCGATGGATTACGGTGAAGGCTCTTCCAGCAATGCTGGTTGGCCTGACGCCTTACCTTGGTTTAGCGGTAGCCGTGGGATGGAAAACATCTACAACGGGCTGATCAAGACAGGGTTTAGTGAAGCCGAGGCGGGACAAATCATTGGCGGTAACTGGTTCAAGTTCTTGCAAAGCGGTTTGCAGCCCGCTGAGTAACAGCATAAACGGCCTGCCATTCCAATAAATTCAAGCAGGCCGCCTATATTCTTTTTTGCCCAGACAAATCCACCAACCGCTGGAGACAGTACATGTCTGAGATTATGAATACGGTAAAGACGGAAGCGACCAAAACAGAGTCGGTTAGCAGTGCGTCTTTACAAGCAGAGCAACACACAACAGAAACACTCACTGATAAATTAGGAATTAATAACCCGGTTCTATGGCTAAGCGGTGGTTTTATTGCGCTGTTTGTCGTGCTAGCGCTCTTCGACCATGAATTGCTTTCTTCATTGGTTAATACAGGCTTTGCCTGGTCGGTTAAGTATTTTGGCCCTTACTGGCAAATTTTACTACTACTGACTTTCTTGATTGGCCTTGCTTTAGCGGCGGGCAGGACGGGGCATGTAAAACTTGGCAACTTGGATGAGCCTGAAATTGATGCTTTTCGCTGGATCGCGATTATGCTCTGTACCTTGCTGGCCGGAGGAGGGGTATTTTGGGCTGCCGCTGAGCCTATTGCCCATTTTGTAAGCGCGCCGCCGTTATACGGTGAGGCGACAACGCCGTGGCAGCAGGCGATTAACAGCCTATCGCAATCTTTCATGCACTGGGGCTTCTTGGCATGGGCGATCACTGGCTGTTTGACCTCTATTGTGTTGATGCATCTACATTATGATAAAGGCCTCCCGCTAAAGCCTCGTACTTTGCTTTACCCATTGCTTGGTGAGCGTGCACTGAAAGGGGGAATTGGTGCCACTATCGATGCATGCTGCATTATTGCCGTAGCCGCCGGTACGATTGGCCCTATTGGCTTCCTCGGTTTGCAGATCAGCTATGCGCTTAATGCCTTGTTCGCTATCCCTGATGGTTTCACCACTCAGTTGATCATCATCTTGTTTGCCATTGCAATCTATACCCTTTCAGCCCTGAGTGGTTTGAACCGAGGCATTCAAATCTTAAGTCGCTGGAATATTATCTTGGCCGTTGGCTTGATGGCTTACATCTTATTAGTTGGTCCGACAAACTTCATTGTCAATGGCTATCTGCAAGGTGTAGGTACTATGCTGGACAACTTCATACCAATGTCTACTTACCGTGGTGATGAAGGCTGGCTAAGCTGGTGGACCGTGTTTTTCTGGGGCTGGTTCCTGGGCTACGGCCCTATGATGGCTATCTTTATCTCGCGTATATCCCGTGGACGTACAATTCGCCAATTGGTGATGACCCACAGTGTGATGGCCCCTCTGGTTACCTGTTTCTGGTTCACCATTGTAGGCGGTACTGGGGTGGCATTTGAGATGGCAGACCCGGGGACGGTCAGTAAGGCCTTTGAAGGCTTTAACTTACCGGGAGCACTATTAGCGATTACTCAGCAGCTGCCTTTCCCAATGATAGTGTCGATTTTGTTCTTGATTCTGACCACTATTTTCATTGTGACCACAGGTGACTCAATGACCTATACCATCAGTGTGGTGATCAGTGGTGAGACTGAGCCTAACGCCTTTATCCGTACTTTCTGGGGCGTAATGATGGGCCTGACCGCATTAATTTTGATTTCTCTTGGCTCTGGTGGGGTGTCGGCCTTGCAATCTTTCATCGTTATCACCGCAGTGCCGGTCTCGTTGATATTACTGCCGTCGTTATGGGATGCGCCGAAAATCGCAATCAAGATGGCCAAAGAGCAAGGGGTTTAATACCAAGCGCTATAAGTACTTATTTTAGATAGGTATAGGTCCATCATGCCTCGAAAGGGGCATGAGAAAGCAACAGCAACATCATAAGAGCAACATTCCCGGGCGGTAGTTGGACGCCTATAACCAGAAACATAATTATAAAATTGATGGTGAGCAATATGGATGCACATCGTTCCTTGAAATCTGATAACACCCTACGTCAACCTGAAGTCGTTATGGCACCTGAAAGGTTGGGGGCTATGCACCAAAACCGAATTAGTTTTGTGCGTTACTTTATTCGTCAAATGGCCCAGAAAAACTGGCAGGTAAGCCAACATGATTGGCAGCTGTCGCCAGAAGGCTATGGTCACGCTATCTATCGTCTAGAAACACAGGAAAACCAATACCACCTAGTGGTGTTCTGCGACGAGATCAGTGACGAAGAACGTAACGACCGTGTGATTGCTGAAAAGTGGGACGTGACGCTAACCTTGGTTCATGGTGAAGTATCGCCACAATTGTTGGCGCAGCTTCGTGATAACGTACCATTACAAGAGGCCGGGCGAAATCCTAACCGCGCCTTGGTACTGGCGCGAGCCAACAAGAGTGTGCGGGTGTTTGAACACCTTGTTTCGAGCCTGTCCCAAGGCCAGCAGCCGGATCCACAACAGCTAGCAAATGTGGGCTATATTCTGCGAACAACAGCAGTATATGGTAACGGCAAGTTCGGTATTGCAGATTTCAAACTGCTGGAAGATAACCCGGATTTTCACCAGTCTTTCAGTGCGCAGATGTGTGCCGTTTATCTCCTACGTGAATTTAGTCTGGACTGGGTCGACTATCTAGCCAAGCAGCGCGGAGGGGAGAAAGCCGTATCACTGCACCGCTCGCTGCAGCGCTATCTGGGGGTGGGTAACGCGACCGGGTTGGGCATGGCTCCTTACCTGATAAACCATCCTTGCATTGTTGATCAGTGGATGACTACCCGTGAAGAAGCACTAGCAGAGATCTTGAGCCAGCCATTTGATGCGACCAAGGTGGATGTGTTGTCACGACTGCTCGGTCAGGCAGAAATCCACCTTTATCAGGTTGTCACGATTGATGAACATCAGTGTGAGCTTAATAAGCTGGCTGTGGAGGAGTTGGTGATCTTCCGCAATACAGTTATAAGCTTGGCGGCCGATCAGGCTACTGATTGGCGGAGCGTTGTTGCCCAATCTCAGGCATTGAGTTTGGAAACGCAGGAAATTGTACTTTCTTGTGTGATGGAGCTGTATCCAGACATTGCAGATAGCTATCAAGAAAGAATGAATTGTGATGAAACGTTATCACTGACCAGTGGTAAGACAGTTTCGGATCTCATGCAGTTGCTTGAAAGCCGCTATCGCTGGGCCATTGAAACGGATTTTCAACAATCAGAGAACAATTATTGGTTCTGGTATCGCTCCCAAGACAAAGAAGAGCCTCGACTTGGCGTACGTGGTATTGAAGCAGGGGAAGAACGAGAACTGCCACTGGATATCGGTAGACAGGTATACCGTTTATATAGCGCCTTGCTTGAGGCTGATCCGGAACACACTCTCGCGGAGTTCTTATTATTGAACCCTGAATACCGTGGTATTGCAAAAAGGGCCTGGACGTTGGGCAACAAAGCGATGGGCGACATCCAGATGAACGTGCTGCACAAAGCTTCACTACCTATGCACCTGCTACGCTGTAAGTTAGCTGTCTTCGGTGCGACGAAATTCGACCCGCGCTCAGATCGATGGGTTCAGGTGACCTTTTTCCAAGGTGCGCCGCTTTTGGATGAAATCCACGATGATGAATGGTTATTTCCTATTCTGCCATCGGCACAAGAGCTAACAGGAGAGGCAAAATGATTGTAACTCATAACGAGCTTGTCACTGCTGTTTACAAGGCATTTTTAGGATTACGCCGTTGTTGTGGTGAAGCGGATATTATTGCCAATATGGTGGCTGATTTGCAGATGGTTGGCCTTAATGGTGTCGGACATTTTAATAAGGCACTTCCTTATCTTGCCGGTGAAAAAGATGGCCCGATCACATTAACAAAGCCCGCTTCTGACCGTATTGATGTCGATATGCATGGTTCTAGCTTGGTTTGCCATTTACCGAACATCCTTGATTACGCTGTTGAGCAATTGGCACACAGCAAGTCATTAACCATTCATGTCCGCCATTGTCATAACCGTTGGCTAGCTTATAGCGAGTTGGTTAAGCTAGCGGCTAAAGGTCTAGCATGCAAAGCACAATGGGTAAATGGCTCTGATGCCAAACAGACACTTTATATATTGAATAAGGGTTGTGTGTTCCCAGAGCTGTTTCAGTCCGAGGATGTTAATGCTGACAAAGGCAGCCAGCATGACATGGTCATTGAACTGTCGGTCTCTGATTTTGCTGTACCTTCATCGGGGGCAACTGGCTTTGCTCTGCTGGATTCTTCAAGCTTGCGCGAAACATACCGACACGCGTGGCAGGAAGGCATAGAGGTTGATGATGTTGAATGGCAGCGGCTAAAGCAAGCAGCAAGGGTATTTTTGGTCGAGAACAGTGAAACATCGGCCAAAGGGGCAGGTGAGCTGGTTGAAACCTAATACCTTGAAACCGAAACCCTAGACTCAAGAATAAAGAAAGCGCCCCTTATTAAATATTAATAAGGGGCGCTTTTATATTACTGGGCGATTGACCTTAATGCGCTTATAAACTCGGTAGTAGTTGTGAAGGCATCAAGGTGTTGTAATGCGCTTCCAATAGAAGCTCGTTGGCTTTTTCGATATCAGGCGCGAAATAGCGGTCTTTATCATAAAAACTCACGCGGGCCCGTAACATTTCTTTGGCTTGCTCAACGCGCTCTGAACTGTGGTTCGGCGTGCGGAAATCCAAGCCTTGAGCGGCGGCCAGTAACTCGACAGCCAAAATGCCTCGGGTATTTTCAGCCATGTCTTTAAGCCTGCGACCAGCAAAGGTGGCCATCGAGACATGGTCTTCCTGATTGGCAGACGTCGGCAAACTATCAACAGATGCTGGGTGGGCGAGAGTTTTGTTTTCGCTGGCCAGTGCTGCTGCGGTCACTTGGGCGATCATAAAGCCGGAATTTACGCCGCCATTATCGACCAAGAAGGGTGGCAATTTACTCAAGCCGCTATCAATTAACAGCGCCATTCGGCGTTCTGACAAACTGCCGATTTCGGCTATGGCGAGTGCAAGGCTATCTGCAGCCATTGCAACTGGCTCGGCATGGAAGTTGCCGCCCGAAATAATGTCGCCATCTTCAGCAAATACCAGCGGGTTGTCTGAAACGGCATTGGCTTCGATTTCAAGAATATCGGCAGAATGACGGATTTGCTGTAGGCAGGCGCCCATCACTTGCGGTTGGCAGCGAAGTGAATAGGGATCTTGGACTTTTTCACATTGCTGATGTGATAAGCCAATCTCACTGTCTTTGTCTAGCATGTGGCGGTAAGCCATTGCAGCATCAATTTGGCTACGGTGGCCTCGTACCCGGTGGATTCGTGGATCGAAAGGTCGTCGGCTACCGAGTGCTGCATCTACTGACATCGCCCCGCAGACGGTGCCCGATGCATACAGATCTTCGGCGGCAAATAATCCTTCAAGCGCAAACGCGGTTGAGGCTTGGGTGCCATTGAGCAAAGCAAGCCCTTCTTTGGGTGCCAGCGTGATAGGTTCAAGACCTGCAATCTTTAGTGCTGCTGCACCACTGATGATTTCGCCATTGTGACGAGCCTGACCTTCACCCAGTAAAACGGTGCTCATATGTGCCAGCGGGGCGAGATCCCCCGATGCACCGACGGATCCTTTTTGTGGAATACATGGGTAGACTTCGGCGTTGACTAGTGTCACTAGCGCATCTACGACTTTGGGGCGGATCCCCGAGTAGCCCCGGGCAAGGCTGTTGATCTTCAAGGCCATCATGAGCCTGACAGTGTGATCTTCCATTAGCTTGCCGATGCCAGCGGCATGGGATAGAACGATACTGCGCTGCAGGGTTTCCAAGTCTTCGACCGCAATGCGGGTATTAGCAAGCAAGCCAAAACCCGTATTGATCCCATAAACGACTCTGTCTTCTGCGATCACCTGCTCTACGGCTCGGGTACTGACCAGCATATCATCATAGGCAGCCTTGTTGAGTGACAGGGTCACTTTGTGGCGGTTAATATGTCGCAGCTGCTTCAGGGAAAGCTTCCCTGGATTGATTTCAATTTGGTACATACAACGTCCTTTAGATCTTTATTATTTTTGGGTTGAAGGGATCATTGGCAAATCGAGGCCTTGCTCCTCGGCACAGTTGACCGCGATGTCATACCCGGCATCGGCATGGCGCATCACGCCTGTGGCCGGGTCATTGCGAAGTACGCGGCCGACACGTTCTGCGGCATCATCGGAACCATCACAAACAATGACCATGCCTGAGTGCTGCGAGAAGCCCATACCGACGCCGCCACCATGGTGGAGCGATACCCAAGTTGCACCGGATGCTGTGTTGAGAAGGGCATTGAGCAATGGCCAGTCAGAAACGGCATCGGAACCATCCATCATCGCTTCTGTTTCACGGTTAGGGCTGGCGACGGATCCTGAATCAAGGTGATCACGGCCAATAACGATTGGCGCTTTCAGTTCGCCATTTTTAACCATTTCGTTGAAAGCTTTACCTAGGCGGGCACGGTCTTTAAGTCCTACCCAGCAGATACGAGCAGGCAAGCCTTGGAATTGGATCCGCTCGCGGGCCATATCTAGCCAGTTGTGCAGATGAGGGTTATCAGGGATCAGCTCTTTTACCTTTTGGTCGGTTTTGTAGATATCTTCCGGATCGCCAGATAACGCCGCCCAGCGGAACGGGCCGACACCTTCACAGAATAATGGACGAATATAAGCCGGCACAAAGCCTGGGAAATCAAAGGCATTTTCGACACCGACTTCAAAGGCCATTTGGCGGATATTATTACCATAATCGACGGTTGCAGAACCTGCTTTTTGCAGCGCCAGCATCGCTTCGACCTGTACTGCCATTGACGCTTTGGCCGCCTTAACGACTTCAGCCTCGTCTTGCTGACGCATCTCTGCGGCGTGTTCCATGGTCCAGCCCTGCGGAAGGTAACCGTTTAGCGGATCATGGGCCGACGTTTGGTCGGTGGTGCAATCTGGAACAATGCCACGACGGACAATTTCTGGGTATACATCGGCCGCATTGCCAACTAGACCAACAGAGACTGGTTTACCGGTTTGCTTAGCTTCTTCGATGATAGCCAAAGCTTCATCCAATGAGGTTGCTTTGCAATCGACGTAGCCGGTACGCAAGCGGTAGTCGATTCGGCTTTCATCGCACTCAACCGCTAACATTGAAAAACCCGCCATGGTTGCAGCTAATGGCTGAGCGCCACCCATACCACCAAGGCCACCAGTGAGGATCCAGCGCCCAGAGCTGTCACCATTGAAGTGCTGTTTAGCCATCGCAACAAAGGTTTCGTAGGTCCCTTGAACGATGCCTTGGGAGCCGATGTAGATCCAGCTTCCCGCTGTCATCTGGCCGTACATCATCAAACCTTCTTTATCGAGTTCGTTGAAATGCTCCCAGTTCGCCCAGTGCGGCACCAAGTTTGAGTTGGCAATGAGTACCCTAGGCGCATTGCTGTGGGTTTTAAATACACCGACAGGTTTGCCTGATTGAACCAGCAGAGTTTCATCTTCTTCAAGGCGTTTTAGCACCTCAACAATTTTGTCATAGCACTGCCAATTCCTTGCAGCACGACCAATACCGCCATATACCACCAAAGCGTGCGGGTGTTCCGCTACATCGGGATGCAGATTATTCATCAGCATTCTTAGCGGGGCTTCGGTTAACCATGACTTGGTATTTAGCGTGGTACCTGTTGGGGCAATGATAGTCCGGCTTTCGTCCAAGCGTGGTTGGGTATCTTGTGTCATGTGGCTCTCCTTGCAATGCTGTCAATGTAATGGTTTAAGAAGACAGCGGTGTTGATTAACGTAGGGCACGGGCGATGGTCCAAGCCAATCGCGCAGCGAGTCGTGCGGTTTGGTTGTCGATATCAAAACGCGGATTATATTCCGCCATATCGGCAACCAGTACTTTCTTTCTTCCTGTGGTGGTTTCTGCTGAAAGCACCGTGTTGAGCAATGGTTCTATGATCTCTTGCGGGACACCTCGTGCAGCGGGTGCACTGACTCCCGGTGCCGTACTGGCAGGGAATACATCAATATCTATGGTGAGGTAGAGGTAGTCGCACTGGGCGATAAAGTGCTCCAGCGATTCGATAATCAGCGGTAGTCGCTGGTGGGTGAGTTCGCAATCATCGAAATACAACACCCCCATTCTGTCGGCTTTGTCATACAGTGCTTGGGTATTACTGGCTCGATTCAAGCCAAGACAGGCATAGTTGAAAGGCCAGCCTTGTAACTCACAAAAGCGTGCGATTTGCTGGAAGGGGGTGCCAGAACTGCCTTGCTCTGCAGATGAACCTGAAGGGGGGTTACGCAGATCAAAGTGTGCATCAAAATTGATAATGCCAATCCTCGGGGCTTTACTGGTGGTAACCAGCTCTTCTGGCTCGGATCCACCTTTTGGAGTGTGTTGCTTTTGCAATACGCGCTGCTTTTGTAATAAATAGTTGCCTAACCCTTGGAAAGTCCCCCATGCCACTTCATGCCCGCCGCCAAATACAATCACTTTGTGATTTTGGCGAAGGGCGCGGCATACATCTTCTCCGAGGCGTTGCTGGGCGAGCTCGAGGTTACCATCGTTACAAAGAATATCCCCGCCGTCATAAGCAGGCTCGGTGTGGTGCCAAGCAAGGTTTGCTAATGCTTTTCGAATTGTGGTCGGTGCGTCAAAGGCACCAGTGCGGCCTTTATTACGTGAGACTCCTTCATCACAGGCAAAACCGAGCAGCATGATACCGGGTTCATTCACTTCATCCGCCGGCTTAATCACTTCATGCCAACGTAATCCGAGGCTACCATCTTCTGGGTCGCTACGACCTTGCCAGACCGTCATATCTATTGGCATATGATGCTCCTTACTGCTCTGTATTTCGGTGAATGAATAGACCGCCGTTGACTAACCGTGCTTTGAGATCCGGTACACCGATACGGTATGACAGCTCGGCTGGGTGAGACATATTCCAGATGGCCAAATCAGCACTCATTCCCTCTCGAATTTGTCCTCTTCGCTCACTCATGCCAAGCGCTTGGGCTGCATTCACCGTGACGCCACGTAGGCATTCTTCCGGTGTCATTCGGAACAAGGTACACGCCATGTTCATCATGGTTCGGATAGAAGCGATGGGGGATGTACCGGGGTTGAAGTCGGTTGATATCGCCATCGGGACATTCAGTTGACGTAACTGATCAATCGGTGGCATTTGGGTTTCACGCAGAAAATAAAAAGCGCCGGGCAGCAGGGTGGCAACAGTGCCACCGGCCGCGAGTGCTGCGACCCCTTCGTTATCCAGATACTCGATATGGTCGACAGACAGCGCTCCCATTCGGGCTGCCATGGCGCTGCCCCCGAGGTTGGAAAGCTGCTCAGTGTGCCCCTTGATAGCAAGGCCATACTTTTGGGCCGCCCGGAAGACTTGCTGGCACTGTTGGGTACTGAAACCGATGCCTTCACAGAAAACATCAACGGCATCAGCTAACCCTTCCTGTGCTGCGGACGGGATAATTTCATCACAAACGTACTGGATGTAACTGTCGGGATCACCTGAATATTCAGGAGGTAAAGCATGGGCAGCGAGTAAGGTCGTCGATACATTGATATCAGGCATTTCGCCAATACGGCGGGCGACCCTGAGCATTTTCAGCTCGTCATCAAGGGTTAGGCCATAGCCTGATTTGATCTCTACGGTGGTCACCCCTTCGTTTTTCAAACCTTGTAAACGCTCGCAGGCAAGTTCAAACAAGGTATCTTCTGATGCTTCGCGGGTTGCACGAACGGTTGATAAGATCCCACCACCCGATTTTGCGATTTGCTCGTACGGCACGCCATTCAGGCGTTGCTCGAATTCTTCGGCACGATTGCCGGCAAAAACAAGGTGAGTGTGACAATCTATCAGCCCCGGAGTAACCAGCGCGCCCTCACAGTCCATGACTTCAGGATGGCCGTGGCAGTCAAAGTGCTCCTTATGCCCAGCATATTTAATCTTGCCATCTTGGATACCAATCATGGCATCGCTGCTCACTTGGTAGCCATCTTTTCCTGCTAGGGTGACCATATTGACGTTTGTCAGCACTCTATCCATTTCGCGACCCTGAAGTTATTGACTATTTCTAGACCCGTTTCTAGAAGCGGTTTCTAGAATCGATAATGTATATACAAATAAATAGGCAATTAGAGGTTGAAATTCAAGGTGTGATGTAAATGAAATGTGATCGTAATTGTAATTAATTGCTGACAATTGTTGGGTTATGAGAGGGATCGCACGTTTGAAGCTGGTCTAGCCAGCACAAAATAATCAGCGATAGGCGGGGTTGCACTAGCCACTGGCCAGTGCACCGACTTGGGCTCGTGAACTGAGTTTGTACTTATTGCCCGGATGATAGAGCAGGGCGGTACTGATTAAGTTTTTATTGCTCCAGGTACGTCGATTTAGCAATAAACACGGGGATTGCGGGCTGACCTTTAGCAACTCAGCAATACGTTGCGGAGGTAGCAGGGCTTCGACAATATGTTCAATATCGCTAAGCGGGCAGGCTTTAACCAAGTATTCATTAGGGGTCTGAGAGCTAAAGTCTTGCTTTATGTAGGCTGGGGCATGTTCGGGATTTACCCAGCGCTCTTCCAACTGTATTGGCGAGCTATTCTCGAAATGGACAATTTGGGTGAAATACACCTTTGTGCCTTGGCGCACACCCAATCGCAGAGCGATGTCTTCAGTGGCGTGAATCGTTGACTGGGAGATCACATCTGACGAATAGCGGTGGCCACGATCTTTGACCTCATCGGCAATATTGCGGATTTCCATCAATGGTGATTCGGCTTTTTTGTTACAGACAAATGTGCCTAACCGTGGGGTGCGCTCAAGGAAGCCTTCCTTGACCAGTTCAGTAATGGCCTTGTTGGCCGTCATACGACTTACTGAAAATTGTTCAGACAAAGCCATCTCGGTAGGGATTTTATGACCGGGTGGCCATTGGCGAGCATGAATCCGTTCCAATAGGTAAGTCTTGATTTGCTGATAACGAGGTGACTGAGCCATAACGCTTTTCCTAATTGCCTATACAAATCAAAGCAACTTTTGTCCGTCATTTCAAGTTTTGATGTCAACAACCGTGAAACAGCTACAGTTTGGATATGCTCATACCAAACACGGTGGTTTATATGATGACGAAAGAAATGCTATTTTTGGCATGCTTTGAAAAAGATATATTGGCTGAAAAGAAAACAATCACTATACGCGATGAAGCTGATAGCCATTATGACGTTGGCTCTCGTGTTAATGCCACCATCTATGAAGAGGGCAGGCAGTTTTGCCAACTCGATGTTCTCGGTGTTGAACCTGTTTTACTCGATAACTTGAACGAGACCCATGCATTTCAAGAAAACATGCCACTTGAGCGGTTACTAGAGGTCCTTGAGGAGATTTATCCCGGAACCAAGCAACTCTTTGTCGTTAGCTTTCGGCTTGTACACAAGTGACATAGGGTTATATAAAAATAATTAAGGCGTGGCTTTGCAAAGTGTCACAGGCGTTTGTTATAGTTGCTACCTCGCTCAGCCATTTTGGCCTGCTCAGTATTGCAGCGCCGAATTTCTGAGCTTCTTTTATTTAGCTCTCATAGCTTTATATTTTTAATTCAACATGTCTTGCTTGGTGTGCAAGACCACTGTGAAAGGATATTTACATGCCTGTAATTACTCTTCCTGACGGCAGTCAGCGTCAATTTGACAACCCAGTTTCTACCATGGAAGTCGCGCAATCGATCGGTCCTGGTCTTGCGAAGGCAACTATTGCCGGTCGTGTTAATGGTAACCGCGTAGACGCGTGTGACCTGATCGAAGAAGATGCTAGCCTTGAAATCATCACTGTTAAAGATGAAGTAGACGGTCTTGAGATCGTTCGTCACTCTTGTGCTCACCTTCTTGGCCATGCGATTAAGCAGCTTTACCCTGAAGCGAAAATGGCGATTGGTCCAACAATCGACAACGGCTTCTACTACGACATCGACCTAGAAGAGTCGCTTACGCAAGAAGATCTTGAAAAGATTGAAAAGCGTATGAAAGAGCTGGCGAAAACCAAATACCAAGTTATCAAGAAAAAAGTAAGCTGGCAGGAAGCACGTGATACGTTTGAATCACGTGGCGAACCATACAAGGTGGAAATCCTTGACGAGAACGTTTCTCGCGATGATCGTCCAGGCCTATACCACCATGAAGAATACATCGACATGTGTCGTGGTCCACACGTACCGCACATGGGCTTCTGTCAGCACTTTACTCTGCTGAACGTTGCTGGTGCATACTGGCGTGGTAACAGCGACAACAAGATGCTTCAGCGTATCTACGGTACAGCTTTCCACGATAAGAAGGCACTTAAAGCTCACCTTACTCGCCTAGAAGAAGCGGCTAAGCGTGACCACCGTAAAATCGGTAAGCAGCTAGACTTGTTCCACATGCAGCAAGAAGCACCGGGTATGGTGTTCTGGCACCACAATGGTTGGTCTATCTTCCGTGACCTTGAAGTATTCATTCGCGAAAAGCTGACTGAGTACGGTTACCAAGAAGTTAAAGGTCCACTCATGATGGACCGCGTTCTTTGGGAACGCTCTGGCCACTGGGACAAGTACGCTGAAGCGATGTTCACGACCTCTTCTGAGAACCGTGAATACGCAATCAAGCCAATGAACTGCCCAGGTCACGTTCAGATCTTTAACCAAGGCCTGAAATCTTACCGTGATCTACCACTACGTATGGCTGAGTTTGGCTCATGTCACCGTAACGAACCATCAGGCGCACTACACGGCATCATGCGTGTACGTGGCTTTACTCAGGATGATGCCCACGTCTTCTGTACTGAAGAGCAGGTTCAGGCTGAAGTCACCAGCTGTATCGAGATGGTTTACGACACATATCAGACATTTGGCTTCGATAACATCGTTGTTAAGCTGTCTACACGCCCTGAGAAGCGTGTTGGTTCTGATGAAATGTGGGATAAAGCAGAGTCGGATCTAAAACTTGCACTAGAATCAATGGAGATCCCTTACGAGATTCAAGAGGGTGAAGGCGCGTTCTACGGACCGAAAATTGAATTTACTTTGCATGATTGTCTAGATAGGGCTTGGCAGTGCGGCACAGTTCAGTTAGACTTCGCACTCCCTGAACGTCTAGGTGCAACTTACGTTGGTGAAGACAACGAGCGTCATACGCCTGTTATGATCCACCGTGCTATTCTAGGTTCACTAGAGCGTTTCATCGGTATCCTTATTGAAGAATATGCTGGCTTCTTCCCAACTTGGTTGGCGCCTCAACAGGCGGTTGTGATGAATATCACCGATAGCCAGGCAGAATATGTTCAACAAGTAGTCGAAAAACTTCAAAAATCTGGAATTCGTGTCAATGCGGACTTGAGAAATGAGAAGATAGGCTTTAAAATTCGCGAACATACTTTGAAGCGAGTACCATACATGCTTGTTTGCGGTGACAAAGAAGTCGAAGCAGGCGAAATTGCAGTTCGTACTCGCAAGGGTAAAGATTTGGGTAAATTTAAGATTGACGACCTTGTTGCATACTTGCAGCAAGAAGTTAGCAGTCGCAAGCTCAATGTTGTGGAGGAATAAGGTATTAAAGGCGGAAGAAGAACCCAAGCACCAGTTAAACAAAATGCACATCGTTTAAATGGTGAAATTCGTGGCGTACGTGAAGTACGTTTAACTGGTCTAGACGGTGAATCAGTTGGTGTTGTTTCTATTGAAGAAGCAGTAAATCTTGCTAATGAAGCTGGTGTAGACCTAGTTGAAATCAGCCCGAATGCCGAGCCACCAGTTTGTCGTGTGATGGACTATGGCAAGTACCTGTTCGAAAAGAGCAAGGCTGCTAAAGATCAGAAGAAAAAGCAGAAACAAATCCAGATCAAGGAAGTTAAATTCCGACCTGGTACAGACGAAGGCGATTATCAGGTAAAACTGCGCAACCTGAGTCGCTTTTTAGAAGAGGGCAACAAGGGCAAGGTCACACTGCGTTTCCGCGGTCGTGAAATGGCCCACCAGAGTCTTGGTATCGATCTTCTAAATCGTATTAAGGAAGACCTAATCGACCTAGCGGTTGTTGAAAGTTTCCCTAATCGAGTAGAAGGTCGTCAAATGACGATGATGCTTGCTCCAAAGAAGAAGTAATTAAGGCATTCAAGTAGCTAAAAGCGCTGCTTAACCGCAGCGCTTTTTGTTCGCCTTATTACTATGTTATTAACTATCAACAATGCGGAGTCTCATCATGCCTAAGATGAAATCCAACAAAGGTGCTGCTAAGCGTTTCAAGAAAACTGCTGGTGGCTTCAAGTTTAAGCACGCAACTAAGCGTCACATCCTGACTAAACGTACTACTAAGAACAAACGTCAGCTTCGTCCAAACGCTATCCTTCCTAAGTGTGAAGTGGCAGCTGTTGCACGTATGCTTCCGTTCGCTTAATCGTTTTTAGTTTTATATTTTTTAATTTTAGTTAGGAGTCTCCTATGCCTCGCGTAAAACGTGGTGTACAAGCACGTGCACGTCACAAGAAAGTTCTTAAACAAGCTAAAGGTTACTACGGTGCACGTTCACGTGTTTACCGCGTAGCTTTCCAAGCTGTTACTAAAGCTGGTCAATACGCTTACCGTGACCGTCGCAACAAGAAACGTACTTTCCGTCAACTTTGGATTGCACGTATCAACGCTGCTGCTCGTCAGAACGGTATGTCTTACAGCCGTTTCATCAACGGTCTTAAGAAAGCGTCTATCGAAATCGATCGTAAGATCCTTGCTGATATCGCTGTATTCGACAAAGCTACTTTCGCGGTACTAGTTGAAAAAGCAAAAGCTGCACAGTAATTACTACTGTTTAGTTTGATGTTGAAAGGAGAGCCTCGGCTCTCCTTTTTTCGTTTCTGGCCGCAATAAAAGCCGTGTCGATATTGCCTTGCTAATCATATTGCGCGAGCCATAACTGGTTCTTCACCAACATCACTTCCATGGCCACCTGTAAAGCTGTTGCTTTTCCGCCTGCTGTTAAGGTGTTTGCCACTTTGGCTTTTAACGACAGTGATGCTTCAATTCTTTGCTCTAGCTTAATCAACCGTTGACGGCACCGGGCAACGGCTAAGCGTTTATGTTCAAGTGCATTCTTTAATGCCCAGCTACGCTGTAGCAGTACTTTGAATGCAGAGGCCTCCTTATTGCCTTCAGCTCGGGGCGAGGGTTGTGGGGCTATCATGGCTTCAATAGCCTGTTCGCACTCCGCATGTAACCGAACTAGCACCTTTTGTTGCTTTTGATGGACTGCTAGCTGTTCCTCTCTAGCGGAAAGCAAAGTGTGTAGTTGCTTTAGTTGTTTCAGTAGCTGCAGGAACGCTGAGTTAAGTGAACGGTGGAGTGCCATGTTCATTAGTCTTCGAGTTCGTTGAGCAGTTGAGCTGTTTTGGCTTCCTCGAGTTTCTGTAAAAGCTTTTTGGATTCAGCTTCATCACGTACTGCTTTGCTTAAGGTGATGGTGGCGCTGATAAGAAATAAGCTGCAGATGCTGTAATAGCCTTTGATAAGTAGATCACCCGGCAGCATGACGATGCTGATAATCATTGCTGATACGGCAATAACGAAAGTGAGTTTTGCGTAGTTAACCCAGTATTTATCTTGTGAACCCATAGTTTCCATCCTATAAACGCCAATCAATTGAACAATGTTTTATTAAGTTAGTGCAGGTTGAAAAATTGTGCAATAAAAAAGCAGGAAAAATATATTTTGGCGTTAACTCTGCGAGGGTCTTGGCACGAAATAGAAATATTTGGCCATATCAATTACAAGAGGGTGATAAGCTTTCTTGATTTTCCATGAAAAATTGAGATGTGGTATGACTCGAGTACTGGTTACAGGTTTTGAACCTTTTGGCGGGCAAGCAATTAACCCGACGGCATTGATTGTAGAGCAACTGCAGTCAGAGGTGATTCAACGGAAGATAAAAGCGGTTGATATTGAAGTTGAGGTTAGCTTACTGCCTGTCGTAAGAGGTGACTCCGTCGATAGGTGCATCCAAGTGGTGGAACACTTCCAGCCTGACATCGTTTTTATGCTGGGACAAGCATCAGGTCGTAGCGCGATTAGTTTTGAGAAGGTGGCGATAAACCTTGATGACTTCCGAATACCGGACAATGCTGGTAACCAACCGATTGATCTGCCTGTCGCTGAATCTGGCCCTGCTGCCTACTTTACCCCGTTACCTATCAAGACAATGATGAAGGCCCTAGCAGAAAAGGGGGTTGAGGCAGAGATCTCATACAGCGCTGGTACCTTTGTCTGTAATCATCTGTTTTACGGGATCAGTCATTACTTGGCCGTAAAGAATCAACAACAGGCGAAGAATGCCATGTGTGATTTTATCCATGTCCCTTTGTTGCCTGAGCAGGTTGATTCCGAGCAGCAGATAACGGGTTCCGCTTCGCTTCCTTCCATGCCGTTAGAGACGATGGTAGAGGGCATTGTTGCTGCGATAATGTGTGCTGCCAGTTTCCCTCCGGAGCAGCAAGTTACAGCAGGTACCATCAATTAACCCAAGCTAAGGAGGAAATGGTGTTTTTTTCACGCAATCCAACGGTTTTCTTACGATTGGATTTGGATTTAGACGCATGTTTCTTTAGTATGTATCGTTACGCGAATTTATATCTCCCTAAAGGACGCCACCTGTAGGTGGATGAGGAAACGATGCAACATCTAGACGAGATTATTGCCAATGCAACGGCAGCTATCGAGCAGGCTGATTCATTAGTCGCTCTGGACGAAGTCCGTGTCCAGTATTTGGGCAAAAAGGGTGAATTGACCCTTCAACTTCAAGGTTTGGGTAAACTTCCACCGGAAGAGCGTCGCTCTGCTGGTCAGGAAATCAACAAGGCAAAAGGTGCCGTTCAGCAAGCGATTGTTGCTCGTAAAGATGCACTTCAGCGCGCTGAGCTTGAAGCTAAGCTAGCAGCTGAAACTATTGATGTGACCCTACCTGGTCGTCGCATTGAAAATGGTGGCCTACACCCAGTAACACGTACTGTCGAGCGTATTGAACAGTTCTTCGGCGAGCTAGGCTTTAACACTGAGTCAGGCCCAGAAATCGAAGATGCTTTCCATAACTTCGATGCGTTGAACATTGCTGAAGATCACCCAGCACGTACTGACCACGATACTTTCTTCTTCAACCCTGATCTAATGTTGCGTACTCACACGTCTGGCGTTCAGATCCGTACGATGGAAAATGGCAAGCCTCCTTTCCGTTTCATCGCTCCGGGCCGTGTTTACCGTAACGACTACGATCAGACGCACACCCCAATGTTCCACCAAGTGGAAGGTATGCTGGTTGATGAGAATGTAAATTTCGCGCAACTTAAAGGCATTCTTCACGACTTCCTATGTAACTTCTTCGAAGAAGAAGTGGAAGTGCGTTTCCGTCCTTCTTACTTCCCATTTACTGAGCCTTCAGCTGAAGTTGATGTTAAAGGCAAGAACGGTAAGTGGCTTGAGGTACTAGGCTGCGGTATGGTTCACCCGAACGTACTTCGCAGTGTGGGTATCGACCCTGAGAAATACTCTGGTTTTGCATTTGGTATGGGCGTTGAGCGTCTAACCATGCTTCGTTACGGCGTAAACGACCTACGTGCGTTCTTCGAGAACGACCTTCGTTTCCTAAAACAATTCAAGTAATCCAGAGGTTCATACACTATGAAATTTAGCGAATCTTGGCTTCGTGAGTGGGTAAACCCTGCGGTTACAACTGACGAGCTAACTCATCAAATCACTATGGCTGGCCTTGAGGTAGACGACGTACTACCTGTTGCTGGTACATTTACTGGCGTTAAAGTTGGTCAGGTTGTTGAGTGTGGCCAGCACCCAGATGCTGACAAACTACGCGTAACCAAAGTTGATGTTGGTGAAGAAGAATTACTAGACATCGTTTGTGGTGCATCTAACTGTCGCCTTGGCCTAAAAGTGGCTGTTGCGACTGTTGGCGCAGTACTACCAGGCGATTTCAAAATCAAGAAAGCCAAGCTACGTGGCCAGCCTTCTCACGGTATGCTTTGTTCATTCACTGAACTGGGTATCGACGTTGAGTCTGATGGCATCATGGAGCTTGCTGAAGACGCGGTAAACGGTACTGATTTCCGTGAATTCCTAGGTCTAGACGACGTCACTGTTGATGTTGACCTAACCGCAAACCGTGCTGACTGTTTCAGCATTCGCGGTCTTGCTCGTGAAGTTGGCGTATTGAACCGCGCTGACGTGACAGAGCCAGCAGCAGAAGCGGTTGCTCCGTCTATCGACGACACAGTTTCAATCGAAGTGAAAGTTCCCGCTGCATGTCCACGTTACCTTGGCCGTGTGGTTAAGAACGTGAACGTTAAAGCAGAAACACCGCTGTGGATGCAAGAGAAGCTACGTCGCTGTGGTATCCGTTCAATCGATCCTGTAGTCGATATCACTAATTACGTTTTGCTTGAGCAAGGCCAGCCAATGCACGCATTTGATCTTGCTAAGATCAATGGCGGTATTGTTGTACGTATGGCAGAGCAGGATGAGATGCTAACTCTGCTTGACGGTAGCGAAACTAAGCTAAATGCAGATACGCTAGTCGTTGCTGACCATACTAAAGCACTAGCAATTGCTGGTATCTTTGGTGGTGAGCTATCAGGCGTGATGTCTGGTACAACTGACGTACTACTAGAGTGTGCATTCTTCGCACCGGACCACATCCGTGGCCGCGCTCGTAGCTACGGTCTACACACTGATTCTTCAATGCGTTTCGAGCGTGGTGTGGATTACGCACTACAGGCAAGCGCAATGGAGCGTGCCACTCAGCTGCTAGTTGAAATCTGTGGTGGTGAAGTAGCACCGGTTGTTGCTGTGGAATCTGAAGCAGACCTTCCTAAGCCAAACACTGTAGCACTGCGTCGTACTAAGCTAGACAACCTACTAGGCCACCACATTGCCGATAGCGATGTGGTAGAAATCCTAGAGCGTCTAGGCCTGAACGTTGAGGCAACGGAAGCAGGTTGGACTGCAACTGCGCCGACATGGCGTTTCGATATCGCAATCGAGCAAGATCTGATCGAAGAAGTTGGCCGTATCTACGGTTACGACAACATTCCAAACCAGAACCCTGCCGCTGCACTTAAGATGCACAACCATGTTGAAGCGAATCTTCCTCTTAAGCGTGTTCGTAACCTGCTTGTTGACCGTGGTTACCAAGAAGCGATCACTTACAGCTTTGTTGAGCCAGAGCAGCAGAAGCTGATCGTGCCTGGCGTTGAGCCGCTAATCCTGCCATTCCCAATTTCTGCGGATATGTCAGCGATGCGCCTTGGCCTAATCCAAGGTTTGCTTAACACCGTTGTTCATAACCAGAAGCGCCAGCAGCCACGTGTTCGTCTGTTCGAATACGGCTTACGTTTCATTCCATGTGAAACTGCTGAAAACGGTATGCGCCAAGAGCCTATGTTGGCTGGTGTTATCGCGGGTACGCGTAGCGAAGAGCACTGGGATATTGAAACCAACACGGTTGATTTCTTTGACCTGAAAGGTGATCTGGAAGCGGTTCTTGAGCTGTCGGCCAACGAGAAAGCATACTCTTTTGCAGCAGCTAAGCACCCAGCCCTTCACCCAGGTCAATCTGCAGCTATCGTTGTAGATGGCAAAGAAGTGGGCGTGATCGGTACGGTTCACCCTGAGCTTGAGCGTAAGTTTGGCTTGAACGGCCGTACTATCGTATTCGAAATCGAATGGTCTGCGATCAACACTAAAGTGATCCCAGAAGCGGTAGCTCTGTCTAAGTTCCCTGCAAACCGTCGCGACATCGCGGTTGTTGTTGATGAAGCTGTTGCTTCTGGCGACATCGTAAACGCATGTCTTGAAGCCGGTGGTGAGTTCCTGACTGATGCTAAGCTATTTGACGTTTACGTTGGTAAAGGCGTAGAGGAAGGCAAGAAGAGCTTGGCGATTGCCCTGACCCTTCAGTCTCTTGAGCGTACGCTGGAAGACGCTGATATCGCAGGTTCTGTAGATGCGATTGTTGCCCACGTATCAGAGAAATTTGGTGCGTCACTACGTGACTAATTAAACACGATGATTGTAAAAAACCCTGTCAACTTGACAGGGTTTTTTTTTGCTTTCAATTTGGCAGATGGGCAAATTGGATAAAGAGGATGGGAGAAATCAAAACGGTATGGTCGAAGCTTATTCCAAAATAATGTTCCAACCGAATTGAGATGCAGCTGAAAATGATGTGTTTTTAAGTCATTGTTTTATAAATTCGTCCCGAGCGTTGTGATTTTTTTGATCTGAATCTAAATACTGTAACTTTTTGATAGATAGCGGTAATTTCTATGTTGGCATTAAATATCAGCAATATATGTTGGGATCTGGGTGGTTTTTAGCAAATTTTACCAGTAATTATTCGAAATAAGCACAACAGGGTGCATGGAATGAGTCTATTTGTGCTAGTAAAAATCAATTATTTAAAGATAAGTTGACATAAAAAAGTTGGCGGAAATCAGCAAGTTGGCATAAACTTGTCTCTAGTTAGGATTGAGCGCGGAGAAGCAGGCTATTTTAGCGTTTTCTGGCTTCTGTCTGACTCGACTAATTCGCTGTAGGAATGACCCATGTCATCCTGCAATCCATTCAATATAGTCTTGAGGGAATTATCTATGGCGCTCACAAAAGCCGATTTGGCTGAGAACCTGTTTGAAAATGTTGGATTGAGCAAACGGGACGCCAAGGATACGGTGGAAGTCTTCTTTGAAGAAATCAGAAAAGCGCTTGAATGTGGTGAACAGGTTAAGCTATCAGGTTTTGGTAACTTTGATCTTCGCGACAAGAATGAGCGTCCGGGAAGAAATCCAAAAACGGGTGAAGATATTCCTATCTCAGCCCGCCGTGTTGTGACTTTCCGTCCAGGTCAGAAATTGAAAGCTCGCGTAGAAAATATCGAAATCGAACAACAGTAATCGCGAATTCATTGACAAAACAGAGCCCGGGTAAGGTGTGTAGAACTTACCCGGGTTTTTTATTTGTATCAGCCTATTTTATCTCCCCACTCTCCTCGATGCCTAAAAACCCCCATTCTGGTCATAACAGAGCCGTCCCTTCCGTTTGGGGATAAGTCCTTCTTAGTGGTAAATTGTGCGTCCGATGTTAAATTTATGTTTTTATATGGTTTCAATGTCAATTTTGCAGCGGTAAAATGAATGCATTCCATTAGCTCTAAATTAGCTAATAACATGGAGGTGGTTAATGGGAATGCTACAGCTGGTAAAGGAAGGGAAGTTTCTTGAAGCAACATTGGATATGGCCTTGCCTGAAGAGCAGGGGAGTTGGCTGACAGAGTCAGGCATTGAGTGCTCTCTTATAGGGCGGGGTATTCTTCAGATAACACCAACTAACATTTCCTCATACTCTAAAGATATCGTGCTGTCATCTGGCGTACATGGTGATGAAACCAGTCCAATTGAGCTGCTTCAAAGGTTAGTGGGGCAAGTCTTATCCGGTGAACTACAGCCTGTACATCGCTTACTCGTCATTATTGGACATCCTGAGGCTATTAATCTTCATCGGCGCTTTGTCGATGAAAACATGAACCGATTGTTTAGGGCTAGCAACGACACATCTAATCCAGATTGTATTCGAGCCAATCAGTTGCAACTTGCAGTCAGTGAGTTTTACCAGCAAGGTGAAAAGTCAGCGCAATCTCGTTGGCACCTTGATCTGCACTGTGCAATAAGAGGCTCTGCCCACTATACGTTTGTGGTCAGCCCATCCTCTACTAACCAAACCCGTCAACGTGATTTGTTTGTTTTTCTGCAGCAGGCTGAAATCGAAGCGGCGTTACTGTCAAATGCTCCTTCGCCGACATTCAGCTGGTATAGCGCCGAGTATTTTGGCGCCCAAGCGCTAACGGTTGAATTGGGTAAAGTGGCGCCATTTGGTCACAACGATCTTCAGCGTTTATCTCCGTTTTACCAAGCGATGGTTGCATTGGTCACCCAGCTAAGCCCTGACTATCAGTGGCAGCAAGACAAGCTTGTTGTCTACAAGGTGACAAGGACCCTGATGAAGCAGACTGAGCATTTCATGTTGAACTTTCCTGATGACCAAGCCAACTTTACTATGTACCCGCAAGGGACTTTGTTGGGGCGGGATAAAGACATTGAATATTATGTATTAGAAGAAGGAGAGGCGGTCGTGTTTCCTAATTCAAAAGTAGCGATAGGCCAACGTGCATGTCTGCTGGTAAAAAAGGTGCAGGTTAGCGCTGATGGACAGGTTAAAGCTGTCACTTAACGTCTTGTTCTTAAATGCATATGAAATAAAACTAACCATAATCACAAAGGCACACTTTGATTGTGTGAACCGCTTTTCTTCGCGATGTTATCTCGGCATAGTGTTGCCAGTATGAGATAAATGGAGTGACTGAAATGTCTGCTACTGAGCGGGATAAACAGCAAGCTTTGTCGCTAAGAGAGAGGATGCAAAGCCAGAAGATATATTGTTCTGATGATGACGAATTGATCGCTGAACAAACCTTGTGTTTGGAAAAGCTGTATGACTTCAACCAGACTCGCCCTTCTGAGACAAAAAAGAGAGAAGCGTTGTTGAAGGATTTGCTTGCCGAGGTGGGAGAGGGCTGTTATATCGAGCCACCTCTGCGGGCAAATTGGGGCCGTCACACCCATTTGGGGAAGCACGTTTATGCCAATTTTAATTTAACCTTGGTTGACGATACTGATATTTATATCGGTGATTATGTGATGATTGCACCGAATGTTGTGATATCAACAGCTGGGCATCCTATCGACCCAGCGCTTCGCAAGAAAGTTGCCCAGTTCAATATTCCAGTGCGTATTGGTAATAATGTTTGGATTGGTGCGGGGGCGATTGTTTTACCCGGCGTCACGATTGGTGAAAACAGTGTTATAGGTGCCGGCAGTGTGGTGACCAAAGATATCCCTGCCAATGTGGTTGCCGTTGGGAATCCTTGTCGGGTGATGAGAGAAATCAGTGAGCGTGATAAAGAGTACTACTATAAGGATATGAAAATAGACATTTAGTGCTGTTTCTTGCGTGTATTCGTCACTTAACGTACTTGTTGCCGCATTCTATGAAAGCTAGCTTTCCATTTATTCAGTGAGGCGGTATGGTAAGGCGTCCTTAGTTATTATGCCTTCTTATACATGCTCTTAAATGATCTTCTTATTCGCCGCCAAGCAAGATGGCGTATGGGCTTTGCCATTGCGGCTACCGCGTTAATTGTTGCCTGCTTTCTCTCCCTGTCCGTTGGTGAAATCTTTATATGGCCGTGGTCTGCCCAGAGTGGTCTTGAGCAGCAATTGTTGCTCCAGCTTCGGATGCCCCGCTTATTGGCCGCAATTGCTGTAGGGGCCTCGCTAGCGGCTTCCGGGGCGGTGTTACAGGTATTGCTAGGGAACCCGCTGGCTGAGCCGGGTGTACTCGGTATCTCCGGAGGGGCCAGCCTAGCACTTGTTATTTTGCTGTTCGTTTTACCTTTTGCACCCACTCCGCTGTTGATGATGGTGGCAGCGATGGCGGGCGCATTCTTATTTACCCTTATTCTGGTCGGTTTGTCACGGCGCAAGCGGGTCTCAACCGCGCGGTTGCTACTTATCGGGGTTGCGTTAGGCATTCTGTCCGGCGCGGCTGTTACCTGGGCTTTCTACTTCAGTGATGACTTGAATCTTCGGATGCTAATGTATTGGTTGATGGGAAGTGTTGCAGGAGTGAGCTGGCAGCAGTTGACATTATTACTGTGTGTTCTGCCTGTACTGCTTTGGCTCTGTCTTCAAGGTCGTAAATTAGATTTATTGATGCTGGGGGAGCATCAGGCAAAGCAATTAGGTTTAGATGTGGAAGCTAGCCGTTGGCGTTTAATTCTGGTGGTATCGCTGCTGGTGGGCGCTTCGGTTGCTTTGGCAGGAGTCATTGGTTTTATTGGCCTGGTAGTCCCGCATCTACTGCGCTTGGCACTGGGGACGGAAAACCGCTATTTACTTCCTCTATCTGCGCTGTGCGGTGCGTTGCTATTGGCTTTAGCGGATACCCTTGCCAGAGTCATGCTACCTGCCGCAGAGTTGCCCGTCGGGGTGGTGATCACCAGCTTAGGTGCACCGGTGTTTATTTGGATGCTTTTGCGTTCGCAAATTGATTAGGAAGGTTGTGAATGGAAACAACATCAGAATCACAGCCAGTGATCCTTTTTGCTCAAAACTTGGCGATGCCTCCGCGATTACTACCCGTCTCATTTTCGGTCCGGCGCGGCGAAATCGTCCATTTAATTGGCCCCAATGGTAGCGGGAAAAGTAGTGCAATTTCCATGCTGTCTGGTTTGGTTGAGGCTCAGGGTGAAGTTATCTTGGCGGATGAGGCTATCGCGACGTTGGATCTTCCCCGCCTTGCCCGCATGCGCAGTTACCTGTCTCAGCAGGATAAGCCGGCGTTTGCGGTGGGGGTATACCATTACCTATCGCTCGCTCTATCTCCACTGGGTGATTTAGCGGCCGATGATGTCCAAGAAGCGTTGGATGAAGTCTGCGGGGCATTAAAAATTGCCGACAAGCTCAACCGCAATATCCAGCAATTGTCGGGTGGTGAATGGCAAAGAGTAAGGTTGGCTGCCGCCTGCCTCCAAGTTTGGCCAACCTTGAACCCCGATGCTCAGCTACTGTTATTGGACGAACCCGCTTCGGCACTGGATATCGGTCAAGAAGCTATTATGTATCAACTAATCCGCCGTCTTGCGAGTAAAGGAATAGCGGTTGTGATGGCTAACCACGACTTGAACCGCACCCTGAGGGAAGCAGATAAAGTGATTTTATTGAACAACGGTTCCTGTGTGGTGAAGGGAAAACCACACGATGTAATGACAGTGGATACGCTGGAAGCTGTCTTTTCTACGCAAGTTCAGCGTATTGAGCACGACGGCAAATCTTGCCTATTGTTTACTGATTAACGTTGTTTACTGACTAAGCGTATCGCTCATCAAGGAGAACGAATGAATACACCGAGCTGGGATTTATCGATTGCTTACCAAGATCTGAATGATCCAAAGATCGAGCAGGATCTGGCTGCCGTTGAGGCACTGTTTCCGGAATTGGCAACGTTGGATACAACGTCGCTAGATGGTTTGGCTTCAGCATTAGTCATGCAACAAGCCGAACGTGTGAAAGTGATGACACTCAGTGCGTTCGTAAATTGCATCTTGTCGGTAGATGCGGCGGATGAGCAGGCGAAGAAGCTACTGGGGAAAGTCAATGTCTTGCAGTCTGAGCTTGATCAAGCCATGACCCCATTTATGCAGGCTGTTGTTAACCTGAGCACTGAAGAGTTTGATACTTTGCTTGAAAAGGGCGAAGAGGCAGGTGAAGCCCTCTCATCATGGCGTTTCCTACTTGAGCGTGAGCGGCTACTCAAACCCCAGCAGCTGTCTGTTGCTGAAGAGCAGCTACTTACCGCATTAGATGTGGATGGTAAGCTGGCATGGGGACGACTGTACGATAATATTACCGGCAGCCTGAAGGTCACTTTACAATTGCCTGATGGTCAGCAAGAGCGCATGGGATTATCACAGGCAGCCAGTATCTTGTATGGCGGAGATAGTTTGCGTAAAGAGCCTGCTTGGCGTGCCGTGTCAGAAGCAATGGCTGCTCATCAGGAAAGCTTTGCCGCTATCTTGAATGCGCTATCCGGTGCTCGTTTGACGGAATATCAAAAGCGGAGCCATACCCAGCAAGTTCACTTCCTTGACCCGAGTCTGCATACCAGCCGTATTGAGAAATCTACCCTCGATGCCATGATGGCTGTTGCCAAAGATAATCGTCATACCGGTCAGAAAGCGGGTCTACAAATGGCGCGGCTGTTTGGTACGGATAAGCTCAAACCTTGGGATGAAATGGCGTCAATGCCGGCATTGTCTGGGGAAGAGGGGCGTTCATACAGCTTTGCCGAAGGTATCGATATCATCCGCGACGCATTTGCTGATGTCGATCCCGAAATGGCAACATTTGTCGATATGATGGTGGAGCAGCAACTTATCGATGCGGCTCCCCAGCCCAATAAACGCTTAGGCGCCTATTGTACGAAGTTTGCGGATAGCAGAACGCCATTGGTCTTTATGACATGGGGCGGCAGCATGTCGGACGTGCTCACGCTGGCTCATGAGTTGGGCCATGCTTTCCATAATTGGGTTATGAAGGATATGCCTTTGGTGCAAACCCGCTACCCGATGACGCTAGCGGAAACGGCCTCGATTTTTGCTGAAAACGTGGTGCGAGATGCATTAATGGCTAAAGCCGAGAGTAAGCAAGATAAGCTGTTGATGTTGTGGGAAGAGGCGCAGTCGGCCTTGGCGTTGATGGTCAATATCCCAGTTCGCTACGAATTTGAAAAAGCCTATTACAAGCAGCGTAAAGACGGTGAGTTTACTCCCGAGCAACTCAAGAAACTGATGTCTGAAACGTGGCAAGATTGGTATGGCGAAGCCATGGACGAAACCAATGAGATGTTTTGGGCTAGCAAGCTTCACTTCAGTATTGCGGAAATTAGCTTTTATAACTATCCGTATTTGTTTGGGTACCTGTTCAGTAAAGGGGTATATGCCCAGCGTGAAGCAAAGGGTGATAGTTTCTATGCGGACTATAAAGCCTTGCTTCGTGATACCGGCTCAATGACGGCTGAAGAAGTGGTCGAGAAACACTTGGGTATGGATATCCGCCAACCTGAATTCTGGCAGCAAAGCGTCGACATGGTGGCTAAACAGATAGACGAGTTTGCCGCGGAAATCCGCAACTTCAATGGCTTTCGCTAATGCAGTCGTTCTAGGTTAGGAAGGGCGAGGCAAAGATAAAAAAACGGCCTGTAGGTAGTTATCTACCACAGGCCGTTGCTTTAACCTAGCGAAAGCGAATGTAAATATTCTAATTTAGCAAGAGCGTCTAGCTAGACACACTTAGAAGCTGTAGCGCGCACCAAGTTGGAAGTTGGTTTCTTTGTTCGCATCAAAGTCCATGCGAGATAGGTTCGCTTCAAGGCTCACGTGCTCGGTAATTTGAACGTTGTTACCTAGGCGAAGCTCGTACATGGTATCGTCGAAAGCTGCAAAACGAACAGCTGGTTCAATCATCCACTTATCCATTACCTGGTAGCGGGCACCCATTTCACCGGTGAAGCCTGAATCTGAGTGGCTACCGCCAATTGTGCCAACTGGAGTCTTAATATCTAGGTCATAACGGTAGTTTGCAAAGCCAGCTAGGCCGTAAACAGTCAAATCGTCATTCATAGGCATGAAATAACCAAGACCCATCAGGCCATTTGAGAAGGTCATATCGTCTGCTGCTGCTGCATCACCACGCATTTCTACGAAGAAGTTGTCGGTGAAGTTCCAGCTACCACGTAGGTAAAGGCCTGCACCACCATCTGTAGTTGCAAAAGTGCCAGTATTAGCATTAACTTCTGACACAACGTCTTTACTGAACTTACTGATTTGTAGACCACCAGAAATGTAGTCGAAGTTCTGGGTCATTGGCTCTTGTGCGTTGGCAACGAAAGAAGCACCCATTAGTGCAGCCAAAGGAAGAAGCATTAACTTTTTCATAATTTTCCTAAATGTATATTCGAGGCTTTAAGCCTGTTATGTCGTAGGCAAAAATTGATTTGCTCATTTATTGTTGCGGTGAATGCTACGCCTCAATAAAACATTGTTCAATAGCGGTTTTGTGATCCGTACATTTCAATACAATCGGCGACAGTGTCCGATAACTCGGCTCGGGGAAGGGGAATTTAATGGATAACGGTTTTTTATCAATTGAGTTGGAACTTAGTGTGCTAGAAAAGGACTAACCCTTACCTTGGATAATTAGGCTAGATGAAGAAGTATTAGTAACGTGAATAGCTATGAGCAATTGATAAATAGGGCAAAAGCCAGTATTGGCATTATCGGCTTTGTGGTCGTGTTTTGCTTTGTTTCAACGTTACAACTCAAGGTGGTTGATGCCAACACATATGTAGGCGGCGTTCCTGAATGGCAACGTACATCCTCTATGCCGAGTGAAGAAGGTAGTGAAACAGGTGTTTGTAGCCTGAGTGAAAAGCTTATCCGGTATCAGGTCTTCTCAGATGAAGGCGTAGATCCACCACTCATACTATTTAATCATTTTGACATTGAGTGGTTGCCGACACCGCTTTCATATTTTTATCGCTATTTCGAAGAGTATGTGTATTTCAAGACACGACTACATTTGAGGCTTTGCTGTTTCCTGGAATAAATCGTTGATGACTTTCAATTTGTTAACGTATTTAATCTAGGAAAAAACATGAAAAAATCATTTATTTTGCCGCTAGTGGCAGCAGTTACATTTTCTTATTCATCAGTGAGCCTTGCTGAGGCCTTGAACCCGAGTCTGTCTCAAAACCAGCAAGACAAGCTAGAAAAGATCGAAGCGGTACTGGTCGATAATCCCGACTTGATTGATGGGCTTCTGACAAGTTTGAATCTGTATCTTGATCAACAAAACCGCCAATCAGAAATGATGGCGAAATATCAAGACTGGATTTATAACAACCCTCAAAATACGTCAATGGGTAAGGCCGACGCTGCTCTGACCATTGTGAATATCACTGATTTCAACTGCCCATACTGTAAGAAGCTAGATCCGGTACTTGAGCAGCTGGTTAAAGAAATGCCAGATGATGTTAGGGTAGTTAATATCTATGTTCCGCTAAAGCAACAAGATGTCAAAGGCCTAGGAACCACCTCTGCCGAGTTTGCGTTGAATGTATGGCAGCAGGATAGGGATGCCTTTGAACAAGTTAATCAGTTACTGGTGAAGCGTCCACAGATGCATGATAAAAACTCACTTACTCGTATCGCTAAACATACTGGTACAGAGAATAGTTTAACGCGACAAGATGACACTCGCGCCATGATTGATAAGAACTATCAGATGTTTACGGATTTAGGTTTGCGAGGAACGCCGGCGATGCTTATGGGAACGGAAGTTATTCCGGGCTATATGCCCATCGAGCAATTACGTCCTATTGTTAAAGCGCAAATAGCGCAGCAGCAAAGCCAAAGCTAATAAGTCTCGAGTCATAAATAAAAAAGGCGGGATTTAACCCGTCTTTTTTATTTCACTAAGTATAATACCTTATTTTTGTGTGGTTTTTTGGTACTTTACTTCCAAAAAATACACATTCTTCTCGTCAATTTTTCCACCTCTTTCATTATTGATAACGAATAAATATAAATCCAATGATGGAATGAGGTAAAAGTTGTGGCTAGCTCAATATATGAACCGGAACAGGCAGCAAAATTTCTGTATCGGGCAACATTTGGTCCCAAGCAAGGGGATGTTGAAGACTTTTTAGAAATAGGGTTAGAGTCGTGGCTTGATGATCAGTTTACTCGAAACAGGCGCCTGCACCGGCCTTTGGCCGAGCGTTATGCACAGGCAAGCGGAGACTCTCTCAATGAAAATGCCCGTCTGAGTGCATGGTGGAATCGCAGTTTAACTGCTGGTGATCAGCTCAGGCAGCGTGTCGCTTATGCGCTAAGCCAGATCTTTGTCGTCTCAAGAAGTGGTGGGCCAAACTCTGAAGGCTTGTCTGAATATTATGATGTATTGATTAAGCATGCCTTTGGTAATTTCCGCGATCTGCTTGAAGCGGTGACGCTAAGTCCAGCAATGGGTAAGTACCTGACTTTGGAAGGTAGCCGTAAGGCTGATCCGGTGAAAAACACGTTTCCTGATGAAAACTATGCTCGTGAAGTGATGCAGCTGTTTAGTTTGGGGTTATGGCAGCTGCAAAGTAATGGTATGCCAAGGCTAGATGCTCAAGGAAATAAAGAGCCGACTTACACTCAAGAAGATGTTGAGCAGTTAGCGAAAGTGTTGACGGGATGGCGTCGTGATACTTATCTCAAGCCGATGTATGCTGATGATAACCGTCATGACTTTAGTGAGAAGAGAGTCCTAGGGCAGGTATTTCCTGAAGGGCAGTCGCCCGAGCAAGATCTAGCGCAAGCGATGGACCTGCTGTTTAATCACCGTAATACCCCGATGTTTATTTCTATTCTGCTTATCAAGCGGCTGACAATCAGCAACCCACGCCGCTCTTACATCCAGCGTGTAGCTGATGTATTCAAAGATAATGGCCAAGGTGTTCGCGGCGACATGGTCGCGGTGATCAAGGCAATTTTGCTCGATCAGGATGTTATTGCTGGAAAAGCGATGGCCGATCACCAAAGTAACGGTAGCAACAGCCGCAACTTCGGCAAGGTGAAAGAGCCGATTGTGGCAATGGCGAACTTGTGCCGTGCATTTAACGTGAAAAGTAATGATCCGGATCGCTGGTGGGACTTTCCTGCGACACAAAATAACTTCGGACAGGCGCCTTTGCGAGCACCAAGCGTATTTAACTTCTATGAGCCTGAGTATGCTCCGAAAGGTGAAATAACCGATAAACAGCTAACGGCACCTGAATTTGCCATTCTATCGATGGATAGCATGCGGCGTATTTCTAACCGGATGTGGACCATGATCTTGGCTCACGACAGCACTAACATCAAACATTGGTATTGGAATCGGTCACAGTTTGAAAAAAAGGTAAATAAGCCGGACGAGTATATTGCATTACTCAATGAGCGATTTTTTGCTGGCCTGATGTCAGTAGAACTCGCCGACTTTATTCGTCAAATGCTAGATGAGTTAACCGCAGATAACCGCAATGATGATCGTAAAATTAACGACACATTGTTTGCCATTCAATGTTCACCTGAATTTCGCTGCCAGGAGTAAGCCATGAAATTATCACGTCGTCATTTCTTGAAAGGCACGGCAGCACTAGGGGCAACATCCGTTGCGCCGGCTATGACTGGGCTGAATATGGCTCATGCCTCACAAGATGATTATAAAGCGCTGGTTTGTATTTTCCTGTTTGGTGGTAATGATGCCTATAACATGGTGATCCCTGACGGTGGAGATGCCTATGATGACTATTTCGCCGCACGACCTGATTTGGCAATCAGCCAAAATGATTTGGTTAAGTTGAACATTGCGAGCGATAACGGAGTCAAGCTGGGCTTGCATCCCGCAATGGATAGGCTGAAAACGGCTTTTAATGAAGAGAACGCCACAGTTATTGTTAACTCCGGTCAGTTGGTCGAGCCGATCATTGGTGAGAATAACCCGAATAGCCAAGTGCCTGATTTCTTGATGGCCCACAACCTGCAGCAAACAATGTGGCAGTCAGGTGCTGAAAATATGGATGACAAGCTGGGTTGGGCTGGCCGGATGGTTCAAGGTATGGATCTTTCAGGTAGCTTGTCCCCATTGATGTCATTAAACGGCGAGCAGAAGTGGCTGCGTAATAATTATGTTGAGCCTTTGGTGATGACCAGCGAGGGGGCGGGTGACTATAACGGTTTGAATAGCAGTGACCGTGTTGGTGCCATGATGCGACATTTCGATGAAAAGTATGCCAACCTGTTTGCCGATAATTATTCGACCACAATGGCGAATCGCTATCATGAAAATGATGCATTGGATGACACCCTGGCGTCAGTCGGTGATTTAGATGGATTCCCACAAACCAGCTTGGGGAACATGCTTCATACTACAGCAAAATTGATCAAGGTAAGAAGCGCGGCTTCGCTGCAACACAACCGCCAGATCTTCTTTGTTGGGTTAGGGGGCTTTGATACCCACAAAGATCAAGCAGGAGCCCATACAGCTTTGCTTGGTCAAGTCTCGGATGCGCTGTCAGCGTTTTACCAAGAGATGAAGCGGCAAGGTGTGTCTGATAGCGTTACCGCTTTTACTATGTCCGACTTTGGCCGCCGCATTATGGCCAATGACTCTGGTACCGACCACGGTTGGGCTGGGCATCAACTGGTTGTCGGTGGCGCTGTCAAAGGGGGGAGAGCCTATGGTAAATGGCCAGACTTGACGCCGGGAAGTGAATATGACTACAAAAATGGCCGTTTGATCCCGGAGATCGCCGCGGATCAAGTCAATGCGACCTTGGCTAATTGGTTTGATTATAAAGGGGATTTAGAAGAGCTGTTCCCATCGTTAAAGAACTTCCCGAAAAATACGTTAGAATTCCTTTAAGTAACGATTAGTTATTGAGAAAAAGAGCTAGCATGTCGCTGGCTCTTTTTATACCTAATATATATGTAAGCGTATTGATAAAAGCAAAATATATCCCCTTCTATCATTGTAATATCAAGAAAATGTTAATTTATTAAATGGCTAAATGTAAGATTTTTTGATTTGTTATTCTCTTCCAATATTGGTTTTCAGTTTGTAAAAGTTGACAAGAAATAAACATAACTCGGTGCTACTAAAAATATTATTAAGCCGTTTTTAGTTTAAATAATAAATCTGAATTAATCCAAAAGGGAGTAGCCGTGGTAACAACAATCAATGACCCGGTACAGGCGGCCAAGTTCCTGTATCGCTCAACATTTGGTCCCAAACATGGGGATATCGAATCACTTATCAACTTAAGTGGGGGGATCGACGAGTGGTTTGAGGAGCAATTTAAGCGCCAAAACCTTCATTTGAACCTCGCACAAAAAGTGGCAGATGATACCGGTGAGCAGCTTAACGAAAGTGCGCGAATGAGTGCCTGGTGGCAACGCTCTCTCATGGGAGGAGATCAGCTTCGTCAGCGAGTAGCATTTGCTTTGAGTCAGATATTTGTCGTCTCGATCAATGGTGGCCCAGGTGGAGAAGGATTAGCTTCATACTACGATGTGTTGGTGAGAAATGCTTTTGGTCGTTTCGATGAACTATTAAAGGCTGTCACTTTACATCCTGCGATGGGACAATTTTTGACTTTAGCCGGAAGTCGAGCTCACAATGAGCAAAATAATACTTATCCAGATGAAAATTATGCCCGTGAAGTCATGCAACTATTTTCTATTGGCTTATGGGAATTAAATATTAATGGCCAGCCTAAATTAGATAGCCAGGGCAGGCGAATTCCTGCTTACTCTCAGAAAGACGTTGAAGAACTTTCTAAAGCGTTAACGGGTTGGAGAAAAGACAAAGATGCGGATGGGAAAGACAGCAATACCAAATCGATGGTAAACAATTCTGATTGGCATGACACCGAGTCTAAAATGGTGCTGGGTGTTGATTTCCCTGCAGGTCAGAGCGCTGAAGAGGATCTGAATATGGCGATTGATCTTCTTTACCAACATCCTAACACGCCAGTGTTTATATCTCGGTTGTTAATCCAGCGGCTGACTATCAGTAATCCTCGCCGCGATTATATTGAGCGGGTAGCACGTATCTTTATTGATGATGGCCAAGGTACTCGCGGTAATATGAGTGCGGTGATTAAAGCTATTTTGCTTGACGAAGACTTACTTGAAGGTCGCGCCATGGCGGATCATCAGAACTTTGGCTCTAATACTCGTAATTTCGGTAAAGTAAAAGAACCGGTTATAGCGATGACAAATCTATGCCGGGCATTGAATGTGAAAAGTAATGACTCTCGTCGCTGGTGGGACTTTCCTGGGCTGCAACATAACTTCGGCCAAGCTCCGCTTCAGGCCCCAAGTGTATTTAATTTCTATGAACCTGACTATGCGCCTAAAGGGGAAATAGCAAATAAAGATCTAACTTCCCCTGAATTTAATATCCACACTATGGATTCAATGCGTCGAATCTCCAATGCAATGTGGGGACTTATCCTGAGTCATCGTTATGAAGAAGAGAGGCGTTGGACTTGGGATAGAAGGCCACTTGAGAATCTTGCTGATAAGCCAGAAGAGTACATGGAGTGGCTTAATGAACGGATCTTTTTTGGTTTGATCTCTGATGACCTTTATCACTATATCAAAGGCTTATTGATAGATATGACCAATCAAAATATTGGCGTTGATAGAAGAACATTCGCCACTTTGTTTGCTATTCAATGTTCACCAGATTTTCGTTGTCAGGAGTAAGCCATGAAAATGTCACGCCGCCACTTTTTAAAGAGTTCTACTGCACTTGGCGCATTATCCGCAGTACCGGGCCTATCATTGAGCAAACAAGCTGTTGCCGGAGATGACGGGTTTAAAGCCCTCGTTTGTATTTTCCTGTTTGGTGGCAATGACGCCTATAACATGGTGGTACCGATAGATGAACATCATCAAACTTACGCAAAAGCAAGACCGACATTGGCGATTCCAAAGAATGAGCTAATTGATATTGGTATTCAATCAGAGGCCGGAAAGAAACGTCCGGCTGTTAATTTGGGCTTACATCCTGCAATGTCCCGATTAAAATCTATGTTTGAGGATGATAATGCAACGGTTTTAGTTAATTCTGGACAGTTAGTAGGCCCCATCATTGGACTAGCAAACCCTTATCCTGTTCCTGAATTCCTCATGGCGCATAACCTACAGCAAACTATGTGGCAGTCAGGCGCACTCAATATGGACGACAAATTAGGCTGGGCTGGACGCATGGTTGAGAGTGTCTATATGTCCAATGACTTATCGCCGATGATGTCATTGAATGGCGAGCAGAAATGGTTGCGCAATGATGTATATGAACAAATGGTGATGACAGGTGGTGGGCCCGGTAAGTATAACGGTTTGGATCAAGATGAACGTAAATTTGCTATGAAATATCACTTTGACCGCCAGTTCAATAACCTGTTCAAAGACAACTACGCAGATGTCATGTCGAGCCGTTATTATCAAAACCAGAGGCTCGCTGATTTGCTGGGTGAAGACGATGATGACACAGTACGAAGCTCTTTGAGCGAACAGCTGCATACTACGGCGAAACTGATCGAGAAGCATGCAGAGATGGGGCACCACAGACAAGTGTACTTTGTTGGGTTAGGCGGTTTTGATACCCACCATAATCAGAAAAATGTGCATCATGCGCTGTTGGAGCAACTTGCTGATGCGATGGCTGATTTTTATCAAGAGCTGAAAGATATCAACATGCTGGACAATGTGACTACCTTTACTATGTCTGACTTCGGCCGCCGCCTGATGGCCAATGATACCGGGACCGACCATGGTTGGGCGGGCCACCAGTTGGTGATGGGGGGCGCGGTAAATGGGGGTAAAGCTTATGGTAATTGGCCTGACTTAACGCCGGGCAGCGAGTATGACTATAACAACGGTCGTTTGATCCCTGAAATTGCAGCTGACCAAGTTAATGCAACTTTGGCTCAATGGTTTGACAAAAACCTTGATGTTGAAAAGTTGTTCCCATCTTTGGAGCCTTTCCAAGATAAGACCATTTCATTCCTTTAATTCAATAAAATTAATCAGCCGGGCAGTGGCTCGGCTGGTTTGTTATTTCTTTTCTTGCTATTCCTCTTCTTGCTATTTCCCTTCACAGAGGCTTTGTTTATCCTTAGATTAATGAGGAGTACAGATGTCCATTTCAAACCAATTATCGCTATTTTTAGATGTTGTCCAGCAAGGCTCTTTTGCCAAAGCGGCAGCCCTTCATGATATGGACAATTCATCCCTGTCTAAACAGATCAAAAAATTGGAGACGACGTTAGGGGTACAGCTTCTAAACCGTTCGACCCGTTCATTTGCTTTAACCTCAGCCGGAGAGGAAATTCTCGGGCAGGCGCAATTGCTGGTCGATACCCTTAATCATATTCAGAATATTGCAGATTCATATCAATCAGAACCGAAAGGGGTGATTCGGATTACCTCTCCGGTGTTTCTTGGGCAGGAATATCTCCAGCCGGTGATTTCGCGATTTATGCAGAAATATCCAGATGTAAAAGTCGTTCTCTCACTGGATGATAAAAAAGCCGATATCATTGCGGATCATTACGACTTGGCATTTCGGTTCGGCAAGCTTGCAGAATCAAACTTGATCGCCAAGAAAATAGCCAACCCCCATTTTGCGGTTATTGCTTCCAAAGCCTTTGTTGAAAAGCATGGAAACCCGCGAACGCCTGAAGAGCTAGCCGAGCTTCCTGCGGTCATTTATAGCAATGCGGATACCACATTGGATCAAATGTGGCTGAGTGATACGCCACATGGTGACAATTTCAAAAGCTATAAAATGAAAGGAAACTATAAAGTCAGTGACGTTAGGATGATAGTTGCGGGGGTCAGAGATGGGCTCGGCTATGCGGTGATCGATCTTTACAACCTCAATCAAAATATTGAAGAACAGGGTATTGTTACCCTGTTGACCGACTATGTACTGCCCAGTAAAGACAAGGCGGTTTACGCTGTTTACCCACACCGCAAACAAACCCCACTGGTACGCGAGTTCATTCAGGCTTTCCACGATGATATCGGTGATCCTCCGCGGTGGGTCAGCCACGTGCCTAACTATGCGTCTCTTTATCGCTAGAATGAAAACGAGTAATTACAGTACGATGTAATTACCCGTTTTATATTGTTGCAGTATGGGCGGGATGCCGGGTGGATAGATTATCTGAGTGTTAGGCGATAATCACACCGACACTAAGCAAGGCCATGATCATTAGCGTCAGGATACCAATTAGCGGGCCAATAAAGCGGAGCCAAGAAGAGTAGGCAACGCGCCCGATGGCAAGGCCACCCATCACAACACCAGACGTCGGTGTGACAAGGTTAGGAAGCCCAGATGCAGATTGGAAAGCGGTGACGACTAACTCTCGGCTGACCCCGGCAAAATCAGCCAGAGGGGCCAATACTGGCATTGAAAGTACAGCCAGACCTGATGATGAAGGGACAACAAGGCAAAGCACGGCCTCAACCCAGTAGATTGCATTGATAAACGCGACTTCGTTTAATCCGCCCAGTAGGCCTTCCGCATAGTTCAGGATTGTGTGCGTGATATTGCCGTTATCCATGACGACGACTAAGCCGCGGGCAATGGCAATGATAAGGGCAACACCAAGTAGATCTCTTGCGCCATTGACAAAACTGTCGGTGATTTCCACTTCAGATAAACGGCCAACAAAACCGACTAAGATACTTGAGCCAATAAACAGAGCGGAAAGTTCTGCCATCCACCATCCAGCAACGGATACGCCCCACATCATGACAACAAAAGTCATAGCGAAAATGGCTAATACTGCTTTACGGGTATTGGATAGCTCGGGTGTCTCTTTCTGTTTGCCGTGAAGGAAGTGGTTAAGGTTATCGTCATGCTGGTGGGCAACAATAGAGCGAGAAGGATCTTGCTTAACGCGTTCAGCGTATCGCATGACATAGAAGACACAGAGTAGCCAACCGAGGATGAGGATCACGGCCCGAAGCGCAAACCCTTCCATAAAGTTGATTTCGGCAGCATTGGAAGCGATAACAGTGGCAAAAGGGTTAATGGTAGAGCCTAGGCAGCCGATGCCTGCCCCCACCATAATAATGGCGACGCCAACAATACTGTCATAGCCTGCTGCAATCATGACGGGGATAAGCAAGGCATAGAAGGGAATCGTTTCTTCGGCCATACCATAAACGGTGCCGCCCAGAGCGAAAAGCCCCATGAGGATCGGGATCATCCATTTTTCCCTACCAGCAAGACGCTTCATTGTCCCTGCGATACCCGCATCAATGGCGCCGGTTTCGGTTACGACCGCCAGAAAGCCACCGATAACTAACACGAATAAGGCGACATCAACGGCTCGTGCAACATAATCTGACGGGTCGTAAAAACCTTGGATAGGGGCCATCAAAATATCAATGATGCCTTGAGGATTCGCCTCGACCGTTTGGTACGAGCCAACAACCGGAACCAGCTTACCCAGTGTCTCGTTGAGCTCCATCTGGTATTGACCCGCCGGGATCATCCAAGTGAGCAGTGCCATGAGCACCGTAAGCAGCATTAAGATTGTATAGGCAGAAGGAAATTTTAATTTACTCATTGTTTCGTCCTTTATGGGGCCTATGGCCCCATATTTGTCAATTGCGCTTGGCTTACGCTACAAAGTCCATGATTTCGCGGGCTGAAAGGTTATCAAGTCCCATTTTTTTCAATGTTCTACCTGTGGTGAAATAATCTGTGTCGTTATAGGCGTTATCGATGTGCAGGCATGCGGTGATCATTGGTGTATCGATCCCGGTAAGTTGGCCAAGTTCGAAGCAAGGCACCAACAAGTAAGCGGCATCTTCTGTGATATAGCGATTACTTGCTGAGTTTGGTGCGCTATTGAGTTTGCCGTGCGTTTCAGACGTCCGGTTGACTTCATAAACGGTTTTACAATCCATGCTGTAAAGCGCATTCATTGCATCCAGTTCCGGTTTTAGTGGCAGGTTCAGCTGTTTGCCAATAGCCAGGCGTTCACTTTCCATCACCGCCGCGGCTTTAGCGGTTGAAACAGAGCAGCAGTCCTTGTAGTAGTTGAATTGGCCATCAAAGTTTTCCAGTAACCCCATATTCAGTGTTGTGAGCAGCGGGTGGCCACCGAAGTTAATGTTCTCCAACCCCGCTTCAATAACGTTACTGAGTGCGGTGAGGGGAAGTGGCATCACCGCTTGAAGGGCATCAATAGCCATTTTCGTGTGCTTGGCAGGGAAGGCTGCCACGGGCAGAAACTCTTTCATACCCAATATCGCCAACTGGGCAGGCCCGACAATACGGGTGGCCCATGGGATTGATATCGCATCGACAAAGGTAATATCAAGTTCGCCATAACCTTTTTCGTGCTTGATTTTATTGAGCACCAACGAGCCGTAATTCCCTGGCATCAGCATGACGATTTGACCATCACGAAGATGAGGTAGCATTTCGATAAACAAAGGCTCTTGGGCAAACGAGGGAACCGGAAGTACCACAATATCGGCATAAGCAAGGGTTTCTTTCAGGTCTCGGCTGATCTTGTCGATAGGGTGAAAACCGGCGTAAGTGAGCACCACATCATTGAAGTGGCCAAGGGCTTCGATACCACCGCGCTGTTCAATATCTTTGAGTGGTTGATCATAGCCCGGGCTGCCATAAAGACAGACATCTGCACCCTGTTTGGTAAAGTGATAGGCCGCTGTTAATCCGGCGTTTCCCGAGCCAATGATAGAGACACGATTTGTCATGATTATTCCTTTTAATGTGTGTCGTTGTTTTGGCTACAGTAAGGAATTATCGTGATTTATCGCCAATGCCAAAGGAACAAACAGCCATGCAAAAAAGTAATGCTATTAAAAGTGATTACTTTTATGTGATTGATTTTTTAATGATTAAAGCTCGTCGTTTAACACGAGAACACATTCAACCTAAGTGTGATGTGATCCCATTGTTACCCATCGAGATCTCTCATCGGGCCTATTTTCAGCTGCACATCTAGATCGTCGGCCAATAGCATAAATTGTTCGATGAAGTGTTCGGCATGGCGGTGGATGGGTTTGAGCGCTGGGTAAAGAATGTCAAACTCAAACGATAGGTTAAAGACGAGCGGTCGCATGACTACGTGTGGGTGCTCGCTTTCAATCACCGCGGTAAACGGGTCGGTGATCGCAATACCAATCCCTTCTTTAACGAGAGCGGCTGCAGTGCTGGCGAGTGACACTTCGATATGCTCGATGGTCGACAGGTTGTAGCGCCTCAGTAATGCATCGATTTGCCGTTGGGTGGCGTCTTTTTCATGGCGGATCAATACTTGGTCCGCAATGTCATAGATGTCGATGGCTTTGCGTTTTGCCAGTGGCGAGTCGGCAGGAACTAGGCATACACACTCACATTCGACACGCTGGGCTTTCACCCCAGCCAGGATGTCATCAACAAAGGCAAACCCGATATCGGCAGTTTGGCTTTGCACCCGACGTACGACGTCTTCTGAGCGATATGTTTTGAATCCCAGCTTTAGTTTTGGCGTTTGGTTTAGAAAGGTTGCTACGACACGTGGTAAAAAAGCATTGGAAAGTAGGGGCATGGCCGCAATATTCAGGCTACCAAAGTGACTTGATCGAATAGAATGGGCCACCTGATCTAAACCAGCGACGGCATCGAATACTTTGGCGACTTCAAGGTAAAATGCTTGTCCCTCGTCGCTGAGTTCAAGGCGGTTGCCTTTGCGAATAAACAATTTAAACCCTAGCCGCGATTCTAAGCTGGACAATAAGCGGCTTACAGCGGGCTGACTGAGATGAAGTCGCTCGGCAGCAGCGGTAACAGTTTGGCATTCAATGACGGCTTTAAAAGCATTTAGTTGGCTGAGTTTCATGATAGTGCAGGATAGTTCGAGTTTGCGCTACGCTAGCAAAATCATGAGGCGATTTCTTTGAACTAGCATTGAAATTCAGGGGAACACAAAGCAGTTGCTGAAAATGCCAACAGCGCCATAAAAGTTATTCATCGTATAAGGCAATAACCCAAATGGTGCTTTTTTAATAAAGGAATACACTAGCGCTTTTCTTTCAATAGCCGTACACCCATGCAATGTTCTCACTATAATCAGCAGCGCTGTCGCTCCTGTGTTTATTCTGATGTGCCTTATTCTCAGCAAGTTAAACGAAAGGATGAAAAGTTAAAGCAGCTGTTTTCATCCATGATGCCTGTGCAGTGGCTTCCCGTTGTTTGTAGTGATGAAATTGGTTTTAGGAATAAGGCAAAAATGGTGGTCATGGGCGCGGCGCATGAGCCTGTGCTGGGCATTGAAGGTTGCGATAATCTACCTGTTAGCCTTTGCAATTGTCCACTCTATCCCGAAGATATGCAGGCCTTGCTGGCCTATCTGGAGCGTTGGATCAGGGTTGCGGGTATCCCGCCTTACAATAAAGTAAAAAAGAAAGGGGAGTTGAAATACATCTTGCTCACTCGTTCAGAGTCCCAAGGTGAGTATATGTTGCGGTTTGTGCTGCAAAGCCGTAGTGCAATAGTCCGCATTGAAGCCAATTTAGGCCGGCTAATAACCGATTGGCCGCAAGTGAAGGTGGTGTCAGTAAACGTACAGCCTATCCATATGGCGCGTTTGGAAGGGGAAGAAGAGATATTTCTTACAGAAACGCAGCACTTAGTCGAGCAATTTAACGCAGTGCCATTGGTGATCCGGCCAAAGAGCTTTTTCCAAACTAACCCCAAAGTAGCTGAGAAGCTATATGCCACCGCGCGTGATTGGGTAAAGGAGCTATCACCAAGCACGATGTGGGATTTGTTCTGTGGTGTGGGCGGTTTTGCACTGCACTGTGCCAATGAAGCCAAACAGGTTGTCGGCATTGAAATTGAATCTGAAGCAATTGCCAGCGCCAAGTATTCCGCTAAGCAATTGGGGATCACTAATCTTGAATTCGACGCCTTGGATTCAGCCTGTTTTTCACAACGGCAGGGGATTGTACCTGAATTGGTATTGGTAAACCCGCCACGGCGTGGGTTAGGGCAAGCACTGACGGAACAGCTCTCGTTACTCGCGCCTAAGCACATTATATATTCGAGCTGTAACCCACTGACGTTGAAACAGGATTTGTTAGGTTTGCACCAGTATGAAATAAAGCGGCTACAGTGGTTTGATATGTTTCCCCATACCGAACATGCCGAAGTGATGGTGTTGTTAGAGCTTGATGGGAGATAACCGGGATACGGTGCAATAATAGTAAGGCCTCTCAATTTGAAAGGCCTTTTGATGAATATCGGTTATTGCTGATGTTAATTATATTGCGTCTTATGCCTTGCGCACTGGCCCACATCTTCATAGGTTTCAGGTCTTATTTCAGATAGCTCTTGGGCGTTGGCTCCCCACAATAAGGCTTGCTCGCCGTACTGTGAGGTCAAGCTAGAGATAGCCAGCGAGTTTCTTTTATCGGATTTCGCTCCGAGTATGATGACTTTTATTGATTCCATAGAAAAGACATCTTCCAATGTGCGCTTGTAGTATGGCGTGATAAGGTTTCGATTAACTCTATAACTCAGTTCACTAAGCGGAACCAGTGCAATGGCACGTGACTCATCTTCATTAATGAAGTCATGATGTTTCCAGGCAAACAAGGCTTTGAGCAGGGAAAAAAGCGAGGATTTGTAATGAGGTGCCAAAGCTTCAAGGGCATTTTGCTGCTCTTGTTGATTGGGCATAGCCATGTCGTTTAAGTAATTAAATAGCTCTTTGAACAGGGAAAGGGTTTCATCAATATAGAGATGGAGCGGATCATAGCTGCACTTGAATGTTTCACTGAGCATTAGCGTCCCGCTAAAGTAGTGAGAAGAGGATGATACTGAGGGACTATCACTGGTGTTGCTTTTCAGTACATCAGACCTAAAGCCGATACAGCTTCCGCGACAGTCATCACCATAAAAGCGCCATTGAGTTAAAGAATCACTGGTACCGGAAAAAGAGCAGACACACATGGAGTGCTGGTTCTCGATTTGATGCAGGAACATTTCCAGGATCATACTGCATGTGCTGTATTCCGAGTCACGCAGTCGGGCTGTGAGTGCATGCAATGCCTTTTTATACTCACCTTTGTCATTCAAGAACTGATAGTCGGTAAACCATATTTCTTTGTTGAGCATTACGCCCAGTAACCCGTCCGTAGAAGTGTAATGAAACAGCGTATTCCCATCCACAATTAGCGCCTACTTTATTGTTATGTGTTAAATAAACAGTACTAGAGCTCTCAAATCTTGGTCAAATTAATTGATTGAAAAATGTTAACGAAAGCCAGAATTACAATCTTATTATTTCAATCATTTAGTGATATGTCTGGCTGGTTGCGCATCAAGCGATTTCTATTAGGCAACGCCTTGGATAAAATTACAAAAGCACACTTTTAGGAACTGCTTGCGTCCCTGCAAACAGTTGTTCCATATTATTTTGTTGTTTGAGAACTATTTTTGGTTTAGGAACTCTAGGATAACAGAGCTTAATGCCACCGTACCCGCAGGCACAGAGCCAGGATCCATGACAATGTTCGGGTTATGATTTAGGTATTTAGGCAACTGGCCATTTTCGACAAAATTGCTCCATGTCTCGTTACTTGCAGCTCCAACTTCAACAAACACCACCGGGACTTCTGGGTATGGGCTAGTAAGCATGTGGAAATCTTCCGACCCCATAACGGGAGGGAAACCGTTATATACATTGTCATCACCTAGCGCTGCAACAAGGGCTTGCTTGGCCTGTTCAGTTTGCGCTAGCGGATTGATAACCGGTGTCGAATAGCCATTCATCTGATAGCGAGGCATGCGATCTTCGGGGACACCGTACATCTTAGCAATGTTATCTGTCACATCTTTGATCCCCTCGATCATCGCGGTACGTTCAGCTTCACGGTACCAACGTAAATTAACTTTTAGCTCGGCTGAATCAGGGATGATGTTGGCTTCATCACCCGAATTGAGCGCTCCGACCGTCAGTACTGCTGGCTCAATCTGATCAAGTTTACGTGAGACGATGGTTTGATAACCCATCACAGCCATCGAAGACATGACAATGGGGTCAATAGCGCCATGTGGTGTTGAACCGTGTCCGCCCACACCGTAGATCGTGACATCAATTTGATCTGTGCCTGCCATACGGCGACCATCAGAAATGGCAGCCGAGCCGGCGGGTAAAACCGGGTGGGTGTGGCCCGCAATCAAAATGTCGGGCTTTGGAATGAGTTCATACAGGCCATCTTGCACCATCGCCGTTGCACCTTGAATGAGTTCTTCCGCAGGTTGGGCGACAAGAACAAGGGTGCCTTGCCAGTCATCTTTACGCTCGGCCAGCTGTTTTGCAATTCCAATCAACCAGGTTGTGTGTACGTCATGGCCACAAGCATGCATAGCCCATACATCGTTTCCAAAGCGATCTTTGGATGGCTTTGTTGGCTTATATGAAAGGGTTGTCTGTTCTTTTATTGGCAATGCATCCATATCCGCACGAAACATGACGGTTGGCCCTTCACCATTTTTCAGGACGGCCGCAACACCTGTGCGGGCGATTCCTTCATGGACTTCGAAACCCAGTTTTTGCAGCTCATCTGCCACAATCTTAGCCGTTTCGAATTCCATAAATCCAATTTCAGGATTGGCATGAATGTGTTCAAAGATAGAGATCAAGCGCTCTTTATCTGCGCCAACGGTATCGATTAAGGTCTCTTGAGTTGCGTTAGCAAAAGGTGAAATTGAACTTAAACAGATTGCTAGAGTGAGTAGTGTTTTTTTCATTGCCTTCTCCACGTTTCTTTTTCCGATAATCATGTATGATTTTTATCAGGCAATAAAATCGATAACCGGGGACTTAATCCACGTATGAATTTTAGCTTTCAGCAAATTGCGGCATTTGTTTGCGTTGCACAAACAGGGAATTTTAGTCGAGCGGCGAGGCAGCTAAACAAAGATCGCTCGACGGTCAGTCAGATAATACGAAACCTTGAAATTGATTTGGGTTATGAGCTATTCGACCGCACTGGAAAATTTCCAGTGCTAACGGAAAAAGGGCAGAATCTGTTGCCTTATGCACATCGGCTTGTTCTCGAGTCCAATTCATTTGCGAGCATAGCCACCACGCAATACGATGACTCTGAAACAGAGATTAATGTTGGCCTATCTGAGCTAATTCCAGCCGATATCATCTCTCATGCGGTGCAGCAGTTCAGTCTTGCTTACCCTCACACGGTGGTACATTGGCATTCATGTACTAAGAGTGAAGTGAAAACAGGTTTGCTCGAAAAACGCCTCGATCTCGGATTAGTTTTGGTTCCTGATGGCAGTAGCCATAGCTCAATTTACCCGATACATTTTATGAACATGCCTATGTCAGCTGTTTGCTCTGTGTCGGCCAACATCCCAGCATCAATATCCGTGAAAGATCTCGTCAATTACCGCCAATTAGTCAGCACTGATCTCACTCAGCCAGTATTACGTGAACTATATTGTGTTGGCCGGCAGATTGATCAAATGTCCAATACCCACTTGCTAATGAGTATGTTACAAAGCATTGACTGCTGGAGCATGCTTCCACAGCGAACCGTCCAGCCGCTAGTCGAACTAAACCTCTTAAGGCACATTACGATAGAAGAGAGCTGCGATACATTGGCTATTCCGGTATCCCTGTGGTCTATGCCGCACGTCACAGAGACGCCTGCAAGGCAATATTTAATAGAAAAACTAATAAATGCTGTCTAGGTATAAACTAAATCAATATTAACTCAGGTTATTTAATGACGGGCTATCAATTCGATTTTTCTAATAGCAGTTCATAAAAACATTGGGCAGCAGGTCCTGTCTTGACCCCTTTAGGTAAAGTAATATGCAGCGGCACTTGGTATTTATCATTTTGCTCAACGCTTAATATTTTGAGTTGGCCGAGGTTTCTTTGTGCAATAACATGCTCGGGGAGACGACAGAAACCTACACCTTGCTCTACAGCACGAAATGCATGGTCAAAGTTATCAACTGTGATCCTTTGATTCGCTTTTAGCCATCCTACATCTTGGGCGTTGTTATTTAATGTAGTCGCACCCAGATCGCGAATGACGACCTGACAGTAAGTTGCAAAATCAGCCATACAAACTTGAGCTTGAGATGCGAGTGGGTGGTCTATGGAGACAACAGGCACCATGCCGGTGAGAGAAAATACTTGCGCCGGGTAGTTAGTAATAGGCAAGGTAATGATCGCAATATCAGCTTGCTCATTGGTGACCATTTCGGAAGTCTTCGACAATGATGTTTCAACTACCTGAATAGAGGTAGCATTGTTGCTTTTCAAATACTGCGCCATTGGTTGGTACAGTAGGCTAGGATCGCAAAGGTGATCCATAGCAATAGTGATTTCAGACTCAACACCAGATGAAATTTGTTTGCTCAAATCCTCTAGTTCTCTGGCTTGATCCAACATGCTATTTGCTCTGCGGAGCAGAGACTTACCGTGCTCCGTGAGTGTAGCTCTACGACCTTTCACTTCGATGAGTTTGATACTCAGTTGATCCTCAAGCTTTTTAATTGAATATATCAACGTTGTGTGACTTTTATTGAGTGACGTTGCCGCCGCCTGGATGCTACCGGCTTTATCAATTTCCTGGAGGGTCATCCATTGCTCTAGTGTGCTTTTCAATCTCACCGTAGTAACCTGTCAGTTTTTTAGACATTAATCCGCAATATTATGAACTTTTCTGTCCGTTTTATATAGAGAACAATGTGACCTACAGACGGCAAATGCGTTGAGCGTCGTAAATGGAGAACATGTGATGAAACTACTACAAGTCGATTTTGAGTATCACGGTCCTATGGGGGAAGAGATGTCTAAAGCCCTTGTTGGGTTAGCAGAATCAATCAACCAAGAGGCTGGCCTAATTTGGAAAATTTGGACAGAAAATGAATTACAGAAATTAGGAGGCGGTCTTTATCTTTTCGAGGATGAGCACAGTGCTCAGAGTTATCTTGAGATGCATGCCGCGCGCTTAAAAAAGATGGGAGTGTTAGAGGTACGTGGCATTATCTTTGACGTCAACCAACCTTTGACATCTATTAATCACGGGCCTATTCGATAGTGAGTTACTATTATGAAAAATAGAACGTTTTTGTCTCTCCATGGCGGTATATATATCGCTTTTGCATTCGCTTTGTTCTTTTTACCTAGTCAAATGTGGCCCATGTATGGTGTGAAAATTAACGATCAATACGCATATTTCCTGTCTCAACACACCAGTATTTTTTTGGGAGGTATTGCTGCAATAAGCTTCTTCTTAAGAAAGATTGAGCATCCTGAAACGATGCGCCAATTGCTCAAAGCCTTAGTAGTTACTAACTTACTCGGTGTTTTGATTACAGGTTATGCTGGGGTAATAGGTATATTTGTTGGGCTTGGTTGGAGTGATCCTGCGTTCTTTGCACTGTTAACGCTACTGAGCTATTGGCAATTCAGCAAGCAAAGCTGAGGTGATGGGCTACCAAACAGGTTGGCAAGCGAAACACGTAGCGAGCCGTAGTATCCCATTCAGCGACGAAAGATAAAGCTACAATTGTTTGTCGGAAGTAACCAAAGCATAGAAAGCAAAATAGCTTTGCGGCCTTAGCAAAAACGAATCATATATACTGCTGAAAAAGAGAGGTATAGCATGATTAAAACAGCAACAGTTGCAGCGCCATTTTCTGAAGTGGCAACAAAGATCATTGAACAATTGATTTCAGAAGGTACACAACTGGTCGGCTTCGCGAGAATTGGCGATGAACAAAGAGCATCCGCTTTAGAGGCAAAATACCCAGGAGCCATTAAGATAGTCTTTGGCGATTTGGCTAACCCCGAATCGGCTAAAGGTATGGTTGATTGTGCGATTGAATATCTGGGTAGTATTGAAGCCCACTACCATTGCGCAGGTGTTTTTTCTTGGAACCACTGGCAGCATGTAGAGCCCGAAGAAGTGGCGCGTTTGTTTAATGCTAACTTCCAAACCGCATGGAGTGCATCAAAAGCGCTGGTACCGGTTATGCGTGGTGAAAATCGCCGTAGTATTGTATTTGCTTCTGCGAGGGATACATCACGATTTATTGGCGCTGGCTTCGGCCCGTATATGGCTTCAAAAATGGCGTTGAACGGTTTGGTTGAAAGCCTTGCCGCAGAGTTAATCGACACCAATATTTCTGTCAATGCGGTTCTGCCAACAATTATAAATACAGAAATTAATAGGAAGGCATTGCCTGATATTGATCCTGATAATTTTGTCGATCCAGCTCAAATGGCGGGGATTATGATTGATATCAGCCAACCGACAAGGCACCAACTTTCTGGTGCGTTGATTCCGATTAATAGTGGTTTGATTTAGTAGATAAACACCGTGTGGAACAGCAAGACGCATAAACAGATTGATAATGCGTCTTGCTTATTCAATGTAAGCCTATTATCCAAATAGCAGTAATGCGGTAGGAATTGCCAGCATTAAGCTTAGGAAGGTTCGTACAAACCATACAAGGACAAGCTGTAACACACTCAGCGGGATCTTAGTTGCTAGAATGCAAGGAATCGACGCTGAGAAAAACAGAATAGATGACACACAAACCACACCTGCGGAGAAGCGCGCCACAATATCTGCATCTTTCATCAGTAGGGCTGGCAAAAACATTTCTGCTAACCCAGCAGCGCTTGCTCTAGCAAGTTGCATCCCTTCTTCTAACCCCCACAACATTGTGACGGGGTAGAACAGATACCCGAGCCAATCAAATATTGGGGTATATTTCGCTGCCAATAAACCAATCACGCCGACTGACATAATTGATGGCAAGATGCTGATGGTCATTACTAACCCATCTTTGAAATTATCAACGATATTCTTGCCAATAGGCGGGGCTTTTTCTGCCACTGAAAGGCCGTTTTCTATCGCCACTTTCAGTCGGCTTCCTTCTATTGCCTGTGGCTCCCTGTGCTGGGCTTCGTTATTAATGCGTGAAAGAGGCGGCAGGCGAACTGTAATTGCCGTGACAATAAAAGTGATCAGTAGGGTCAGCCAGAAGTATTGGTTCCAGACTGGCATCAGATCTAACGTTTTGGCCACGATGATCATAAAGGTTGCCGAAACGGTAGAAAAACCTGTCGCGATGATCGCAGCTTCACGTGCACTGTAGTGGCCGGCAACATACACACGATTAGTAATTAATAGGCCAATGGAATAGCTACCGACAAATGAAGCAACGGCATCGATGGCACTTCTTCCCGGTGTTCTCCATACCGGCTGCATCAGCTTCTGCAATAAAATCCCTATTGTCTCTAATAAGCCATAACTGACTAAGAAAGCGAGAAATACTGAACCGACAGGGACAATTAAACCGACAGATATGACGAGCTTGTTGAATAAAAATGGCAGCATATCAGGCTCTTGCAAAATTGCCGGACCCGATTTAGTCACAGCAAATATAGAAGCAATAACACCCAGCCATTTTAATAGTAAAAATACTTTTTCTGTCGTGTTCTTCCGCCACTTTCCCGTCACGATAGGATAGATTGCCCCTGCAACTATCATAGCGACGGCATACCATGCGGCACCACTGCCGAGGCTTGTTTTGAGGTAGGTAACAATGTGGTCTAGTGGGATACTTTGTTTATCGTTAAAAGTGATTGGTACAAAAAAGATAAAGATCCCAATAGCACTTAACCCCAACAACCGAAACCAATGATTGGTATCGGAGGGGGTAGACTCACTGATTTGATTCATAGCACTCTCCCTGTTTAATTGATAATAATGTATATACAAAAGAGGGCTACAGTAAGTTAAGGTGTGGTCTAAATGTGATCAGTGTGTTAATTAGGTTATCAAAATGAGATCTTTAGCCTGTTTTTTAACCATGTGTAAGGTGGCTAGATATATACAATTCACAGAAGTGTGAGTTTCTACGTTTGCTTGATAAGCAGTGTAAAAGACCATTTGAACGCGAGGCGAGAAAAGGCCTCACTGCACTATAGCACCTCGCAAGCCCTCATCTTAAATGTGTAATTGATGTGTATAGCTAGATGGTTGTTGTTTAAGGTTATGATACATAAGCCTTATTATCTTTCGCTTTGAATACATCGATTTTATGTAAAGTAACCATCCCAACCTCGCTATTTATCTTTTTATCAAATAGTCGTTCAATGATTGACAATCAACAAGCGAATCAAAGTTACAGCTCCCAAAGGACAGAGGAATCATGTTTACCCTACTGAAAAATACAAATTTATATAATCCCCAAAAAGTCGGTAAAACGGACATTTTAATCGGACAAGGAAAAATACTCGCCATTGATCCTGATTTAAATGTGGCGGGGCTACCGAGCGTATCTACCATTGATTGTCGTGGGAAACTTGTCACACCAGGATTGATTGATCAGCATGTACATCTCATCGGTGGAGGAGGAGAGTCCGGTTTTGCCAGTCGAGTACCTCAGGTGACCTTAAAAAAACTGTTACAAGCTGGAACCACCACGGTTGTAGGTGTGCTCGGAACTGATGGTATTTCACGTTCTCCCCGAGACTTGTATGCCAAAGCCGCCGCATTAACTGAAAGTGGCATGAGCGCTTACATGTACACAGGCTCTTATGAAGTGCCAACCAAAACCATCACCGGGTCGATCCGGGATGATATTGCTTTCATCCCCTCGGTTCTGGGCGTAAAGGTCGCCTTGGCTGATCATCGCTGTTCTTTCCCTACTACACAGGAGTTAGCACGTATTACCTCTGATATCAGAGTCGCGGGGCTGTTATCGGGAAAACGCGGTGTCCTTCATATTCACATGGGAGATCTACCCAATGCATTTGATAAGATAGATGAACTGCTAGACATGGGCATTCCGATTCAACACTTTTCGCCAACACACCTCGAGCGCAATGCAGGTTTATTTGATGAAGCGATTAGCTTTGCGTTGAAAGGTGGAAAAATCGATATTACTTCCGCTCCCGGTAACTACGCTCCTCAAGATCAGATGATAAAGCATGCACTTGAATCGGGTGTTGCTGCGGATCGTATTACCACCAGTTCAGATGGTAACGGAAGCCTGCCAGAATTTAATGAACAAGGGGAGCTTACCGGTATTGTCGCGGCAAGTTGTGATAGCAACCTGGAGTTTTTGCCGAAATTAATCAATGTCGGCATTGAGCCAGAGCAGGCTATTGCCATGATGACAGCAAACGTTGCCGACACGTTAGGTATAAATAAAGGTCGGATCGAAACGGGACATGATGCTGATGTCTGCATTTTTAATGATGACTTTACTATCCATTCCGTTATTGCCAAAGGAAAAGTGATGATTTTGGGCGGTGACGTATTAATAAAAGAAAACTTCGAATAATTTTTAGATTTCTAATTTTCCAATAACAATTCCTATTCAGTGTTTGGTATATAGAGCGATCGTTTTCTACTGGCGACAGTAGTAAGACAAGGAGACAATAATGACGACCCAAACCGCGACTAAAGAAGAGAAGACTGGCTTTTTTGCTAATTTTAAATTTCCTTCAGCTTACACAATACTTTTTGCCCTTATTGCGTTTGTAGCGCTGCTAACTTGGCTTATTCCTGCTGGTCAGTATGAACGCGTAATGAATGAAGACCTAGGTAGGGAAGTACCAGTAAGCGGTACCTACCAACCTATTGATAATAACCCGCAGGGTGTAGTGGATGTTCTGCTGGCACCCATTGATGGCTTTTACGATCACAACAGTTATGAAGCTGCAGCTATTGACGTTGCTTTATTTATTCTCGTCATCGGTGGGTTTCTTGGCTTGGTAACTAAAACGGGGGCTATTGATGCTGGTATAGCCCGTGTAACCGCACGTTTTAAAGGTCGGGAAGAGTTGATGATCCCCATATTGATGGCGATGTTCGCCGCAGGGGGGACGATTTATGGTATGGCTGAAGAGACAATTCCATTTTACACGTTATTGGTTCCTGTTATGATGCTGGCCCGCTTTGACCCTCTAGTCGCGGCGGCAACCGTTCAGTTAGGGGCGGGAATTGGCAGCCTTGGCTCCACTATCAATCCATTTGCCACCGTTATTGCCTCCAATGCTGCGAGCATCCCATTTACAGACGGAATCGAACCGCGCTTTGCTATCTTGCTAATTGGCTGGGTGATTTGCGTTGGTTATGTTATGCGCTATGCCAAAATGGTTCGTGAAGACAAGACCAAGTCTATCGTGTATGACAAGTACGAAGAGAATAAAGCCTTCTTCCTGGGTAATCAGTCTGATGAGCTGATGGAATTTACGACTACGCGCAAAATTATTCTGGCTCTTTTTGCCGCGTCGTTTGGAATTATGATCTACGGCGTGGCTATGGCGGGTTGGTGGATGGCCGAAATATCAGCCATGTTCCTGGCTGCTACCATCATCATTGGCTTAGTCGCTCGTATGAGCGAAGAGGAGCTAACATCAAGCTTCATCAATGGTGCTCGTGATCTGCTTGGGGTTGCGCTTATCATCGGTATTGCACGAGGTATAGTGGTTATCATGGACCGCGGTATGATCACTGATACCGTACTGAACTATGCTGAACACGCAGTTACCGGCCTGTCTTCTATTGTATTCATCAACGTAATGTATTGGCTGGAGGTTCTACTTTCGTTTGTTGTTCCTTCATCTTCTGGCCTTGCGGTATTAACCATGCCGATTATGGCTCCGCTTGCTGATTTTGCTGGTGTAGGTCGTGATTTGGTCGTAACTGCTTATCAATCCGCTTCCGGTCTTGTGAATATGGTGACACCAACGTCAGCCGTACTGATGGGAGGGCTGGCAATAGCGCGCGTACCATATGTACGTTGGTTAAAATGGGTTGCGCCATTGATTGGTATGCTGACCGTTTTAATTATGGCCACTCTCAGTATTGGCGCAATGATGTAATTAATCAGCTATTGGATTTTTATAAGCCACCAGTAATTATTATTGCTGGTGGCTTTTCTTTTACCTGCATTATTTTCATGAATAGTAATACCAACCTGCATAAATATTTGATCAACTACTTATCCATATTGGTATAAAGAGTCGTACGATTGAAAATATTCACGAAGTTGATTTTTTCCTACTGGAGAAATATAGGCTTCATGTGGTGGATAATGAAGTGAATAGGGAGATGGAAAGATGAAAAGCAATAGTTGTAAATTTGAGCTGCGAGTTCAAAGCGGGCTTATGTTGCCCGCTGTGGTTAGACGAAACTAGATAAAACGTTTGTTAACGTATTCGGAGGTCATGCACTGCAAGACACCACTGTATGAAAGGTTGAATGTCACTAAACTGCCAACTTGGTAGTTATTGTCACTGTCATTGATATCCAGGATCAGATGGTCACTACTTCCGCCAATGACAAGGATGTTATTGTCTAGAGGGGTGATTTGATTGATATCGACATCTTGTTTGCCGATAGCACAGATGGCGCGTTTACGCAGTCCGCGGTCAATAAAATGAGGTTTATTGCCAAAGGCATCCAATGCCGTGGAGTGGGATGGTACTGATGGCTTAACTTTTATTTCGATGATCTCTGTTGAAAGATCGAAGGTGTTCTGGCAGGTATTGGGTATCGGTTCATCATTAAGCCCGATCCCCATAAGCAATGATGCCCCTAACCTTAGTTGATTGATACCTTTAGGGATTTCTCCACGCTGCATGATATTTAGCCCGGCAGAGCTAGCTCCAGTAACGTATTTCAGCTTAATTTGGTTTTCGGCTTCTATTTTTTTTGCAAGAGTGAGAAGGCTACTCTGGTTTTCGGTACTAGGTTCGACACCACCATAGCAGGCGAGGTTAGTGCCAAGGCCAACCAGCTTAATGCCAGGCAAGGTCATGGCGTGGCGAGCAAGTGCCAACGTTTCTTCTTCAAAGAATGCCCCTTCACGGAGATCGCCCAAGTCATGCATAAGAATGACTTGGTGCAGACGATGCTGTTCGACGGCTTCTGCTGATAGCGCGTGTAAGGTTGCCAGCTCAGAATTTAAGGAAATATCTGCATAGCGGACAACGTCAGCCGCTTCACTGATCGCGGGTAATCTCAGCAACATTTTTTGTGCATTGAGGTGATTCAGTTTTTTTAGGTTGGCAATACGTGAATCAGCCAGTAGGTGAATACCGCCATTGATAATGGCCTGTCCGACTTGCGGATAGGCACAGGCGAGTTTGGTCACGCCGGCGGGGGTAATACCATGGCTTGTGCAGGTTGCTACCATATTTTTCGTATTTTGGGTGATCGTGTCTAATCGAATATTAATACATGGATAAACGCTCATAGATTTACCTTTTATTCAGCCAACCTAACGAGATAGTGAGTAGGTTTGATAGTTAATTGCTTATTCGATTGGCTTTATTTTTGTCTGTAAATATTTAGCGCTTTTTCACCAAGATATTAAATAGTGAGCTTAAGATGGTTACTTTGCGTGAATTCGATGTATTGAAAATAATGAAATAAAATTGACGGGATAATAGATATAATCCCGTCGTTCATAAATGGATGAGAAGACCTTATGCAGTGTGTAAGTCTTTATCTTGATTGCCGTGAGCGCTGATAATAGCATTTATTAACTGGGTGGCAGCTAGAGACTGCTCTTTTGAATCTAAAGTGGTCAGGTGGAAGTCCGCAAGGTATTCGAGCGAAGGTGCGTTGACTTTGACCATTTCACCGCGCTGCTCCCAAATATTGGCATAGTGATCGGGTAGATAGCCGACAAAGTTTCCTGACAAGATCAGGTGTGCAGTTGCCTCCATATTGGTACTGCTTGCGAGGTGCCTTAAATCCTTAGCTTCGCTGAGCGGGGTGATTTTATGCGCTAAACCGCGCTCGACAATCGGGTATTTGAGTAAATCCTCGATTTGAACTTCCCTTGAAAGGGTGAGGATAGGATGCTCTGCCGAGCAGTAAAGACATTGTTTTTCATTGAATAAAAAAGTATAGCTCAGACCATCTTTTTGCGTTTCCGAGGAGGTGACCCCTAGTTCAACTTTGCCTTCCAGCAGCATCATTTCGATTTGGTATGAGTCTCGGATATCGGTATCGATGGTGACCTTGGGATAGTCTTTGCAAAAGTATCGGATAGCTTTCTGAATTTTACACTGCGGGTTGGTTGCCAAGTTGTCGGTGAGGGCTAGGTAAATATGGCCATGAGAAACATTGCGGATGCCATCGAGCCGGTATTCAAATCGGGTGATATCCTGAAATAACTCTTTACTGTATTGGTAGACCTTCTGTCCATCACTTGTCAGCTGAAACCCTCTTCTGCCACGGCGGCACAGAGTCATACCCATTCGTGTTTCTAGGTCATTCATACGGGTACTGATGGTGGACTGGTGCATGTTCAGCTTAAACTGGGCTGCAGAAAAGCCTCCTGATTCGACAATGGTAATAAATAGGTGGAGTAACTTGAGATCAAAGTCATTCACTTTTTGCATTTTGCTTCTCGGTTCTAATTCTTTCCAGGTGTCTTATCGATACCTGATGATATGTCTTTTAATGCTACTTTATCCTTTATCTTATTTCTGAGAGGTATCGCAAATCATTATTTACATATTGATAAACAAACTAAGCCTGTAGAATTATTGCTTCGAGTTTACATCGCTAGAGTAGCGTTTTGGGGTAGTACCAAACTCTTTTCGGAATGTGGCAATGAAAGCACTTTCACTTGAAAAGCCGACATCCAGTGCGGTTTGGCTAACGGACAGGCCAGTCGCTAACTTTTCCAAAGCGACAGAGAGGCGTATCTGGGTTCGCCAATACCTAAATGGCTGGTTGATATCTTGATGAAAGCGTCTTCTCAGGGTTCTACTACTGGTACAGAGAAATTCCGCCCATTCCTCGAATGTCTTATCATTTTGCGGGTTGGCCAGTAGCTCTTTTTCAATCCACCGGATACCTGCATCGCTTGGTCGAGGTAGTGTAACTTGTAAGCCGTGGACTATATTGATTTGATCAAGCAACACTTCCATCAGCCTTTCTTCAGCGCTGCCTTCGCAGTAGTTTTGGTTAATGCTGACCGCATGTCTCAGCATTTCTCTGAGCATGGGGGCTACCGTGACAAGGCTAAGTGAACTGATGTTTTTATTGCGCATAAAGAGGCTGCGCATTTCTACCTTGCCATTCATCTTCACCTTGTGTGAGACGCCAGCAGGAATAAGAAGAGCCTGCCGTGGTGTGAGTACTGTGACGGTATCTTCCGTTCTCACTGTGATCACCCCAGTTGAAGGGTAGAGGAGTTGGACATAATCATGTTTATGCCAATCCAATAAATAGTTGTTGGAGTAATTCCACATAAGGGCAACAACATTTTTATTGAAGGCTTTGATAAACGCTTCTCTTCGCTCATGCTCTTCTGGCGATACGTTATCAACTCCCAGAAATTCTTCTTTCATTCCTATACCCATACTTTGAGTGATGACAATCACTGTTTTTCTTGTCTGTCCGTTCAGCAACATATTTTGGCACGGAACGCACTATCACGCTCCCACCATTGCTTATACATTTCATCATAAAACCTTACTTGAAACGGAATGACGCTGAAGAGCGTTTTAGGGTTTATGTTACCTTCGGATATGATTCCACAAGAAAGACATATTTATTTCCCAACAGAGAACACAAATAATGATCGCTGTAATTTTTGAAGTCCATGTATTTGAGGACAAAAAGGACGACTATATCGACATCGCCGCTTCAATCAAGCCGATGCTAGAGCAAATCGATGGGTTTATATCTGTCGAACGGTTCAAAAGCCTCAGTGATGAATCCAAGATACTCTCATTATCATTCTGGCGTGATGAAGAGGCGGTAGCATGCTGGCGTAACCTTGCTGAACACAAAGAAGCGCAACGCCAAGGTAAGGAAGCGTTTTTTGACAAGTTCAGGATCCGTGTTGCCAGTGTTGTGCGCGATTATGATTTTCATGCCTAGGGATGCTTATATAAACAAGGCAAGGGAACGACACTTGGTATCAATGAGTTTTTAGCGCCAGTAGTAGCGAACAAAGAGTGCCAGATCATGCATCTGGCACTCTTTTAAAAAAACTAGCCTTCTGAAAGAGGGCGAAGGAAAATCTGTTCGCGAATGACTTGCCAGCGCCCATCTTCAAATCGAAGCTCTATATTGCAAAGAAGTTTCATCTCTTCGCCATTCATTCCACTGTGGATACGGCTCAGTACACACACTGCAGAATCACCCAAGATATGAAAATCGTGCCAGTCAGCCCATGTATTAAGTTGGGCACTGCCATCTTCTGCCTGTTTGGCAAAATGTGCCTTAAATTCTGTTTTGTTATAGGTCATGACGGTGCTATCGGGCATGACGAGTGTAGTATGGAAATCCTCATGGTAGATGGTTTCTAAAGCCTCGATATCAAAGTGGGTTGCACGGTCGATTAAGTGATCCATTGCAGCACGGACTGCTGCTTTGGTGTGTGTTGATTTGGTCATGGGCTACCTCAATGCTGATAAACTTATAATACATTTCACGTCATGGATAATTGCTTGTACGTGTGTGCAATCGATGACTGATTCGTTGACACGAGGGATATTACCTATAATTGAAAACGACCAGAACTGGGGTAAAATGCATAGTATCTATTCCAATTTCGAATAATTATATGGATCAACTTAGTGCAATGCGTACTTTTGTACGCGTCATTCAAACCGGCAGTTTTTCCGCCGCAGCGAGAGAACAAAGCAGTTCCCAAGCGACGGTGAGCAAGAAAGTGGCTGCACTAGAAACAAAGTTGGGTGTAAAGCTGATCACCCGGACTAGCCGGGATCTTTCACTGACTCAAGCCGGGGCTGAATATTATGAGTATTGCACTGTACTGTTATCTGAAATGGATGAAGTTGAGGCGAAGGTACGTTCTCAGGTGACATCTCCTAAAGGAATATTACGCGTAGCTGCCCCAGCCCCATTGGGCCGCTTGTTATTGGCGCCGCTAATTGTTGAATTCATTCGAGAGTATCCAGATATTCAGATAGATATGTCACTTGAAGAGCGCCATGTGGATTTAGTGTCCGAAGGAATAGATATCGCTATACGTGCCCGAAAGCTAGAAGACTCTTCATTAGTCGCAAGGCCACTATTTGAAAACCCGCAGCTATTGGTCGCGTCACCAGAGTATATCACCCTGTATGGTAAACCTAAGACTCCTGTGGAGCTGAAACAGCATCACTGTATCGTTTATACGTTGAAGCGGACTCTGAATAATTGGCACTTTAGTCATGGTGGGGATGATGTGTCGATACCTGTATCTGGTCCCTTTCGCAGCAACAGTGGTGAAACCAATCTAGAGATAGCTCTTGGCGGGTTAGGTATAACCCAACTTCCTATCTGGATGGTGGAGGAGCACCTTAAGGAAGGGCGTTTGGTACAGGTGCTTAACGAATACCAGTCTGATAAGATCCCTATTAATGCCATTTACCCACAAAATCGCTATACCCCCCTGAAAGTAAGGTGCTTCATTGATTTCATACAGGAGCGCTTAGCTAATAAGTATCCTTAGAAAACACAGGCATGGCAGGCCGTGGTGACAGGGACCGATCAACTAAGAGGGGAGCGGTAGGGTGATTTTACGGTTGGAAATATTGATGTGCCCTTCTGATTTTAGCTGTCGGCAAACGCGAATAATTGTTTCAGTTTCACTGCCGCAATATTCACCAATCTCACGTCTTGTCCACGGATAGTCAGGGTAGGTGTTGATTAGGTGATAGATAGAATCAAGCACACGCTCTTTCACTTTGCTGGTGGCAATCTTCGCCATTCTCTGTTCGGCTTGGCGTAACTCCTTTGCCAGTTGAGCGAATAGCCGTGAGCTGGTTTCTGGAGAAATCTGGTTCAGAAGCTCTAAAGATGGAATGCGAATAAACGTCAGATCGCAGTCAATAAGTGCACGTGCTGATGCATAGTATTTCTCGTTTGAGATCATCGAGCGAAAGCCGAAGAATTCGCCTTCTTGGTATAGGCGTAGAATGCTATCTTTACCTGATTCAGAGACGCATTTTAGTGTGACTAACCCGGAGTTAATATAGTAGAAACCAGAAGGGACTTCTCCATTATCGTAGATAAACTCTGTTTTATTAAAATGCAGATGCTTTTTGTAAGAATCGAGTGATGATGGTAGAGGATGCATATAATACCCAATAAAAATGTTTCTAATTATTATTCTTGCCATAATTATTTCAGGCAGTATCGTGTATTAGAACAAAGAGTAGACTTAGAGTCATTAGCTAATTTGTTATTATATATTAAAATGTAAGGTAATATAATTAACTTACCAAATAAAACCTAGACGATTAAGTGTTTCAAAAGTAAAGTTAATTGAAATATACCCAATGATCTGGGTATATCTCAATATTCATACGACATTTTCAGTTAACTGTAGTCGACTATATATTCATAATCTTCACTAATATTTTTAGCGATGGTTAATAGTATGGGCGAGTTGTTGCTGTCGAAGCAGATGCGCTCCCTGACTAATAACGGTGTTGTTTCATCGGTATTGAGTAATGTCTGTTCAAGCTTGTTAGGAAGCAAAGCACTCACACGTTCTTGATATTTATCAATACTGTAGCCTTTAGACTCGATAAACACATACAAGCCATTCTTATAGTCGTCAATTTCAGGGGAAGCGACCTCTTTCGGCATAAACACATAATTAACTTGTGCGGGTTTTCCGTCAGATGTTTCGAGAACCCTTACCAAGAGATATAGCTCTTGGCCATCACCAAGTTGTAGTGAACGGCGTATATTCTCAGGAGGGGTAATTAACTCTAAAGATATATTCACTCGTTCTTGATAAGCACTTTTACAATTTTTCACAACTCCTGAAATTTTGATATCAGGTGCTTTGGTATTCCGGATGACTAAAGTACCTATTCCACGCTCACGCTTAACATACCCATTGGTTGCTAATTCAGCCAAGGCTCTTCTAGCCGTGATTCGGCTAACACCAAATAAGCTTTGAAATTCTGCTTCCGTTGGCATAGTCTCATTAAGCCTAAACTCACCCTTATGTAATTTATCTACAAGAATATCATAAAGTTGAGCATATAATGGCTTTGCTCCTGCAGAATGATCCAGTTCGTTATTTGCCATACTTTGTTACTTTCATGTTAGTCATAAGCGGTACGCTCGTCATTGAACGTAAGCACTTTGTTTGCTTGTTATATCAATATAACACAAGCGTACCGGCTTGAAAAACACGTGTGTTTTTAGTTCACCCTCATCTCAAGTGCCATCCGGTAAAACACCATGGAGTGGTGGTGTTCGTCAATGTGGTCCATAACAAATTTATTGAGTGTTTCTGGCAGAGGCTCGTTGACTTCCAATTCTTGCAATAACGTGTTGATTTTATCTTGCTCTCCAATGCCCTCTAAGAATTGGATCAGCGATAAGGCACCAAAAAGCAGAGAATTATCCAAACGAAGATGATCTAAATGGGTTGTCAACGACTTACCCTCGTTTAGCTCACGATCTACCTTTTCCAAGCTTAGCGGCTCATCCAATCCGTAACGAATGTATGACTCACTTGGTGCATCGTTTCGTATCATCATCTCTTTCATCGCCTGCATCAACCTTAATATTACAGAGCTATCTTCGAGGCATGCCTCTTGACTAGGGTCGGCGACGAGGTCGTATAGACGATGTCCAAAGCGGCCTGAGTTTTCGCTGATAATAAATGAAGCCGGTATTTTTAGAACAGGGCATCCCTTAGTGAAATTAAATCCTTGGTGCATTTCTGTTTGACCGAGTTCTTCAGGGGTAAAACGCCGGTTTATCCTGGTTGGCATCAAGGTATACTCATGTAGGTGCTCAGCGCCATGGACTGTTGGAGCCCGCATATAAACATATTGTCCGTCGGTGATGTTTACGTGGCAGCCGTGGTAACCAAACAGGGCGTAGTCACGAATCTTGTTATCTGACTCAATGGCTGGTACCAACGATTTCCCCTCCATATCGGCGGGAATATCTTGGCCAAAGTATTCAAGAATAGTCGGGACAATGTCAATTGTTTGGGCTAATGCTTGTCGACTCTCACCTGGGTGTGGATATTCCGGGTGCCAGATGAAGAATGGGACATTGGCGACCTCATTATAAAGCGGCATAATGTTTTTCGACCACCAATCGTGCTCACCGAGTAAGAAACCGTGATCAGTATTCACGACAAGCATGGTATCTTTCCATAGATCATACCGATCCATATAGTCGAGCACTTTGCCAACGTGCTCGTCAACCATTGTCAGTAGGGCTTTATAATAGTTCCGGATTTTTTCTTGTTGCGCTTCATCCTCTGTAACGAAGTAATAAGACGGGAATCCATCGAAATCATCCTCCTCGACGCCATACATCTTCAGGTACTTCTCGGGTACGAAAAATGGTTCGTGGGGGTCAAAGCATTCTAGTTGTAAAAACCAGTTGTCATCATCTTTGTTTGTTTCAATGAAATCGAGTCCAAGTTCAATGGTTTTATATAAATGATGATCGCTTTCATCTTTCATATAGTTCACATTGATCTGGTGGTGCGTCCTACTTGTGATTTTCCGTTTCTTAATTTCTTCTGGCTCGCCAGACTCATAACGGATGTCAGGTTTTTTAACCACTCCCTTCCAGTTGTCACCTTCTTGGCCACGGACAAATTCGTAGCTGCTAAAACGTGGGTGATAGGTGGCTCCGCCGTCACGCCAATAATGCTTATGATCAGTGACCAGATGGGTGTAGATGCCTTTTTTCTTTAAAATTTCCGGCATAGAGTCATCAAATGGCTCCAATGGCGACCACGAACGGTGCATGAAATTATAGCGTCCAGTATGCAGCTCTCTGCGCGCAGGCATACAAGGCATACTACCCACATAAAAGTTGTCGAAACGTGTCGTTTTTTCCTGAAGCCGCTTGAAATTGGGTGTGATGGTATCGTCACAGCCATAAGCAGATAGCATGTGTTTGTTCAGTGAATCAAACATCAACATGATAGCTTTCATAAATTACCCTTTTAAATTAACCTGCTGCAACGCTAGTGTTCTGCTTTACGTCTTCGATACCTTCTTTGTCATAGCCGCGGATCTTGCCCGTGACATAGGTCAGCGCAAATGCGGCTGAACAGCCAACTAACCATGCGAGGATATACTGAAGGTACTTGCCGTCCGCAATCAAAGGCAGTGCCGATAAGCCTGCAGCGCCAATACCGTTTGTTTCTACACCAAGTAAAACCACCATGATGCCGCCGAAACCTGCTCCGATAGAGCCAGTGATAAATGCGAAGCCTGCAGGAATATTGACACCAAATATTGTTGGTTCACCCACAGCCAGAATTGATGTAGGTATTGCCCCTTTTGCAATTTTCTTCATCATTGGGTCTGTTGTTAGTACCAGAACAGCAGTTGCTGCTCCCACCATACCTGCATTAGACATGATCTGGATTGCAAATAACGGCGCAGTACCAGTGGCATTGATCATTTCTAGATGGATTGGGAATAAGCCATGATGAAGGCCTAGTGAAATCAAGAAGGGAAATAGTGAAGACAGAACAAAACCTGCTGCAATACCGCCGGTATCTAGAAGAGTAGTTAAACCGGTTAGGATACCGTCAGAAATAACGCCGGCAATTGGCATGATCACAAACAGTAGGGCAGAGGCCATAACGGTTAGAACAACGGTCGGCGTTGCGACAACATCAATAATATCAGGAATATATTCTCGAACCTTACGCTCGAAGATACACATCAGCCAAACAGTGAAAATCACGCCAATCAGTCCTCCCTGACCTGGAATCAATCCAAGCAGCGGTAGATCGGGTGCAATGGTAATGGCGCCGAGTAAGCCGCCTGTTATCACGTTGCCATCGAATTCTTTTGCCGCGGTGACACCGGTGTAAATTGCGAGGAAAGCAAAGAGGGCTTTGGATACAACGGATAGGAAATGGCTTAGCCCCAGAAGACCTTTCTCTTCGAGCACAACCTGGGTCGGGGACAAATCACCAACAGCTGCGACACTATTCGCTAAAGCCTCTGCACCTGCTGAATTGACGATCACATTGTTCAGTCCCATCAAAATACCTGCGGCAATGAGTGCTGGCAAGATAGGGACAAAGATATTAGCGATGTGCTTCAGTATCACTTTGGTGGTGGTTTTCTTTTTTGCCTTGGCACGAGCAGCAGCTGCTTTAGCCTCAACGTTATTTAGGCCTAGTTGGGCGTTATCCCCGGACTTAAGGAACTGATTGATAGCTTGTGCCACCTTCGTAGACTTTCCTGAACCAACGATGACCTGCAGTGTGTCATCTTCAACAACACCTAATACCCCTTCGATGGCCTTTAACTTATCGATATCGACCTTATCTGTTTCTACTATGGTCATTCTTACGCGGGTCATACAGTTGGTGACATGCGCGAGGTTAGCCAATCCCCCCGAATGCTCGATTATCTGCTTGCCTACTTCTCTATAGTCCATCTTGTTTCCCTTAGTTGTCATTAGAATGAAATTTAGCCATGTATCTTTGTTATAACATTATAATGATCTATTTTTAGATCAACCAAGATCTACTCATCAGTAATTATGAGATCCCCATCAAATAGTTCAAAAAAATGGTTCAAATAACTGGTGCCTTAAGATCTGTTTAATAGCAATGATGAGCATATTAATCACCAATGAGGGGAATGAGGGTTAAATATATTTTATCGTTTATGCTTTTTGTCATAAGTTGATCCTAAATACTGGATTACCTTTCCTGTATGTATAATTAAAGCCGGCAAGAACAATGGAAGAACTATATCATGGGCTATTTATAGCTCTGACTTTTAATGAGCTATTAGTAAGATTGATGTTTGGAGGACTCATTGGTTTTTGCCTTGGTTTAACAGGTGTAGGAGGGGGAGTGCTAATCATTCCTATTCTCCAAATAGCATTTGGTATGAACCCTGTACTTGCCGTCGGTACTGCAAGCGTTATTTCATCACTAGTTAAAATAAACGCTGCCGTGTCTCATATCGTTGCCAAGAACGTATCTTGGAAAGAAGTTTTCTATGTTTTGATAGGCGCAGTTCCGGTGACACTTGTTATTACAGAAGTCATTTTAAGGATGACAGCTAACCCGAAGTACAGTGTGATGATTAATAGTGTTGTTGAAGTACTGATTATTTCTATTATGATGTTTGCGCTAGCCACAATGATTGTTAAGTGGAAAAGAATCCAATCAGGCGATGTGCCCTCTGCAATACGAGGTGGAAGTAAAGTAAAGGGTATTAGTTCAGGTGCTGCGTGTGGAGCTATTATTGGCTCGACTGGTGTTGGTGGTGGTGTATTAATATTGCCGACGTTGAACTCTATATTAGGTGTTGATATAAAACGCTCTGTTGGCTCTTCCATTGTGATTGCATTGGTGCTATCTGGAATATCGGCAATTAAATATAGCACTGGTGGACAAAGTGACATAGTAACGGCACTGGTGCTAGTTGCTGGCTCATTTGTCGGAGTACCATTGGCAGTGAGAGTGGTAAAAAATATTACGGATACTGGTATGTATTTAGTTTCTATTGCAATTATTAGTATTAGTCTAGTGATGACATTAATTAGTATCTGACGGTATAAATAGAATGACGTTAGGAGGGGTTAAGAGTCACTAGTTCCTGTTATCTATATTGGCTAGACAGAGAGTAATTGCCTTTCAATCGTACACACTACATACCTTCTAAGGGCTTGATAGGTAATAAGTTGAATAGATAATTTATGGGTAGTTATTGATGATAAAGGGAAAATATGTAAACAATTATTATTGAGAAACTATACTTATAGTTATTAAAAACAATACTTTACGATGGGGTGTTATGTTTTTGGTTAATGTTGAAGATAACGCTTTGCAGGGTTATAACCTGTTAACGCACGGCATATTGGGTTATTTTGACAGTATCCACAGAAATGTTTTTGCATATAGCTTATATTGATATCAAGGATACATAACAATATAAATGAAGATGCATAGATATAAGTTAATTCAACAGTTTAGGATTGTTGCTGAACTAGGAAATATTACACAGGCAGCTAAAGCACTTCATATCTCTCAACCCGCGTTAACTCAGAATCTACATCGATTGGAAGAGTCCATATCAACGGAGTTGCTCATTCGGAACAAGTCAGGTATCGAACTTACTGACTATGGAAAGTTATTATACAAACATAGCTGCTTTCTGCATAAAGGTTATGAAAATGCGATGCAAGAACTCGCGACTCTGAAAGCGCAACGACAAAAAACACTCAGAATCGGTTGTGGTTATGTTTGGAGTCATAAAGTTCTGTTCCGAATGTTAAGTGAGTACTTTGAAAACTATCCAGAAGTTAATATAAAAGTGATTACAGGAGAAAGCTCTGCTCTACATCAGAAGTTGCTAGATGGAGAGTTTGACTTCATTCTAGGCGCCATTCCTAACTCACCAAGAAACCGTGACGAGTTAGTGAATTACTATCCTATGATGGATGTAAAATTTGGTGTTTTTGCTCACGACAAACATCCATTATCAACTGTTGATAATATCAGTTCGGAACAATTAGAAAGTTATCAGTGGGTTCATCTCAACCATTATGAGCAGAAGGATGGTTTTGAAGATCCAAATATATATCCAGTCCCTGAATCTAAAGTGAAATTTGAAGTGTGCTCGCTATTTTCGGCATTTGAAATACTTTCTCTTACTGACTCGTTAATGTCATTACCTATTCAATTAATCGATGTTGCAAAAAATCATAATATAATAAAATTGGATATTGAATCCTCTATTGCAAGTTTCAGTTCAGGATTGATGTATACTGCTAACGCATATGAACTTGGGCATGTCAAGGATTGTATTGATATGTTGAGGGGTAAGGTGGTTTTAAATATAAAAACTTTGACGGAAGTCTAATCGCTATTTTGGTATAATATAAAGTTATGTAGCCATATTAATATTGAATTTTCCTAAGGTAATTCGAAGTGTGATACTTCAATAGTTCCTCAAGGAGAATGAAATGAAAGCTATATTTTTACTGTTTGATTCACTGAATTTAAAGGCCCTAAGTTGTTACGGTGGTCCAATTGATACCCCTAATTTTGACCGATTAGCCCAAAAAAGTGTGAGGTTTAATAACCATTACGTAGGCAGTATGCCGTGTATGCCTGCAAGACGTGATTTTCATACAGGTAGGTATAATTTTTTTCACTCTGCATGGGGGCCAATGGAGCCGTACGATAACTCTCTGCCCGTGATTTTGAGAGAAAAGAAAAAGACCTACTCCCATTTGATTACTGACCATTTTCACTATTTTGAAGATGGTGGTGCAGGCTACCATACTAAATATGACACTTGGGAGTTCATTCGTGGGCAGGAGTATGACCAGTGGATTGGTGAAGTTTCACCACCCGTTGATGAGTTTAAAGAACAATATGACAGTCGACACTATAACCTCGCTGGTGATCCACGAAGCTGTCACAAGCTCCAGCACTTAATCAACCGACAGCATATTGTTAAAGATGAAGATTTTCCTATTCATCAATGCTTTGACCGTGCTTTTTCTTTTCTAGATAAAAACCAAACTGAAGATAACTGGTTTCTACATCTTGAGTGCTTTGACCCGCATGAACCGTTCCATGCCCCAGAAAAATATGTAAAAAAATATACCGACAAGTTAGATGCGTTAGTCATGGACTGGCCGGCATATGATTGGGTCACTGAAACAGAAGAAGAAATTCAGGAAGTAAGAGCCCGGTACGCAGCGTTAGTTTCTATGTGTGATGATTACCTTGGTCGATTACTCGATTATATGGACGCTCATAACATGTGGGAAGACACCGCACTAGTCATGACAACCGATCATGGATACTTATTATCTGAGCATGGTTGGTGGGCTAAAACTCGGATGCCTCAGTACCAGGAAATTTCTCACATTCCACTGATGATTTATACACCGAGCACCACCGATAAAGCAGGTGAAGAACGAGAATATACAACATCAGCTATTGATATCATGCCGACATTTTTGGATGTCTTTGGTATTGAACGACCACCTGAAGTTCAAGGGGTAAGTTTGTTATCTGTGGTTGAGCAGGATAATACTGATTATCGAGTAGTTGTCTCTGGGATCTTCGGTGGATCGATGCTGATTGCTGATGGGCAGTATGCCTATCACTATTTTCCTAAACGTTTAGACAGCGTGAAGCTATATGAATATCGCTTAATGCCGTGCCATATGCGTGGTGCATTCTCGGTCGACGAATTAAGAGATATGCAGCTACAACCACCATTTAATTTCACCAAGGGTATTGAAACGCTGAAAATAAAAGCGAGAAATGACTCCAAGCGACCTCCAGGTCATGATGGTATTGGGTTTAGCGATAATGGAACTCGCTTATTTGATGTAGTGAACGATCCTAATGAGCAAGAGCCAATAAGTAAGAAAGAGGTTGAGCTAAATCTATTACACCACGCCAAAAACATTATGCAAGCCCATGATGCGCCATGCGAAATGTATGAGCGCTTTGAGTTAGAGGAGATGGAATAAGTCATCTATTCCAAATTGAACGATGAAACTATTTATATCTAGTTATTGTAAATGTATCGACGTAGTCGACTTCATAGCACGTAAGATAGTTCTTGTTTTATTGCTGACTCTTATATTTATGGTGAATTTGGAAATAATCTCGAGAAGTTTTTTTGCACATTCATTCACCTGGGTAGAAGAGACGGCAAAGTATGTCATGGTTTGGGTTGCGTTCATTGGTGGAATTTGCGCCTCGCGTAAGTCAGCGCACCCATCAATTACCACGATATTGGATCGCTTACAGGGTAAATGGCGTAAATCATTAGAGCTATTTGTTTATGTAATCAGCATCTTCACACTCGTTAGCATGGCGAAGTTTGGCTTTGATTTTGCCGAGACGGGAAAGATGTTGAGGATGTCTACGCTGAGTGATTACTCTATGTATGCTGCATACCTAGCGATTCCAGTGGGTTGTATTGGTATGACACTTGTAATTGTCGAAAAAATACTTTGCCAATGGCTTATTAATGACGACGCAGTTGATATTGCGAGTCCTGATAATCAGCTAGAAGCTCAATAGGAGGTTAATATGTTTTCTCCTTTATTTATTTACGTTGCGTTCTTTTCTCTGTTTGCCAGTATTCCGGTCTTCCTGTGTTTGCTATTTGCTGCTCAGGTCGGGTTTATTGCAGCTGATCAGGCTTTCTTTTTAAATATGTTACCGCAACGATTATTTGCGGGTATCGATACATTTACCTTGCTTGCTTTACCATTTTTTCTCTTAGCCGGTGAAATTATGGGGAAAGGCGGAATCACCGAGCGGTTAGCTAAATTAGCAAATTTGCTGGTTGGGCGGATGCGAGGTGGTTTAGCGCAAGTGAATACTGTTGTAAGTGTGTTATTTGCATCACTGACAGGTTCGGCCATTGCGAGTACATCGGCAGTAGGCTCCATGCTTATTCCAACGATGACCAAAGAAGGCTACCCGAAAGAGTTTTCCACCGCGCTTACGGCTGCCGGATCGGTCATTGGCCCCATTATCCCACCATCAATCATTATGGTTATCTACGCATTTATTATGAATGTGTCTGTGGGTGCCTTATTTATGGCGGGCATTATACCGGGCATTTTGTTTTGCATAGTGATCATGGCAATCAATGCTTATTTTGCTAAAAAGTATGCATTCCCGAAACGTGAAACTACCGTTTCTCGTTCTGAGATTGTATCGACTGTTTCGCAGGCGATATTGCCTTTGATCACCCCTGTGATTATCGTGGGTGGGATACTGAGTGGTACATTTTCCCCGACGGAAGCTGGGGCGATAGCGGTACTATATTCGCTGATCCTATGTTTATTTGTCACCAAGACACTGAAGCTTAAGGACTTACCGGATCTATTTATCAAGTCAGGTATTACAACGGCGACGGTCTTGCTAGTGATTGGCTCTGCGTTGGTCTTCTCTTGGATCCTAACGTTGTCTGGCCTTCCTTTGCAGCTTAACCAATTTATCTTGGGTATCTCAGATAACCCGTATGTACTGCTGATTCTCTTTAACATCGTACTCTTAATTGCAGGCATGTTCCTTGATGCAGGGGCAGCGCTACTGATCCTCGGGCCAACGCTGATACCGCCATTGGTTCAAGCAGGGGCCGATCCGATTCATATTGCGATTATCGCCTGTATAAACTTGAGTATTGGTGTAATAACACCACCATTTGGTGTTGTGCTGTTCGTCGCATCGTCTATGTCAGATATCCCAGTTGGAAGAATAATCAAAGCCGTGATGCCCTACCTGATCGGTCAATTGATACTGCTGGGCTTTATTACCTATATCCCTGAAATTTCACTTTTCTTACCTCGCCTCATGGGTTTCATGAACTAAAAAAGGTCTAAATATGGATACTATAAAAAAACTAGTTACAGTTACGGCGTTAACTTTGGGCTTATCACTGCCAGCAGTGGCGCAGGATGTCTTTGTTGTTAAATATTCCCACCAGGATCCAATGTCAGATATCTCAAAGGGGCATGTTCCTGCGACATTCTTTAAAAATTATGTAGAAGAAGCTTCAGAAGGGCGGTTGCGGGTACAGATTTTCCCATCGGGTCAGCTTGGAGGGGATCAGGATTCTATCCAGCAAGTGCAGGCTGGTATGCTAGAAATTGCCCAAGTTTCTATGGGGGGCGTAGCCAACTTTGCCCCGGAGCTGCAGGTACTTGATCTGCCATACATGTTACCGAACGACGAAGTAGCCGAATACCTTGTCGAAGGGCCATTGGTGAAAGAGGTACATGACACATTTATCGGCAAAATGAACAATAGTAATTTGGTTGCTATGTCGAACTTAGCACGTTGGAGAAGCTTCTTTACGACGGATAAACCAGTGAAAAATGCCGATGATTTGAAAGGACTTAAAATTCGGACTATTCAATCTGAGCTACAGCAAGAATTCACTCGTTCCATTGGCGCTGTACCTGTGTCGATGCCGTTTGGTGAAGTCTACACCGGACTGGCAACTGGAATGGCTGACGGTCTGAAAAATTCGGTAAACGATATGATCGAGTTTGCTTGGTTCGAAAGCGTGAAATATGGATATGTTGATCAACATACCAACCTGCTTGGCTTCTTTTTCGTCAGCGACCGCTGGCTGAAGTCTTTGCCTGAAGACCTACAGGAAATTGTGGTAGAAGGTTTGACTCAGACGGCGAAGCAGCAAACAGAATTTAATAAGCAACGTGAGTCGCTTGCGGCAGAAGCTTTCGAAAAGGCAGGTGGCCAGCTTTATTACCCAACTGAAGAAGATATGGCAACATTCGAACCATCACGCCTGCATATGCAGCAGTGGTACGAGGCGCGTTATGGCAATGAGTGGCTAAGCAAGTACCAAGCATTGATAGCAACCGCTGAAGCCGAAATCTAAACCGTAAAAGAGCTAATTAAGTTAGCAAGGTGTCACCAAGCTGGTGACACCTTTTTTTATTGTCCGCAGCAGCGTTTGTATTTCTTGCCACTGCCACATGGGCAGGGTGAATTTCTGCCAATAGCTTGTTGCTGGAGCTGATTACGTTGGTGGTGCAGGTGTAACATGATTTCTGAGACTGGTCGTCCGTGCATGATCAGATCACGCATCATCTGCATATATGGTGCGGTGTGCTTGAAGTAGGCTTCATAGCCTTCGCAGAAGTAGTTATGGCCTGGCTGACCTGTTTTTGATGTGTGAAACCTATGCTTAGGGCAACCGCCATGGCACGCAAAGCGGAAATCACATTGCTGGCACTGTGCGGTGAGCTTGTCTCTTTTGTTGAGGCCAAAGCTATTAGCCTTATCAGAGAGGTTTAGCTCTCGAATACTTTGCGAATGGATATTGCCAAGTAAGTGTTCTGGATAGACATAGTGATCGCAATTATATAGATCACCGTTCGACTCAAGGGCAAAAGCGTGGCCACATGTTGGCGAAAAGACGCAAAGGCCGGCAGGTTGGTCGCACCAAGTTGCCAACGTTGTATCGAACATATTGACATAAATATGGCCGACATCTTTAGTAACCCAATGGTCAAATATTCGGTTTAGAAAATTACCATAGTGCTTTGGTGAAACCGACCAAGGGGTGACGTTAGCCAGTTGATCAAAGTCAGGATCAATCAGTTGCAATCCATCGGCAGTGACTTCGGCAGATTGGCGCTCAACCAGAGGAATGAATTGCAAATGTTTTGAGCCAATACCAACAAGGAAGTCGTATACCTTTTCTGGCTGCTTGGCATTTTGATCATTAACAACCGTTAAAGTATTGAACTCTACCTTGTGTTTCTTTAACAGGGCAATGCCTTCAATGACTTTGTCGTGGGTTGGACGCCCTGAGCGGTTTACTCGGTAAGTATCGTGCAGCTCAGACGGGCCATCAATTGATACGCCGATCAAAAAGTCTTCTTGTTTGAAGAATTCACACCACTCATCGTTAAGTAATAATGCATTGGTCTGAAAGGCGTTGTTAATATGGCGATGTTCTTTATATTTTTTCTGTAGGGATACTGCTTTTTTGAAAAAGTTAATCCCCATTAAAGTAGGCTCGCCGCCTTGCCAGGCAAAATCGACGATGTCACTGTCTTGGGCTTCAATCTGTTGCTTGATATATAGTTCTAATGTCTCTTCTGACATCTTCCAGTTTTGTTTTCTTTCGGGATATAGGTTTTCTTTTTCCAAATAGAAACAATAGGTACAGTCGATGTTACAGACTGAACTGCTCGGCTTTGCCATGACATGGCAGTGACTAACTTGTTGTGGTGTAGGGCTAGGCATTTTTCACTCGCCATTGGTTGCAAAACTGGCAGTAATTATACCTGATAGCGTTATCAGTTGGCCTTAAAAACTTGGTCAAATGGATGCTAAGAGATGTGAGATTTTATGACTAACAACACAACGGCGGCGGTGGCAATTTTGACTGAATACTGAATTAGAGTTTGTCAGGTAGTGCTTTGCAATTTGTATTGGTTATACCTTTCTACGTACCTTTCCAGGGCTGACGCCAATAATTTTTTTAAATGCCTTTCCAAACGAAGCTTCGGATTTATAACCCACTTGTTCAGCAATACTAAGCATCGACTCGTTGCTTTCAGCAAGAAGTTCATAGGCAATGTGCATGCGCCACTGGCTCAGGTAAGCCAATGGGGTCATGCCTACCACGGCGTGAAAATGGTTGGCGAAAGCAGTCCGCGACATAGACACAGAGCGCCCCAAAACTTCCACGGTCCAGGCTTTCGATGGCTGTTTGTGGATTAAGCTGAGAGCTCTGCTGAGTCGATCGTCGGCAAGAGCCTGGAAGTAACCGGAGGAGCTTTGCTTATTATTCATATGCCAGCGAAACATCTGGATAACCAGAACCTCTGTAAGGCGATCCACCATGACTTCACTTCCCGGTTGAAGGTGACGAGACTCGAATGCTAGCGCTTTGACCAGACTATTGATCCAGTCAAGCTGAGGATCAACATCAGACTTTATATGCAATATGGGCGGCATATCACGCAGCAAAGGTAGCCACGTATTCTTCTTATATTGAAAAAAACCGCACAGTAAAGTGACTACGCTCGGTCCGTTAGCAAAAGGGTTTGTATTGTGTCGTATCATCTCTAGCACATCGAGGCCTGGTATCAAATTGCTGTTAGGCTGTTCGCTAATTTGATGCGGTGTGCCTGTGGGAAAAGCGATAATATCTCCAGCTGATAATAAAATGGGCGAGTCTTGGCCCGCCACAGATAGCCAAGCGCTTCCACGGATCACCGCATGGAAAGTACCGCATTCTGCTTGTGGCTCATCGATTCCCCATGGAGAAGAGAAATCGACACAGTAATAGCTACTGGCGTGCAGTCGTATAGCGCGTAAAACATCGGACAGGACGTCTATACATGGACTTTCTGCTACGCTGAAGTAACTCTCACTATCGTGACAGGGACTGCTATTGTTGGACATACGAGAGCCCTTATTAATAAAAAATTCAATCTATTTGTACGAACTGACATATAAAATGGATTATTTATCATGGATAGTTCGAAGTATTCACTAATAATGTATTTTATACCATTTTAAATCTACATGCTGAATCGGTAGTCTTTAATCATGAAACATAGTGGAAAAAAGTGATTTTAAATTAAAGAGATACCTAATTCGAAGCTGATTTATTGTAACCGTCTAACTGATTTGCTTCTTGGTTTGAATAAATAAAGAATGAGGAAAGCAAAATGTCCAGTTCTATTAGCAAACTCAAAACACTATCGTTAACGAGCTTGATCGTATTTACATTTGGTACTGCTATTCATCCCACTTCTTCATTTGCCAGTCACCACTTTGAGAGTGATCTTGCTAAAAATTACCCCCAGTTCGATCTGACGGATATGTTTGTGTTTGAATCTGAAAGGAGTGGGTATACCTCTTTTATGATGAATATCAATCCAACAACAGGTAAAGATGGCAATGCTGCTTTTGGTGAGAATGGGGTATATAGTTTTCATATTGCAACTAACAAAGAATTAAAAGGCGATGGTTTGACCATTACCGCTTATCTCGACAATGGATATCTAGTCTTTGGTATTATTGATGGAGCAAACCAAGCGGTCGGAACGAAAGGACAGCAGATCGGAAAATCGGCAGTTGGGCAGGAGGCTAAGTTCGATAACGGAATACGAGTCTGGTCAGGTGCAGCACGTGATACTTTCGTCGGAAACTCTGAAGGGATCATTGGGTTTATGACGAAACTTCTTGCAGAAGGAAAATTTGATCTATCGACCTTCAGTAAAGGTGTCGATTTATTCAAAGACTTCCAAAGTAGCGTTATCGTTGTCGAAGTCCCCAATAAAATGTTACCCAAAAATATCTATGTTTATGCCAGTAGTGCCATGTATCAGACAGATCTGTGGGTTCAGGTGAATAGGGTAGCGCATCCTCTGCTAACCCATATGTTTATGGCTAATAACAAAATGGAGATATCAGAGCACATTCAACATCGTCCTGATGTTGATCCATCACGTGCTTACGCTGTCTCTAGTACTGTGCTGCGGTCCGTTATTCTTGATAATAAAATATCTAATCCAGTTGCTTACGCAGATTCTGTCGCGGCTAAACTATTACCCGATATGATCCCATATAACGTGGGTACAGAGGCGGCTTATACCTTTGAATCTATTAATGGCCGTAAGCCTAGCGATGATGCAATGGATGCCGCGTTAAGCATGTTTGTTGGCAGGCAGGTAACAGATAATGCAAATACTTTTGATCGCCATCCGAATACTTTTCCATATGTAGTCCGGGTTGAGAAGTAATCAGAGAGTCCGTTTAATTTGGAACAAGGATCTGACAGTGTCAGATCCTTGTTCGTTACACATATGCTGGGATAGTTATTTATTACAGACAGCAGATAGGGATTAAACTCATTCAGCCAAAGCGGCTTTCAGTCGCTCGCAAGCTTCAAGTAAGGTGTCGCGCGGGCATCCTAGATTTAAGCGGATAAACCCGGCACCTTCAGTACCAAAGGCAATACCCATGCTGGGTACGATACCTGCGTCAACCAAACGTTTTTCCAAGGTGGCATCATCAATGCCCAATTGAGTACAGTCAACCCACGCCAAGTAACCCGCCTGTGGTGGCTGGAATTGAAGCGCTGGCAGTTCTTGTTCAATAAAAGTCGATAGGGTATCGATATTGCCCTGCAAGTATAGCTTTAGCGCATTGAGCCAATCGCTTGAAGTCTGATAAGCGGTGGTTGCTGCGCACATCGCCAAGCTGTTATAGACATCCATGCCGTGGGCATCGAGCCTGCGGATAAATGCGGCTTTCAGTTCGCTATTTGGGATCATGAAGTTGGAGATCCGTAGCGACGACAGGCCAAAGGTTTTACTCGCGGCCGTGGCGACGACAAGGCGCTGCTGCAAATGCTCTGGCAACGTTAGTGCCGAGTGGTACTGATGACCCGGCATTGCCAAGTCTCCCCAGATCTCGTCGCTAAGTAGCCATACATCATAGCGTGCACACAATTCGGCAAGCTCCACGATTTCACTTTGCGACCAGGCTTTACCCACTGGATTATGCGGGTTGCAAAAGATCATCACCTTACAGCCTTGTTCAAAGCACTGCTCAAGGTGGGCAAGATCCATCCGGTATTCGCCGTTGTCGTTAACCAGTGGGTTAGTGACAATTTCACGATCGTTTAGCTCTGTGATCTTACGGAACGAACCGTAACCCGGGGTTTGCATTACCACTTTGTCGTCTGGTTTTGTCAGCATCTGGATCAACATTGATAAGCCAGGTAGTACGCCGTGTACTGTAGTGATCCAGCGTTGATCTATTTTGATCCCGTGTTGCTGCTGGTACCAATTGATGATCGCTTGGTAGTAGTCGTTGTTACGTTCGGCGTAACCAAAAATACCATGCTCTATACGCTGGTTCAGGGCTTCCCGTACCGCGGGTGGAGCTTGGAAGTCATAATCTGATACCCACATCGGTAGGCGCTCTTCTGAATCGAGGCCTAGCTTTTCAGTCATGAAATCCCATTTTAGAGAGCCGGTTGAGCGGCGGTCATGCACCTGGTCGAAAGTTACTGTCATGGTGTTACCTTATTTCGCTTCAGCGATTGCTGAGTGATTTTCTGCTTGTTGTTCTTTATTTACTGGCTCTTGATTAACAGGAGCCTTGGCAATACCGAAGCCGGTGAAGCCGTAGATAATGGCGAAGATCACACCGGTGTAACACTGAACTGCCCATGGTAGATAATCCAAAGTCGAGACACCCAAAGTGCCTGCCATATACACGCCAGCAGCAGTCCAAGGCACTAGCGGCTCGATGATGGTGCCGGCATCCTCGATGGTACGGGACAGGTTCTTGGTATCTAGGCCCATTTTGCGATAGGCGTTCTGGAACAGTTCACCCGGGATAAGTAGCGCCAACTTACCGTCAGAAGTCGTGAAGACGACAGTGATCGTAGCGATAACGGTAGAGAGGATCAGTTGGCCAGTGGTACGGATCATGTGTAAGAAGTGACCCAGTACAACATTGAGTGCACCCGTTAGGCTAAGAATGCCTGCGAAAGCAAAGGCACAGAACACTAACAGGATGGTGCTCATCATCGAGAATAAGCCACCACGGTTAAGCAGTTTGGCAACGTCCGGGATGATCGCATCCACACTATGGCCATTGGCGCTGAACATGCTGATATTGAAGCCATCAACATAGGCTTGGAAGCCCTGTTGCAAGCTGAAGCCTTGGAAAACCATGCCTAGGCCAAGTGCGATAGCCGATGCGCTCAGCATCAGTGGGATCACGGGTTTTTTAGTTAACGCACCCCATAGGATCATCGCTGGTGGGATAACAAGCAGGATGTTGAGGTTATAGAGGCTTTCAAGGCCAGATAGGATCTCGACTACTTTCTGTGGCTCGGCAACACCAGCAACATCACCATGCTGCCCAGCAAAGAAGAATACAATTGAAGCGATGACAAAACCTGGCAGTGTGGTGTAGAGCATGTGTTGGATATGCTCATAAAGCGTGGTGCCAGAAACAACCGGAGCGAAGTTGGTAGAATCCGAAAGTGGGGAGATTTTATCACCAAAGTAGGCACCGGAAACCACAGCACCCGCAGCGGCGGCAAGAGAAACATCCAAGCCCGCGGCAACCCCCATCAGTGCGACACCGACAGTACCGGCTGAACCCCATGAGGTACCAGTACAGACCGAGACGACACTGGTGACAAAGAAGGCGGCAATCAAGATGTATTCAGGGCTGATAACCTTCAGGCCCCAGTACACCATGTAGGGGATGGTACCGCTGACCATCCAGCTGGCAATCAGGCCACCCACCGAAACCAAGATAAGAATAACTGGCATGGCTTTGGCGAGCTTCTCAACAATCGCCCCCATGATGTCATCCCAGTTGTATCCCATGCGAAAAGCAATAAAGCCGGTAAATGCGGCTGAAACTAATAGTAGTGGTTCGATACGCAGTCCAAGCATGCCGTAACCAATTGCCAGTAAGCCAAACATCACCGCGATAGGGGCTATCGCCAGTGAAAGTGATGGCAGAGGCTTTGTATTTGTCATTGTGTTGTCCTCTTTGAGTCAGTACAGGTTTGTTTCAATGACACAATGTTAAAAGCGGCCCCAATCGTAAAATGAGACCTGAGTGCTGGTTTCATGTAAGCGCTTACATGGCGTGTGTACATATGAGTTTCATCACAGTTTTTCGGCTAAAACCGTCTTTCTTGGGCTTGCAACGGTTTGGCGCTCGACTAATGTCGCTTGAAACTGATGCTCACTCGGAGGGTTGAGTCCGGATGCTTTGAGCTTTAACGCAAGCTTAGCGGCATGGGTCGACATCTCGTCTATTGGGTTATGCATGGTAGATAGGCGAGGGTAGAGATAACGGGCCAGTAGCACATCATCAAAGCCGACAATCGAAATATCATTAGGAACGTGCAGCCCCTGTGAATGAAGGCTTGCCATCAAACCCGCCGCCATTACATCGTTGAAGGTAACAACAGCAGTGACTTCCGGGCATTGCTTGAATAACTGTTCACCGGCCAATTCACCGCCGTGCTCACTAAAGTTTTGGTTGATGATCCAGCTAGGCTCAATAACCAAGTTGGCCTGTTGCATGGCATCGCGATAGCCCTCTAATCGGTCGGTTCTATCTTCTATGGGTAAATCACTGGTAACGCAGGCTATCTTGCGGTGGCCCTGATCAATCAAATAGCGGACAGACTCGGCGGCTCCCTTGCGGTTATCGACCCACACCGAACGGTTGGCAATTTGCGGAATGGTGCGGTTTAGTAGCACCATCGCGGGCAGCTGTGCGCTGTATCTAAGCAGAGTACTATCGTCGAGCATTTTAGAATGCACCACCATAGCTTCGCAGCCTTGGCTTATCAGAAAATCCAGTCCCTCTTTTTCTCGCTGAGCGTTATGACCTCCACTAACCACAACTAACTGGCAGCCATGTTGCCGGGCCACTTCTTCTACATGTTTGGCGATCAGGGCGAAGAAAGGGTCAGCAAGATTACCGGTGAGTAAACCAAGCGTGTTGTTTGAGCGGCTGGCGAGGGCCGTCGCTCTGGCATCACGTTGGTAATTTAAACTTTTAATGGCTTTCTCAACCCTCTCCAGCGTAACCGGCTCGACATAAGCGGATCGGTTAATCACTCGTGATACGGTTGCGGTTGAAACACCTGCCAGTTGGGCGACATCTTTAATGGTTGCCATAAATCTATATGTTGAATATGTGCTATAGGAATAAACGGCGCGGAGTGTAGCGGGATTGCGGGCAGAAAGATGTTAGGTAGGTCAAAGGCTGGTGATTACTCACCGATCACACCTGTTTGAGCCTGATGATGAATATAACTGTTGATTGCCAGACTTTAATTATTACCATTTAGTAAAAGTAATTTAACTTTTGCGTGTATTATCATTTAATTTGAGCTGAATATAATACTCCCCATCGAACGAACACATGTTCGTCTTCATTGAAAAAGATTTAGCAAAAATAAGTCGCACTGGCGACAGCAGCACGATATTGAGGAAATTATGAAAAAAGTAATGGTAGCTCTAGCCCTAACTGCAGCAACTCTCTCTGGCTCTGTACTGGCTGGTAGCAACACAGGTCTTTCTCTAGACGTTGTCCCACAAAAGGGCGGGGCCTGGGTAACGGTAGAAAATAATGGCGCACCGCAAGCTGGTATGGAAATCACGGTTAAAGGGGCGCAAGACCAGCAGTATATAACCTCGGAGTCTGGCCGTGTATTTGTTTATAGCGCTTTTGAAGCCGCGCGATCAATGACGTTCGAAGCATCAGACGAAGCAGGCAATACTGTATCAACCCAGCGCTTTATTCCGTCTAACCGCTCGTAACCAGCACTGCATGCGAGTTAAGCATGGATAAAAACCGACGATAACTGACAAACTGGATGGCCGTGATTGAAGGACTCTCCTCGCGGCTTCTCACCGTTTATATACCTAGTAATCACCATTGTTACTTATGGGTAATAGTTATTTTCATTTTCAATGGATTGTTTGCCATTTGGTAGAGCGTAAACTGTCTTCAACCCAGTAAAGCACAAAATATAAATAATAGAGAAAGTAAATATGACAACATTGACTGACAAGCCTGGCATTTCACTATTGAAAGCGGGTTCATTTAAATTGAATGATCTGAGCAAGCTTCTAGAGGTTGAAGGCCTACAAAGCCAGATGGCTGAAGTTGCTGTTAGCAATAATTCAAACGCGCTGACAATTGGCCACTTCGCCATGCAACCAGGTGTTGAATTCGAGTACTTTTATGATTCTGTCGAATATAAAGTCGTGACAAAAGGCAAGATCGTAATGCGTGACAAGCAAGGCAATAAATACGTTGCTGAAGTGGGTGATGTCATTCTTTTCTCGCCGGATGTGACTGTTATTTTTGATGCAGAAAGCGATGGCGAGGCGATTTATACCGCTCACCGAAAAGCAGCCGCTGAGTTTGCTCCACAAGCTTAATCAGGCCAGTACCGATAGCCTTGTGCTCGGGCATAAAAACCGCTCATCTGAGCGGTTTTTTTGTATTTAACACACCTTTTTATCATTCCTTTTGCCTGTTATGAAATAGAGATAGTGACGGAATGATTTCATGATGGGGCCTAATGACTAATTACTATATTTATAAACTGGAGGTAAAGCCATGAACTACCCTGTTCCTGCCGCGCCCATAGACGTTGAATACGAAGTTAAGAAGAGCCGCTTCATTGCTCGGGTCGCTCATGTGAAGAGTCGTGATGACGCTATGGCAATGCGCAATCAGGCAATTAGGGACTACCCGGATGCCTCTCATCATTGCTGGGCCTATCTGATTGGAAACCCAACGTCAGCCAGTAGTGCGGCTATGTCTGATGACGGAGAGCCTTCTGGTACTGCCGGTAAGCCCATTCTAAATGTGTTGCAGCATAAGGGGGTTGGTGACGTTATGGTGATTGTTATCCGTTACTTTGGTGGTATCAGGCTTGGAGCTGGAGGCTTGGTTCGGGCCTATAGTGCCTCAGCGCAAAAAGCGATGGATCTGGTACAAACTAGCGTACAGCAAAGTATGATAACTCAGTTAATATCTTTAGATTTTTCGCAAGAGCAGCTATTGCGCCACTGGCTTTCCGAGCACCAAGGAAAAGTACTTCAGGTTGAATACGGCCAACAAGTTGCGGCAGCCGTCGACATACCTGAATCGCACGTTATTTTGTTCCGTCAGTTTTTAGCGTCCCATCGGATGAAATATTACGAAGAGCCTGAAGCATAAAAACCCGTTAAGTTAGATTTCACTTAGACTCTATAATCGGTAATCACACATTCATCTTTCTTCGTACCGTTTTTCAATTAGTTGGGCTACAGCCTGCCCCCATTGCCGGTAAATTATTGGACCAGGATGAAAACCGTCGTTGGCCATATGAGCAACATCCAATGGTCCTGCGATGTTTACCAGTTCGCAATCTGGTTGTGTCTCGACCCATTTAGCCAACTTTTTGTTAAAAGACTTTGCTTTGCTGCCTAAGTACCAACGTAAAGGATGGGGGAGGGATGGGAAGACTTCCATTGGTGGGATCTTATTGAGAATAATGTGTTGGCATGAGAAGTGACTGCGTAACGTATTGGTGAGAATCTGCTGTTGCTTGATCCATTTTGCTGCGCTGGTCGGCTTGGTGACGTCATTGACGCCGGCTGATATAACCACGACATCGTACATTTGTTTGGGGTGCAACAGTGCAGACTGCAGTACTTGTTTCGTGGTAAAGCCGGTTTTCGCGATCAGCTGCCACTCCACGTGGAATTGATGTTGCAGCGCCGAGATGAGCTGGCCTGATAGTGCTTGTGATTGATGCTCGGCACCCACACCTGCGGCAGCAGAATCCCCAAGCAGCAATATCCGAAGCGGCCTTTTGATTGGAACACTCTTCCCTTGCGCGTTGACTACTTTCTTACTTTGCCCTCGGCGAGGCCCTTCAGCTTCTTTGAGGCACGGAATCGACCGACGAACATGCTTACCTTGAACCCAAAAAATGGGTGCCATAACTACTAGGATAAGTTGATGTAGCATTAGAAACTCCCAGTGGCTTCTTCCTACCATTTTAGGGTTAATAATAGAAGCGATCCTGCTGGGCTGTAGGCTCAGTTATAAGAGAGGGAAACGGTCATCGTTTGAAGTGACTCTAGTCTAGAGACACCGACTATAGATAACATTGAGTGATGGCTTGATTACAGGTTTCATGGTGGCTAGGTACTATACTGCAACTGGGTAAAGCCTATACGAGGGTAGGATTATGTCAGCGCAAGATAAGTTAGGTGGTTACGCCAGTGGATTTACAAATTTAGACGCTAACGTTATTGCTGATAATGTGACATCAGATTACAAGCTTCTTGATAAAGATGGGGTTGTTCATAAAAAATCTGATCTTCATGAATATATCGCTGAGCTTAAAAAGCATGGAGATACAATGGAAATCACAGAGGTAATGGTTGATGGTGACAAGGCTTGGTGTAAGTGGCAGCTTGGTGAGATTGTCGGGGCTGGGCTGATCAGCTTCGGAGAAGAGGGAGTCACGCACGAGCAACTCTTCTATCTCTAGCAAGAATATGCCATCGCAAAGCCGTTGAAAGGGGTGATACCAACGCTTTAGACGTCACCCCCCTTACTTATTTATTCTAAATGATGCTCAAGTGCGTAGTTGGCATCAGAAAAGCTAAATCCCTTACGAACCAAGAATGCCGTCGCTTTCTTCTTATCGGCGAAATCGGTGATAGAGGACTTATACTTTTTGTTGAGAAACTCCAGCGCTTTATGTTGATCGTCACTCACACCGTCTTCTTCGGCTTCATTAAGTAACAATTGATCTATGCACTCTTGGCCGATCCCTTCGCTGCGCAGTTTTTGGATAAGGCCAGTTCTTCCCATTTTCTTTTCGTGTTTATTTATCAGCTTTTCTGCCAGCTGTAACTCATGCTCACTATCAAGCGATTGAGCCAGTATTGCTTTTACTCTCGAAGCACTGACCCCTTCTTGGCGCAAGTGTAAGCTAATATCTTTGGCACTCTTTTTACCGGCATATTTGTTGATGACCCGGGTGATCAACTCGTCTTGATCAGACTCATCGATGGTCAGTAAGGCGTTATCTATGTCTATTTGGTTAACACCCTGAAGTTTGAGCTTTTGAGCCAACTTTGCCGGACCATAAGAGCGGCTGCGCGATTGCACGAAGGTTTCAGCGTAGCGTTGATCTGATAGGTAACCAAGCTCTAGTAAACGGTTGATGACTTGGGTGATCCATTCTGGGTTGGTGGTTTTTCTATGCAGTTTTTCTTTCAGCTTCATCACGGAATAGCCGCGTTGGTTTAGCCACCAGATAGCGTATTCGTAGACGTCTTCAACCTTTTGGGCGGGCTTAGGACCGGCAGGCTTTGCGGCGGGCTGCTGTTGGGCAGAGTACTTTTTGTTATTGGTGTTTTTTTTTGATGGCTGCTCAGAGGTCATAAGTTCCTGATGTTTCGTATTGCTGTCTGTTTGTTGCCAAAACAGTTAGAGAAGGCGGTTATAACAAAGGAGTAGTACGTAAATCAAGGTGTTTACCGCCTTATACCCAAGCTACTTCAATATGCAGGCTCAGCGAGAATTTATCAGCTTATAGACAAGGCATTGTTTTGAAGATCTAGTGGTTCTAAATTAAGAAACAATAACGCAGTATAGAAGCTTAGAAAACTCGCCCTTCGGGAGGGTGTCAGCCCATCCACTCCTTCGTTGAAGTTTTTTGAAAGGGAATGCCATTTCTGCAAACCTTCGCCTTGTATTGAATGCGCTGACAACCCTCTGAATCCTGCACCTTGAGGTAGCTTGGGTATATATGCCAAGCTCTAACATCGGTTTCGTGCTAGAATTTTATGCTTTCGCCTCTCTTACTTCGCTTGGTTGAACTTATGGTTACTCGTATTCCGTCCTGGATATTGCTGGGCGCTATCATGCTTGCATTCAGTGCTGGTGCGATTAACGCCATGGCATTGCTGACTTTTGCCAATAATGCCGTTTCACATGTCACCGGTACAATTACCCAAGCCATGAGTGCAATTACGGTTGATAACTACAATGCATCCCTTTATCTCTTGAGTATTGTCGGCTGTTTCTTTTTAGGGGCAGTAACATCAGGGATGATTATTCACAACGAAGCTCTCAGGCTGGGGCGTAGCTATGGCACCGCACTGTTTATCGAAGCTATGGTGCTGTTTGCTGCGACATACTATTTCTATCATCACAAAATGACCGGTGAATTGCTCGCGTCATTTGCTTGTGGCCTTCAGAATGCAATGATTGCAACCTACAGCGGATCTGTTATTCGTACCACACACCTTACCGGAATCGTCTCTGATTTAGGGGCTGCATTGGGGCATATGATCAGCCGACGAGCCTTGAATTTGCCGCAGCTCGTCATGCAGGGGAGCATTCTGTTCGCTTTCAGTGCCGGTGCATATATTGGTGCAAAGTTGCTCAACATTGTCGGCATGGTGGCTATGTTGCTACCGGCAACGATTGTCCTGTGCGCCAGTATTGGCTATATGCTGATGTTACGTAGGCAGAAAGTGCACTAGATCATGGTTGACTAAAATGACCTTAAACGCGGCGTTTTCTAAAGGCATATATACCTGCATTTGCCAGTGTCTTGAAGACAACGCCCCAAGCATTCAAATTGGGTTTAGGATCAACCCCTTTCGCCATGCGCCACAATTGCTGTTCATACCAAGTAATACTCAACATACCTAAGCTGTCCATGGCCTTGTTACCTGTAGTTGGATTAGCCAGTGGCATGCTGTATTGATTGTCCGCCAATAGTTTATTGGGGAATTCTGCATCGACGGCTGTTGTTCGTGCCAACCCAATGAAATCTGTCGCGCCGCTTTCAAGTGCTTCTGCCATGGCTGGCGCACTTCGGAAGCCACCGGTGACGACTAATGGGGTATTTACCAGTTTACGAACTTTCTCCATGTATTCGAGGAAATAGGCTTCACGTTGAATCGTGCTTTGTTTGATTTTGTTATCTGTTTTATTGCTTTTTTTACTGCCCATCATTGAAGGACTTTCATAGGTGCCGCCTGAGATTTCAATCAAATCAATACCGGCATCAGCCAATGATTGAACAACTTGCATTGAGTCTTCCTCAGAAAATCCGCCTTTCATAAAATCGGCACTGTTTAACTTGATGCCAATAGGGAAATCACAGCCTACCTGTTCACGAATTGCCTTATACACCTCAAGAACAAAACGCATACGGTTGGCAAGACTGCCGCCCCACTGGTCATCGCGCTGGTTATGTCGAGGAGATAAGAACTGGCTAACCAAATAACCATGTGCACCGTGAATTTGAACCCCGGTAAAGCCCGCATTTTTTGCTAACTTAGCGCTAGTGGCAAATTTTTTGATGATGGCGAGTATTTCATTTTCGGTTAGTGCTCTAGGAGTATTGAAGCCTTTCTCTAACCCTCTCGATAAAGAGATAGCGGATGGGGCTACGGGCTCCTTGGACAAAAAGCTTGGGATTTGTTTTCCCGGGTGGTTGAGTTGGGGCCAGATGTGCCCCCCGTTTTGTTTGCCAGCTTCAGCCCACTGCTTGAAGATGGTCAAGTCACTTTGTTCATCCAAGACGACATTCTTAGGCTCACCTAACGCATGGCGATCAATCATAATGTTTCCGGTGATTGATAGGCCAATCCCACCTTGAGCCCAGCGGCGGTAAAGCGTAACTAACCCTGGTCGAGGGTTATGGAAAGTGTCGCCTAACTGTTCACTCATTGCTGATTTGAACAGGCGATTTTTAATTGCAGTGCCATTTGCCAGTGTAAAAGGGCTGTCAAGCGATGGCGTGGTGAATGTATCCATGCCTGGTTGTAAGTCAGTGTGCGCCATCAGTGTTTCCTTATCAGCTATGTCGTCAGGGGATAAAATAAGAACGATCGTACTTTTATATCATTCTATGTGATGGCTAGATACACTCAACGTCGTATTATCTTAAATTGCGATCACGTTTTTCGATGGGATATGCGCTGGTGGTATGGGAGGGGGCTAGGTAGCAGAGACGAAAAGAAAAAGGTCTGGCGCAGTTACGCCAGACCTTTTTTATTGCAAGTAGGTTTTTCTAAATAGCCACTAGTAAATAGTCACTGGTAAAGAGTTATCACGAAATGGCCATCAACTAGCGGGTCGCAAGGTTAATGAAAATTTGTGCGCCAACAAGCGGGGCATGCTCATCAACATAATAAGGGTTAGAGTGAAGGTAGTTACAAATCCCTTGTTCTTTGTTACCTGAGCCCAAGAAGAAGAACGCACCGCGCTTATCAGTTGTCGCATTGACCATGTAGCTAAAGTCTTCACTGCCCGTCATCGGAGATCCGTTGATATTCATCATATCGTTAGGTACAACCTCACCTGCTGCCTGTACCACACGCTGGTAAGCATCAGGATGGTTAATGATTGCAGGATAACCGCAGTACGTCATGGCCGTATTGAAACCACGTAACTTGCTTTGAGCCACGATGGATTCAAAGCTAGCGCGCAGAACCTCATCTGTTTCACTGTCCATAGAACGAATGGTACCGCGAGCTTGCACATTGGCTGCGACCGCATTGGGTACTGTCCCGCCATTGAACATACCGCAGACAAAGACTGCTGGTGAAAACGGATTGGTTTGCTTAGCAACAATGTAGTCCATGTCTTCAACAATACGGGCACCTTCGCGAATGGCATCAAGGCCTTTGTGCGGGGTTGAGCCGTGGGCAGATTTACCTTCGATATCTAAGGTCCAGGCACTACCGTAAGATGACATAATTCCGTTGGTGATACTCACAGAGCCACATTCTAGAGCAGCGTCGTTGTGCAAGGCATAGACTTCACTCACACCGTCCATGCAGCCAAGTTCGACCATCTTGTTGGCACCATCAACACGCATATCTTCTTCAGCCATTTGGAAGATAAAACGAACGTTGTGCTTCAACTCAGTGGTGTAGGATGACAGGTATTTTGCTGCTGTCAGTGCTGTTGCCATATGGACATCATGGCCACAGTTATGAGCTCTACCAGCGTGCTGCGAGGTAAATTCGTTGTCGGTCAGGTCATCCATTTCAAGGGCATCCATATCAGCACGGAATGCAACCATGTTGAAAGACTCATCAACAATCAAATCAGCAATAAAACCGGTGTAACCCTCATAAGTCGTGATTGAATAGCCACACTCACTCATGATGTTTTGGCAGTACGCCGATGTTTTGTACTCTTCACCCGACAGCTCAGGGATCTGATGCAGCTCTTGGCGTGCATTGATGCTGAATGTTGATAGTTCAAGTAGCTTATTATCAAAGTTAAAGCGAGACAGCATTAGATAATCCCTTTCATGGAGAAGCCGACTTGTGCAATTAATGATGCGCCAAGGAAACAGCTAGTTGATACAACAAGGAAGAGTACTATGACTTTCCAAGATAGCTTTTTCAGCTCTTCCATCTTCCCGCCAACAGATAAACCTGCGAAAGCGAGCAACGGAACCGTACAAGACAAGAACTGAACTTTACCGATTGAATCTAGGAAGAAAGTTCTTACGGCCGTTTCTGGTAAACAAATCAAAATACCGATGATAGTCGCATAAGCAAAAGTCGGTAGCGGTGACTTAATGTAGTTCTTTGCCACCAGAGATAGAAACACCACAATCGACATTGCGATGAAGCTGTCCCACATATTAAAGAAGCTGATCCCAGACGTTAGCGTTTGTGTGAACATGGCTAGCAAAAGAGCCAGGAACACAAACTTCATATCATTAAGCACCGACTGCATTTTGCACCTCTTTTTTCTGACAAATTTTGTAAACGAATTCTGCTAGTGGGATACCGATGAATGTTAGCGATAGTGCCCCTAATACAGATGAAAGAAGGTTAGATGCCGCTGCAATACTTAGTGCTTGCTGGGCCATTTCTGGTGATAAGCTGCTTACTAGCGAACCTGATGCGGCACTTAGCATAGAGCCACTACCTACACCGGTACCTGCTGCAAGAGCAAGAGGATGGATACCTGTTAGCGGACCAACACTACCAAGAACACTGAACCACAATGTACCGATGACAGAACCACACAGATAAATTGCTAATACCCCAATGTATTCTTTGGTGCCTGTACCATATTTACCCTGAATAACCGCAATTGACGGTTCACGGCTGATCGATGAACATGCACCGATAGCTTCACGTCCCATGCCAAATTTAACTGCGAGCGGGATAGCGATCAGAATGGGTAGTAGGTTGCCAAGCTCTTGGAAGATCAGTGGAATACCGGCATCAATAATGATGTCGAGGTTCGGGATGATCATACCCGCATATTGCGTGCCGAGAACCAGCAAGCAGAAGCCAACCATTTTAGATGAAAATGATTCTTCCTCTTCTGTGAACGTTTTTCCCCAGGCGCTAATTTTATTTCGTACAGGATTCAAAGAAATAACCATTCCGATGGTTACTGCAAATAGCATTGGTAATATAGCAATATTTATTTCACCAATTGATATGGACTTTGTGCCTATAACAACTTGTGCAATGAATATTACAGCCATCGCTATAATAGTTGTTATTGCAACTACTTTAATAGGTGAGCGATTACTCATAGGTGTCTACCTTGTTAGTTATTTTTCGATGCTGATATTACTGTTAGTAGAAATATAAAGTGTGAGATAAGTCGCCTTTGATGAGACTTAAAAGTTATTACTTATTTGTTTTTTTTTGCACTTAAACCAAATGGTAACAAGGGCTACTATGTTGATGAACATATGATGCGTAAAGCATTATACCTTAACGTAAAATCAACACTAAAATTAAGGTTATAGTGCTGGGTTTCATTAAATTAATTTAGTTGTAACCTTTTCTTGCTCGTTTTGTTTACTTTTTTAAAACAAAACGGGCTTAATATTAGACGCTTGATATAAACGTTATCTAAGCCCATAAAGGCCAGCGTTAGAGAGTTGATGTTAGTCAAATATTGTGCATTTAATTAAATGAATCATGTTGAAAAATTTAGAGGCATACTGATTAATTCAATAACATTATTTATTACCAGGACATAAATAGGTATGTAACGGAGGCTGGAAGTAATGGCGGGATTTAATCTGAAAACAAAAGCGTATCAAAATAATTTATGGATATTATGAAAACGATTCATTGCGACTTTCGTTACCTAAACAAAAGCCGTTGCTCTGCAACGGCTTCCTTTCTTATGCTGACTGTATTTTTATTTTATTATTTATTACTTTTGTTGATAGCTTTACGAAGCCAGTAATCTGCGCTGACATAACGGCCACCACCGAAGAAGAACAGGACAAGCAACATCACGAAGTAAGTAATTGAGAATTCCATACCGTTATTGAGGATCACCGGGTCGCCAAGTTCAGTAATGTAGTTATAACGGCCTGGGAAGTTTTCAGCTAGCCACACAATGAAGTTGTTGAAACGAGCTGCTGATTCCATGTCGTTTGAAGCAATTGCCAACCAACCGTGGCTCCAGTGCACCATGGCACTTGCGACTGTCATCACCACCATCATTGGAATGGAGATTAAGCGAGTAAATAGCCCTAGTGCGATACAAATTAAACCAGAGACTTCAGTGGCTGTGGCTAAAAAGGCTAATAACTCAGGAAAGGGTAGGTTCAAGCCACCTTCAGCTTTTGGTGAGGCGAAGAATTCGACAGTACCGCTGAAACCCATGACCTTTGAATGAGCGCCTTCATAGATCACTGGTAATAGAAATAAGCGGCAACCTAGTAGGGCAATAAAGTCAAAGCGTTTACATTTTTCGAAAATGCCATCAAAGAAGGCTGTGATTTTTCGGATCATGGTAGATCTCCTGATAAGTTATTAAGAGTATTATTGGGCTTTCACTGTTTTTTAGTGACGTTAGCGCTAATCAGCTCTGTTTGATGGAAGTGCTGAATCCAATTAATAATCTGTTCTGTTGATATGTTGGTACTTAAATGAGAACACAGATAGTCAAAAGAAAGCCGTTGATTTTGGCAAAGTACTGCCAGTAACAATCTATCGTTAATATTCAATGGTTGAGACAGAACTTGGTGCGACGAATTTCTATATACGGCGTAAGCAACTAGTGACTCATGTTCATTGATAAATTGAATATCATTGTTTGAAACGTTAAACGGGACTTCTATAAGCTGCAGTGTTGGGTTTATCTCAATATCACAGTTTGACAACATGCTTTGTGATGAAATATCTGAACCTGCCACTGTTGTGACTGGAACAACCTCTGTATTTATTTCTGCATTGAAAATAACCCACTCATATTCCAGTAAGGCGATGAGTTTCGGCTCTAAAGCATGATTTCCTGACTGCATGAATCGAACAAATTCGGTTGCTATATGGTGGAACTCAGGCTCCAACGCTTGGCTATTGTGCAAAAAGTCACGACACCATACTTCCAGTGCAGGTTCAGACGCATATTGACTGAACAAAGGAAATGTTTGGCTGATCACACTGCTGACATTACCTTTTACCAAGTCATGATATTGCGCAATACTTTTTACCTTAGGGGCGTTTATATGACGCACACCATCAGCAAATGTTTGCATTAATACTTTCATATTATTGGGTGGACAGTGCATATTGATCTCTTTTACTTCAGTGTTACTCGCTTATTTACGCCATTGCACAACGATGAATATTGTTTAGCTCTTGCGTTAGATCTTCTAGCGAGGGGACAAAATGATCTCGTTCTAATAGCATTGCTCTAGGTCCGTGATAATCTATAACGCTTTTTGCAAGGTCTATGACATCTTTAGTGACTTCTTTACCATGGGTATCCAGTAAAGAGTTGTCATCTTGCTTAAGGTGTCCTGCAATATGAAAATAACAAATGGCTTCAGATGGCAGGCCCTTAATCATCTCTAAAGCATCGTACTGATGATTGTTAGCATTGACATAAGCGTTATTAATATCTAATAAAAGCTCGCAGTTTGTTTTTTCAACTAACAAGGAAAAAAACTCTGCTTCTGGCATTTCATCCGGATAGTTGTAGTAATAAGATATATTTTCCAGTACCAAAGGACGCTGCAATATATCTTGCACGGTGTTTATGCGATCTGATAAATACATCAGGTTTTCTTTGTGTCTTGGTATCGGCAAAAGATCGTAGAGATAGCCGTTTTGATCACGAGAAAAACTTAAATGCTCACTATAGATATCGATATTGTAGCGGTCGAGAAAACCGCCAACTTGTTTAATGAAATCTATATTCAGCGGTTGTGCGTCACCAATAGATAAACTTAAACCATGTGCAACGAGAGGGTATTTTTCTGCGATACACTCAAGTGCTTGTTGTTTAACGCCACCAATATTCATCCAGTTTTCCGGTGCCAATTCGAGAAAATCAATCCCATCATGGCTCGGTTGTTGGCAAAGAATATCCATATGCTCGTTGCGAAGACCAATCCCTTTAGATAAAGGTGTTATTGTCCGCATAACCCACCCGCACATTTGCCTGGTTGAGCGACATTGGCTTTTGCTGGCGCTAAGCCTTGGCCTGATATGCCACATTTACCATCACGCGATCGAACGAGTTTGTCTTGTGGGTCTGAGTTAAGCTCAACTTTAGCGAAGATTTTTTCAGTACCACATTTACCACTGGCACACTTACCGCCGTTGTTGCTGCTGGGTGCGCTTACTACTGGCTTGCTCGCATTAGTAGCACTGTCCTGAGGAGAAGCTTGCACTGCGGCAGTATTTAAAGCCAGTACAGATGTCATTGCGATAGAAAGGGCGATTTTATTGTTCATTGCTTTGCTCCGTAATAGAACTCATTGGGTAACTTGATAGATCGCGACCAGCGAAAACTGGGCCGCTGTAGTATTTTTTAACAATCTCGATATCTTCATCTTTTAATGCTAAGCCTCGGCCCATCCAGTGGTTAAGAACCAACATTTTAGGGTTCACCGCCTGGGCGATTTTGCCGACAGCCGAAGGGGTAGCATGCATAAATGCAGAGATTGCATCTGCGTTTTCATCGATGGCCATTGGCATCACCAGCATGTCAGCCCCTTTAGCAAATTCGATAAAGCTTTCATCGGTGCCGTTTTGGTCAGCTGAGATCACCATAACGCCTTTGTCAGATTCGATACGGTAGGCGACAGTCGGTACGTCACCGTGTGGGATCCCTTGGGCGTAAATAGTTAGGCCATCATCTTCGTAGACTTTTGTGCCCGTTTTTTTGTGGAAGTCCACGTCTTGGATTGATACAGGGAACAAGCCATCGCTGCCGTCATAAATACCGTTTAGGTAAGCATATGCGCCGGAGTCATGGTTGAATTGGGCATCCATGTAGTTGGTTAGGCTAGGAAAAGCCCCTTCTCCTGTTGGGCCCGCAATTGCCAGAGTTGAAGAACGGTCGAAGAAGTAGCCACCTTTTAGCAGAGCTGGCAAATCAGTCACGTGGTCGGTGTGGAAGTGCGTCACGCCCAGGAAGTCCAGCTCTTCCATGCGCGAACCTGATTGTCCGAAGCGTAAGTAAACGCCTGCACCGGCATCGATAAGGATTTTGGATTTACCCTTCCACCAGATCACTTCACCTGAAGATGCGCGTACATCATCGGTAATAGGGCCTCCCGAGCCAAGTAATTGTAGGGTAAAATCAGTATCTAGCGGTTTAAGGGGAATGGCGTAAGACATACTTGAAGCAATAGATAAACCTGTCGCAACAAGCAGTGTTTTCAGTTTAAATTTCATAGCGCATACCTTTTAGTTCAACATGGCTTTGTGTAGACATACAATAAGTGTGGTTTTATTGATGCTGGTCAAAGCGTGGGGCTAAGATAAGAGATATGGGTTATTAAGTATATTTGATTGTATTTAATTGCCCGTTAACATCTCCTTAATCTGTTTCACATTCATTGAGTTTGCTAATACCGATATGATTTTCTGTTGGCTGAAAAAATAAAAAACTCGCCAAAAGGCGAGTTTTTTATTCAGCATGAATGTTCTTTCTATAAAATATTACCGAGTTTTATTTATAGAGCATGAACTCACGCTATGTTGACACTCATACTTTTTAAAGTATTAGTCTTTTTTCCAGTTTCGCTCATTGCGTTCCATACGGAATCCGTTTTGAATTCCGATGTAGCTGGCGAAAGCCAAACCAATAACCCAGGCTGCATACCACATAATAGATGCTCCTTAATACAAAGTTGTTTTATTCTCTTCGATGTAATTCTTGTCAATACGGCCGAACATTTTGCGATAGCACCACAAGGTGTAGCCGAGAATGACGGGCACCATGATGACTGATATCAACGCAACAATTCCCAGCGTCTTTTCACTCGAGGTTGCATCCCATATTGTCAGGCTGTGAGATGGGTTGATACTCGATGGAATGATGAACGGGAATAGTGCGATACCCGCAGTCAGTATGATACTGGTCACCGTTATGCTCGACAGCGCGAATGCAGTACCGTCTTTTTGTTTTTTCGCTGATAGCGCTGTAAAGATCGGTGCAATCACTGCCAGTGCCGGAATGATCCAAAGAACCGGATAGTGGTTGAAGTTCTGGAACAAGCCGTGGGCTACAGTGATAACCTCTTTGTTCAGTGGGTTAGCTGCTGCATCTGTGGCTATCGCACTGGTAATTTGGTAACCGTCTAGGTTGTAAGCCCAAATTCCTGCGATGACATAGAGTGCTGCTGTGACAATGGCCGACAACTCACTCAATGCACAGGCTCTGGTATGTAGAGAGCCGGTGGTTTTCATTTGTAGCCATGTCGTGCCTTGGGTCAGAATCATGCTGAGGCTAAGTAAACCACATAGCAGGGCAAATGGGTTCAGAAGTCCCCAGAAGCTGCCTTTGTAGCTTGTCATCAGCAGGTCATTTAATACAAATGGAACACCTTGCATTAAGTTACCGAAGGCGACGCCAAAAATGATAGTCGGAATCAAACCACCGACAACCAAGGCCTTGTCGCAAACCTCACGCCAGACTGGGCTATCGATCTTTGAGCGGTAATCAAAGCCTAGCGGGCGTAGCCATAACGATGCCAGGGCAAGGAGCATCGCGAAATAAAACCCAGAGAAAGAGACCGCGTAGACCAGAGGCCATACGGCGAAGATAGCACCGCCAGCGGTAACCAACCAAACTTGGTTACCGTCCCAGTGAGGGCCGACGGAGTTGATCATGATGCGGCGATCGGTTTCATTTCTCCCTAGGACAGGGAGCAGAATACTGACCCCCATATCGAAGCCATCGGTGACAGCGAAGCCAATAAGCAACAGGCCAACAATCACCCAGGCGAGGCATCGCAGTGTTTCGTAATCAATCATAATAACATTCCTTAGTGGCTAGTTGCTGAAGTCAGCGCTCGGTCTTCGGACTGGTTCTCAAAGTGGTAACGACCTGTTTTGAGAGCACTTGGCCCAAGTTTGGCGTAGCGGACCATCAGGAATGATTCAATGATCAGGAATATGGTGTACAGCACGTAAACCATGGCGATGGAAAGCATGATCTGGCCAGGTTCAAGCTGGGAGGCTGCCATATTAACCGGCAGTACTTCACCAACGGCCCAAGGCTGGCGGCCGTATTCAGCGACAATCCAACCCGCTTGGCTCGCAATCCATGGCAGTGGCATCGAGATAAGGGCCAGTTTGAGCAACCATCTTTTCTGCGGCAGGGACTCACGACAGCTATACCATGTTGCCAAGGCAAACAGCATAACCATCAGCATGCCGCAACCAACCATAATCCTGAAGCTCCAGAATAGTGGTGCAACTTGCGGGATAGTGTCTTCGGTTGCTTGCTTGATCTGTGCTTCGGTCGCATCGACCACAGAGTTGGTATAAGACTTCAGCAGTAACCCATAACCGAGATCTTTTTTAACTTCGTTGAAGGCTTGGATATCGTCCTGGGTGTGGAATCCGCTACGCAGTTTCTCCAGTAGGCCATAGGCAACCATACCATTGCGGATCCTAGCCTCGTTTTGCTTCATCAGGTCATCGATACCCATGACTTGTTCGTCAAACGAGCGGGTTGCAATGATGCCCATAAGGTAAGGGATCTTAATGGCGTAGTCGGTTTCCTTGGTTTCTTGGTTAGGGAAGCCAAACAGGGTGAAGGAGGCAGGCGCTTCTTCGGTATGCCATTCGGCCTCAATCGCTGCCAGTTTGACTTGCTGTACGTCACCAAGTTCGTAACCAGACTCATCACCCAGTAGCAATGTACCTAGGATAGCGGTCAGGCCGAATGCCGCGGCAACCGCAAATGAGCGGCGAGCGAAGGTGATATCACGTCGTTTTAGCAGGTAGAAGGCACTGATGGCCATAACAAACATAGCGCCTGTCGTGTAACCGCCGGCGACCGTGTGCAAGAATTTAACTTGAGTGACTGGGTTGAAAACGACTTCGACAAAGTCGGTCATTTCCATGCGCATGGTTTCAAAATTGAACTCTGCACCGACCGGATTTTGCATCCAGCCGTTGGCCATCAAAATCCATAGGCCGGAAAAGTTCGACCCCAGGGCTGTGAGCCAAGTGATAGCTAAATGCTGGCGCTTGGATAGCCTGTCCCAACCGAAGAAGAAAAGACCGACAAGGGTCGACTCTAAGAAGAATGCAACAAGTGCTTCGATAGCGAGTGGTGCACCAAAAATATCCCCGACATAATGGGAGTAATATGACCAGTTCGTCCCGAACTGGAACTCCATGGTGAGGCCGGTAGCAACACCAATCGCAAAGTTAATCCCGAATAATTTCCCCCAGAATTTGGTCATGTCTTTGTATATTTGCTGGCCTGTAATGACATACATGGTTTCCATGATTGCCAGCAATACGACTAGCCCTATGGTTAAGGGCACGAAAATAAAATGGTACAGCGCCGTCGTGGCGAACTGTATCCGCGATAGTTCGGCTACTTCGTTGAGCATGATTTCCTCCCCGCCAGGCTGATTGACGGAATATTCTTTATAGTTTTGGGTTTGTTCTATTTGTTGAGCGACAGATAGAGCGGAGGAATGGTAATGCTGACTTCAGGTTAAGGGTAGTCAAACATATATAATTACGGGTTAAGTACACCTTAACGCGGTGCTGAGGAGAGGGGTAAATACGTAACGGGAGAAAAAAGAAAGCTACAAAAGTAGCTTTCTTACTCGGTATCAAATCGGATAGAGCGTTAGCGGTGATTCAATTCGCTTAACTTCGCACCAACACCCTGCGAATAGGCACGTTTATAGTATTCGTCCCAGTTGATTGACCAGTACATCACACCACCAAAGTTATCGTAACGCGTTGAAGGTACAACAGTGCTGCAGTTTGTACCTAGCACCAAGCAATCTAGAGCCTTATTCGTATCTTCAATGGTTGCTTGGCCGCTGCCTGCCGCTTTTGCACCCGATGGCAGGCCAATCGAGACTTGATCGTCTCGAAGTGGCGCAAAGTTCGGGCCGTTGCCATAGGCAGTTTGGAAGCCTTCAATGAGCATTTTTTGGGCGGCAACCATCATATCGACAGAGCCTGCAGGAGCTGTTCCACCATATGGGTGCTCCAATCCACCGTTGTTGTAGAGCTGAACATGCAGTAAATCAAGCATATCGCGGGTCTCGTCGATCACCGGTAGGTATGCTCCCCATACACTTCCGTTAGCGATGCTGACATAGCCACCCTGAACATAAGGATGCTCTGGGGCCATGGTGAGGTATAAATCCCTGCCCAGCTTATCTTGGATACTACGCAATGCGCGCGGTAGGCGCTTTTGAATCTCTGAACCGTTAACGAGCCCTGAGCCGCTTTCGTAGTCCACATCCAAGCCATCAAATCCCCATTCTTGAACAATGGCCGTCAGACTGTCTACGAAGGCTTGCTCTGAGGCATCGTTGTTGAGGATGATTGTCCCCTCAGCCCCGCCCAGTGATAGCACGACTTTGCGGCCATCAGCTTGTAGCGCCTGAATGTCTTGCTTGAAGCGCACTGCATCAATGGCAGGACAGCCGCCATCGCCTGAGAACAGGTTGAAGTAGTTGGTTCCGGGAGCTGAGTGGCTAGTATCAGCAAAGGCAATATCTATTACATCCCACTCTGTTGGGATATCGCTCAGGTTCATTGGGCAGACTGAACCGTTCACGAAGTTGTGCCAATAGCCGACAAGCTTGTGCTTATTCTCGGTCGATAATGTTACGCTGAACGGAACAGCACTTGAGAGCTCCTCATTGCCACTGCTATCAATCGCTTTTGCTTGGGCTTGGTAATCACCGGCGGCTTCAGAACTCCACGTCGCTGTATAAGGCGCCTGTTGATCGGTGGCAACCACTTTACCATTCACCAGAAACTCAACTTGGTTGATATCTGATTGGAAGGATTTAGCATCTGCTGTCATTTCTACTGGAGCACCAATGCTAAAGCGAGTACCTGCGGTCGGTTTTGTCAGCTCAACGACCAAAGCTTGGTCGGTGACGGTCACTTGCTGGGCAGTCTCACCCTCAGCATTGTCAGTATCTGTGGCGATGGCCTTGAGCGCAACACTACCAGTATTGACTGGGGTCCACTCAAGCTGGTAATGATTGCCATCGGCAATGCCATTACCGATTAACTGGCTGTCGACAAAGAACTGCACTTTAGCAATATCGAAGTCACCGGCCGTTGCCTTGACAATTAAGTGGGTTGGAATGCCGGCTAATAGCGTTTCGCCTGCTGCTGGTGATGTAAAACTGAGCTCAGGAGCCGTGCCGCAGTCTCCTTCAAACTTCCAGGCATCTTCCCAGTGCGCACCAATTCCCGGCTCGTAAGCCCAGGCTGCGCCACCACACCAGCCTGGGATCTGACAACTATACTGGTTGTCGTTGTTAGTGACGAGCTGGCCTTGCGTATAACTTTCCCCTTCATTATAGGCAGGGAGATCTTTACAGCTACCGCCCGGTTGATTGCCGTTGACGGTAAAGCTGACAGATTCTGTTTTGGTGCTCTGTTGGTTGTTGTCAACCGCTTGTGCATAGACGGCGTGGCTACCTGCAGTTGAGGTCCAGCGGTGCTCGTAGGGGGCAGTGGTATCATTTCCGACAAGGGTATTATTTAGGTAAAACTCAACCCGTTCGATACTGCTGTGCTCACTGCTGGCATCAGCAGAGAAAGTCACTATGTCACCTTCATCGAACGTGCTACCTGAGCCTGGTGAGGTTAAGCTCACTTCTGGAGGTAAAGCAACATCGCTGTCGACAATGACGATATTTACCAGACTGGATTCAGTCATGTTGTCGATATTGGTCGCTTTTACTGTAATAACTGTCTGACCGAGTTGGGTTGGTGTCCACTGGGTCGAGAAGGGCTCTTGTTTAATAATGGCGACAGATTCGCCATTCGCCAAAAACTCAACTGCTTTGATCTCCGAGTTTTTACTATTTACTTCGGCAGCCAGTAAAATGGTCTTATCTAAAACAAATTGGCCGCCACCTTGAGGGGAAGTTATATTAATAGTTGGTGGCTGCGGCGCACCGGTTTCACATTGTCCGAGTAAACTCCATTCTTGATATTGACCAGAAAACTCATCGGGGGCACTACCTCGCGACCACCAATTGGCAAGATAAGCATGGTTTAGGTGCTGAACGTTGGCACCACCGCTATAGGCAGTATCACTATTCCAAACTTCTAGACCTGAGCAGTCGTATTCTGTAGCGAAAACATGGGGCGATAACAAGGAGGCTATAATGCCTACAAGGGGTATTTTTTTCATTGTAAATCCTTTTTAATGGTTGGATTATTTACCTGTTGTCTAAATTTTTAATAATGCAATTTAAATATTATCGATGTCTTGAATGATATATTTATACCTTTTTGTCATTAAGTGGAAGCAAAATTAAGCTGTAATAATACTTGCATAAATATTATCGGTTGTTGTTGTGATCTGCTCCCAAGAATATAATTGCCTGTCATTTGTTGTAATATTCTGGTTCTACCAGTAAGTAATCATTTTTTGTGTTCAAAGTACTTAGATATAACGATATGAATGCTATTTCTTTCGGGTATGAGTCTGTTTTCTGCAATCGCTAGTTTAAAATGTATAATTATTAATAGATATCGGAATAAATAATGCCACTGCTTATGTTAACTGTTTTTGTTATTTCTTTGATGAATGCTTTGGGCTGCCAGTATTTTGACATTATGACTTTTAATGTTCATGGCTCGTTAGTGGAAGCGAGAGGGATAGGAAAAGAATTAGGAATGGGAGGGGCGACGAAATTAACGGTGGATCATGCCAATAAAAGAAAGCTACCATCGGTAGCTTTCTATGATTAGTTAAGCCAAGTGTCATGACTTTGGTTTTGGTGGTTAATTATGGGTAACTCGGTGGTGTTGGAAGCAAATAGTAAGGGTAGTCTGGCTCACCGTTATTCTTGATACCATGTTCAAAGGCGATGCCTTCAATTTGGACATCCCCTAAGTCACCATATGTTTCATCAATAACATCTTGAGCATCAATCCAAATAGTTATCTTACCGTATGGGGTTATCTTGAAGACGTTGCCCCCCTGGTAGTTCGAACCATCACCTTGAGCATTGTTATGGTTACTTGCGTAAAGGTTACCTTCATCGTCGTAGGCTAATCCGCCTTCCATATCGACTTGGCCATTGTTTTTAACGATCAGTTCCCACTCGGTAACTAAGGTTTTAACATTACCTTTTTTGTCGATGTTATAGATGAAGTGGGCACTTGAATCATCAGCAAGGGTAATATCACCGTTATCTTTTCTGGTCATAAACCCATCAGGGTCATCGAAGGCTCGAGCATCTTTTAATGTACCGGTCAGTATGTCTTTTGGTTTGATTGTGTCGTAGTAGCCATTGGTGATGTTGAACTCTACTTCGTTGTTTTTGAAGTCACCACCAAAGATAAACACCCAAGGTGATTTAATCGTACCTGTACCTTTTACTTGAACGTCATCTTTATTCAGATGCGTTTTGCTAACTAATTCATTTTTGACATCTTCGGGGCTATCTCCAACATTTAATGTGACATAGCCAATTTCAACATCCGGGTTGCCGCTGAACGAACTTCCACTGGCTGCCTTGACAACCACATTAAATTTTATTTTTCCATAATATGCATCTGTTCCTAAAGCTTCGATATGGTTTTGACCCTCGACGGCTTCTTTGGGTGAAGTGTTTTCACTTGGGCTATTTTCTTTTATTAATTGTGCTTCTGCATAGGAAAGGTTGTAGGAGTTAATACTGATCAGGCGGTAGCCTTCTGGGTCATTAAATACCCAAGGAGTACCAATTGTTCCGCGACCTTCAACTTTGGCAGGCACATACAATGTTTGCTGGATGATCTGAGCTAATTGCGCTGGTGTTGCATCCCATGGAATCGGTGGGGTGGTTTTCTGTGGTGGGTAATACCCTTCATCTTCTTCAAAGGTCAGCTTAAAGGTTCCTGATATGTTAGCGGGTTTATACGGCGCGTAGTAATTACCTGGATAATATCTTTCGTAAGAAGGGTAGGGGTTAGTTTTATCATTAATAACATATATAGTGTTATCTTTGGAAAGATCAAAGGGATCAACACCAGGACCGCTAGCAAATATTTCAGGGTCACTATACCCATACATATAAGGAATTCGGTAGACAATATTTGGGGTGTCGTCAGAGGCTAGATAGATATACCGTTCGTCTGCTGATATGGCGGGTTGGATATCAAAAATAAAACCATCACCCAGTGCTTCGAAATCTTCTTTTTTGGCAAAACGATAGACATCTCCGGTGACGGGATTAACCTTCAATACGTCATCACTGCCATCATCCCCTACGTATAGTTGGCCATCAATACCCATGACAAGGCCTTCGAAATCAGGGGCAACATTATCGTTGACATCTCTAGCGTCCTGAGAGTCGATGAGAATGGACAGTTCACCATACGGATCTTGCTTTAATAAAAAGTCTTCATCACCGATATAAGGTTGAGAGGCTTCTACACCAAAAATGATTGAACCGTCCGGTAGGGCTACAATGGCTTTACTACTGAAGCTTATGTCATCAAACATTGCTCCAGATTCATTGAGAACTTGTAAAATATCATATTCAGTTATTTTTTCTGTGATTTCTTTTTCGGGTGTGATTTGTAATATACACTCACAATCAACTTCTAGCGCATAAAGGTTTGCTGTCTTCGCTGGTGGTAACAGCTGGTTTTCCGGCGGAGATATTGCGTACGTATTTGCTGCCAATCCAAGGCTAACCCCAAGGGCTACTTTAGTTAGGGTTTTATATGAAATAGCCATGACTTTCACTCTTATTGTTGTGGAGTAAAAAGCATAGATATATTAAAAAGTCTTAATTTATTGACATAAATAAAAAAATACTACAAAGCTCATAGCTAACTGAAATTAAATACAATAAAAAATTGTCATTAATCTTTGCCATTAGTTTATTAATGGTTAATTATCTAGAAACTTGTGTTTCTTATAAGAAAATCATATTAGATTTTAGTTTATTTTAAAACTTAAGAAAAAAGAAAGCCGCCAGGTGGCGGCTTTCTTGAGGTCTTTATGAGCTAAGAGTTAGCCACACTTAGAGTCACCACAGTTCAAACAGGTTTGGCAACCATCTTTGATGATCACGGCCTTGTTATGGCACTTGTAACAAAGTGTCGCACTTGGTGGGAAGCTACCAGATTCCTCTTCGGCTTCTACCTTCTTACCTTCAAGCTCTGCCTTCTTGGCATCAAGGAATGCCTGTTGGTGCTCGTCAACTTCTGGTTTGCCCAGCATACCGATTTCGGTGAGGTGCTGTTCAATCACATTGCCAATCTCAGCAATCAATGAAGGTACATATTTCCCTTTGTTCCAGTAGCCACCTCGTGGGTCAAATACTGAACGAAGCTCTTCAACCAAGAAGGTGCAGTCACCACCTTTACGGAATACCGCTGACATGATGCGGGTAAGCGCAACAATCCACTGGAAGTGTTCCAAACTCTTGGAGTTGATGAACACTTCGAAAGGGCGGCGGACTTCATGCTCAGTCCCTTCATTAAGCACAACGTCATTCACTGTGATAAACAGAGAATGTTCAGAGATATGCTCTGGTGTTTTCAGCTTGTAAGTGGTACCAAGCAGTTTATCTGGGCGCGGCATGTCTTCATGCATGTGCTGTACTTCATATTCAGGTACAACTGGCGCAGCTTGAACAGTTTCTTGTTCTTTACTTTTTACTTTGAAGGCAACAATTTTGCCGTCGATTTTCTTTGTCATTTGTCTTTAACCTATACCTTAAAATTTACCGTAGTAGCCTTCTTTCAAGGCATCATAAAGGTTTGCTGCTGAATGCGTTTCGCCATCGTATTCGATTTGTTCATTACCCTTGGCCTCAAACGTCGAGCCATCTTCAAGGGTGAAAACATAGGTGGTGTTTTCGAGATCTTTCTCTTTCACCAATACGCCTTGGAAGACCTCTGGATTGAAACGGAAGGTCGTACAACCTTTCAGGCCCTTGTCATAGGCATCCATGTAGATGTCTTTGAAGTCTTCAAACGGGAAGTCAGTCGGTACGTTTGCCGTCTTCGAGATGGAAGAGTCAATCCAGCGCTGTGCGGCAGCCTGTACTTCTACGTGCTGGCTTGGCGTGATGTCATCAGCAGTAATGAAGTACTCAGGTAGCTGGCATGCCTCATCGGTAGTGTAAGGCATCGCCTTTTTGTTGATCAGCTTGCGGTACGCCAACAACTCGAAGCTGTAAACGTCGACACTTTCTTTGGTCTTCTTGCCCGGTACAATCACGTTACGGGTATAGTGATGCGCAAAGCTTGGCTCAATACCGTTACTGGCGTTGTTGGCCAGAGACAGGGAGATAGTGCCTGTAGGTGCAATTGAACTATGGTGAGTGAATCGGCAGCCATGCTTAGCGAGATCGTCAACCAGCTTAGGCTCTATTTCGCCGACTTGCTGCATGTAACGGCTGTATTTAGCGTGAAGGACTTTACCTTTCACCTTGTCGCCGACTTTAATACCGTCATTTGCCATCTCAGGGCGTAGACGTAGCATCTTAGCAGTGATTTCGAACTCTTCCTCCATCACTGGCGCTACCCCTTTTTCTTTCGCGAGCTTTAGGCCTTCTTTCCAGCCGGTGATCGCCATTTCTTGCGCGACTTGCTCGGTAAAGGCAACAGAGGCTGCACTGCCGTATTTATGCTTGAGCATGGTCGTGGTTGAACCCAAACCCAGAAAGCCCATACCGTGACGGCGCTTGTTGGTGATCTCGTGGCGTTGCTTCTCAAGTGGAAGCTGGTTGATTTCGACCACGTTATCTAGCATGCGGGTAAAGACAGCGACAACCTTACGGTAGGCATCCCAGTCGAAATGCGCACTATCAGTGAAAGGTTCACGGACAAACTTAGTTAGGTTGACTGAACCAAGCAAGCAAGCACCGTAAGGCGGTAGTGGTTGCTCACCACATGGGTTTGTTGCGCGGATCTCTTCACAGAACCAGTTATTATTCATTTGGTTCACTTTATCAATAAGAATAAAGCCGGGTTCAGCATAGTCGTAAGTGGAGGTCATAATGACATTCCACAGGTTACGGGCAGGCAGCGTGCGGTAGATTTTACATGCAACACGGCCTTCAGCGTCTTCAACCAAGTTATCTTTGCTTGGCCAGTCAGCCCAGGCAATGCTGTCATCGTTGTTCAGATCAAGCTTGTCTTGCTTCGCTTCTTTCGCCGTAATAGGAAAAATAAGTTGCCAAGGTGCATCGTTCTTAACAGCTTCGATGAAGTCTTCGTTGATCAGCAGTGACAGGTTGAACTGGCGCAAGCGGCCATCTTCTCGCTTGGCGCGAATAAATTCGATGACATCTGGGTGGCGGATATCCATGGTGCCCATTTGCGCACCGCGGCGGCCTCCGGCAGAAGAGACGGTGAAACACATCTTGTCATAGATATCCATGAACGAAAGTGGGCCAGATGTGTATGCGCCTGCACCAGAGACAAAAGCACCGCGCGGACGTAGGGTAGAGAAGTCATAGCCGATACCGCAGCCCGCTTTTAGGGTTAGGCCTGCTTCATGCACTTTACCCAGAATATCGTCCATTGAGTCTTCAATGGTGCCAGATACGGTACAGTTAATGGTAGACGTTGCAGGTTTGTGCTCGAATGCGCCTGCATTTGACGTTATACGTCCAGCAGGAATTGCCCCGTTACGGAGTGCCCAAAGAAATTCGTTATACCAATGATCTTTAGCGTCATCTTCTTCTAGTTCTGCCAATGCGCGGGCAACGCGTTTGAAAGTGTCGTCAAGCGTGACATCAATAGCTTCTCCGTGCTTTGATTTCAAACGATACTTACTGTCCCAAATTTCCATTGAAGTGGATTGGTACTCGATATCGACGGCTTGAGAGACTTCCGAAGCGGTTGGGGATTTCGCCATTATGAATGCACCTTACTGTTATCATATTGTGTTGCTGCTTGCTAAAAAAAAGGGTTAGCTACCCTATATATAGCTTACTCACCCAGTTGAGCATGGTGGGTGAAACTCAGCAAGGCGCAGATCAAACCACTAACCCAGCAGATCTTCAAGTCTTGACAAGCCGATTATCGGTCTTTGTAACCAATCGTTAATAGCAGCCTTTTTTATAGATGGATTGGTTGTAAAGGAACTTGGTGAAATGTGATCGAATCGCTCGACGAGTGTTAATTTCACCTTGAGTGAAATTTCTCTAGCGTGTTGATTTTAAAGCCAACGCGGTGGAGTAAACACAATGCAACAAAACGTCGTATTACATGAAAATTATGGCTTGATCTAAAAAAGATGACGATAAAAAACAGGAGGCGGCTGTTCCACTACAGTTGTAGTGACAATCGTATGAGGACAGCGTATGCCAAACAGGACGTCTTTTACTTTCATTTTTTCTCTGGTGCTAACAGTACTTGTGAGTTCATACTCAGTCGCCAGGTCATTGCCTGAGGGCTTTGTTGATATTCAGCAAGTTGACTCAAGCATTGTGGTCGATATCCGATATTTCAGCAGCGATAATTTTGTCGGTGAACGAATTGATGGTTATACAGCCGCTAAGGCAATAAGTACCCAGAAAACCGCGCAAGCGTTGGCTGATGTGCAGCAAGCATTGAGGTCTTTTGGTCTGGGTATAAAAGTGTTTGACGCCTATCGGCCACAGCCTGCCGTTGATCATTTTGTGCGCTGGGCTGAAGACTTGTCCGATACACGTATGAAAGCGAAATATTACCCGACCGTTGAGAAGAAAAACTTATTCCGAGATGGCTATATTGCCGAAAAGTCGGGTCATTCAAGAGGGAGTACTGTTGATCTTACCTTGATTGATCTTGCAAGTGGCGAAGAGCTGGATATGGGGACCGGCTGGGATTATTTCGGTAAAGCCTCTTGGCCCAGCTCGCCGAAAAGCACGGCTCAGCAAAGGGCTAATAGAATGCTATTGCAAACCATAATGCTTAAGAATAGTTTTAAAGCGTTAAAAGAAGAGTGGTGGCATTTCACACTGATTGATGAGCCGCATCCAGAAACGTATTTTACTTTTGCGGTGAAGTAAAAAAGGGGCACCTTCCTGGTACCCGAAACGTAAAATACGTCAAATCAATTCGACAGAATGAACACAAGTTAGCGAGTTAGTACTTTAGAAGTTGTAACGTACTAGCAAGCCTAGTTCGTTCTCAAGCTTGGCATTCGCACCAGTATCCGTTTTGCTGCTCGTATCGATTTTGTACTCTGCTGCTAGGATAATTGGGCCGGTGAAATATGCTGCACCTACGGTAGCATATGCGAATTTCGCTTTAGAGTTGTCATCTTCAAGAAGGTTGTAGCCACCTAGAATCTGGAATTGATTGATATCGTAAGAACCGAATACTTCTACACCTGTTGTAGACTTGAGCATGCCATCGGCAGTCACACTGCTGCTACTGAAGTTAGATTTCTTGAATGCGTCATTTGACGTTTCGCTTTGGTGGTTACGGAATTCACCGTAGTTCGCCGCCAAGTTCAAGCCGTTGTACTCGTAGGAAAGAACGGCATTCGCCACCTTGGCGTCTTCACGGTCGTCGAACTTGGTCTCGCCGTAAACACCGCTTAGACCGAGGATACCCATACCTGTATCAAAGTCATAGCCAGCCATTGCCTGGTAGCCATAGTCACGATCGTAGCCTGTTTTATTATTTTCGTCATCAAGACCTAGGGAGCTATCTTGGAATTGGTACTGAAGCCCTACCTGAACACCGTAGAAGTTGTTGCGGTACTGGATAACGTCATCCGCACGGCCTGTACCATGTACACCACCATCGCCGGAGATACCGTCGTAGTTACCAGCGGTATCACCCCCATAAATCCAGAACAGGTCCGTTTTACCGGTTACGTCGTAGTGAACAGACCATGCTTTACCTATAGTGAAGTTACCAAAATCTTCGTTATCAGCGGTAACGTAGCCAAGACGGTTTGAGATATGGCTGCCTTCGGAACTGTTTGCCAGTGCATCGTATGCCCACTCAGCACGGGTGCCGATATCCCAGCCACTTTCTAGCGCATGGGTATAGCCGAAGTTAATACGAGAAGATTGGTTACGAAGTTCAGAGTCACCATCAGAGAAACGTGCGCTTGCCGCCAAACGACCACCTACTGAGAAGGTGTTAGTACCATCGTTATAAACTTCCAATGCATGTACAGACGATGATGCTGCCGCAGCAGTAGCCACTGCTAGGGCAATTAGCTTTTTGTTCATTTCTTAATTCCTAATTTTATAGTGAGAAGCACCTCGTAAGTGCTTGTTTTATGTTTTATTACTTAGTTCCGTGTAGTAACAGTGAAATGATCTTAAGGTGGTGAGGTTAAAGAATAATTTATATGTAACCATCTGATTTTATTTGGATAAAAATCTCAAAGTTTACATTTGTTACACCGTTGATAGGGTGGTTAAGCGACTAGAATGTAAATACGGCAGCGAGGGATTAAAGTTATTTTTTCAGATATTGAGTTTTAGAATTTTTTGCTATTGAAGTTGGTGATTCATTCGGTGATTTAAGCGACGTTTCACGAATGATTGGTGGTGAAATTCAGCGTCTAGAGCTTTATAGGTGGAGTATTGAGGTGATGGGATTGCTTGCCGAGTGGATACAGTCGAGGGAACGACTTTCAAGAAAGTGAACTCATTGAGAGGGTATTGATGTCTATCGACATGTGTCGAAGACTATAAGTATGCAGGTGTATGGATGTATGGAAATGTGGGGGCGATTGTTCAATGGCTGGTGGGGGAGGCAGAGAGAGTCGCTAAAGGGCCAACTGGATAGTTAGCCCTTTCGTGTCAGTTTTATTGCTTTTCTGATAGAAAACGGATGGTGTTCGCCAAGTCTTCCAAGCTGTCGTGTGCACCATTTTGTACAAGGTATTTACCTTTTACCAAGAAAGCAGGCACGCCAGTGATTTGTGCGTTTTGCTCAAGCTGGTTGGCATTGGTCATTTGCTGGTAAACAAGTTCTTTTTGCTCATCGTTTAGCTCAAACGGGCTAACAAGATCATATTGGCTGAAGATTTCATCCAACTTGTTCTTGCGACCTTCTTCATCCAAGTCAGCAGCTTGATCTTGAACAAAACCAAACAATGCTTCCTTCAATTCAGGTGATGGCTTACCTTCACTTTGAATTGCTGCTGTGTAGTAGAGGTAAGCGGCGTACTGCGCACTTTCGTTGAACGTTACGTGTACTTGGTCGATATCAACTTCAGCCAGTTTTTTGATTTCTGGCAGCATCAATTCCATGTTACGGCAGTGGCCACAACCAAGGGAAAAGACTTCAACAACGTCGGCAATGCCTTCCGTTGGGGTCGCAACGACAGTGTATTTCACACCTTCTTTAGGCGTTTCACTTTCACTACACCCTGTAAGTGCCACTAGAAGGAAGAGGGTAGAGGCAAAGATTTTAGTTAGCGTATTCATACTGATTTTTGTATTGGAGATTAAAAAAGTAATTATGGATGAAAATGGCCGGTAGGTCGCTAACAAGAATCAATTTAGTTGTATCTAGTGCAAGAAAATTTCAACTTACCTGTTGCTTTAACAAGCGTTTGATAAAGTGAGGTATTGAGGTGGAATTCACTCATTTGCATATTTGTAAGGGCGTATTCCCCGTGTCATATCAACATTTCTTGCCTAAGTTGCTGAGAAGTTAGTCTATTCCATCACTATGGTCTTTAAATGGCCTTAGATATGAAGAACTGTCATGATTATAGTTTATGGAATAAAGGAAAACCTTAACCCGATTAAAGCAAGGCTTTCTGATGTTATACAGGAATGTATGAACAGAGAGCTTGGTCTGCCAAACGATAAGCGCTCACAACGCTTCGTTCCTATGGACAAAGATGACTTCTATTATCCCGGTGGCCGAAGTGATGCCTACACTGTTATCGAAATTAATATGATGCAAGGGCGTAAAGAGGATACGAAGAAAGCATTGATTAAATCACTGTTCGCTGAAGTGGGGAGAGAGTTAGGAATACGTCCTGTTGATCTCGAAATTATCATTAAGGAGCAGCCAGCACACTGCTGGGGTTTTCGTGGGATGACAGGTGACGAGGTAGCCGATCTTAAGTACCGAGTGGAAGTATAGCGCTCTCGGTAAACTTATTCATAAATAAGTAGGGATATAAATATCAAGGAGGTGTTATGTTCCCATTCGAAGTGTTCACTGCTTATACGTTGGCGTGTTTGTTGCTGGTTATCTCTCCCGGGCCTGATAACTTGCTCGCTGTTGGGCGGGGATTAAGCCAAGGTAAAGTGGCGGCTATTGTGTCGGGGTGCTCCTCTGGAGCCGGTATTTTATTTCATGTGTTAGCGGCAACCTTTGGACTCACATTGCTGATTCAAACCTCTGAAGTTGCTTTTTATATCGTAAAAGTGGTTGGGGCGGGTTATTTAATTTGGCTTGGTATAAAAGTATTACGTTCAAGGAGCCTTTTTTCTCTCAAAAGAGCTGAGAAGCAATCAAAAAAGACCATCTTTTCAACGGGGTTCCTTTCTGCCGCTCTTAACCCGAAGCCTGGTATGTTTGTACTGGCTTTTGTTCCTCAGTTTGTTAATCCGGCACTTGGCTCTGTGACCGCGCAGATGATTGTTTATGGTGTGTGGTTTGCCCTGTTGACCGCTATTGGTTTTAGCATGATGGGGGTTTTCTCATCCCAACTTACCCTTTGGCTTAGTAACAAGCCGAAAATAGTCTCTGGCTTAAATGTAGGAGCGGGTGCCACGTTTATAACCTCTGGGTTAGCGATCGCTTTGATGAAGCAGAGGTGAGAGAAAGTCGTTCAGCATGAAGGTTAATAAGAAGGGCACATGGATATAAAACAAATGGATTTTCTAGAGCAGTATTTATCAACTCTCACGCAAAGCGACCGCGATGCCATTCCACAGGTTATTGCTGAGTATTTTTGTGCCGATGAATACAATGCTAATGAGTGTGCGAGGTTAATCAACCAGGGTATTAAGCGTGCATCCTGTAGCTTGAAAGCGGGTTATGATGCTGAGGATGAGGCGCTGCCGAAACTCGGACGTTTATCTGTTGTGCTCAATTGGGCGCAAGAACCGGTCTGTATCATCAAACTGACAGACGTCTCTATTTGCCCTTTTAATAAAGTAACCCCGGAGTTTGCGACTCTTGAAGGGGAGGGGGATCTGTCTTACCCGTGGTGGCGAGAAGCCCATATTAGGTTCTTTACAAAGTATGCGGCCAGTCTAGATATTGAGTTTACCGAGTCGTCCGACTTGGTGTTGGAACGCTTTGAGAAGGTATATCCACTATAAGCTACATCAGCGGATCAAGCCGCGAACCTCGCGGCTTGGTTTATGCACATTCTTTATTGAAAAATTGTTCAAAGAACGACAGGGTTTCATTCATTACTTGATCGCGCAGTTCATCCTTTTCCATCAGTAGCTCATGACGAGCCGACTCAATAACTTTCAGTTTGCATTGGTCGGTATTTCCATCAAACAGGTGGTGAGCACGGTTATCTACAACAGTGTCATTTCCTGCCTGCAATAACAGCAAAGGTGTCTGGAGTTTGTCTGATTCCTGAATACATTGTTTAGCCGCTTGCATAGCCTGCCAGATCCATCTTGCGCTTGGGCCTCCGACACGTAATTCAGGGTGGGTCTGATACAGGTGTTTGGCCCATACATAGCGCAGTTGGCTCTGGCATTGATCGTTTTGCTCAAATGGCAGCTCATGATATGCCTTTTGTCCAAGACCATAAGTTGGTTTGGACTGGTAGAGATCGTAAAGTTTTGCCACCGCTGGGGCGACAAAACGAAGTGGACTCGGTATATGAATACCAAACATAGGGGCGTTTAACACAGCAGCGTTGAATACATTGGGGTGTTGTTCCATATACAGCGTTGAAATAGCTCCGCCCATGGAGTGTGCCAATAAAAAACAGCGGGAATAGCGGCTCGGTCGCACGATGGTTTCGATGAAGGTATCAAGATCAGCCACATAGTCGGAAAATGTGTCGACATGCCCAAGCTCGGGATCATCGGCAAGACGACCGGATGCCCCCTGACCTCGATGATCATAGGTGTAGATGTCAAAGCCATGGGAAAAGTACTCAAACATCACTTCTTGATATTTCCATACACTCTCATTTCGGCCGTTTACAATGACGACACAATAACGATTTTGTGGCATCAATGGCGCTTCATTTTGGCAAAGGCTGATGCCAAAAAGTGGGATGCCGTTGACACCATTAAATGTGTGCTCATGGCGCTGTTGCCACATATGGTGAATTTCGTGACGCATCAATTCGGTGAACGCCGATTCTTTGGTGGTTAAGTCCGTAGTAAACATTGATGTCATGAGTCCGTCCTATGCACACAGCTTTTGGTCACGTACTTCTTCGCAGTTTTGGGCTGCATGAGAAGTGAATGCAGGATCTTGGGGAATATTGTCTGATGACTCATCTGCCGTGACCGGCATGTTTGGAGTCGATAGGCTTCGTCCAAGCGTTGCCATGAAGTACCGACCAGAGCGATAGCCTAGTTGGTAATCATGATCGAGTGAATCCGTGTTGCTACCAATTAATTTAGAGTGAAGATCTTTATTTGGATGGATTTCATAAATCGTGGCGTCATCAGGTGGATTATTCAAAAAATCTTGGGTTCGGCGGTAATTATCTTCGTGCTCAAGCAACAAGCTGATCAAGTTTGATGCTTTGGTTTTTCCTAGTGCTTTACTGATTATCGACATCCAGCAGTGGTCAAAATTAGCCGTAATAGGTACCGTGCGGATGACTACTATATGGCGGTAACCCCTGTCGTACGCCTCTTGCGCTGGGATCGGTGCGCCGACACCACCATCAACCCAGTACTCTTGCTGATTTAAAATAGGCTGGCGGCGCAGGATGGGAATTGCGCATGAGGCTTTTAACGCCGTCTGCCAATCATCGTTGTTGAGGTCGAAGAAAGAGGCACGGTGGTTATCAGCACGGCATGCGCAAGCGAGTACGGTACGTGAACGCATGTTCTCATGTCCTTGCTGCCAGTCCAATGGCAGGCGGGTTTGTGTTTGTTCTAACAGCCAATCCAGATCCAAGCCTTCTTTACCCAATAAAAACCGTGGCAGGTCAAAAAAATCATGGGTGGTGGTGGCTTCAGTGATGATCCGGTAAGCGTGCTTAGTTTGTCCGCAAATGAACGATGCAATATTCAGTGAGCCAGCAGATGTGCCTACCAGTAAAGAGAAAGGGTTATATTCCGCATCCAAAAAGGCATCCAATACTCCCGCAGTGAAAATACCACGTTGGCCACCACCTTCAGTTACCAGCGCGACGTTATTGGACGCCATTGGTAAATAAGACAGTGCTTCCACATTGTTCACTGCACACGAAATATGTATCCCCGTCATTGCCAGCCCCTTCCATCTTGTTGTTTGAAGTCGGGCTAATCATATCCATGTATTAATGGTTTGAATATTTGAAACTATAAAGCTAATGGTTAAGTAAAAGTTAACGATGTTTTTAAGTTAACCGCACTCAGGCGGCATTGTCATAAACTCTTGATTGAACAAATGGCTAATTTCAGTATGATGGCCGGCTTTTCTTGGTTCGGAGGATAATATGTTTATCGGTTTTGATTATGGAACGGCCAATTGTTCCGTTGCTGTCATGGAGCAAGGGCAGCCACGAATGCTGGCTCTGGAAGACGAAAACAGTTTTATCCCCTCGACATTATGTGCGCCGACTCGAGAAGCGGTAAGCGAATATTTGTACCGCCACATGGGCGTGCAGCCCGTTGACGAACTGGGTGAACAAGTTCTGCGCCGCGCGATAGCCTTTAACCGTGAAGAAGACATTATTGTTGAGAAAGGCGATTTGCTTTTCGGCCAGGCCGCGCTAGATCTATACCTCGATGATCCTGAAGAAGTCTATTACGTCAAATCACCGAAATCATTCTTGGGTGCGAACGGCTTGCGTGATGTGCAAATCCGTTTTTTTGAAGATCTGGTCTGCGCCATGATGAGCAATATCAAGCACAAAGCAGAATCCCAGCTAGATACAGCCATCACCAGCACCATGATTGGCCGTCCGGTCAACTTCCAAGGCACCGGTGGTGAAAAAGCCAACCAGCAGGCTGAAGCGATACTGCGCCAGGCCGCTAAAAGGGCAGGCTTTGAGCAGATAGAGTTTCAGTTTGAGCCTGTAGCGGCGGGCCTTGAGTATGAAAGTACGCTAACAGAAGATAAAACCGTGTTGGTGGTCGATATCGGTGGTGGTACAACGGACTGCTCAATGATCCAGATGGGACCAAGTTGGGCGGGTAAAGTAGACCGCACCGAAAGTTTGCTGGCCCACACTGGCTTGCGTGTTGGTGGAAATGATTTGGATATCTACTTAGCTTTTCGCCAAATCATGCCGCAGCTAGGCTTGGGGACTAAAACCCAGAAAGGCATTGATATGCCTATCGGTCAATTCTGGAACCCAATTGCAATCAACAATGTGGTGGCGCAAACCGATTTCTATGGTTCAGCCAACCATGCGGTATTGAAGCAGCTACAACGTGATGCAGCTGAACCTGAAAAGTTAATGCATTTGCTTAAAGTGTACCGAGAGACCTTGGGCTATCAGCTTGTGCGCAAGGCTGAAGAGTGCAAAATTGCATTATCTGATTCACCAGCACATAAACTGGCACTGTCGCACTTATCTTCTCTACTAGAAGTTGAGGTAAGCCAGCAGCAAATGGCGCAGGCAATAGAAGCGCCAAGAGTGCACATTAGCCAATTGGTCACCGAAGCCATCGAACAAAGTGGTATTAAGCCTGATGTGGTTTACATGACCGGGGGCACAGCACGCTCACCGATCCTACGTGCTTGTATCGAGCAGCAATTACCGGATACACCCGTTGTGAGCGGTAGTTACTTTGGCTCGGTTACTGCCGGACTGGCTCGTTGGGCAGAGCAGTGCTTTAAGTAATTTAGAATACCTTAACGGGGTAATAAAAAAGCCTGACTATCAGTATCTATTTGACTTGGATATCTTGATAGCAGGCTTTTTCTGTAATTGGATCACGCTAATGGTTATGGCTTCTTCACCCAAGCGCTACACCAGCCATTGGTGTTCACTGCTTTGCCGGGAAAGATTGCACAAGGGCGCCATTCGTCTCCATCATTGCCCTGAATGAGTGCACAGTTACCACAATGCTTTTCACTGTCTGCTGCTTGGTGAACGTATTGAAGGGCTTTGGCTTGAGGATCATCCTCAGTCAACTGGGGTAAGTCTGAGGCATGGGCAGGCTTGACCAGTAACTCCTTACCGACAGTAATACCAATGACACTGGCAAGCCCAAGTTTGAGGAAATTCCTTCTATTTGCTGTGTATTTCATCTTACAACCTTTCTTATTGCTCACAGTTTTAACGACATTCATTTTTGTTTTTTGGTGTTGCTCTACAAGGGTAATACGGATCGCCAGATAATGTTGGATCAAAAATGTGATGATATTAATCAGTTTGTTACATTTGGTGATTAAAGTTAGCGTAACTGTTGGGTTGTACTGGCTGCGAAACAATTGGTCGATAAGTGAACAATCAACGAGTAAGGGTGTCGATTAGCTAGTAACGTACTGACAAATAAGGCTTGATCTGAAACAAGCTTTTACAGATTGAGTTAAATTAAGGGTTGCAACATTTTCTTTACAAGCGCATTATCTTGCGTCGAGTGCAGCAATCATAAGGATAAAAAATGGCAAATTTGTTTTTATTGGATATTGATGGGGCGCTGGTGGATTCAAATAACCTAGAGCTGGATTGCTATGTCAAAGCAGTCAATGAAGTGCTAGGGGTTGAAATGGATACAGACCTTACCCAATACGCCAATCTTACCGATGCCGGAGTGTTAGACGAGATCATTGCTAAACACGGTATTGCTGATAGTCGATCACTTATTCACCGTAAAGTTGAGAGTCGGTTCTCCACCTTGGTTCAGCAGGCAATAAAAGAATCCCCTGAGACAGTGCATGAAGCGATGGGGGCAAAAGAGTTTTTAAATCACATAAAAGATCTTCACGATACACACATCGCGATAGCCACCAGTGGTTGGGCATCGACGGCGAAATTGAAATTGCGTGCCGCAGGTTTTGATATTAGCAATGTAACTTTTGCTTCATCGTCTGATGCACTTAGCCGGACAGAAATTATGGCATTGGCCGCTTTTCGTGCTAAACAAGATTCAGGAGTTGTTTTCGATCGTCGCGTCGTATTTGCTCATGGTGATCGCAATAAGCATGCATCGCAAGAGCTGGGGTATGATTTTGTCGAAGTCGGAAATGCTCATGGCCACCATACGCATATTCCAAACCTTGCGCATTACCAGGCGGCATTCTCTCGACTGGCCTTGTCTGCATAATGACAAGCGTTCCTTTTCGGAACAGTATTGTGATCTGATGTGAGAGTCCTTCCAGATTCTCAACTCTTTGGGCGTAGTGTGGAAATTTCCGCATATAGTAGTAGCAGTTATTTTCTTCTCTTGCATTCAAATTGCTATGCTAACTTTACGCCCAATGGGTAAATGGTCGATACCCTTACTTTGCTCTTCGTTGTTGCTAATTTCATTTCCTCCTCAAGCGGCCCAGGAAGACGTACCGTACTGCCACCGCTACGCTGATTTTAATTTTCCCGATTATATGGCGCTTTGGAATGAAGACGCGCCCGAGTTAACGGCCTCAACTTACTTTTCAATGTTGAATATGGCGGCGAGTAGTGTCGATAAAACCTTCTTGAGTGAGTTACTCAGTCAAATCGGCCGGACTTTTGTTATACGGGATGATTTCGAGCAAGCTAAATACTATTTAGAACAGGCTGAAGTCTACTTAAGCGATGCAGAGCCAAGAGCGCGAGCCTATTTCTTGAGAGAAAAAGCACGTTATTTTTCGCTGACCCAGCAGAAGAAGCAGGCGACTGATTTATTGCTGGAATCGTGGCAGATTTCCGAAAGGGAGCAGTACGAGCAATTGGCTATCGAAACTGCGCTGGATCTGAGTGAAAATACCATTGCAGATCTTAATGAGGAAGCAAGGAAACATTGGCGTCAAACGGCTAGGCTGTTATCTGAGTCAGCTCAAGATACGCGGGCAAAAATATGGGTCATGCAGAACCAAGATCGTTTTATTTAATTGCTTTTATCCATCTCCCAAAAGAAGATGATTAGATAGAACCTTCTATAAGTTCTATGCTAAATAATAGCAACGATGGAACTTGGAGTAATATCACATGGATGAGAAGTGGGTTCTGCAATGGTTTAATGATGTTTGGTCTAACGCCAACAGTACAAAGTTACAGGCGTTAGCGACTGACCCTTTTCATTTCCACGTCCCCGGTGGAAAAAGCTACCTACTCAGCCATACCGAGTACCTCAACTTTATTACAGTTTGGGGGCAACGGTTCAGAGATGTTACTTTCCTAATTATTGATACGGTCAGCGATGACAACAAAACCGTTGTTGTTTACCAATGTCATGCCTTGTATTGCGGGGGATGGGCCAAGATCCCCGCAAAGAAACAAAAAGTGATGATGACAGGGATGGCTTACTTCAAACATCAAGGGGATAAGATTGTTGATTGCCGTCTCGAAGACAGTAGTTTTGATCTATACCAGCAACTGACGCGGCGCTTAGAATAAAAAAACACCCTTCGATGTTATTTTGTCGAAGGGTGTTTCGAGCAGGCTATTTCGTGAAGGTTATCTCGTGAATAGCTATTAGGTATTGGATGAATACGCTGCTAAAGCATCACACTTAAATGATTTGTACCTGAGCTGGTGGCGGGTTCAGTTTTTGGAAGAACTCTTTGGTTTCCGTCACAACCACATCACGTAGCAATATCAAACCTATCAGGTTCGGGACTGCCATCAGACCGTTCACTATATCGGCAATCAGCCAAATCATATCCAGTTTCATAAAGGCGCCTGCGGCAATCAGCACCAGGAAGAACACCTTGTAAGGTAAGATAGCTTTTACGCCAAATAGGTACGTAACACAGCGCTCACCGTAGTAGTTCCAACCAAGAATGGTGGTAAAGGCGAAGAACATCAGGCCGATAGTGACCATCATTGGGCCAATGAAACTAGAGTCCAATCCGCTGGCAAACGCATAGCTGGTCATTGCCGCGCCAGCATAATCACTCTGCCAAGCGCCGGTTACCACCAAGGTAAGACCTGTCATGGTACAAATGATGATGGTATCGAAGAAAGTACCAGTCATCGATATCAAGCCTTGCTCAACGCAAGAATCTGTTTTTGCAGCCGCGGCTGCCATAGGCGCACTACCTAGGCCGGACTCGTTCGAGAAGACACCGCGGGCAATACCAGACTGGATAGCCAGCATGATACCGGCACCGACAAAGCCACCTGTTGCGGCATGTCCGGTAAAGGCTGATTGCACCACAAGTTGGATAGCCTCTGGGATCGCGCTATATTGCGAGCCCAGTACAATGACACAAGCGATGACGTAGAATACGGCCATGAATGGCACCACTTTACTGGCGACTTTGGCAATCGATTTCACACCACCAAGGGTGACTACCGCAACAAGAATTGTCAGCACCACAACTGTGATTTCACGTGGGATCGTAAACGATAGGTAGGCCGCGTCGACAATGGCATTGGCTTGTGGGAAAGTACCAATACCAAAGCAGGCAACACCCAATGCAAATACGGCGAACATACGTGCTAACCATTTTTGGCCGGTGCCTTTTTCAATGTAATACATTGGGCCACCGAGCATTTGGCCATTGGCGTCAACCTCACGGTATTTCACTGCCAGCAGGCACTCTGCATATTTGGTTGCCATTCCAAACAAAGCCGCAAGCCACATCCAGAATAGGGCACCAGGACCACCCATTTTAATGGCGGTCGCGACACCGACAATATTACCGGTACCTATGGTGGCGGACAGTGCTGTACATAGTGCGGCAAAGCTTGAGACGTCGCCGTCAGCCTTGCTGTCTTTGTTTCCCTTAAACAGGTAGCCCAAAGCGAGGGGTAGGTAGCGGATCTGGATCAGTCCCAGACGGACTGTCAGGTAAATACCTGTACCTACAAGTAAAAGTAGTAGTGGTGGGCCCCAAACGAGGTTATCAATAGTCTGTAAGAAATTATATAGTGGGTTCATTTTCTCTTTACCTTTAAACATCAAAGGAAGAGATAAAGAACAACAGTTATACCGTTGTATGGTGTATCAGAATGTTGGTGTTACTTTCTGTGCTGTTGATCTTATCTCCTCTGTCCTTTTGCCTGAGAGTTTCACCTGAATTCAGGTTTGCTCCTTCGGCGACCGATTTAACGGTTCTCTCCAGAGGCTCCTCCAACAACAGTCCATACCTTGCTTAGCAATTTACTAAGAAGGTGCCTGAAAGATTTACTGACCATTGTCTGCAGTGGCTGCAAACAGGATAGTGAGCTTACTTCTTCGGCGGGCTCGATACTCGTCGTAATGACTGAGCACTTGCCACTCTCCTGCTGTCTTCATCGGAACTCAATTTTGCCCGGCCATACTAATAGATAAAAATGCGATTGTCTTCAAAAAATTCGACAAAATTTAACAGGATGAATTGACGTGCCAGATTATTATGCCTGTATTTGCATCGCCTATGGTCTTAACGTTTGGTGTCACTGAGGGGACTCTTCCAGCCCGCTAGCAATGGCATCGAGTAATTGGTTTTGATGATCGGCAGTAACCTCCCAGACAAATACCCCAGCCAATTGCTGTTGTTTGACATAGATGGCCTTGGCTTTGGCCGACCGAGGTGATTCGAACGAAATGTAGTCTTTCGATGTCGGATTATAGAGCACTGCCGCTTCAGCTTGTTGATCGTAGTAGTAGAGAAATCCTTTCTTGTTATTCTCAAGAAAATGCCGAGAAATATCGTTGAAGCTAATAAAACCGGACTCGGTCATGGAGGAGGAGAGCCCATTTATTTCTGCCGCTTTGAGTGCTTCAAGACTCGTTATGCTGGCATTATCGACACCTTTCCAGCCTCGGCCATAAAATGGGCTGCCAACAAGGATCTTCTTGGCCGGAACTGATTGTTCACGTAGGTGTTTGACTTGACTAGAAACCGATAGCCCTTCGGGAGTCAGTGATGTTTCATTCAAGTTAGTATGGTGCCCGACAATATTGCTCCATGGGCCATGGAAGTCATAGCTCATCAGGTACACTGTGCTTAGCAATGGACTCACTTTTGGCCAGTCGATACTGCCATGGTGTTTTTGGCTCGCATTGTAAGTGATCGATAACTCATAACTCCTGAGCATCTCGTTACCTAGTTTATCAAGTTCAGCTCTGACATCCCGCAGTAGTTGGGTATACCCTTGCTTTTCTGACTCGCGCTCGGAGAGTCCTAACTTAGATAACCCATAGCCACCAGGGTACTCCCAGTTAATTTGAATCCCGCCGAAAAACGTGTATTTTTTTAACAGTATACGAATGCTGCTGATCATGTTTGCTTGGTATTGCTCGCTAGCAATCACGGTATGGAAAGGCTCAGACAGCGTCCAACCGCCAATACTGGCAATAATGGTTAATTCAGGGTTTTGTTCTTTAAGGTATTTGAGCTGGCCAAAATTACCGCGATAGTAGGTTTGGTGTGAGGTTTTGCCACGTAGTTTGGCCTTGAGTGCCGCATGCTCATCCAATACAACGACATGGCCAATGGGTTTGCCCTCACACCGTTTCGCCAGCAATTGTTGGACCTTCTCTGGAGATTTGGTGACAGGGCCGCAGATGGCAAGAAAGGAATAAACCAGATGCGTGGCGTTGTCGATGGCCAGTTCACTTAATACTGGTGACGATTTTTTGTAGATCTGCCAATCTGGGTAGTAAAGGACTAGTTGCGGCACTTGAGCAAGGCTTAATGATGACTGAGAGAGAATAAAAAACGCCATAAGCGGACGCCCTAGTGTCCATCTGAATCTGCTCACTGTCATTTATTCCTCCCTTTCCATCCAAATTAGTTATTTACTTATCAGAATAAAATGTCAGAAGTCGTACTGTTAATACTACTGGGTTTAAAAATTTGTGATGCTAGTTGGATATGTGAAAGGGGGCTTAATGCAAATGTGTTGATATGGTCTTTTTCTTGCTTATGAGCGCAAGCGCTATAATTTTGTGGTGTGTATGGCGAAAAAGAGCAAAAGACAATTTTAAGAAAATGCGATCCGAAATAATTTAATAGATTTTTTTAGAATAAAAAAAAGCAGTAAATTCAAATTTGCTATAAACAGCACTGTTTTAAAGATAGATATGCGCTTTAACCCGTTGAAGTCATCCTATTAGCAGATTATTTTGAGAAAATAGCTTTAAAGTTGCTACAAATTTTACGTCTGGAATTTTTTGGGTTTATAGACGTTAATTATCAATGTAACGTCACTTTTTTGACGGGCATAAAACTATAAATGATGCGACGAAGTTTTATGACAAGGAGAGTTTATACAGACAAAGCGTTTGTAATTTTCTTAATAGATTAAGGTGAAGCTGTGATATGGGTTAGTTGTAGCCACTTCGATAAAGTGGCAGAAGCGAAAGAAAACCTTAAGATGTCACATGATGTGGTGGACGTCTCACCTTTTGAGCTGTTGTCAACCATGACAGGTCAGGAGTTGATCTTCCTTGAAGTCGTAGACTCAACGTCGAATGGTTTTGAATTGTTACAGTCGGTGAAAAGTCGCTTCCCGCAGACCAAGGTCGTGGTGGTATATCACAGTCTTGACGCTGACCTTGCTTTGAATGTCCTCCGAGCTGGTGGTGAGGATGTGATTGCCGCCAACGCAACCAAGCAAGAGATTGATGCGTGTTTCAGTAGGCTCCATACCCATAATGTTGTCGCCGAGCCGGTGCAGGGGTATGAACAACGTGAACTGTCAATCAGGCCCGCATTGAAAATCATCGATGAGAATATTAGCTCACCGTTGCGGGAAGAAGATCTTGCTAATGCTTGCCACTATTCTCCCACTTACTTTTCTCGCCTATTTCACAATGTGATGGGTGTGACCTTGAAGCAGTATATTATCAAGAAACGGCTGGATTTAGCTTGTGGGTTACTGAGTTCTGATAGAGAAAAAATCTCCCAGATCGCTCACTCAACAGGCTTTAAGGATGTCTCTTATTTCTCTCGGGTATTTAAGAAGCACATGGGTTGCTCTCCCGGTGAGTTTAGGATGCGAAAGCATAATCTACATACCTGAAAATTAAGCCAGGTGATCAAATAACAACCTGTTACTCAGCGTAATAGGTTGTTTTTGCTTTTATTGAGTATCAACCCTCAATTTTTCCCTCCAAAAGCCGATAACATTCACTGTTTTTATGCATTGATGGAATTTATCGTTATGTCGCTTGGGTATATATCTAATAGTGACAAAAAGCATTTAGCATTATATGTGTTTCTCTGCATATAATGAAAGTGGGATGTTAGTTCAAAAATGTTGCTTGTGGTAAAAGTGGAATGACGACGTACTTCGATATTCTTGGTGTTAAGAAAAATACACCTATGGCTGATGTAAAACGGCAGTATAAGCTGCTTTCAAGTCGGTGCCACCCTGATAAAGGGGGCTCAAAGTCAATGATGCAGTTGGTGAGTCAGGCTTATGAAAAGGTGTTATCTGGGCATGGCCACGAAGAGGCGGTACAGACTGTCTACCTCAAGTCTAATGAACAAGCCGTAATATGGCAGAAAAAATGCCAACAGCTTGAACAGACCAATGCTGATCTCCTGCAATGTAATAAAGATCTGGAAAAAAGGCTTCAAGCTGAACTTGAAAAACGAGAAGAAAAAACGCCGCCATCAGAAGATGAGAAAAATTATAAACAGACGATGGAAGAAGATATGCAAACGCTGCGGAGGGAAAATCGTCGTTTGCAATCAAAAGTGGACAGTCTTCGCCGTGAGAAAGGAAGCGAGAAGACAGGGGTGACGAAATCTGAACTACCGGGACAATTAGTGGAGGCTTCACAGAAGTTAACACCAGCCGTCGCAAAACAAATTAAAGCCATAGGTCGGAGCCGTTATTGGGCTCGCTTGGCGATGTTCGCTATACCTGTCGCTTTGGTATGGCTTGCGGTGGGCCCCGCAAAAGAGCCTTTGCTGAATGTATGGAATAGCCTTAATTCCGAGCCTCAGAGAGTCAGCAAGCCGACAATGCGCCTGCTTCATCATGATCCTAATGAGGGTAAAAACCAGAATACCGCACAGGTGGAATCACCGCTGAATGTGGTGGTTGAAAAAGAGGTGGTTTTACCGCGTATTCAAATGCGTCGTGATGTTGGTGTGTGGCAGCTGAGTAGATTTGAAAATACGGCGAATTATTACATCAGTGTACGTAGCGAGAAGGGCTCATATGTGATTAAAAGCTGTCAGGGCGATTTTCAGTATTACAAAAACACCTTGCAGCGTGCGGGAAGGATGGCCGCTAACCTTATTTATACTCGTGATGAGCGGCATTTTGAAATCTATGACATCCCCTATGGCAATGGCTCTTTTGCCCATAACTGGGCCAAGAGTAAAAGCTTGCTGATCAATAACGAGTACTTCCCAAATAATAATTTTGCAAATTCGTACAGTACGTTACAGCAATATTGTCAGTGAAAAAAAATGACGGGCGAGCCCGTCATTTTTGTCTTTACCGCTCTCGCTAGCTGGGCTGTAGCTCTACATTGCGAACATCTAATGGTTTGTACTTTACGGCTAACTTGAATGCAGCGGGAACAAAGTAAAAAGAGACCAGGGTAGTGAGCAGGGTACCGCCTGCGATCGCCACGGCAAATGGAGGCCAGAAGCCACCACCGGCGAGGATCAACGGCATGAAGCCGCCAATTGTCGTAATCGTCGTCGAGGTAATGTGTCGGGTACAGCTCATGACTGCGACGACGATGGCATCAAGGTTACCTGCACTGGCATCTGGGCTGCTCTTGAGCTCTGCCAGAATCACAATAGCGGCATTTATGGCTAGGCCGACAAGGCCGAGTAAGCCGATGATAACGGTAAAGCCAAATGGGTAGCCAAAGGTTGCAACGGACAGTAACCCTAACCCTGCAGATAGCACCCCAACAAAGAAAATAACCAAACTTAACCGGAATGAGTTGAACGACAGCACCACAACCATCACTAACAAGGTGATCACCATCGTTAGGTTAGCCATCAGGTTACCGACAGACTCATTACGTTCTGCCGATTCGCCGCCAAATTCAATGGTGTAACTACTTGGAATATTTGCACGGTATTTTTCCAGTTCAGCCTGAAAATGTACCAGCGCTGTTTGCGGTAGCACGCCGGCACGGATATAGCCTTCGATAACGTTGACCCGTTGTCCGTTACGACGAGGTATGGCCCCCCGGCTTGGAGTGAGGGATAAGTCAGCGATAGCAAAGACGGGTAATCCGATCAGATCGCTGCCGGCTTTGACGGGCATCGGTAGGCTGCTCAGCTGGCTCATGCTCTCACGGTTTTCATCGCTAACCCGAACGCGGACTGGAATAGATTCGGTGGCCTCGATAATGCTGCCGCTCAAATGGCCTGTGAAGGTGGCTTGGAGTAGAGCTGCAAAGTCCTTGAGGCTCAGGCCGCTTAGCTGGCTCGCTTCTTCGTTTACATTCAACCATACCTTTGGCGTACCCGGCTGCAAGGTTTCTCGGGTATGGGTGACGTTCGGTGTACTCGCCATGATCAAGCGGATATCCTCGCCAATCGCCTTGAGCCTATCGAGGTTGGGGCCATATAACCTGACTTCTAGCGGTGCATTGAATGGAGGACCTTGCTCCAGCTTTCTGACAAGGATCTGCGCATTGGGCATCTTCTGATCAAGATCGGCCTGCAGGGCAGGGATCATGGTGTTGGCAAGCTCGAAATCACGCACCTTGACCATCGCCTGAGCAAAGTAGGGGGCACCTTGTTGGCGGCTGGTTAAATTGTAATAAAAAGAGGGGAAGTTTCCGCCGATAACCCAGCTGACCTGCTCAACCCCTTCATAGCTTTGCATGATGTCATCAACTTGCTGGGTGGCTTCCGAAGTGGCAAAAATACTGGCCTGCGGTGGTAGGAATAGCTGTATTTCGAACATATCCCTATCCGATGGCGGGAAGAATTGTTCGGTCAGTTGCGTTGCAGCCCAAAAGCCGGTGAATGGCAGGATACACACCAAACCGGCAGTGATCAGTGGGTGCTTGATGGCAAAACGGATGGTGCCTGCAAATCGCTTGCTGACTGCTGGAATAACAATACCTGTGTGGTACCAACGCTGGCCCTGATTGACCGAAGGTAATAAGCGAGAAGCAAAGCCTGCGACTAAGGTGTGGGAGATTAAATACGAGCCAATCAATGAGAAACATACCGTGATGGCGATTGCGCCGACAAACTCACCGGCGGGGCCTGGCATGAGGAAAATCGGTGCAAAAGCCAATACCGTTGTTAACGTTGATCCGAGTAGCGGGATCCATAAATGATGGATAGCTTGCATGGCAGCATCCAGCTTAGCTTTGCCTTGTTGGCGATAATGCTGGATGGTATCGACCATTACAATGGCGTTGTCGACCATGATACCAAGGGCAACAATAAGACCGGTTACCGACATCTGGTTAACAGGCAATCCGGTGAATTTCATCATCGACAAGGTAACAAGACTGGTAAGGGGCAAGGAAACGGCCACGATAACCGCAGAACGGATCCCCAGCGTAAGCAGCAAGACGATTAAGATAATTGAAAAACCAAGCAACAAGCTCTTGTTGAGATCAGATAGGCGGTTTTCTGTATAGCTTTGCTGTTCGAAAATGACATCGACAGAGATATTGGAAGGGATCTGCTGCCGGTATTGTTCCAACAGCCTGTTCATCCGCACAGTCCACTGGTCGACACGTAAAGTCGGCTGCATACGGGCTGCAACAATGATGGCAGGTTTACCATTGACTACGCCAATTTCGGAAGGCGGCGAAGCCGCTTTTCGTTCGACGTCCGCAATGTCCTCAACGCGGATCAAAAAGCCATTGTCATCCATTGCGATAGGTACCTGTCGAACCCTGTCGAGGGTATCAAGCGAATCAGAAACTTCTAAGGCAAAGCGGCTGTTGCTATTGACCAATTCGCCGGCTGAGTTTTTAGCATCTGCTTGATCGATGGCCTGAGATAAGGAAATCGCAGAGCGGCCAAGGGCACTGGTCGCGGCAGGATCTAATGTGACCTGAATTTCTTCATCCGGTAGACCATAAGTATCGACAAACTCCACCCCGCGCATGATCCGCATCCGGTTACCAAGTTCAATGGCATAGCGGCGTAAAGTAAGCAGATCCGGCTGGCTGTCACCTTGCCATGTCAATGTCGTGATAAGGGTAAAGGCATAACCATGATCGCTTTCTAATTCGGGTACCGAAGAGCCTGCAGGCAATGACGGTGCCACATCAGAAAGCTTATCTCTGGTTCTTGACCATACCGGCTCTGAGTCGGTGATATCATCGTTAAGTTCAATCTGAATAACGGAAATCCCCGGTCTTGATACAGACGAAAGTTCTTTGACTTCATCCAGCTGGCGCAGTTCGGTTTCAATTTTTTCGGTGATTAGCGCCTCAACCCGTTCGGCTGTTGCTCCTGGGAAGTGGGTAATGATGCTAGCGTGACGGTTATGGATCACCGGATCTTCAGCTCTTGGGAGTGTGGTGAGGGCAGAAAAGCCTGTCACGACCAAGAGTGCAATGGCCAATATTAATAGGCGGGTATTACTAATAATGGCTTCCATCTTCATAACACAGCCTCATCGTGTGTATTCAGAGGAAGTGGTAACTTTTTTACCGGCTGCACTGCCTGTCCGGGTACAAGTCGATGGAGCCCATCTGAAATTAGACGCTCGCCAGGTGTAAGCGCACCAGTTACATATGCATATTCAGCGTTGGCATGTAACACCTGAATTGAGCGGCGTTCAACCACGTGTTTATTATCTTCATCATTCATAACAAAGACATTCCATACACCGCGGAGACCGTCAGTTAATGCCGATAGAGGGATCCAATAGCCGTGCTTATCATAGACATCGCTAAATTGAAGGTAAGCAAGCTGGCCATCGATAACGTCAGCCATATCAGGCAAAGCAAAACGGAGTTTGACTGTACGCGATCCGCTGTCGACACGAGCGCCTGGGTTTAATAAGGTGACGGGGTAACCTTTTGCGCCGACCCGTAGCTGCCAATCGCCATTATACTGGGTTAACTTGGCAAGCTGTTTGGCGGGTATACCGATATGGGCTTCTTTGCTGGTGGAAGCAAGCAGGGTAAGGGTCGGTGAACCAGTATTGATGACATCACCTTTAGAAACGTGCCGGGCACTGATGGTGCCACCATACGGTGCGTAGACTGTCGACTTGGCTTGCTTTAGCTGATTGGCGGCCAAAGAAGCCGTTAGCTGACGGAAGTTGGCCCGCAGCGCATTACGTTGGCTATTGAGGGCATCAATGTCCGAATCGGCACTAAAGCCTTTTTTCTTGAGTGATTGCTGACGGTTCAAATTCGCTTCAACCAAATCAAGTTGGGCGGTTATTTGTGCCTGTTGGGCACGTAGTTCATCGGCTTGGGTCACTAAAAGTTGGGTATCGAGAATAAGGAGTGGATCACCGGCTTGAACGTTATCACCCACATCAACCAAGATTCGGGCTATTTTACCACCAAGCTCGGCCCCTAAATTTGCTTGTTGTCCGGCTTGTACCATCCCGACATATTCACGCTCGACATTGTAGTGATCGGAAGGAGCCAGTGTGAACGTATTCACGCTGAGTAATTGGTTTACTTGCTGATCGGGTGGGGATGTCGTTGAGGTGTTGCACCCCATAAGCAACGAGGAACCTATCACGATCCCGGCGATTGTTGTCCTGTTCATTTTGTTCTGCCTTAAGTTGTGATATCCGCATAATTTGGATATAAACTAGACTGTCCAGTCCACATGTTTAAAAAATATACCATCAGAACTAGACTGTCCAGTTTGATTGTATTAATACTTATATAGAGTTGTTAAATAAGGGTGAGCGCGTGTTAACTGCAAGAAGTGCCCAGAAAAGGGAACAAATTTTAAAGGCTGCTAGTGATCTGTTTTGTGAGCAGGGATATGGCATCAGCATGGAAGCGATTGCGTTAAGAGCGCAGGTTTCAAAGCAAACGGTGTATTCGCATTTCAAAACCAAGGATGAACTCTTCGATACTTGTATCCGGGCTAAGTGTACGGCTAATCAGTTAGATATCTGTTTATTGGATGACCCGAGAGAGCCCAGTCAAGTGCTTGAAGACTTCGCCTGGCGGTTCCAGAGCATGTTGCTCAGTGACGAGGCGCTGAATACCTACAAGACTGCGGTGAGGCAAAGCGATACCCATCCAGATCTTGCTAAGGTGTATTTAAACGCCGGTCCAAGGAATGCCACAGAAATGGTCGCAGGGTATTTGGGGCAGCTTGTCGATAGAGGCTTGCTAAAAGACGATGTGAATTGCGCCGATGCTGCGATGCAGTTTTTATTGATGTGTCATGGTCGGGTGGTCTACTGGGCATACCTGGGTCAGGTGAGTGAAGAAACAGAACAGGAACGCAAAGAGTATCTGAAATCAACTGTCTCAATGTTTTTACAAGGCTATAAAAGCCTCAAGGGTTAAATTTGCCAAGATAAATTACTGCTATCTTTATAGATAACTTTCTTGATGGGTATCAGAGGCATCTATGAAGACATGGCACATCAAAAGTGGAGCTGTAATTGTTTGTATTTTGATGTCATTGCTTTCTGGGATGACCCATGCCGCAAAAACGCGGCTAACAGAAATTATCGACCGCGGTGTATTAAGGGTAGGGACCACAGGTGACTGGAGCCCGATGACCATGCGTGATCCTGCCACAAATTTTTACCGTGGTTTCGATATTGATATCACCACCGAACTTGCGAAAGATCTGGGTGTGACGGTGGAATATGTCCCTACGACTTGGAAAAAACTGGTTAATGGCGTTGTTACTGACAAATACGATATGACGGGCAGTGCTTCGCTGAATATGCACCGAGCGAGGCTGGCTGGCTACAGCGATACCTATTACCATTTGGCTTTTGTTCCGGTTGTGAACAAAGCCAATGTAAAGCGATTTCGTAAATGGAGTGATTTCAATGCCTCTTCGGTCATTCTCACGACCACTGCAGGCACGGTGCAGCAAAGCTTGGTGGAAGAGTTATTGCCGAACGCCAGAAAGCACGCCAGCGAGAATGCTAAGCTAACGCATCAATATCTGCTGGATAATAAAACCACCGCTATTGTAACGTCGAATATCGAAGCGGCGACCTTGGTGAAACGCTACCCACAACTCAGTGTTGCTAAGGTCGACGGCATGCGTTTACCAACGCCTATCGCGATGTTGTTGCCTAAAGAAGATCAAGTGTGGATCAACTATGTCAACCATTGGATCGAGTTGAAGCAAACTCAAGGTTTCTTTGATCGAGTGGCGAAAAAATGGGGTTTGGTGAAGCTAGGTGTAAAGTAGAATCGCAGCTTTAAGCTTATTGCACATTTTGCTTAATCTTTATTTAGCCAAGTTACTATTCCGGCACCGGCCACCGTCATCATGATTATGAACAAGCCGATCCCTGCAGCCCCTGTCTGGGCCACTCTGAATGTGATATCTACCACTGATCCAAATAGGTTCACTTACGTTTCCTCTTTACCTGCGAAGGTATCATCATAACCCCGGTTTCGCCTTTTAGTTAGTGTCCCAACGGTCTAGTTTCAGTACTATTCCGTCAACAAATGAATGGTTCAGCCAGCATTTAGTACTATTTCAAAATGTCACTTAGTATGTTGATTCACTTCAGGACTGCCAGATAGCAAACAGCCAGCTAAAGTAGCTGGCTGTTTGGATCGATATTATGTCGTCGCATTCACTTGAGCCGTTTTTTGACTGCTATGCCACTTGGAAAGTAAGTAAACCATACCGGCCTGGGCGATAAGAGCAAAAGCCAGTACGGCAGGGCTTTGCATCAAACCTGCAGCGACGAAGCTTACCAGAGCAATAGAGCCATTGAGCAATGCATAAGGCAGCTGTGTTCTGAAGTGCTCAAATTGATCACAGCCAGATCCTGTCGAAGACAAAATAGTAGTTTCTGAAATAGGTGAGCAGTGATCACCGAATAATCCGCCTGAAAGCACAGCACCAATACAGGCATACAGCGGGGCATCGATGGCAATGGCTGTTGGGATCACCAACGGCATCATGATGGCAAAGGTACCCCACGACGATCCTGTCGCGAAAGAGATAATGGCTGCCAGCAGAAAAGCTACAGCAGGGACCAGCCAATAAGGAAAGCCTGCCTGAGCCTGCTCGGCAATGTAGGCCGCAGTGCCTAATTCTTTACCTACACTACTCAGTGTCCAAGCCAAGATAAGCACGATGGCGACTTGCATCATATTGCCCATGCCTTTTAGATATACGCCGATCCCGTCACTGAGCTTACGTACGCCATAAAACGCCATCAGCGAGATCAAGGTAATAGCAGCGAAGAAGTAGGCACTCGAAAGCGCAGCCCGGAATACTGAGCCAGACACTTGCTTAAACGGGAAGCCAAGTGGTGCCAGCATCATTACCAAGACGAGTGCCATAACAAACAATGGCGCGAACACAAAAGAGGCTTTTGCATTTTTATGCGTAAAGGTCTTTAGGGTATCTGTGCTTGCTGCAGTAATAATACCTTGTTGGGCTTTCGCCTCGGCAATAGCCATTGGGCCAAAATCTAGCTTTTTGATTGCCACTAAAGGTACGATGAAAATAGCCAAAAATGCATAGAACTGAAAAGGAATCGCTCTGATGAAGGCTTCCCAGTCAGTAATGGCGACCTCCATGGCACTGAACTCTTTTTGCAGCAGGCCCATGATGTAGACCCCCCAACCAATAAAGGGGATCAATATCGCGACAGGGGAAGAGGTCGAATCAATGATGAATGCCAGTTTCTGGCGAGACAGTTTGAGCTTATCGAATAAGGGGCGGAAAACCGGGCCGACAATCAGCGGTGTACCTAGATCGGAGAAGAAAATAAAAATCCCTCCAAACCAAGATGATAACTGAGCTCGGCATTTACTATTGACCCAGTGGGTAACCTTAGCGGCAAAAGCTTGACCGCCACCGGATTGCTCCATCAATGCGACAAAGCCACCAATAAAGACCAGCAGAACGATCACGCCTGCGTTGTAGCTATCGGTGAGTTGCGGGACGAGATAGTCTTTGACTAAAGTGCCAAACGCATCAAGCGGTGCAATACCGTTTAGCATAACGACACCACTGAAAACGCCGCCAAATAAACCGATAACAACGTTTCGTGTTGTGAGGGATAACGCAAGAGTAATAACGATAGGTATGAGAGAGGTAATGTCCGGTTGTGCCATGTAGCGTTCCTTAGCTGTACATCCAATATCAAAAAAGGCAAAGAGAATATCAATGTTTATTTTTTGAATATATATACAAAATAGGTGCTTGTATACCTAGTTGAGGAAGGTTTTGCTATTTTTAATGCGTAAGATAGATTGTTTTGCTTGAAATATGAGCAGGCGCGGGGTGCGCCATGCCGTGCAACCGCAATATGCTTATTTTGTTCCGTGGTAATAGGCGGATGATAATGCGTTTATTACGACTATGTTATCGCTGCCGTACTTTTGTGATTCCATTAACCCCATCGGTGTTAGCGTGCCGGTTTGAGTATTGTTCGAGTGGTTTGATGCTGCGATTGCCGCGATAAAGAAGAGTACTGTTGCGATCTTGCTTTTAGTGTTCTTGGTCATAATTAGTCCTAATCAATAGTAACTGGTGCAATCCTAACCTCGTCCCACTCGATGATCGATGCTGTTTGTGTTACTGCCCGTTGCCAGTTATTAGCTGCTTGTAATGGTCATTACTGGCGGTCAAAAAGGTCATTCCTATTGGTCATATTTCTGTACTCGTACGCGGCTATAGTCCTTGAGTATCACTTAGAATTTTCCTCGTGTTATGAGGCTTCTTTTGTCTTCCTATGTCTTCTTACGTGTATTTTTGTCTAGGTTTCTGGGGAGTTATTAAGGTTTACAGAAGGGAGATATTGCAATATAAGTGTCATATAGTGCCGTTACGATGCACGGGTGTCTTGGAGGTAAATGAAGCCCAAAGCACAAAGAAAATAAACAAGGAGAAATATGGATTTATCAAGCTACAAAGGTATCATTTTCGATATGGACGGTACGTTGGTTGATTCAATGCCAGCACACCTGGAAGCATGGGAGAAGACCTGTGCGATTCATGAAATCCCCTTTGATCGCGATTGGTTTTATAACTTGGGCGGCATGCCGAGCGTCAGAATTGCCAACGAGATCAACCGAACCTTCCGTCAGAACTTTGATACAGAGCGCTTAGCGAAAACCAAATACAAGTTTTACGATGAAATTGCCCACAAGGGCGAAGTGATTGAATCTGTGTACCAAGTCTTACTTGATAACAAAGATAGTAAGAAAGTCGCTGTAGGCACGGGCAGCCGTACGTTTAATGCCGAGCCTCTACTTGGTCAGATCGGCATTCTGCCAATGTTAGATGCGTTGGTAACGGCTGATGATGTGAGTAACCACAAGCCCGATCCAGATACTTTTCTAGAAGCAGCTAAGCGTATCGGTGTTGCACCCCATGAGTGCGTGGTGTTTGAAGATACCGAACTGGGCCAAAGAGCCGCTCAAGCTGCCGGAATGGACTGCTACCTAGTTATTGATGGTGAAATTACCACATTAACCAAAGCGCCACGCTAATATCTTGAGATCGAAAGCCCCTATTTTATAACGGCTATATACCCAAGCGCCTTGAAGTCACTTGGGTATAAGGGGTATTCTTCACCGCATTGTTTGAATACCCTGTCATCATCATGAATCAATCCCCACAATTCTCTTCAGAAAAACGGACTGCTAAGAAAAATCGCGACACTAACGTACGTAAAGAAGAGCAATTTGGCATGTCTGAAACTCGCTTTTGGATCCAGCGTTTAAGCAAAACGGCTATTCGTGCCATGCATATCCTCGGTATTGCAGGCAGCGCGGGTGGGATCCTGTATGGGGTAGAGCAGTCGTTGTGGCTACATTGGTGGGTAATGGCGATGGTGACAGGCGTTATCATGACGGGCTTGGAAATCCGCCAATCGAGCTTATGGCTTATCCAGCTAAAGGGTGTACTGACATTTGTAAAACTCGGCTTGCTCAGTAGCTTTTTCTGGCTCCCACAGCACAAACCTGAGTTGTTTATTGTCATCCTTGTGATGTCGGTGGTTATTGCTCATGGCCCGGCAGGGCTGCGTCACTATTCTATCTGGCACCGTCGCCGTATTGACGAGCCGAAAGGCAAAAAAAGACAAATGAACGGATAGAAATGACATGCTAGAGGATAAAAAAGTCTTTTATACAAGAATTGAGACACAGTAAGTAGAAACCCGCACTACACTGATTACTAGGCATTTACTAACAAGTGTTTAGGAGACCGGTTGTGAAAAACTTACTGCTTGTGACTTTTTTACCCCTGGTAATAGCAGGATGTTCCAAATCTGTTGATGAGCGCGCTGATGAGTTTGTTGAAGCCAGCTTTACCTTGTGTGGCTCCAAGGTTCAGTCTTACGCCCAAGGTGATGACGGTAAAATACGCATCGTCTGTGATAACAACAGCTACTTCTCGGTCAAAGATCAAAGCACCTTGGCTTACATGCATGAGCTAAATGGCGCGTATTGCCGTGGCCAAGGATTTTCTTCATTTCATGAGCGTAGCCGCTACTTTACCTTTATCTGTAAAGGTGAGAGGTCGTTCAACATTCCCAAATAGTGCTTATCCAGATTGGTATCAGGCTAATCTCGCTCGGTATCACTGCAACAGTTGATAAAGCCGTTGCGGTCGACCGCCGGTTTTGTAATTAAGCACTAACTTGATCATGCCTTCCGTTTCCAGAAACTCTAGGTAGCGGCGGGCGGTGATCCTGCTGACATTCATTTTCTTACCGATATCATCTGCCGAAAAGTCCTGCAGCTGTTCGTCGATTAAAATCTGCTTTAGGTTCGCCAAGGTTGTCGCATCAATGCCTTTTGGCGTGTTGCGGACAGGTGCAGCAGGGGATTTGCGGAATAACTGGTCAATATCATTTTGGTCGACGGTTGCGGCCGTTGTCAGGGTACGGCGATATTTGAGGTAGTCTTCCAACGCTTGGTTTACCCGCGACATGCGGATCGGTTTAACCAGATAATCCATTACCCCCAGTTGTACTGCTTGCTCGACAGTCGTCGCTTCCCGCTCCGCCGTTGTCATAATAAAACTACTGCTGACATTCTGGGCGCGAAGCTCACGAATGAGCGCCAAGCCATTACCATCGGGCAGGGTGATATCTACAAACACTAAATCGGGCTTGAAGGCGTCGAATTGCAACAGCGCATCAGCGTAGCTTTCGCTGACAGCCACCACAGTAAATTGCGGGTGTTGGTTGATGGTTGACTCAAGGGTATAGCTGGCGCGGATATCGTCTTCGAGTACCATGACCGTCGTTTTTGTCATAAGCGTGTTGTGATCTGTTTGTCTAAATACAGGCTAAACAAGGTAGTATCTTGTTCAGTACGTTCCCAGTCGATACTGCCATGGAAGTAATCGACCAGTTGGTTGACCAAGTAGAGGCCAACCCCGTTTTGTTGGTTATCGTGTTTGCTGCTTACTCCAAATTCTAAAATAGAATCGCTGATCTCAATCGGCACACCTACGCCGGTATCTTGCACCTCGATAATGATGTGCTGGTTGCGATCGCTTAGGTATAGCTGAATTTCCGCGGCCTTCTGGTTACGGTTTTGCCAAGCTGCGAGTAAAGCATTATCGATCAGGTTGCCGATAATGGTGACCAGTTTTTCAGATACGGCCTTTTCATAACTCGACAGACAGGTATCGTCATCTAAGGTGAAGGTTACCCCGAGATCAGAGGCCTTGTTGAATTTGGCCATCAGCAATCCGGCGATGGCACTGTCGTTAACCGAGGTAACAATACTGCGAATAATCGATTGATAGCTGTCGGTTTCTTGCTGAATGAAATCGACTGCTTTATCGAAGTTACCTAGTTGTAGCATCCCAGATAGCACATTGAGCTTGTTAGAGTATTCATGGGTTTTGCTTCGCAATAGCTCTGCATAGTTCTTAAGGTACGTGACTTCTCGCTCAAGCTCATTCTGATCTAAGTTGGCGTAGAAAACAATGACATGCCCACGAGTGCCTTTATTGTGCCTGATAGGGTAGATATCGGCACGATAAGTGTGCTTGCCGATGCTAAAGTTACCCTGATGAAAGCTGTCGTTCTCGGACAGTACCAGATGGCTCAGCGTGATTGAAAAAGACGAAAGCGGTTGATTGATGTAATCATGCGGCCCTAATTTCCCCATCGATATCATCTTGCTGGCACTGTGGTTCATGGTGCTAATACAGTGATTGTTATCGATGGCGATAATGCCATCACGAATGCTGTTGAGGATCATCTCTCGTTCGCGAAATTTATGGACCACAATTTCGGGCTCGTAATCGAGGAAAGTACGCTTCATCTTAAACACAAACGCACTGGTAATGGAGACGCCCAGTAAGTAAACAATCGCCACAAGCCCGCCAATCTTGCCAAACTGCTCCATCAAAATATCGACGCTGCGGTCGTACATATAGCCGATATTAACCACACCGATAATGCGACCGTTATCAAGGATGGGCGAGAAATTACGGATCGCTTTACCCAGCGTACCGGACGCGACACTGGTATGATCGATCCCTCGGCTTAAGGTGGTGTAAATGTCGTCACCGCTAAAATGCAGCCCGATTTTTTCTTCATTTGGGTGAGTCAGACGAAAAGCTTTCTGATCGGTAACAACGATGAACGAGGCATCGGTTTTACTGCGAATATCTTCGATATAGCCCTGTAATTCGAACGATTGGTTATTGTTCTTTGCTTTGACCGCCTCAATCACCACGGGATCATGGGCGAGCACCCGTGCCAGCTCCAAGCCTCTTTCTTCGATACCGTTAATATGCGCGTTTTGCAGTAAGTAGAAGATAAAGGTCGTCACAACGACAACGATTGAAGACGTCGTTGCTAAGGTTGTCAGGGCAAGGTAACTCTTTAGTTTCATTGAGCGGGTAGTTTGATTAAGCACGGGATTTGACACGGATTATAACTGCAATTGAGGTGGGAATACTGTGCTAGATATCTTTTATCTAACTGTTTATAGATAAATATGTCGATAACAGATATCGATAAAATGAAAAATGCCGGGCAGCATCGCTACCCGGCAGTACACTTAAGCACTTTGACGTTACTTCAGTAACTCTATAATCATGGTGGCTAATATCAGCATAAATGCCCCACCGATCCGCGAGGAGATCTGCGCAAACGGCATCAGTTCCATACGCTTACTGGCTGCCAGTACCGCGACATCACCTGTACCGCCCATGTTCGCCATACAAAGACCAGCAGTAATAGACGCCTCAATTGGGTTAAAGCCCATCAAGCGACCGATAACAGCAGTACCAACAATTGCGCCCAGTACAGTGGCAAATACCATCAGGAAGTAAACTAGGCTTAATGAGTCCATGATTTGGTTAAGGTCGGTATAAGCAACACCGATACCGACAAGTAGAGCTGGTGTTAGGTTATCCACCACGAATTTGTACCAACCGTGTGCCGCACGCTCAAGTTCACGTGGCATGAAGCCCGCGACTTTCACCAAGGCAACGAAGATGATCATCAGCGCGTAAGTGTGCATGCTGATCAAACTGCTCAGCATCGAGCCAACGAAATACATAGTAATCGCTAGAAGGGCACCCACACCCAGCACATTGATTGAAATCGGCTGCTCTTCGGCTTCTTCTTGTTTCTCTTCTACTTTGCCGCGCATTAGCTGGCCGTTACCGGTCAGGGAAGGGAAGAACTTACCGACTTTATCCAAAAGGCCAGCCATTACGATCGCAATCGCATTACCGATAGCCAGGGCAGGAACCATTTTTGATAGCAGCATTTCAGTCGACATTCCGGTGTTACCCGACATGATCTCAACCAGAGGTACGGCGCCCGCACCCATACCACCGCCCATAATAGGCAAGGCAATCAACATGACCGATTCCGTAAAGCCGTGACCCAGTGCTGCACCCACAACACCGGCAAACAAGAACGCACAAGCTACACCGCCAAGGATCACAGGGATATATTTAAGTGCTGCTTTCTTTAGGACATTGGTGTCCATACCCAAAATTGAGCCAGTTACCAAGCTAGCGATAAAGAATGACAGGAAGCCGCCATCTTTCACAAAGTTCGTAATGCTATCGGCAGTTTCTTGAGGAAGTAGGCCACTGTGGAAAATGTAGGAAGAGCCAAAAATGATAACAATGGCACCGCCACCAAAGAACTGGTTAACGATAGGGGTTTTGTTACCAGCAACATTGAGGATGTAGCCGACAACGGCCATTACGCCAATCGCGCCGATAATGCCGCTAGGCATATGGTTTTGCACGGTCGCAAGTAAGATCACTGCCGCAGAAAGTGCAAAAATCACATTCATCATGCGCTTGTCGCTATGACTCATGGTGTTATTGGAAAACATAGTTCACCTGTTTTTATGTTGTTGTGGTTTGGGCGTAGTCTAACAACATGTACAAGTGGGAAAATTGAGTCGGGTGTTTATGTAACTATCTAGTGCTTTTGTAACTTGTGTTCACGGGCGTCACTTTAACTGAGCGTTAAACAGAGTAAAGGTAAGTGATAGATATAAGCAAAAAACACTAAGTATTAAGCCTTTATCATTTATAGCGGAGCGAATTGAGTCTATTTCCTGCCACGAAGATCGACTAAATATTATAGCAAATCATTACTGCTACATATTTCGTATTTTCATGTCACAAAAATTGAAATGGCGTTTTACTGATCACATTTTAATCTTTTAAGTCTTCAGTTTGTAATTATCTTGAAATAAAATCACGTTCAGAATAAAACAAAACGGTATTTTAAAAATGAAACTTAAGCTGTTATCTCTGTCTCTTATTGCTGTTATTTCTTCCACTTCGGCTTTTGCAACCACGATCAATTTAAGGCATGAATACATGCCTGATCGTGATGGGGATAAGCATAGGGACCGTATCTCTATTTCGCACCGGTTTGATAATGGGATCGGCCTGTCGGTTGAAGCAAAGTGGCGCCATGAAGAAGACGAACTCATCCGTAAAATGAAGAGTGGCGGTCATGAGGTTGGCGTAAGTTATAACTATAAAGTCGCCGATAACTTCACTCTCCAGCCGGGTTATTCTGCAGATGTATCTAGCTCGAAAACGGTCCATAAATTTAATATCAGGGGTATTACAAAAATCACCGACGATTGGGGGGTATCGCTGCGGTACCGCTACGGTTTGGATCGCCCGGTCTCTGGAGATGACTCTTCTTACCATCAGCTAAACTTTGTCACTGATTATAAGTTGTCTTGGGGTAAGGTTGGGGTTGATCTCGAATATAAAGATTTGGATGACGGCAAAGGCGGATGGAAAGATAAGGATCGCGACCATTTAATTAACTTCTTTGGTGAATACTCTCTTTTATCAAGTGGTTGGGTTCCATTTGTTGAGGTCGGGGCGTTAACGTTCGATAAAGACGGAGATGGCTATAAAGATGATTACGCAATTCGTTACCGTTTGGGCATGAAGTACAGTTTTTAATTAGGTGAAGAATGATGAAAAAAACAACTCTATCTCTATTGTTAGGAACGTTATTCGCCCCTTCGGTTTATGCCGCAGATATCAATGTCGATGAGCTGACTTGGAAAGCGATTACCTTTGGTCAGTCGACAGATATGAATTTCGGCTCGACCATTTTGCCTGAAAAAGTTGGCGTGAACCAAGTAACGGCAAACGGTCAACCGGTGAAGCCTGGATCGATTCAGCCAGAATTCACTGTCGAAAGCCGCGGTGGCAAGTTAGCCAATTCCCATGAAGGTCTGACGTTTTATTATACCGAGCTACCAACGGACACTAACTTTATCCTAACTGCTGATGTGGTGCTGGAGCAGTTAGGTCCTGAAACCGGTGCAACGCCTAATCGCCAGGAAGGTGCAGGGCTGATGGTGCGTGATATTTTGGGCGCGGAGCGCTTGGCTCCTCAACCAGAAGGGCATGAAGAATTTCCTTCATCATCCAACATGGTAATGAACTTACTCCATTCTCATAGCCGTACTAATGATGGGATGACGAATATTAATGCTTCTTACCGTGAGGGGGTTTACCAACCATGGGGGACAGCAGGAAACCGGCTTAGCCGCGTCGACTATGTCGATGGTGTAACTTACGGAGAACCTGAAAGTTATCAGATGACGTTAACGCGCACCAACGAAGGGTTTGTGGTGAGTTACCGCCAAGGTGATGAAACTATCACCCAAGAAGTTAAAGGCGCGAATGCAAACATTGTAGAAGTACAGAACCCTGACTCACAGTATGTCGGTTTTTTTGCATCACGTAATGCAAAAATGAAGGTCAGTAATGTATCTCTGGAAGTGTCAGAGGCCGATACTGTTGATGCGCCGCTTTATGAAGCCAAGCAGGAGGGGCTAGTTTTGCAGAAAGCGTCCTACGAGCGCTCTCTGGTGAAAGAATTCCCTGTTCAGGCTCGGGCTAATTACACCGGCACGTTTGAGTTAAAGCGCAACGGCGCATCGGTTGTGAAGAAGTCGGTAACGGCAGGTGATCTTTTCCATCACTTGATTAACCTTAATGAAGCGGAAAATGAACTGGAGCTAGTCTTCACTGCCGTTGAAGGCCCTGAGCTGGAGAGCCAGACGCTTTCTTACAATGTCGAATTTATTCCTTCCGCTAATCCGATGGAACTATACGTTGCTCATAACGGTTCGGCCGACGGTGATGGCTCTTCCACTAATCCATTTGACTTGACCACCGCCATCGAGCTGTTACCTGCTGGTGGTACGATTTTGCTTCAAGACGGTGACTACGAGGGTATCACTATTCCGGTGAAGGCAAGCGGTACTGCTGAGGAAGTGAAGACACTGCGAGCTGTGGGCGATAAGGTACGCTTTGTCACTGAGTTCCATCATGATGCCAACTACTGGCATTACCACAATATCGAGGTAGCTCACGCCCAGTTTATTGTTCATGGTAGCCACAACACATTTGAAAAAATGGTGACACATAGCGCGCCTGATACAGGATTCCAAATTACCTCGCCGGAAAATATCGGTCGTGCACTATGGGCCAGCCATAACACGGTTATTGATAGTGAGAGCTATAACAATATGGACCCATCTCAGATTAATGCTGACGGATTTGCAGCCAAGATGCGAATTGGCGATGGGAACACCTTTATTCGTTGCTTGTCTCACCACAATATCGATGATGGCTGGGATTTGTTTAACAAAGTTGAAGATGGTGCAAACGGTGCCGTAACCATTATTGATTCCATTGCGTTTAACAATGGTCGTACATTAGAGGTCTCCAACAAAGGCGGCACTATTGGTAACGGCTTTAAACTGGGCGGCGAGGGCATTCCGGTTTCACACGTTGTTAAAAACAGCTTGTCATTTAACAATAACATGGACGGTTTCACCGATAACTTTAACCCAGGAGCACTGGTACTGAGCGACAACGTTGCCATTGACAACAAACGTTTCAACTACTTGTTCCGTCAGAGCCCATACTCAAGTGATATTGAACAGGGCACGTTTACTGATAACGTCTCTTTACGTTTTCACGTTGAGAGTAAATATGACGACGTCATTAACAGCGCCCATGCTTCAGGAAATTACCTAATTCGTGACGGTGAAACACAATCCGTTGAGGGTAAAAAGAAAGCGTCAGCGAAACTGCTGCCATTAAAGCAAGCTTCTGTTATAGATGATCAGCAAGCTATTCCTGGTAAGAAGGAAGCGCTTAAACTGAAAGAACTTTATCAATAGCGTTAATTAAAAAAGGCTCCTAGGAGCCTTTTTTATTACCTATTTTTCGAACAGTATCCCGGCGCTAGCGTCGCGCTATTTACTTGGTAAAGTGCTTGCGGGTTAGCTAACGCCAACTGATAACCGACATATTCGTGCAGCCGGCCATCTTCACTGCAATCGACTTCCCACTTCCTTAATAGGTAACCTGCAAGAGCGGCACGGACTTCAAGGGTCAGCTTGCCATCTTTCATTTCATAGTCCAGCTCGATAGCTTCTGGGTTCCCTTGTTGTGGGTGGGGGATCAGTTCAACTTCGATGTATTTTTGCCATTGGCGATCCGCTTCAATACGTTCTTCTGTTGTTGGCTCTTCATCAAGAATGCTCACAGACAGTACGCGGTTACAGACCACATCCATGAACTGTGTATTTTTGCGGTCAAAAGAGCGTACATGCCAGCGGTTTCCCGAGTCGACCAGGCTGTGAGGGGCGATCACACGACGATTTTTACCGCTGGAGGTCGAGATGTACTCAATTTCAAGCAGCTTGTTGCGGTAAATCCCTTCACACAGCGCTGCCATGATAGGCGTACGAGGAACGGTAAGTGGCGTCGGGGACTCACACTGAATTGGAAAGTCTTGATGGCCAGAGAAGCCATCACCATAGCCCAGCGAGATTGTGGCGAGTGTCTTCTTTAGATCCAGGTTAAAGACCGGGCTGAAATCAGGTTGTTTGTAATACTTTTTAGATCGCATATCCAGCTTGAGGTTATCCGGTGCAATCTCTTTATAAAGCGCAAAGTCCCGGGTAGTAGCGGCATGGCCAACGGCAAAGCGGTCTATCAAATCTTTCCTTGTGACCTCACCAAGGAAGTAAAGGGCAAAGTCTATAAAGGCTAGCCGTTCACGTTGTGCCGAGCCAACGGCATTGAGCTTTTTCTCGACATCCATGTGTGGTGCTCCAGCGTTGTTGTATGAGGTCATGTGTATTTATCCAGTACTTTTGCTTGACCATAATATATACCGAAAATCAGTAGAAGCAAGAATATTTATAAAGATCACACCCAGTTAAAGGAAGTTAAACTAACCAAATCAAATACATAATCAAAAGCAGTAAGATACTGTTCAAATCAACAGGTTTACATAATCATTATGAGTAGATAAAGTGATTGTACTTGTTTTGAGTAGGTGTCGAAATTTGTGGTACTAAGCTATTTAGTGGTATAAAACGCAACTTGATCGCACAAAATTGCTTTGCTTTGAGTGAATTAAGAGCGAACGAGTGTTAGCTCTAAAGTCCACAAAACTTTAGTGGTGAAATTTTGCTGTGTATGTGGACAATACTGCGATGAAACATATTTTTATAGAAGAAGAAAGTAACTGTTCTCCTGAGAAGCAAGTTGAAGGCTGAAAAGCTGGCTAGTACTGACAATATCAATAAATAGGTGACCAACCGTGAACTTGACAAGAAACCAATTGAAGCAAGCTTATGTATCGCTGAAGAACGGGGCGGTATGTTTGGATGACCATTTGGCACAAGGCGTGTTGGTATATGTAGAAGGGTTGATGATCAGTGAAGGGGTAGAGCGAGACTGTTACCTAAGCCTCGACACACTGACCAAAGTCAGCGCGAAGGTACGTATGGGCTCGGTGATGCCGATAGACTTCTTTGGTTTAAAAGACAGCACCTGTGATGACGATAACTTTAAGCCAATTAGCCTCAAGGTATGTGAATCAACCATACAAGCAGATGGCCAGTCTGGCCGCCGTTGGAAGACCTTGGCAAACTTTGCCGCAAACGATATCGCTGTCGCCATGGAAATCTTGCTGCTGGTGATCAGCGAACTGTCAGCCATTGATGATTACTCGGCAGGGGAGTGTGTGCCCGCGGGGTTAATGGCACAGTTCAATAACGTTCAAAATCTGCATATAGAAAACCGATACTGCGCATAAATCCGGTAGCCGCTGTAGCTTCAATAGTTACTATAATAATGATAATCATCACTTTAACTTGCTAAAATGTAAGATAAAGTGATGAAATAAAACGTTCGTCGTCATCATGCAGCCAATTCTATGAAAGATAGCTTTTACCATAACAATGCCTCTCGTTTAGCTCAGGATTACCAGAAACTCACATTTGAAAATGTGCATTCTAGCTGGAAGCAGTACTGGCCTATTGCAGATGATATAGGTAAACAGCCTCGTGTTTTAGATATTGGTGCAGGTAGCGGGCGTGATGCATTGTGGTTTGCCGAACATGGCTGTGAAGTGTATGCCGTTGAGCCAGCTGAAGCACTTCGTGAGATCGGTAAACAGTATACCCAATCAAAGGAAGTTGTCTGGCTTGACGATAATCTTCCTGAGCTAAAAAAAGTCATTTCTCTCGGTATCCGCTTCGACTTTATCTTACTCTCTGCTGTTTGGATGCATATACCGCCTTCAGAACGCGAACGCACTTTTAGAAAGTTAAGTAACCTTCTTGCACCTAACGGTAAACTGATCATTACACTTCGCCATGGCGATTTTGATGATAGCCGGAAAAATCATGGTGTTTCTGCTGAAGAAATAGAACAACTTGCCAAAAAGCGTGCGCTGCATGTTTGTTTGAAGACGGACTTAGGAAGCGATGCTATGGGGCGCAGTAGCGTCCAGTGGCAGACGGTGGTTCTCAACCTTCCTGATGACGGCTCAGGTGATCTCACCAAAGTACGTCACATCATCGTCAATGATGCGAAAGCAGCGACATACAAGCTGGCTTTACTTCGAACGCTTCTCCGTATTGCTGATGCTCACCCAGGAGCGGTATTAGACCGCGCAGATGGTAAGGTTGCCTTGCCACAAGGATTAGTAGCGCTTTATTGGATTAGGCAGTTCAAGCGATTGTTAGATATCGATTTTGGTGACTCGATAGGTATTCAGCAAAACAGCAATACCAGCAGGGGGCTTGGATTTGTTAAAGATGAAGGGTGGAGAAAACTTACCCATTTAACCGCAGACGATCTGGCCATAGGCGCATTGTTCACTGGTGATGATGCAAAAGCGTTGCAAAAATCAATTTCAGATAGTTTGGCAACGATCAAAAGCGGCCCTGTGACTTTCATTTATCAAGGTGCAAAAGACAATCGTCTGTTTGAAATGGTAAAGGCATCTAAACAGCGCAAGTCTTTATCATCCTTTTTCATCGACAGTGACTTCTTGGCGAGCTTTGGTAGCTTCATCCTTGATGAAAGCCTTTGGGATTGCTTGCGCTTATACAGCAGTTGGATTGAGCCTTTGGTGGTCAACCAATGGGTTTCTGAAATGAAGCGTTACGAAAGTAACAGAGCCAGAGATATCGACTTACAGACTTACCACAATTGTTTGATTTGGGTTGATGAAAAGCATGACACGAGGGCTATCCGTAACAAAGTTGATAACCTCCGCCAGTGCGGCACAGAAATCCAAAGCGTATGGAGCGGCACCAAACTCCGCAAGGAATACCATGTTGATCACTGTCTGCCGTTTGCCTATTGGCCAAACAACGACAGATGGAACTTATTGCCAACTACAACTGGTGAAAACCTGAGTAAAAGCGATCGGGTACCTAAGTCACACCGCCTAAGCGAATCAAAAGAGCGTATTCTGGAATGGTGGCAACTCGCTTGGCAATCTGAGCAGGAGCAGACCCGCTTCTTCGATGAAGCAGTGCTCTCTCTACCAAACTTACCACCACAATGCCGCAACTTCGAAGATGTGTTTGAGGCGATGGGGCTACAAATCAAAGGTATAAAAAGCCGATTGCTGGTGGGGGAGTGGTGAGACATAAATGGGTGAAAATGACGCTCTAAATAGTTGGCCTTATTAAATATTCGTAAGCTTATAAACACCTACTAATTTTCTTGTTAGTTACTATGGCTTTATTCAATCGAGAATGAAAAGAGGCCTATCATGTGTAAGCAAACAAGTTACAGTAAATACCAAAAACGAGCGATTAAATTCCTGGCTGATTTGCTTGGCACTGAAACGCCTTTTACTTATGAGCGGACACAGAGTAACCACCTTAAAATTTTAATTGATGGTGTTGAAAGGCCGATTTATACCGGTTCAACGCCATCTGACTGTAAGTCAATCAATAACTTCATGGCTGAAGTAAAGCGCGAGCTAAGGGCTAGTAAAGAGGAAAGTATTGAAGCTGAGCAGCCTGAAAAACCTATTTTACCGAATATGGTTAAGTTTTCGCAGGATAAGCTTATTGGTGGCTGCGTGAAGTCACTTCGTGCTCGATTAGAAGTAATGAAGTCTCAAGAAGAAGAAAAGGTTCTAGAAACCAAAGAGCTTGGCGTTACTTCTACATTTCGAACAGGTGTAATTAAACATGCTATTTCATTAGCGCTACAGGCTCGTAAACAAGGCTCATACATCAAGCCAAAAGAAATGAAAGAAATCGAGGAATCAATTGGTAAGCATCTTAATTTTATGATGCCTACCATGGCCTATTACTCTGAATTACTAGATAGCAAATTGAAGTATCAGCAAGACGAAGCAGAGCCATGTGCTCAATCAAATGATTCTGAGTTAGTTGAACAAGAAAAAGTGGTGTCAATTACCAATGGATCGACCGAAAAGATAACGGCTAAGCAACATACGGCCAAGTCAAGTCATACAACAGACTCTGCTGGTGAACTTATGGCGATGTCAGCAAACAATCGGGTTAGCTTGCTGCGTAACCTAACTAAGGCACAAGCACTAATGTTGATTGATGATATCAATCAAGCAATGGCGCAGAACCGTGAACAAGACATTGAAGCTGTTGTTGCGATGATCCGTGACAAGGAGCTGCCGCTTGAGGCAATTATCTCTCGTATGGAGGCGGCATGAGTCAGCGAAGATTTGAGTATCACTTAAATCGAATGGTATACTGTTTATGGTAAGTCAGGTATGAGTAACCTGACTTGGTTTATAACGATAAAGTGTCGCAAAGTGACCTGTGTTACTTACTTGTGGTGTGATTTAATTAAAGGTTATGTTCCTCCTTAATTCATGAAACGTAATGTATTGAGTTAATAGGTGAAATATATTTTTTATGTGTATTTATTAACAAGTAGAAACATAAATGTGGTAGTTATTCAAAATCGTCATTTAACTTAGGCACGAATGCGCATTTTCAAGGTGTCAAAAATGTGACACAATGATATAAATATCTACATACTCAGGCTGGGTTAATTTAGACGAAGTAATGGAGTGGGTACAAAGTGATTGGATAAGTATTAGATGGTAATGCATTGAAATAAATGAAATTATAATTAATATTAATTGTGTTGCTTATAAGTGAGTTATTAATATTGATATATATAATCTGTGGTTCTAAATTTCACCACTACTATTAACAAAAATCACAAGCAAAACAAAATGACTGAATTCCTTTCCAACCTCATTTCTAGTGTTAGCGCCAATTTTCTTTCTGATATTTTTATCATATCAATTCTGGCTATCTTCAGCCTATCATTAATTTTTTATTACTTTGGTAAATTTGACGGCTTTACTTCAAGCACACCTAACTTACTAACATCACTGGGTATTCTGGGTACATTTGCTGGCATTGTCGTCGGCTTGATGGATTTTGATCCTAAAAATATTGATGGCAGCATTGAGTTGCTTTTGGGCGGTCTAAAAACGGCCTTTCTGACTAGTTTGATGGGCATGGCAACCTCAATTTTGTTTAAAGGTATCGCTGGTTTTATCAATCGAGGAAGTGACGAGGCCATTGCAGAGGCTGTCGGCCCAGAACAAATCCACCATGTCATGGTGAAGCAACTCGAAGCTTCTGAAGAAATCATTAAATCTATAAAAGGTGACGAAGAGTCATCACTTGGCTCGCAAATACGTTTGCTTCGCTCTGATGTTAATGATGGCAACAAGCAAGTCAGCCTTAAGCTTGAAAGTATTTCCAGTACCAATGAAGCTTTGGTTGAGCATGCAAAACAACAAGATTCAAAGCATGATGCTTTCCAAGCCAAGCTTTGGCAGAAAATGGAAGAGTTCGGCGATCTTCTGTCTAAATCAGCAACAGAGCAGGTAATTAACGCTCTGAAAGAAGTTATTGTCGAATTTAATGACAAGCTTACCGAGCAATTCGGTGAAAACTTTAAACGCCTGGATGAGTCAGTTAAAAAGCTGGTGGACTGGCAGGAGAACTACCGTCATCAGCTGGAAGATATGGCAACTAAATACCAGCTGGGGGTTGACGCTATTTCTTCTACCGAGAAATCAGTAGCAAGCATTAACGAGCGTGCGGAAGCAATTCCTGCAACGATGGAAAAACTTCATACAGTAATGGAACTGGGGCACGATCAAGTTACAGAACTGGAAGATCGTCTAGAAGCTTTCAAGGATCTAAGAGATCAAGCTGTTAAGGCAATGCCTGAAATTCAAGCTCACATGGATGAAACAATTTCAACAATTGGTCAATCTGTCAAAGCCGCTTCTAAGCATTATGAAGAGATGCTGGAAGAGTCTCAGCGTGTTATTGATAACTTTAGCCATACCGCAGATACCAGTATCAACACGATGAAAACTGAAATCGAAGGTGGAGCAAACAAGGTTTCAGAAGAGTTGATGCGCGGTGCGCAAGATATCAGCGGTAAGTTAGCCGAAAGTGCTCAAGACATCACAACCAATGTAGGCACAGCCTCTGGCACTCTAAACCAGATGGCTAACAACATCACTGATACCACAGACAATGTTCGTCAGAACCTGGAAGATATGATGGTTGAGCTGAATGGTGAAATTCGTGCACTCGTATCAGGCATCAAAGAAGATTCAGCTGAAACAGGACGTATTCTAACGACAGCGAACAACGAATTAGCGCGTGATACTAAAGCCGCTCAAGATGCATCTGTAGCCGCGATTAATCAAATGCAGCAACGACTTGAGACCTCCCTAGAAGAAGTGTTCCAAATCCAAGCCCAAGCGGTCAAACGCACATTTGATAGCCTAGAAGATCAAATTACGTCAAGCGTTGGTCAAACCGGTAGTGCAGTAGAAAAACAGGTTGAATACCTTGATGCCCAAATGCAACAAGAGATCAACCGTACCATGAATGAAATGGGCCAAGCACTTGCAACCATTACTCAGCAGTTTACTCGTGACTACCAGAAGCTGGTGCGTGAGATGAATAATGTCGTTAGTTCATCACGTATGGCGAGTTAATCATGAAGCAAGTATTTGGGGCAACGACAAAACAATCTGAAGGTGGTGAACATTGGATGTCAGTATCAGACCTGATGGCAGGTCTGATGATGGTGTTCCTTTTCATATCTGTTGCGTTAATGCGCGATGCCATGATTGAACGCGATAAAATAAAAGAAGTCGCAGTTACCTATGAAGAAAACCAGCAGGCTATCTACTTAGCTTTGCTTGAGGAGTTTGAAACGGATTTGCAGCAGTGGGGGGCTGAAATTGATCGCGAAAGTTTGAGCTTTAATTTTACTGCGCCTGAAGTTCTGTTTGCGAATGGGCGTGCAACACTGACACCCCAATTCCAGGTGATCTTGGATGATTTCTTTCCTCGATATTTAACCGTGTTGAATACCTACAAGCCAAGTATCCAGGAAGTCCGTATCGAAGGGCATACGTCAAGCCGCTGGAATCACGGTTCATCTGATAGTGAAGCATATTTCAACAATATGCGCTTATCCCAATCACGTACTCGTACAGTTCTGAGTTATGTGATGGATTTATCGCCTGTAAAAACGAGCCACTATGACTGGGTAAAAGGACATGTTGCTGCTGTCGGTTACTCTTCATCGAAAACTATCATGGATTCGAATGGTGTAGAAGATGAGAAAAAATCCCGTCGCGTATCGTTTAGGGTGATCACCAACGCCGAAACTCAAATTCGTAAAATTTTGGGGGGCTGATGAAACTGTCAGTTAATTTTTCAGCGTTGATGGCTGCTGTTCAGCAGATGGAGCCTAAAGAAAAGGGAGGATTCACACTTGATTATGTACCTACCAATATCGATAAGATAGGTATAGAACTTAGTGAAGGTAAAGAGGTTGAGTTAAAAGATATTGAAGTAGATTCTGGGCTGCTTAGTTACCAAGGCCGACAGGTTTTACTTTATATCAAAGCTAACGGCAGTAGTGCTCGTTTTCATGTTTCAGACTGTAGCACCCTGAAAAGTATGAGAGCGAGTGGGCGTTTTGAGCGATACGTTGTAACGAACGATACTTCTGGGGAATTCATTGTTTCTACTGGTAATGGCAGAGGAGAAATGAAAGCGCGCTTAAAAGTGTGCCAAAACTGTTTACGCCAGTTAAATTACAAAGGGTGCAATACTGGCTCTAGTATCTATCCGATTGTGCAAAAGTTTGACCTTAATGAGTTCTTTTCAACATATAGCTCGTTCTTTCCGCATATGCCTCAGCGTCAAGCAGCAACCGCTCAAACAGGCTATACCGATGACTGGCAGCGCGTATCATCGCATTACAAAGTTGCCCAAGAGTTTAAGTGTGAAGAATGCCGAGTTGATATGAGTAAGCACCGTCTTCACCTGCATACACATCATATTAACGGTGTTAAATCAGATAATAAGCCTTCCAATTTAAAAGCCTTGTGTGTCGACTGCCATAGTAAGCAGGCCAAGCATGACCATATGTTTGTCGCGCACGACATTCGTCAGTTGATTAATGACCTGCGCCAAGAGCAAGGCTTACTCAATAGCATCAGCGGGTGGGATGCATTGCTTGCAGTTGCTGACCCTGGTTTGCATGGTGCCATTCACGCGTGTAAGCAGTTTGGGACGAAATTGCCTGATGTGGGCTATTACATTGGAGATGGTTTTGGTGAGATTGTCGCCAAAATAGAATTAGCCTGGCCAAAGCATAAGTTTGGTATTGCTGTCTCTAATCATGATAGAGAAGAAGCTAATCATGAAGGTTGGCATGTTGTTAGTGCCGATGAATTTTTAGCTAACTATAAATCGGAAGCGAGTAACTTACGTTGGTAGGAGAATCCAAATAATGCTGATAAGACTAGATGAAATTCTAGAGCGCGTGATTACCGTTAACCATGCATGGAAGTTGTCTAAAGATGAGTTTGGTGCTGAGTTTGGCCCAACACAGTCTTTACGTTGGACCAAGTCATCATTGCAGGCAACACTATTGCGTGAGTTCCCTTCTGATACCCATTTACGGATTGCGTCAGATAATGAGCAGCATGAAGAGATGCTATACAGCGTTAGGTTGAAAACACCTGTCGTTGTTAATGGAGTGGTTAGGCAAGATGCAGAGCACTTACCTGCAAGGATTGCTAACGACATTTTTACCCAAGAAGAAATCGAATCATTACTAAATCGCTGAGAAAAACATGTCATCAATACTTTCAACTATCACTTCTGCAATTAGTTTTGTGACCACTGAGCTAATCGTTATCGTCATTGGCGCTATATTCATTTTTGCTTTGTTTAAGAGCATGATGACACTGCGTCAGTCAAAAGCCCATATCAATGAGCTCATGTTAATTGCCGATAAAGCCAAAGGTTCATCGGTTCAATTTACAGACTTTAGCCAAAGGCAGCAGAACTGGGTAACAGAGCACCTCGTCTATGACCGGGTTGACCAGCGAGTGACATTCGATAAGCAAGGTAGCCTCTTGCTTGCCAAATCAGCACTCAGCCAAATGGCCCCAGATCTTGATGACGGCAAATATAAGCTAATCCCTGCTATCCTGACCAGCTTCGGTATCACCGGTACCTTTATCGGGATCACGCTTGGTTTGAGTGGCTTTTCAATGGCTGGCGATTCTACAGAGCTGCTTGCAACTGCCATGCAGCTGCTTGAAGGGATGAATACCGCATTCTATACATCACTTGTCGGCTTGATGTGTTCAGCTTTTTTCATGATTTGGATGAAGTTTTCCGCGCACTTTCAGCAATCAGCGTTATCAAAATTTAGTAACCATCTAACTCAGAACTACTCGGAAGCGAGTGTCATTCATTATTTGAAGAACCTTTCAGGTGAACGCCAGCAGGATGTGATTGACGCACAGCTACGCTCAGCTGCAGCGATGGAATCACTGGGTGGAAACTTTAACCAGCTTCTCGGTCAATTTAGCCAGCTAAGTCATTCATTCGATGGCGATAAAATCGCTTCTACGATATCAACGGCGATGACAGACTCTATTGAGAGTCAGCTTGCACCCACAATGGTGCAGATCCGTGATGAACTAGCATTGCTAAAAGATATTAAAGAGCAGAACCAGAAAGAACTATTGCAAGAAATTATTGCTGAAATGAAAGCAGAGCTTATAGCTCCTGTTGTTATTGAACTTGAGAAAACCTCTGCCGCGGTTTCTGCCAATAACCAAGTATCAGAACAACTTAATAGCAATGTTGAGCTAGTCATCACCCGTACTGCTGAAACGGTAGAGACTATCGATAAGTTCCAGCAAGAGACAATGACTAAGCTGCAAGAGTTTGCCGTTTCTTTGAAAGACATTCTTTCTAGCTTTAAAGATGATACTCAGGGTGCGATGAGCACTATCGCCAAAGAAGTCCAAACCATGCTTGATGGTGCAACAACAGGTCTTGCTCAGCAGCGTGATGCATTCGAAGACAGTGCAATCAAAGCAGCCAACTCTTTTGAAGGTATTAAAGAGTCAATGAATACGGCTTTGGAAGAGCGTCAGAAAATGGAGAAAGAGCTTTTCGATGGGGTGGAAATACGTATCAACACCTTAATTGATGGTTCGAGTGATGCTTTCAAACAACAGACTAACGTACTTGAAAAAGTGGGCAGCGAAGCGTCAACACTAATGAACTCGGCACGTGTCGAGCTAGAAAACGGATTGGGTGATATCGATAGCAAAGTGCAGTCGATGTCTCAAACCGTCCAGCAAGAACTTGATGTTTTCCGTAAGCAATATCAGGAGAACCTAACTAGTTACTTTGAACAACAAAACAATTTGCTTGAAACTAGCTTGGGTAAACAGCGTGATGGCCTAAATGGCGTGGTAGAAAACTTCAAAAACGTATTTGAAAGTGAGTACAAAACACGACATGGTTTGCTTGAAGAGCTAACGGTTCAGCACCAGCATTTACAAAAGTCGGCGCAAACTATTGAGAAAGTAGCGAAAGCAATTGGTTTGAATGAAGCATCGAAGATGGCAGAGTTGCAAGATGCGGCTCAAACAATGAGCAAAGAAATTGCACACCTTAAGCGTGAATACTCTAAAGCCGCATCGACCTTCAACGATGTCACTGAAGGGTTACCTAAAGCAATGGATGATTACTTCACTCGTGCTAATAATAGCTTTGAAGTCTTCTTCAAAGATTTTGATGACTCGGCCAGCAAAATCCATAACAAACTATCACAGGCCGCTGGTTACCTGATTAATGCCCAAGTTCAACGTCGTGAGTTCGAAGCCGATGAGGTTGAAGCATAATGCGAGCACTGCGGGCAACCAAAGCGAATAATGATGCGGATGAGTCAGGAGTTTGGCTCTCCGTTGGTGACTTGATGTCAGTTCTTCTGATGATTTTTGCACTGCTGCTGATCAGCGCCTTGGTGCAGATCTCAGAGGCCCATGAGGAAAGCCAAAATACCCGAATCGTTATCATTAAAGGCATAAACGATGCGCTGGAAAGTGCAGGTATCGAAGTGACAGCCGATTCGACCACCGGTGATATTTCGATTATGGATTCTATTTTGTTCGACCATAACGATTATAAGTTGAAGGCTTCTGGTAAGGCTTTCTTGAATGAGTTTATTCCTATTTACTCGAATGTCATCTTCCAGTCTGAAGCAACAGCGGAGGAAGTTTCTCGCATTGTAATCGAAGGCCATTCAAGTTCTGAAGGTCGTTTTGAACGAAATATGGAGTTAAGTGTGCTGCGTGCCAACAGTGTGTCGAAATACATCAGCAGTATGCAGTTTGATCACAAACCACCGTTCTTCGAGAAGGTGGCGATTTCGGGGCGTGGGCCGATTGAGGCGAATCAAGACAAAACCGACCCGGCTGATCGTAAGGTGAAGTTCCGCTTCCAGTTTAAAGATGAAGAGTTCCTGGGCTATTTTTCTGAGGTAGAGCGTGTCGGTAAATAAGGGATTTACTTTCCGTGCGCCTAAGGTGCCGGGAACAAACAGTATCGATCATCTGTCTTTTGACGAGTTCTATGAGATGTCTCTAGCAGGTATGCCATTGCCTGCTTTTCCACCAAGAACATTGAAGCAGTTGGTTGCTTTGGTTGATCAGGGCAAAACGGCTGAAATCTCAGTGCTTGAATGGCTAGATGTGGTTGAAAATGAACATCATTGGAGCGGGCTCACTGAAAAACAACAATATGATGCCTGTCGTGCTATTTGGCTTGCTATCTGTACTAACGATACGCTCGGCAATATTGCATTTTTTAAAGCTGGCTTAGCCGTTGAAGGCTTACCGACGACTATGGTGAAGCCGCTGCTTAATACTATGGATGTGGTACGCCATGTACCGGGCCTGAATGCGTTAGATGCAGACAGGATTGATTGGCTAAATGCTGTCAAAGGTAAAGATTGGTCATACTTAGCAAATAGTTGCTATGAGCATGATTCGACTCCTAAGCGGCGCGTAAAAAAATTGATGTTGCCTAATGCAAATCAGTACGTAAAACAGTTACCTGTTGCCTTAGTCGAATGCGCCCCTAGAAGTGTTACGGAAGCGACCGAAGATTGGTTAGAGCGCTGTTTCAACTCATTTAATGCCATTAAAGATAAAGCACAATTTTGTGATGCGTTAATTCAGCAATATTGCGACAACTTGTATCGAGGTGAGTTAAAAACCTTACTGAGTGAGAACTGCTTACCTAACGTCGATGAAAGTTTGTGGTATGAAGTATCAGATAGCTCTAGAGAAAGGCTAAAGAGTGCTTTCTCGCTATCGAGCTATTTTGAATTAGATGCAATTGCAAAAAGGTTATGCAGCGATAGCTGCGCAAATGAGCTGGATATTGACGATCAGCAACGTAAGCAAATTCGTAGCCGAACGCAATTTTGGTCAAACTACAGCGAAAAGTTCAGCCGTATTCGTGTGCTTTTACCCAGCAATACTTATCGCCTTCTTGAAAGGCATGGACTCACGCTATCTCAGCAGGTTAATACCTTCAAAAGCGCAACAGAACAGTGCGCAGAAGTTATCATTTTTGAATTAGACAGGCTTCTGGTAGTTGAAGTACTGCGTGGTGACTTAAGCGAGACGCGTTTTTTTAAGAACACAGAATGGAATGCCAAGCGTTTACTCGATGGTGACTTTGAGTGCCTTGCTGATATTCGTGATTTGCCACAAACAGAAGTCCACGACCATATGATTCTGTGGCAATACTTTTGTGAAAAAATGCTGCGGACAAAATTCCGAGTGACACCTAATGATGGTGTGGTGTATTTCGCGGGGATCCCTAAATCTGTCAGTTATTACTCTGATAAAAAGGGTCTGCAAAAACCCAATCAAACCATGTTGGCAGAGCGTGCTATTCAACTTGAGCAGTGGGTTGAATTGTTCTGGCGTTACGAATTTAAAACATCGAAGTATGGTGAGCAGTCGGGGCTCCAGCAGCGCAGCAATGTGTACCTGTTTAAGGCGCAGGTCGCCAAGCAAACAGGCAATGATGAAAACCACGAACTCTATATCAAGAAAGCAGCAAATCAGGGTAACCCCGAAGCGATGTGGCAGTTGGGTTCTAAGTTATTACTTAGCGCTAATCGGCAGCATGGAGAACAGTTGATAGCTAAAGCTGCTGAAGATGGACATATAAAAGCGCGGGAGGCTGCTGAGCGTTTTGGAATAAAAATATCAGTTGTCTCTGAGAAAATGCTTTATGCCGTTGATGAGTTTGTATCAGGACTTGTAGAAGTTCCTGCAATGATGAGGTGCAATAGTTTTGATAGCTGGACGGATTTACAAATATACAACAAGGCCTTTGGTTATTTGCAACATAGGAAAGGTAAAGTGAACTTGGCCAATGTGGTTGTGTTATATGCCGAATTAGATAAACGTACTAGTGAGACCGCGCTTAAATTTTCAAAAGATCTGTTTGTTGAAGTTCATCAATATTTTAAACAATTAGAGGTTGAATATTAACCGTTAATCACGGTTTTGATTTACAAAACATGCCCTTACAAAAACTATGGTGTAAGATGTAACAAGTTGAAAAGCGCTAGGAACAAGTATGAAAAAATCGAACTTTGAGTTTCTGAAAGGGGTTAACGATATTCTCTTCAACGTTGCGTATGCAGCAGAGAAAAACTACCCGGATGATCCCAATACCACCTTGGTAAAACTGCGCATGTTTGGCGAGGCGTCAGCCAAGCACATTGCCAAGTTACTGGATATGGAGATCCCAGAAAACCAAGTCGATTTGATTCGCGACTTGTCCCGGATTTCATGGGTTGATGACAACATCATCAAGTTCTTTCATCAGCTACGTAAAGTGGGTAACAAAGCGGTACACGAATACCATGATGACTTGAACGATGCAGAAATGATGCTGCGTATCGCGTTCAAAGTTAGCGTTTGGTATTACCGCTTGGTTACCAAAAACCTTGACTTTGCCGTACCGGTGTTTGAGTTGCCCGATAGTGGCGGCGATGAGCAATACAACAGCGAGATCTCTTCGCTTAAACAAGCACTGGCTGATGCACTGAACGAGAAAACCCAATCAACGTCAGAGCTTGAAGCGCAAAAGAATAAACTCACCGCGCTAAATGGCTATATCTCGATTCTCGAAGGCAAGCAGGAAGAAACCGAAGAACAAACTCAAGCCCGTATTGCTGCTCTAGAAGCGCAACTGAAAGCCAAAGACGAAGAGCTTGCCAAGAAAACCGAGCGTGAGCGTAAAGAGTACCGCGAGCAAATTAACCAGCGTGCGGCCGCGCGTAAGCTGGATCTGTCAGAGCAAGAAACCCGCTATCTTATTGATCGCCAACTGCGCGAAGCAGGGTGGGATGCTGACAGCCTGAACCTACGTTATGCCCAAGGTACCCGCCCACAAGTCGGGCGTAATATCGCCATTGCGGAATGGCCAACCAGCACTGATGAAACAGGGCATACTGGTTTTGCAGACTATGTATTGTTTGTTGGGCTAAAACCCGTCGCTGTTATTGAAGCCAAGCGCAACAATATTGACGTTGCTGGCAAACTGCCAGAATCGTACCGCTACAGCAAACATTTCGATTTTGAATTGTTGCAGTCCGAACTGACCGATGCGGCTGCTAACGATGATCATGCGCTACACCAAATAGCTGAACAGTTGCCAAGCTACCGTGTCACTTGGCAAGACTCCAACGGCATTGATACCTACCATATTCCGTTTTGTTACTCTGCTAATGGGCGTGACTACCGTGCAACCAATAAAACCAAAAGCGGGATCTGGTATCGCGATGTCCGCCATAACTCAAACTTGCCAAAAGCCTTACCCGCATGGCATCGCCCAGAAGAGTTAATTGCAAAACTAGAAAGCGATCTTCATGTTCACAATAGCTGGTTTAGTCAAAATGACGACATGAGCGAGCTTGGTCTGCGTTATTACCAGGAAGAAGCCGTCGCAGCTGTTGAACAAGCAGTCATCAAAGGCCAGCAAGAAATTCTGCTGGCAATGGCAACAGGTACCGGTAAAACGCGAACCGCAATTGCCTTGATGTACCGTTTGATCCAATCGCAGCGCTTTAAGCGCGTACTGTTCTTGGTTGACCGTCGTTCACTCGGTGAGCAAGCGCTGAACTCGTTTGAAGATACCCGTATCAGCGGTGATACCTTCAATTCAATTTTCAATATTCAGGGCTTAACCGACAAATTCCCAGAAGATAGCACCAAAATCCATGTTGCTACCGTGCAGTCATTGGTTAAACGTACACTGCAAAGTGATGAAGTGATGCCGGTCGGGCGCTACGACTGCATTATTGTCGATGAAGCACACCGTGGTTACATTCTAGATAAAGAACAAACCGAAGGTGAGATGGCATTTCGGAGCCAGAATGACTTTATCTCGGCGTATCGTCGGATTATCGATCATTTCGATGCAGTTAAAGTTGGCTTAACTGCGACGCCAGCACTGCATACCGTTGAGATTTTCGATACACCTGTCTACCGCTACAGCTACCGCAAAGCGGTGATCGATGGCTTCCTAACCGACCAAGAACCCCCGATTAAAATCACCACAGAGCGCAGTAATGAAGGTATTTATTTTGCTCAAGGTGAGCAGGTAGAGCGAGTGAGTTACCAAGGGGAATTGATCACCGACACCCTTGAAGATGAACAAAACTTCGATGTTGCCCAGTTCAACAACCGAGTTATTGCGCCGAACTTCAACAAAGCCGTGTGTGAAGAGTTGGTCAATCACCTTGACCCAACTGGCAAACAAAAAACCTTGGTGTTCTGCGTCAATAACGTTCACGCCGATATGGTGGTCGAGCAGCTACAAACGGCGTTTAAGGTGAAATACCCTGATCTTGAACATGACGCCATTATCAAGATCACGGGTGATTCGGACAAAGATCCAATCAAAGTCCAGTCGATGATCACCCGTTTCAATAAAGAGCGTTTACCTAATATCGTGGTCACCGTCGATTTGCTGACCACTGGTATCGATATCCCAAGCATCTGTAACTTGGTGTTCTTACGCAAAGTGAAAAGCCGGATTTTGTATGAGCAGATGAAAGGCCGTGCCACTCGCTTGTGCCCGGATGTCGGTAAAGTGTCGTTCCGTATTTTTGATGCAGTTGATTTGTATGACACCCTAGAGTCGGTTGATACCATGAAGCCGGTGGTAGTGCGCCCTCAGGTCGAGCTGAAAACCCTGGTAAACGAGATCACCGACTCGGAAACCTATAACGTCATTGAAGCGGACGGCCGCAGTTTTGCCGAGCACAGCCATGAACAGCTGGTGGCGAAACTGCAACGCATTGTTGGCCATGCCAATAACAATCGTGATCGTTCACCGGACATCGATAGTGCCATTAAACGTTTTGATGACATCTGCCAAGATGCGATGGGCTGCGACTTCAACCGCTTTGCCCGCACATTGAAAGAAAAAGGCCCGAAATGGACCGCTGAAGTGTTCAACAAGGTCGAAGGCTTGGTTGAGCGCTTAGAGCATCTAAAAGTGGACATTAACGCCTTACGTAAAGCGCCGATTTTTACTGACATTCCCGACAAAGTGATCAGTGTTGAGCGTCTATATGGCGAGTATGAAAATGCCGAAGATTTCCTTGAAGCCTTTGATAATTTGGTGACAGGGAGCCCGAACGCCCATGCCGCGCTGCAAACCGTGATCAACAAACCGCGCGACTTAACCCGCAAAGCCTTGCTAGAGCTGCAGGAATGGTTTGATCGCCAGCATTTCGATGAGTCCACATTACGAGTGGCATGGAAAGAAACCAAAGACCAAGACATTGCCGCACGCTTAATTGGTCATATCCGCCGTGCCGCAATGGGTGATGCCTTGCTACCGTTTGAAACCCGAGTGGATAACGCGCTTAACCGTATTAAAGCCGAGAACAGCTGGAGCGATGAGCAAATCACTTGGTTGGACCGTTTAGGGGAAAGCCTGAAAGAGAAAGTGGTGGTCGATGACGACACCTTTAAATCAGGCAACTTTAAGCGTCGCGGGGGCAAACGTAAGCTTACAAACGTCTTCGATGGTGAATTAGACGCCATACTCGCCAAGCTAAATGATTATGTGTGGGATCAGCCTGCATAAACCACTAAAATAGCCTCAATTAGATCAGCAAGTGACAGGACCGCTAGCATGCCTATCACTTGCTGCATATTCACTATGAATAACGAATATCGAGAAAACCATGAACAATAATGATTTAGTCGCCAAACTGTGGAAACTGTGTGACAACCTTCGTGATGGTGGGGTGTCTTACCAAAACTACGTGAATGAACTGGCGTCGTTGCTGTTCCTGAAAATGTGTGAAGAAACGGGGCAAGAAGATGACTTGCTACCTGAAGGGCTACGCTGGAACGATCTTAAAACCAAGATTGGTCGTGAACAGCACCAGTTCTACCGAAACATGCTGGTACAGCTTGGCGATGACAACCACGCCATTGTTCGTGCGATTTTCCAAAACGTGAACACCACCATTACCCAGCCTGCACAGCTAACTGAGCTAGTGTCGAACATGGACAGCCTTGGCTGGTTCGATGGCGATAAAGGCAAATCACGAGACGACTTCGGTGACATGTACGAAGGCTTGCTGCAGAAGAATGCCAATGAAACCAAGTCAGGTGCAGGCCAGTACTTCACCCCGCGTTCGCTGATCAGCACCATTGTGAAGCTGATGCAGCCACAGCCGCGCGAAGTGATTCAAGACCCAGCCGCAGGTACGGCAGGTTTCTTGATTGAAGCGGATAAATTCATCAAATCACAAACCAACGATTTGGATGACCTGAGTGAAGACGATCAAGATTTCCAAATACAGCGTGCCTTCGTTGGCCTTGAGCTAGTACCAGAAACCCGCCGTTTGGCACTGATGAACTGCCTACTGCACGATATCGAAGGCGACCAAGACAAAGGCGGCGCCATCCGTTTGGGTAACACCTTGGGTAGCGATGGTGAAGCCTTGCCTAAAGCCAAAGTGATTCTAACCAACCCTCCGTTTGGTAGTGCCGCGGGTACTAACATTACCCGTACATTCGTTCATCCAACGTCGAACAAACAGCTGTGTTTCATGCAACACATTGTTGAAAGCCTAGAACCAGGTGGCCGTGCTGCGGTTGTTATCCCTGATAACGTTTTATTTGAAGGCGGTAAGGGTACCGATATCCGACGCGATCTGATGGACAAGTGTAATCTGCACACAGTGTTACGTTTGCCGACCGGTATTTTCTACGCCCAGGGCGTAAAAACCAACGTGCTGTTCTTCCAAAAAGGCGCGCTGAACAACCCAGAGCAAGATAAAAACTGCACTACCGAAACTTGGGTGTTCGACATGCGTACCAACATGAACACTTTTGGTAAGCGCCGTCCGCTCACTGAAAAACACTTCGATGCCTTTATCGCTGCCTATGGTGAAGATAAAAACGGCCAATCGCCACGTAGCGAAGGTGTATGGGATGTATTAGGTGCTATTTATGCCGAGGGTGAAGGCTCAGTAGAGCACACGCCAGAAAATGCTCGCTTCCGCAAGTTCTCCCGTGACTATATCCGCGACCAGAAGGGCGACAGCCTAGATATCTCTTGGTTGAAAGACTTAGAAGCTACATCAGCGGAAAACCTACCAGAGCCTGAAGTGCTCGCCGGTGAAGCCATGGCAGAGCTGACCGAAGCTATGTCAGAGATTTATCAGTTAATGCAAGCGCTGGGTGCCAATGATGAAGCTGAGGCGCAGAAGCAGTTGCTTGAAGAGGCGTTTGGGCTTAAAGAGCAGGACCTAGATCCTAGGGACGAGTTCCTAGAAGGTGCGACTCAGGAGGTTGAGGCATGAGTCAATTGCCGAAGGGGTGGGTTGAAACAACCCTAGTTAATATCGCCAATTGGGGCTCTGGTGGCACTCCAAAACGAAGTGAAAGTTCATACTATGGTGGTGATACACCATGGGTGAAAACGGGTGATCTTGGTCCTAAAAGGTTGAGCACTGCTTCAGAATATATTTCACAAGCTGGGTTAGACAACTCTAGCGCTAAGTTGTTTCCAAAAGGCTCTGTTGCAATTGCGATGTATGGCGCGACTATTGGTAAAACATCGATCTTAGATTTTGATACGACGACCAATCAAGCCTGTGCTGTTGGTAACCCGTTCGAAGGTGTTACTAATACTGAATTTCTTTATTATTTCTTAAACAGTGAAAAGCAACGTTTTATTGATAAGGGTAAAGGAGGAGCACAGCCTAACATTTCACAGCAAATGATTAAGGCTCATGAGGTGATGCTTCCCCCCCTTGCTGAACAGCAGCGCATCGTTGAAAAACTCGACGAGGTACTGGCGCAGGTGGATACCATCAAAGCGCGTCTTGATGGTATTCCCGCGATCATCAAACGCTTTCGACAATCCGTCCTCGCCGCCGCCGTATCGGGGAAATTGACTCTTTTGGTGAAGGAACCCCCTAAATTTACAAAGCTAGGTGATACTGGTGTTGAAATAAAGACTGGCCCTTTTGGTAGTGCATTACATAAATCGGACTACATAGAGGGAGGGATTTCTGTTATTAATCCAATGCATATTAATGACGGTAAAATTACACCCGCGACTCAAATGTCAATTACATCAGAAAAATACGAGTCTTTAGCGGCTTGGCACTTAAAAGACGATGATGTTGTTGTTGGACGACGTGGTGAAATGGGACGCGCAGCTGTAGTTAAAGGGACATCATTGGAACCTTGTCTATGTGGCACTGGCTCGATGATTCTTCGTTGTGGTGAATATATTAGTTCGGAATATTTGTCCTATGTTATCCGGTCTCCAGTTGCGGTTAGTTATTTCAATGCGACTTCTGTGGGCTCTACGATGGTTAACTTGAATCAAAAAGTAATCAAGAGCCTCGAAGTATATTTTCCTCCAATCGAAGAACAAAAAGAAATCGTCCGCCTTGTCTATCAATACTTCGCGTTTGCCGACACCATCGAAGCGCAGGTGAAAAAGGCGCAGGCGAGGGTGGATAACTTGACCCAGAGTATTCTTGCCAAGGCTTTCCGTGGTGAGCTGGTGCCGCAAGACTCAGATGACGAACCAGCGGAAAAGCTGCTAGAGCGCATCGCCGAAGCCCGTAAAGAGGCAGAAGCGTTAGCCAAAGCGGCGAAAAAAGCCGAGGCGGTAAGAAAGAAAGCCGCTAAAGCAGCAAGTGCGTAAGTAAATATATAGCCAACATGATGCCTGCCATGTTGGCTTTTTTGTTTGTGAATTTAAACCGTATTTCATGAGGTAATGGTGAGCCGTCTTAATAGCATGATTGGTTGGGTGGATTTTTCTTCAACAGAGCGTGAGCGGGTATCGCAGGTACTTGCCATGCTTAAAGAGAAAGGCACGCTGGATGAGTTAGGGATTGGTCAGGTACGTGATGCCTTTGCCGAACAGCTTTTTCCCGGTTTTTCGACTATCCAAACTCGCGCTAAGTATTTAGTTACTGTCCCGCGTATTTTTGATGATTACACCCAACTAGAGACTAAGTTACGGCGTAAAACATCCTTGCTTGATTATATTCACCAACAAGAAGACTTATTGGCGGAAAATTTGGTAGAACGGCACCAGGATGAAAAAGTCGATGGCATTATTGGCAGCGAAAGCGTGGGTAAAGGTGGGGTCGCACGTAAACCGTCATCTGTGTATTGGAATGCTTTTCGCCAGTTTGGTATTGCCAATACACAGCAATCTTTGAAAGAGTTTTGCAAGCAATTTGAAACCTTGGTTAATCAGCCTGTCCATCACCTCGGTGGGGAAGATGACGATGATGACGTATCAACCCCAGCAAGCCTTATGCAAAAAATGCCCAGTAACGAAGCTGGGGCAGATGACAAGGGGCAAAGTGATTGGCTTGAGGTGGCTGAGATAGGCCTTACCCGTGAAGAAGCTAATTATTTAAAGCAAAAATTTCTGAATGCACGCGCAATTGAACACAGTGTGCCAGCCCAATTATTTCGAGCCTCGTTACTAGAAGGTGCCCTTGAAATTGATCGGGAGTATTTGGCTGGTAGACCCGATCAAGGCTGGCGATTAGATGTGCTTTATCACTGGCTGAAGGACAAAAGTATTTCGGAAAAATGCAAAAAGACGCTCCGTAACGCTTTGGAGTTTAGCCTTGCTATGGAAGGGGCACATTTGCGTTATAACTGCTTGGTTGCCCGCCAGGCCAATAATGAAACCCAATTGGCTGAATACGAAAAGCAGTTTGATGAGTGGCGGCAACAATACAGCCAATCCGTTTTGTTTAGCGACGGTTACTATCAATATTGGTTAATCGCAGCCTTCCGTGATGGTAGAAAAGTCAATTCGAAAACCGAACCCTTCATTGCCAATTGGTGCAAATTAATCGCGGATGGTACGCCTGTTCCACAGCTAGATGACTTTATTAAGAAGCGGGCCAACGATAATAAAGGCTCACGCAGTTTGCTGAAAAAAGCGCTGTCTGAAAATCAAGGCTGGGTTGGCATGCATAAGCTGGAATACCGCTGGCCGAGTGCTGTGCAAATCTTGAGTGATATCGAACAAGGACTGAACCGTTAATATGGAACATGCAGGCTTAAAACCCAACAAACAGAGGCTTGATTACGGCGAGCAATTGATCGCACCTGAGGGTTACCAGTTAACCGCAGCGGTGGCGACAACCTATAGCTTGGATCTCAATACCTTGCTGACGGTGCCTGTTGCCATGTGTTTTGGCCATACTTTGGAGGGGCCAATAGAACAAGAGCGTATTGCATTGCTTGAAGCTCTTGGTCAATTAAAGGGTTGCCTCAAAGTATATTACCAGCATGGTAATATTAAGATCCCTTCTGACTATAACAGCTTGTTTACGTTGTTGGAGCCTTGTCTTGCCCCAGTTGTTCCTCTGGCGAGCAAGGCTGCAAGTCATTCCGTTGAATCAGCATTTTCTTCTTTTCACCCTAAAGTGTGGCTTTTGCGCTTTGAGGGTAAGGCCGAAGATCCGGTCAGGTATCGTCTTATCGTGTTATCCCGCAACCTAACTTTCGATCGTAGCTGGGATTTGGCAGCAGTCATCGATGGGTTTATCAAGCCTAAAAGTAGGCGGCAAAACAGACCGTTGGTGGCGTTTTTTGAATCCTTATTTGGGCTAGATATTCAAGCAACAGATAGTCAGTACAATGATTTTGCCCATCAAGAAACCATCTTGAGCGAATTGCCTTATGTTTTTTGGCAAAAACCTAATAGCTTTGGCGATATAGGCTTTCTCTCGACGGTATTCGATGAAAAAACGCAGCTAAGGCAAAAGCCTGTTGCTTTTAAGCACACAGATAATACCTCTATGTTGGTTGTTTCCCCCTTTATCAAGGGAGGAAGCGATGTTGCCGGACTGGATTGGTTAGCGACCTACTGCCCTGATGGACCAAGGTACTTGCTGAGTCGGGCGGAAGAACTCAATGCCGTGGGAGAATCTCTGCTATCTGATTGGCATTGTTTTTCTCTCAATGATCGCGTGATCAACGGCGAAGAAGCCATGGAGCTCGATCAAAGCGAATTTGTCGAAAACGATCAAAACCTTCACGCTAAATTGATAGTGAACGATCAAAGTGATGGCCATGCGGTATGGCATGTAGGCTCGGCAAATGCGACGGCTGCTGCTTTGGGAACAACTGACAAGTCCCCAAGGAATACAGAGTTTATGTTGCAGCTTAAAGGGCTGAAAGAGAAGGTTGGTGTGGAATCATTATTAAATCAGTGGATTGATAATGATGGCTTTGGTCTGTTTGTTGAGCATGAATTTACTGAGCCAGAGAATAATGAAGACGTTGCCGAAAGTGAAAATGCACTTCGGATTTTCATGCATCAGCTTTTGCTCGCTCAATGGCAGTTGATAGCTGTACCAGACTCCAATATGACCTATAGCTTGAAATTGTCTGTTGATGCTCTTCCACCCTTAGAAGAGTTTTCGGTGCGTGTAACCCCTTTGGCAGCAGAACAATTTAGAACCATAGAGCAAGCCTTGTGCTGGTATTCGCTAAAGTTGTCGCAAGTCAGTGCTCTAGTGCGCTTTGAGATCATTAAGGGTAGCGATACACAGCAGCAATTTATGTTGCAGTTGCCCTTGGAGGTTGAAGGAGATATTGACCGTGAGGCGCATGTATTGAATGAGTTAGTTCAATCACAAAGCCAATTTTACAGCTACTTATCAATGCTGCTGCAGGTTCAACCGGACAAGAGTTTGTTTTACTCATCTTCCAAGGGGGACGGGATAGGGGATTTTGACGAGCAAGGAATGATTCCCGAGGATGCCATTATTTATGAAAAGTTGATGTTGGCTGCAGCAAAGCGGCCGGAATCGCTCAAGAGAATAGACATGCTGCAAAAACGCCTTGATGAGTCGGTGATCCCGCAGGTATTTAAAGATTTATGGCATGTGTTTCAACCTTTTAGTCAATAGGATGCTGACGGTGGAGAGTGATTTTAAAGAGGCAGTGAATGCTCAGTTGGAAGTATCACTAGCAAGCCTGAAAGACTTTCAACAAGCGACAGTTGAGAGCCTAGTTGCTAAATTTTCAGACCCAGAGCATAGCCACCGAATGCTGGTGGCAGACGAAGTTGGTTTGGGGAAGACCATCGTAGCTAAAGGGGTGATTGCCAAGTTATTGCAGCAGCATCTTTCATCATGGAGTACAACAGCGACGGGTAACCAACGTCCCTTTCGCGTGACTTACATTTGCTCAAACCTTGCATTAGCTGATGAAAACCGTCAAAAGTTAGCGGTATTTGGTAAAAATGAAGCTAAACGCTGGGTTAAGCAGCCCAGTTTCCGGCGGTTGATTGAATTAGCTGCCATCTCTCGTACGCCGGATAATGAGGAAGGTAAAGTCATAGAGGTGTGTACGCTTACCCCGGCAACGTCGTTTACTCTGACTTTAGGCAGTGGAAACTGTTGGGAAAGAGTCATCATAGCGAATGTCGTCGCTAGCGCACCTCAGATAGAACATGTCAAAGAGCCTTTGTTGGCCTTGTTTAAAACCAATCATGTTGGTGCTGAAAGGTGGAAGAATGAGTTAGACAAGTTAAGTAAATATTATGATCTGAGCGATAATATTTGTTTTGCTGTTCACAATCAGCTTAACCAACCTTGTACTTCTTGGCGGCTTAAAGAGCACTATGCTTCACGATTGGAAGCCATTAATGAGCTTTGTGGGCAATGGTTGGAAGATGAGGCCGAAACAGAACAAACCAAGTCTCTATTTTATGCCCTGCGTGTCGAACTGCGTAGGTTAGTCGCCCAAAGTTGTGCCGGAAACCTTGAAGCTGATTTATTTATTCTCGATGAGTTCCAGCGCTTTCAGTCACTGACAAACCCAAGTGATGATTCAGAAGAGTCAATTATTGCAAGGCAGGTATTTAAATCAGATTCAAATCAACGTCATTCAGAGTACAAGAGTAAAGTACTACTGCTCTCGGCGACGCCGTTCAAAGCGGTGACGACCTTGCATGATGATGAGAACGGAGCCAGCCATCACGAACAACTCCATAATTTGCTCGATTTTATTTCAGCCAATGATGTTGATTTTATTGATAGCTATGAGCAATCGCGAGATCAATTACAAAAAGACTTACTGTCTCTAACCGATCCAAATAAGCCGGTTGATTTACTTGAAAAGGGAAATAGTCAAAAAGTAGAGGCACTATTGCGGCGTTTTATATGCCGGACGGAAAGAAGCCAGATTAGTGATGGATTCGATGATATTTACGACTCCAGTGAGTTGATCTGTAATCAAACATTGAATATTGATGAAGTAAAAGCTTTTCAGGCTCTTGACGCTATTAATAGCGCAATTGGACAGTATTCTCGAACTCAGACTGGCGGACAATTACTCGAATTTTCAAAATCAGCGCCTTGGGTGATGTCTTTTTTACAAGGGTATGTGTTTAAAAAGCAGTTTTTAAATCATCTTGATAAGCCTGAGGTAAAGCAATTACTTAAAGACGACTCTTCGGCCAATCAATTTGCGTGGCTACGTAGAGGGAAAATTGATAATCATACGCTTGATATTGCAAGGGAAACCCCTAATGCACGTGTAAGAGAAATGACAAAGACTGTCTTTAAAGGAAACGGCGAGCATTTATTGTGGGTGCCACCCTCTAAACCGAATTACCGTCCTACGGGTGTGTATGAAAACAGCAATAGTTTTACTAAATCACTGATTTTTTCCGCTTGGGCCATGGTTCCACGTGTCTTGAGTGGAATATGGTCTTATGAAGCCGAGCGGCGTGTTGTGTCTGGAGCAGAAGAGAAGGAAAGCTATTTCTCATCAAAAAAACATACACCATTGCTGCGCTTCTATGGTACTGCACCGCTCAATAACTGGGCTTTGTTGTACCCTTCTAAGTTTCTTCAGAGTTTCAAATTCAACAGTGAGACCTTGAGTAGTGAACTTGAAGCGCGCAGTGTTGTTATTGCAGATAAATTACTGGATTTGAAACGTTTTGAGAGTTCAGAGGGGACTGGGGCTGAGTGGTATCTGCTGGCGCCTATGCTGCTAGACCGTGAGCATGGCCTTGAAGGGCATATAGACGCTTGGCTTTCGGTGAATAAAACACCGATCTCGGTAGAGGATGATACTGAAGGGGACGAAGCTCAAGGGCCGAGTAAGGGGACTGGTCGCTTAGAACATCTTGCACAAATAGAAGCATTTATTTCTCAAGGTGAATCATTGGTACTTGGCCCTATGCCAGAAGATCTCGCAGACATACTTGCATTGTTGTCAGTAGCAAGTCCTGCGGTTTGTGCGTTACGTACTATTGAAAAGCATTGGGGACATGCTAACTGTGATGAGCAAATGAAGTTCTGCGTGTCATTTTCCAATGTCACAATAAAGTTATTCAATCATGAATATGCCAAGCCAATCGTTCAGCAGGCTGCAACCAGTCAAATATTCGTTGGTAGTAAAACTGCTGCTTGGCTTCAAGTCCTCGACTATTGCGCTCAGGGCAATTTTCAAGCAATGCTTGATGAGTACTGCCATTTATTATCAACATCCGGTTCTAGTTTAGAAAGTGCATACAGTAAGTTACTCACGGCGATGGGTATTCGTAGTACGCCGGTACATGCCCATTTTTGGGAAAACCGTTTTAACGATAAGCAAGAGCAATCGTCATTAAGGTGTCATTATGCGGTGCCTTTAGGTACTCAGAAAATGACTGATGATAAAGGGTTGAGTCGTGTTGTTAATATTCGTGACGCCTTTAATTCACCTTTTCGGCCTTTTGTTTTGAGCTCGACCTCCATCGGACAAGAGGGACTCGATTTTCATTGGTACTGTAGTCGTGTTATTCACTGGAATCTGCCACGCAACCCAATTGATATCGAGCAGCGTGAGGGAAGAGTGAATCGTTTTAAATCGCTGGTGGTGCGTAAGCGTCTCGCTGAAGTTTTTGCTGGTGATATCGATTTGAACGGTGATATTTGGCAGCAAATGTTCGAAGCTGCAGAAGTCACTCAAAGTAACCGAAGTAGTGATCTAGAGCCTTATTGGTTTTATCCGTATGGTTCGGCAAAAATTGAACGAATAGTACCCATGTACCCAATGAGTAAAGAGGTACAAAAGCTTAATGAGTCGCTGAAAATATTAGCTCTGTATCGGTTAGCTTTTGGTCAACCGAGACAACAAGAGCTGCTTGAAAACCTCCTTCATCGTAATTTGACTGCTGAAGAAATTGAGAAAGTAAAATCATCTCTGATTATTAACTTAGCGCCTTTGAAAAGAAAGGCTGAGGTTGATAAAGCGTTTACAGCCGATTGTGAAGTTGAAGCGCTGTGATTGTAAGCTTGCGATTGCCACATGAGCAAGAAAAGCAAATATGCTTTGAATTTATAGTATTGGTAACAAGATTGAATACATGATTAAAGACACGCTAATTGAACGCCTGCACCAAGAATTTGGCGCCCCAAGCCGTACAACCAAAAAGGTCGAAGCTTGGCACCTCACGAACCATTTTGGGTTTGTGATTGAAGTTGACAAGCCAGACCATGGCCGCTTTGCCAACGTGTGGCTACCGCACCCGTTCGGTAGCATCGAGATGCCAGAGGTAGAGCATGTGGTCTACCCACATGACAAAGGCCGTCATAGCAACACTTACACCACTCCAGGTTTGGAACGTGGTGAAGTGGTACTAAAACTTAAAATCACATCGCCGAACGATATTGAAAATTTGGTCGACTACTTGAAGCCGTAAGGATAACAATGAATACATTCCGACATTGCATTGCAGATATTTTGGCATCACGGCAATTAAAGCACGTGAATGGTGCACCGCTTTATAGTTATAAGCTAACCCGTGATGAGTATGAATCACTACAAACTGCTTTGATTGATAGCTTACGGAGCCAAGATATTGCCTGTCATGTTCCTGTCTCCATGAGTTCTGAGTGGGCGGGTGCTTTTGTAATGTATGCGGCGGAATGGTGGCGAAAAGAATTTAACGGCGGTCATTGGAGCTGGGAGCCTATTTTTAGCTCTCTGAATATCAGTGATGATGCCATTACAGCAGGCCAACGAAATAAGTTAATCGCGGCTGGCTTTCGTTTTTGGCGTCGGCCGATCCTTAGCAATGGTCAGGGGCGGATGTTTTTGGGCTCGGTTGCGGTAGAAGGGGGCCTACCACTTAAGCTGATTACCGATCCAAACAGTAAGCTAGCTCACTATTTTGAGCTGGTGATTAAAGACTTCGGCAAATTTACCTTATCGAATCCTAATGCGGCGGCCATCGCCGAAGCGCACGATCATTGCATTGCTGCTTCGTTCCGAACTGAAGCAGTATATTCCGTGGTCGGCAAAATTGCTCAGGCGATTTATAAACTAACCGATCAATATGGGCTCGATGAGCAGCATGACCCGATGCGCTTTTTAGACGCTGTTGCACCCAATTGGCCTGAACAACTACCGCTGAATATTGACCATGAAGTAGCGAAAGGTTTACTCAATAGTGCGCTAGGCCAAGCTATTGCTGTTCAGCGTAGCTTGCCGAGCACGATTCGTTTAGTTCGTCGTTTAACTCAAGCCTATGACAAGCATGCCTATGTCTTGGATGATCCCCAACAAGTTGAAGCCAAGTGGACATGCCAGCTGGCGGTTTCGCTTCGCTCCCGGGTTAATGCGCAATATATCCAACAGTTATTTGGCATGTCATCATTACCAGAGCGCTTTAGCTTGTTTGCCATGGGTAAGAAACCGCTGTTATTAGCTAAGGCGTTTCGCCCTAAAAACAATACAGAGCGTTACTTGCTGGATGTGATGACCAGTGAGTTACCGAATGACTGGTTTGATTGCGAAATACAGTTAATGGCCCGAGGCGACAACGATCAAACATGGTATGCCCCTTTACTGGGCGGAAGTGCTTTGAATAACGTTGAACCTTGGGTATTTACTGAAAACGAAGGCGAGTGGGTCCTAGCGGGCTCTGGTGATGTGGTTTGCGAGTCAAAAAAAGCGTTGATAGCGTTATCGCCTGAAATTGCATTGCCTCCCTTCTTTAGCGGCGAAAGCGTCTTGGGCATTACTGCACAACCGTACACCTGTCGTTTGTATCAGTTAAATGAAGCGGGCACTTACCCATTTGGCGATGCGGTTGTTGAACTAGGTGTAAGTAACAAATCAAACACAGAATATGTCTGGCAAGGTGATGAATTAGCGTACCAAACATTACCGACGAAATGTTTTATGGGTAAGCCGGAATTACTTGCGCTATCACCACAAGGTACGCATCACCGCCTATCAGTAGAAAAGCTGCGTTGGCATCATGCCTCAAAGCAACAATGGCAACCGTTTGACACCTTACCTTTAGGGCAAAGTGAAGTTGCATTCATTGACGGCGGTAAAGCGAAGAAGCGTTTCCGGTTGGCAAGTTTGCCGCAAGATATGGTGATTGAATTCTTGCCCGGTCGTCAGATCAACCGTGGCCAGATAGTAATATCGTCGTCACGCCCCCCGATGGTAGCACTAAATCAAGACGTAGATGGCCAAGTAGCCCATCAAGTGACTCAAACACAGCAGTCAGTCACGCTTGATTTGTTCTGCGCGCAAGAGCAACCGCCTGCGTTTGTTGAACTTGAATTGTGGTGGCAAGAGAAGCCCAAGTCAGTATCGATTACATTGCCATTCCCAAGTAAAGGCGTGTGTTTATTAGATGGTGATCAGAAGTCAGTAGAAAGCCATAGCGACCTACTGGTCGATAAAATCAATAGTTATGAGTTTTACGGCTATGGACTTGATGGCGAGGTGGAATTGCAATTTTCACTTCAAGCTCATGATGTCAGGGGCGCGTTTAGTCGAAGTGCTTATTTCAGCACGGTTTTACCTTCTATTGATGTATTGGCAACGGGGTTATCACTGTCGACATTCCGCAGTGACATCCAAGCACTTTTTGCGTTGTCTTCAAGTTTGGATGCCAAGGTAAAACTGTCTGTGGTCAACCACGGACAAGCCGTGTTTACCTGTTTCTTATCAGCTTATGCGCATTCCCTTCAACCTAATCGAGAGCAAGGTTGGGTTGAGCTTGCCGCTGAAGGGCTTGATGATAAAGCAGCGTCCATCGATTTATACACAGTGCCATTGGATCGCCCTGATCAAACACCGTTGCAGTTATTACCTGTTGATGATGCTGAACGCACACAATCGGCCTGGCTGTTTCCTAATGATGAAGTTGAAGCGGGTGCGTGGTTGGTATATTGCGATAACCCTCAGCAGGGTATCAGGCCATTAATGTGGAGTAAGGATTTAGAGCTACTGCCACAAGCCAGTCATGGTTTCGAGGCGGCAGCAGGTATAGGTCGACGAGCCGACCGGTTGGAGGCATTTAGCCAAGTCGCGAAAGAAATGGCCTATGACTTTTCTCGGTCTGAATGGAAGTTTGTACGTACCTTACTATCGTTCGATCATGTGCCGCTAACGACGTTTGATTTATGGCGCGGTGTTTCCCGCCAGCCTGAATTTATGTTGGCGCTGTTACTGACTGCAAGCAAGAAAGAAATTGACCAAGTGTGGAAAATGGACAAACAATTTCCACTACTTTGGTATTCGCTGAAGGTAACCGCAGCAGCCAAGGTGATGATGGCATTCTATGACCACCTGCTGCACCGCTTAGGTGATGATATGGCAGATGTGGCGCAAACGCGGGTGCAGAAGAAGCTGTCAGAGTTGGTCTCTTATTTCCCAGGCCTTGCCCCGCTCTCGAGCATGATGCAGTTTAAAATCGGTGTACTTGAGCAAAAGCCAGCATTGACGCCTGCTGCTTATATGCAGCATGTGTTTGACAGCCGAAATGCGCTATCCCAACGCCAGCTTGATGCCGATTGGCCCACTATTTTTGCTGATGGAATAATGAGTTCGGTGATCAGTAAAATGAACCCACAGTTCGTTCAATTGTGCCTGACCAACAAACATAGGTTTAAAAATAACGTGATGAATGCACCTGCATTATTAGCGTTGGCGACCAGTGGCCAAGCTGAATTAAGCATGACGCCTGAAGTGGTACATGCGATGCGCGAATATCGTCGGTTTGACCAAGAATATTTTGATGACTGTTTTGCTTTAACCCAAAAAATGATTATTGGTTTAGCTTCAATTTAACGCCTAGGAACAAGAGTATGGAATATTTTGAATCGATTATTGATCAACTGACTAAACGTGCGGCGCGTGCGACGTTAGGACAGTTTGGTCTGCGCTCTAAGCCTTTGCGTGAGTTCTTATGGCAAGCCTTTTCCAAAGCGCCAGGACAAGAAGGTGCCTTTCTTGGTGACCCTGTTTTTGAAGCGACATTTGGTTGGCAACCGCACACCGAAAGTATGAATGTGCTTTCCGGCGGGTTACTGCAACCAAGTGTTGTTCATGCTATGGCCAATCCACCGAAAGAGCTGAAAGAAGACTATCAGTTTGACTCTAGTTGGTACCCCTATGCGCATCAGTATGAAGCGTGGCAGCACCTATCAAACGATGAGCCGCGTTCAGTGATTGTCAGTAGTGGTACGGGTTCAGGTAAAACAGAGTGTTTCCTCGTCCCGATCTTGAATGATATCGCTAAGCGAAATAGCAAAGCTGAAGGGGTAGAGGCACTGTTTTTGTACCCTTTGAATGCGTTGATCAATAGCCAGCGTGACCGCTTGGCCGCATGGACTCATGAGCTGGGTTCTGATGTGAAGTTTTGCCTCTATAACGGTGAAACAAAAGAAAACATGCCAGTTGCCAAGCAGCGTGCACAGCCAAATCAGCAGCTATCAAGAAAAGCATTGCGTGATGATCCCGCCCAAATTTTGGTGACTAATGCCACGATGCTGGAATACATGTTAGTCCGCCAAAAAGATGAGCCCATTCTCGCTAAATCGAAGGGTAAGCTACGTTGGATCGTCTTGGATGAGGCGCATACTTACATTGGTTCACAAGCGGCGGAACTGTCGTTGTTATTACGTCGTGTGATGCATGGATTTGATGTAACGCCTGATCAAGTTCGTTTTGTGGCAACGTCGGCAACCATTGGTGGAAAAGATTCTGATGATGATTTGAAAGCTTTCCTTGCTGATGTTGCTGGTGTTGATATCACACAGGTTTATTTGGTCAAAGGTCATCGAGAAATTACTGAACTCGCTGAGTTTTCGACGCCACATGCGATGGATATTAATCAAGTAAAGGCTATCGAAGATACATCAGTACGTTATCGCGTACTTGAATCGATTATGCCGCTTCGCATATTACGCCAAAAGCTGAGTTCAGATGATAACCGACTGTCGCTTACTCAAATTTGTAAGCTGCTATCAGCAACTGATGAACCAATGGCTGAAAAGTTGGCGCTGCAATGGCTAGATATTTGTGCCTCGACAGTAGGGGCGGATGGACAGGCGTTTATCCCGTTCCGTTTGCATTTGTTCCATCGGGTATCAAGTGGCCTATGGACCTGTTCAAATTTAAACTGTAAAGCAAAATCGGGAACCGCATTAGATACGATTGATTGGCGCTTTGGCATGGTTTACATGTCGCGCCGTGAGCAATGTGGCTGTGGATCGCCAGTCTTTGAAATGACCAGCTGTAATGGTTGCGGTACGAGCTTGTTGTTAGCGGATGAAAGCGTAGAGAAAGAAACAGGAAATAGTGTTCTTAGCCTAACGAAGCCAGATTCAAGTATTGATGACTTCACGCTCGATATCGAAGTGGATGATGCAGAAGCCTTTGATGATTCCGAACCGGATGAATCGGACAGCCATTCTTGCATCTGTATTATGTCGGAACAAGCCCATGACGAAACAGGTCAATATTGGTTAAACAACGATGGCGTATTAAAGCCAAGTTCTCATAAAGGGGCGTTTAACGTTCATCGTGTTGAAGGCTACAGTAAATCAGACGGTAGTGGTGTTGCTCTACGTTGCCCTTGTTGCCAGCATGCTAAAATTCAGAATTATGATTTCTATCGCCATTTCCGCAACGGCGCGCCGTTTATGCTGTCGACCGTTATTCCAACGCTATTGGAATTTTGCCAAGACGGTAAAAAAGAGCAGCTAAAAGGCCCTTGGCATGGTCGCCGAATGATCACGTTCACTGATAGTCGGCAAGGAACGGCACGTTTTGCCGCTAAATCTCAGCAAGATGCAGAGCGTCAATTTCTCCGGGCTGCGCTGTTTCATCTCGTGGCTGATAGGACTCTTAAAAGCGGGTCTCTTACACCAGAGCAGGAAAAAGACCTTAAAAAGTATAAATCCCGTTTAGCGATGTTTATCGAAGACGGCGATGATGACATGGTTGAAATCATAGAAGAGAAGATAGCTTCTTTATGTGGTGGTGCTGGCGAAGTTTCAATTCCATGGTCTGATGTTGAGCATGAGCTAGCAAAAGAGAAAGAACTCCAGTATTGGATCAAAGACTCTTATCAACGGTTTGATGACAAGATGAATATGGTGAAAGACCCAATCCTATTGTCACGCTTGTTGTTATTGCGCGAGTTTAATAGCCGTCCAAAACGTCAGAATACATTGGAAACGTTAGGGTTGATCCGAATTGAATACCCTGCGATCAAGGATAAAGGCAATACCGCACCAACGGAGTGGGTATCGCTATTTGATGATACAGCTGCAGGGCAAGATGCTTGGGTCAACTTTCTGACCTTATGTTTGAACTTCCATGTACGTGCCAATAAAGCCATCTCCTTGACCGAAGAGCAGCAACGCTGGATTGGCGCGAAATTCAGTGCGGGTCTGGTTATTGCTCCTGATAGTGAGAGTCAGTTCAGGAATATTCAGAGTTGGCCGCAAGTAAGAAAAGGCGCGGTTCAGCCCCGATTGGTTAGGCTGCTCGCTGCAGCGTTTAATCTAGATATTATAGATAAAGAAGATAAGACACAGATTGATATCATCTTGCAAGATGCGTGGAAAGTACTTCAACGGTATGTGCTGTCGGCTAGTGGTGATGGTTATCGCCTTGAGTTAGAGCATCAGGCTAGCTTTAGTTTGATTGCCGAAAAGTGGCAGTGCCCGCATACCCAGAAGATCATTGATACGCCACTAAAGCAAATAACGCCTTATTTGAATGTTAAGGGGCATCATGATGAGCAACGTTGCCGTTTATTGGAGGCTCCTGCTTACCCTTACCCCTATGGGCGTCGTATAGAAGATGGCTCAGCAGTGAGCTTGAACGAAACGAGAGATTGGCAAGAACAACCGGAGATCGCCAATCTACGTAAAGAAAATGCGTGGTCCGATATATCCGATCGTATTGTTGAGCGCACGCCGTACTTTAGAGTGGCTGAACACTCAGCTCAACTACCTGCAAGCTTGCTTCGAGATTACGAAGATAAGTTCAAGAAGGGGGCAATTAATGTTCTGAGTTGTTCGACGACCATGGAGATGGGGGTCGATATTGGTGGTATTTCAGTAGTCGCGATGAATAACGCGCCACCTAACCCAGCGAACTATCTTCAGCGTGCAGGCCGTGCCGGTCGTCGTGGTGAAACCAAGTCTGTTGCACTAACACTATGTAAAAATACGCCGCATGGTGAGCATATTTTCGGCCAGACACGCTGGGCATTTGATACGCCGATTCATGTACCGAACGTATCTTTATCAAGTGAATATATAGTAAGGCGGCATATTAACGCTTTATTGCTGTCGGTTTTCTTACGTCAAAAAAGCATTAGCGAAAACTCATTGCGCCTGAGCTGCGGTAATTTCTTTATGCCTGCCCATGATAACTGTGCTTCACAGGCAGAGTTGTTTACCAATTGGTGCTGTACTGAAGCGCTAACGATGATGAGTGATGGCTTAGAAACACTGCTTAGACGTACTGTTTTACAAGCCAGTACAAAAGCGCATTTGGTTCAAGATGCAGCTAAGCAAATGACTCGAATTTTGCAAAGCTGGCAACAAGAGCATCAGTTGTTGTGCGAGCAAAGTGAGGCGGTGAAGGCTGACAGTAATCGACTCTCTACAGCTCAGGCTGCCGTTGAAACCCAAATTCAACGTTTAGAAGGGGAATACTTACTATCTGAGCTGGCGAGAAAAGGGTTCTTGCCAGGTTATGGCTTTCCTACCGACGTGGTTTCGCTCAATAACGACAATGCAGAAAGCATTAACCGTCGGAAAGGGTTAATCCAAGCGGCTAAAGAAGCGAAGTCGGCCAAGGATGATAAATTAGTTCATCGTATTGATAATTTATACAGTGCCCGAGATTACCCATCTAGGGATCTGTCGGTTGCAATAAGAGATTATGCACCTGGCAGTGAGGTTGTACTTGATGGCCGTGTGTATCAATCAGGTGGTGTGATCCTTAATTGGCACAGTCCTGCATCCGCCGATCAGGTGAATGAAATCCAATCTTTAATGTGGGCTTGGCGTTGCCAGCATTGCGGTGCAAGTGGCACCGATAGAAATATGCCCTCGGATTGTAGCTGTTGTGATGCGCCATTAAAAACTGATAGCTACCATCGATTTATAGAGCCTGGTAGTTTTGCCATTGATATTCGCAATAAGCCGCACAATGATATATCTCGGTTAGTCCATGTGCCATTCCAAGATCCTTGGGTAACGGTTGAACAAGCGGAATGGGAAGAAATCAGCGTTAACCCGAGTGCGATGTTCCGTTCCAGTCATGATGGGCACGTTTACTATCATAGTGCTGGCCTTTCAAACAGTGGTTATGCATTGTGTCTTGAGTGTGGCCGCATGGAGCCCATGCCTGATGCTGACGATGTAACGCCGCATCAAGTTCTTGAAAATCACACGCGTTTGCGTGGTGGCAAAGGCGAAATTGAGCGGGAGAGTGAGCACTTCTGTGGCGGGAATGAACGTGATTTCGCGATTAAAGGGCCGATAAAGCTTGGGCACAGCACGCGAACAGACGTTTTTGAATTATTGCTATTTAATGGAGACGGAACGGTACTTGATAACCGTACTGTTGCGCGGTCAATATCTGTATTACTGCGCAATGAATTGGCCGAAAAGCTCGGTATCAACAGTGATGAGATCGGTTGCACAACAAAGCCAGTAAACTATAAAGACCATGAAGCTCAAGCCATTGTTCTTTATGATTCTTCAGCTGGTGGTGCTGGATTCGCAATTAAAGCCCCTGAATTTATTGTTGAGTTGCTGCAACGAGCGAAGAAAAAGGCTGTTGAGTGCCATTGTGATAAGGCATGTCATCGCTGTTTGGTGGATTATTCGACTCAGCATGCATTGGAACTGTTGAATCGATGGAAAGTCATTGAGTTTTTGGATAACGACTTTTTTGCGCGGTTATCACTGCCAAGTGAATTTATGCTCTTTGATCATGCAAACCGAAGAGAGCTGCGTCCGCTGGTTACAGCCATAGAGCAGTCGCTAGCACGTCTGGAGTCTCCGGAACTGTGTATTTATCTCGATAGGGAAGCGCTTGATGATCTAGGAGAGTGGCCATTAATTGATGTCCTTTACAGTTGGGCGAGAGAGAGAAAGGTGAAAGTGGCGCTAATCAGTCGTGGTAGTGAACTATCAACGTCTGAGCAGATCAGCCTTTCATGGTTCTCGAACCATCCAAATATTGAGCTACGTCAGCGTGTTACACCAATTAAAAGTGAGATAACGTTATGTGCTGAAATTTATAGCGGTGAGCTTGCTTATGGGTGGGGCTTTCTTAATGAGTATGACTCGCAATTGATTACTGGGTGTAGCGGTGTACCTGAACTAGAAGCGATAGAGCTAAACCTAACAGAACACTCTGAAAAAATCGGTACGGTGCAGGTTCATAATGAATTAAATGGGACAGTAAAAGCATTTGGATCGCTTTTTTGGACCAAAGTACTCCAAGCGTCTGATTTGTTACTGAGTAAAATGCAAACTAATAAAATTGTAGAGGTTGAGTATTGTGACCGCTACTTGGCAGCACCATTACCATTTAGTTTGTGCTTAAGTACTGTCGGAGCATTACTCGCTCATTATGAAGGCTGTAAAGCGAAGATCATCACAGGTCGCTTACATACTTCGCCATATGCACCTGAGACGGTACAAGATAACTGGTACTGCGAAGAGGATAGAGCTGAATTAGTCGATGAATGTATTAATCAAACTCGACTTGATGTTGAGTTTGAAACTGTACACAAGTTTGCCCTTCCACATGCAAGAACCATGAAGCTTAGTTTTGATGACAGCACTGCGGTAACGATATGGTTAGATCAAGGCTTCGGCTACTGGTGGATAGACAAGTACGATCCTGAAAACCGCTTCCCTTTAGACCTTAACCTTGAAGAGCAGGCTGAACATATAATTCAAGGAAAATGGCAGCTGAGGGGCGGGCAGTGGCCTACCGCCGTTTTCTTCTCTATCGGTGATTAAGAAAATCAAGGGCAGCTTCGGCTGCCCTTTTTTATGCATACTATTAGCAACTTCCCTCAAGCCATTTGTCATATCGATTCATTTACAACAAGCAAACCGATGATCGTAAGCTTACGAAAAACATGATACTCATTTTGAGTTTTAGTATTACTCCTAAGTTGAGTTCAAGGTGATTTAAATCACCATAACAAAGAGTAATACATCATGAAAAAAATCGCAGTAGCCTTACTTGCCGCACTGGCACTTTCTGGATGTTCACAACGTGTGGCCGATCTTACCGTTGCCTCTACCAAAAACATGAACCTTAACTCAGACGGTTTCGTAACAGGCGAACGTGTTGAAGGTAAGGATATGGTGCCGGTTGTTCTGTTCCCGTTCGGTATTCCACAGGTAAAAGAAGCGGCCGATAACGCTATCGAGAATAATCACTGTGCCGTTGGCTTAACAGATGTTGTCGTAACACAAAACAACCATGCATTGCTGTTCCTGCTTGGTCAGATCGGTTTTAGCGTAGAAGGTAACTTGGTTATCGATTCGACCAAGCCAGGTTGTGAGAAGTACAAGCATGAAGCTTAACTTAACCGTTCCACCTATCGCAGAGCAGGAGCGTATCGCGAGGGAGCTTGATGAGCTAAAGGGTCAAATTGATAAAGCGACATGCTTGAATGAGAAAGAAGCGCTATCACTGAAGTTGCGCGACAAGATGGCGTTTTATTTCGGTCAAAAAGTGTGGTCTGAGCATAATGAAGAAAGTGAAATTGATGAAAAATAATTGGATTTTGGCTCTAGGCCTTCTTGTTGTAGGTACAGCTAATGCTACAACTAATAATCAAAAAACAATTGACCCAAAAGAAGTAGCAAGCTGTTCTGCTATCGATGGTGATTTAGCAAGGCTAGAGTGCTTCGATACTCTTTCAGCCAAGAATGGATTGAATGGGCTTCAAGCAGTACCTACAGAGACAGATGGCACTGGAAGCTGGATTGTCAGTAAAGACATCAATCCGGTTGATGACAGTCAAACGGTTACCATGATATTGCAATCTGAGTCTGGTACTAATAAGTGGGGACGTAAGGTGGCAATGGTGCTGCGATGCAGCCAAAATACCACGGATATGTATATTAATTGGGGTGAATACTTAGGGCGTGATGCAAGTGTGTTAACCCGTGTCGGTTCCGATAAAGCCGAAACCGAGAATTGGTCACTGTCAACAGACAGCAAAGCATCATTCAAACGCAAACCAATACCGATGATTAAACAGATGTTAGGGCAATCAAAGTTTGTTGCACAGATTACGCCTTATAATGAATCACCAGTGACCGCTATTTTTGATATCAATGGTATTGATAGTGCTATCAAGCCGCTACGAGAAACCTGCGGCTGGTAAGTAATAAATACAATAATGATTAATATGTTAGTGGTAAGTAGACTTACTGCTAACAGAATTTAAGGCTACGAAATATGAAGAACGTCCTTCTGTGCACAACAGGCGCAACCCCTCAAGTGCTAACTGAAACGCTGTATGCATTACATACCCAGGGCAAGACGTACCCTGATGAGGTATTTGTAATCACGACTGAAAATGCCAAGCAGTTGCTGATTCAAGGGCTTTTTGAGGAAGGGCGCTTACAGGCGTTGATTGAAGAATACGAGATGCCAGCTGTACGGTTTGATGAAAGTCATATATGGGTAATTAGCGATGAGAGCGGTAAGCCATTAATTGATGCCAAAAGAGAAGAAGATCAGGCGCATATGGCAGATTTTATCACGAGCAAAGTAGCTCAGCTAACATCAGACGAAAATTGTGCTATTCATGCTTCGATTGCTGGTGGCCGTAAAACCATGGCGTTTTACATGGGATATGCGATGTCCTTGCTTGGGCGTGAACAAGATGCGCTAAGCCATGTTTATATAAACGATGAGTTTGAGTTTGTTTATGACTTCTATTATCCGACAATAAATGACAACTGGATTGAAGGTAGAAACGGCCAGAAGTTAAATACAAAGGATGCGACGGTGACCTTGGCTGAAATTCCCTTTGTCAGGATGCGTAAGAAGTTTGAAGGTGATTTGATAGGCCAAATTGAAGAAACGTCATTTAGCAAGACTGTGGCGATGATGAACGCTTCCGAGCAGGCAATTTCTGCTCAAATATCGAATACTGCGGTTACGTTGTCGGCATTTGGAGTGGACATTAAGCTCACTACAAAGGAGCTAGCACTTTACCAATTCTTGGCGCGTGAGCCGGGTAAAAAAGTGACTATTGACCGGAGTTTCGTTGATAGTCTTGAGCCCAGTAAAGCGTATTTGTCCGTCTATTCATTGATGAAAGGGGATGCCCGCGTATATAAAACATTTGGCTTAGAAGATGAGATCGCTTGGAAGAGTAATGAGCTTGATAACCTGAAGCCGATGGAGAAAGAGTTTTTCCAGCCAATTCGTACCAACATAAACAGGAAGCTGAAAGAAAAGTTACCTGTAGGTATCTTTGAGAAGGTTCAGATCAACTCGAAACGAGTCAGTGGTGGAAATATCTATTGGATAGATGAAGATTTAACAATTTCTGAAACCTTCCATCCCTAATCATTCGTAAGCTTACAAAAAACAGATATAACTCTCTTCAAGTAATATAAAACGTGAAGAGAGTTTATACGCATGCCCATAACTCGAGGTTGATAATAATATGAAAAAAGAATGCCACCACAGAAATGTTGTAAGAATAAAAAGAAAGGTTTGGCAGAAAGTTTTCTATAAAGCCATTTATTATTGTAATGATTGTGGGGCAGTATTGAAGTTATGAGCAAAGACAAGTTAATTGTAAGGAAGATGATTAAAGAAAGATCTCAGTATCACCTATTAAAAGTTAAGTGTAATCATAAAGCAGATATAGAATTACAGTTATCGAGTAAAAATATCTATTTAAGTAATGAGCGTGAAAGCTCAAATGACAATTTAAAATGTATGAATAAACCAGAGGGAGGAAAAAACGAACAAAACCTTTAATTTACTTACCATTACAATGAACCTTTATGAATATGAAATTACCTAATATTAATCCACTAAAAGCTATTCCAGCTTTTTTCATTCTCGTTATTGTCTCTGGCTCTTTTTATACGGTACCAGAAGGGCATCGCGGTATAGTGAGTCGCTTTGGTGAGGCCACCAAGCAGGAGACCCCAGGCTTACATTTCAAACTACCTTTAGTTGATTCTGTCCGTGAAATTGAGATCCGTACTAAGCGTATGGAAGAGCCACTTGCTGTTGCAACTTCGGAGCAACTTGCAATTAAAACGAGTATCTCAGCGAACTGGACGGTTAACCCAGATACAACTCTTGAATTGTTCCGGAAGTACGGAGACTTGAATCAATTTGAGCAGCGGATCTTGGCGCCAAGGCTTCGAAATGCGGCAAAGATGGGGATGGCAAGACACACTGCTGAAGGGCTTATTCAAAATCGTCAAGCTGCTGTTTCTGATGTAGAAAGGCAATTAGCAAAAGAGCTGGAAGGGATCCCTGTAACTGTCGATTCGATTCAAATCGAGAATATAGAATTGCCTGCTAAATTCAGAGAGTCTATTGATCGTAAACTTAACGAAAAAAATCTGAGGGATGCAGAAGCATTTCGACTTGAGCGCCAGGATCTTGAAGCTCAGCAAGCAGTAAATACTGCAAATGCCGATCGTGATGCAGCAAAAGCAAGGGCTGACGGTGAGGCCTACACTATTGAGCAAAAGTCGATAGCAGAAGCTGCGGCAATTAAACGTAAGGGTGAGGCAGAGGCTGCGGCAATTTTAGCAAAGGCGAAAGCACTAAAACAATCTGGCGGCTTGGTGATTGAGCTTGAAAAGGTTCAGCGCTGGCAAGGTCAGGTTCCAGCAACAGTAATGGGAGATCAATCAATGCCAATTATTGATCTACGTTCTCATGCTAAATGAAGAATTATTGAGAAGGTATGAATATAAGCCTTCATTTATGAGTAAATACGGACCAGCAATATCAATACTGCTGATGTTGATTTCATGTGCCATGCTTATATCATCGCTTCTTTACGTTAAGTGGGATAAAAAGCAGACCTTGATACATAGTTGGGATAACTTTGAATCAGAAATGACTTGAAATAGTTGCCAATTGAGCTATCGGGAAAGAGGAAAATCATGGCCTAACTTTCCAATATTCGCCAAGTACACATGTTCGGGCTATATAGAGGTTTGGAAAGTGGAGCAAACAATCAAAGTAAACCCGTATCCTTCTGAGCATGAAAAGCAAAAGGAATTGTAATTATATAATCATGGGATTCAGTAGCTTTATTGAAAAAGCATTGGCTTGTTTGGTTGCAGTGTTTATTGGGTTTATTGTTTTCATGATTGGTGAGGCAATATTCTATAAAGTACCGCCGGTTACTCCGAAAGTGATTGATAAGACCGTTCGCTTTTATTGTGGTCACGGTGTTACCGATGTTCAGAAGCTGACCCAGTTTAGGAAGTCGGTTTCAGTAACCTGCAGCGATGGTAGCAAAAAATACGTAGATTACCTTTAACTAAAGGGGGCCAATATGGCCTCCTTTCTTGTATCCGAACATCAGTTTGGCAAGCGTTTAGTTACTTTCTGCAAAGAGGTGTCTGTTGTCCAGTTTGTCCGACTAAGCATCTACTCAACACAAAATGTTTCGAATCCTAACTACCCCCTAAAAAACACGTTCAACTACCTAATGTTTAGTACCCATATCAATCAAATGACCAGTAAGTGCAATATTTAGTACAAAAAACCATCATATTGCTGTATTTGAATTGTTTATCAAGAGCTGTTAACCTACGTCGACATTTTAAATTGTTTAGTGTTCTAAATTGTTTTTTTATCACTGGCAATTCAAAGGTGCTTTTCTTGGATAGGAAAGCATCAAAAACAAAGCGTTCAAAGAGTATTATGGATAGTGTACTAAAGAAATATAGTATCGAGACGACCGACTATCAGGTAGGTCAGGACAACATTCAGAAATGGGGTTTTGATATACATAACCCTGTCTTCGGCACCAGCGCAGGGTTGATCTTAATTTTCCTTGCTGCACTTTTTTTCATCGACCCAGAAACAGCCAAAGATGCGCTGAACAGCGTTAAAAATGGGATCCTCAATGACTTTGATGTGTTCTTCATGTGGCTGACAAACTTTTTCGTTGTTTTCACTATGGGGTTGATGCTCTCACCATTGGGCAAGATCCGCATTGGTGGTAAAGACGCTCAGCCAGAGCACTCAAGAGTGTCGTGGCTGGCAATGTTATTTGCTGCCGGTATGGGTATTGGTCTGTTGTTCTGGGGCGTAGCGGAGCCAACAGCCTACTTCACCAACTGGTGGGGGACGCCGTTCAATGTAGAACCGTATTCCGAAGATGCCAAAGCACTGGCGATGGGCGCGACCATTTTCCACTGGGGTATCCACGGTTGGGCTATTTACGCGATAGTTGGTCTGGCGTTGGCATTTTTTGCCTTTAACAAGGGCCTCCCACTGTCTATCCGTTCTGTGTTTTATCCAATTTTTGGTGACAGGGCTTGGGGCTGGTTAGGCCACGTTATCGATATCTTGGCGGTATTGGCAACATTGTTTGGTTTGGCGACCTCTCTTGGTTTAGGTGCGCAGCAGGCAACCAGTGGTATTAACCATGTGTTCGGTACCGAAGGTGGTATCGGTATGCAGATGGGGGTGATTGCTTTTGTTACAGCGATTGCGATCTTCTCTGTTATCCGCGGTATTGATGGCGGGGTAAAACTACTAAGTAACATCAATATGGTGTTTGCTTTCGTGCTGTTGGTGTTCGTAGCTTACGTTGGCTTTGATGTGGTGAAAGTGGCACTGCCAGACACCATCATGGCTTACTTTGGCAATATTGTTGAATTGAGCAACCCGCATGGCCGTGACGATACAACCTGGATGCACGGTTGGACTGTGTTCTACTGGGCGTGGTGGATTTCATGGTCACCATTTGTGGGTATGTTCATTGCCCGTGTATCTAAGGGTCGTACTGTACGTGAGTTCTTGTTCGCGGTGATCTTTGTACCAACCTTGATGACCATTATCTGGATGTCGATTTTCGGTGGTATCGCGATTGATCAGGTCGTCAACAAAGTGGGTGAACTAGGGGCGAATGGCCTGAATGATATCTCGCTAACCTTGTTCCATGTGTACGATGCGCTACCGTTTAGCTCGGTGATTTCAGTGTTGTCTATTGCCTTGGTACTGATCTTCTTCATTACCTCGTCAGATTCAGGCTCATTGGTTATCGACAGTATTACTGCAGGGGGTAAAGTCGATGCACCTGTCCCTCAGCGTATTTTCTGGGCAACTGTCGAGGGCTCAATTGCTGCTGCAATGCTATGGATCGGTGGTTCGGAAGCGCTGCAAGCATTCCAGTCGGGGGTTGTTGCTACCGCCTTGCCGTTTAGCTTTGTGTTACTGCTAATGTGTGTCAGCTTGGTTAAAGGTTTACGGACCGAGCGCGCTCTTTACTAGATTTAGCTTCTGATGCAAAAGGCCTCAAACAGTGTTTGAGGTCTTTTTTGTTGCTTGTCTTTTGTTCGTACTTCAAAGTAGTCTATTGAAATATCAACGAATATTGTCAGAAGTCTAGAGGCGGGTAATGAATAAGAAAATATGGACTTTTCCTTATAGTGTTGCACCTCAAAATCAGTCGAAGGTAGTTGCATCCATTGTGATGGGATTTGCAGATGATCCCACCGCTCGTTGGTGCTGGCCTGATGCTGAAACCTACTTAAACGTGATGTCTGATTGGACGTTAGCGTGCGGTGATAAAGCGTTTGGTTTGGGAACAGCACTGTTCAATGAAGGTTGCGGTGCCTTATGGCTGCCGCCGGGGATCACCTCGGATGAAGAACGCTTGGATGAGTTGGTCAAAAAGACGATGACGGTAAAGCAGCAGGAAACGGTTGCATTGTTGTTTGAAAAGCTGTCACCGTTTGAACCTGATTTACCGCATTGGTATTTGCCGTTAATAGGCGCAGATGTCACTGCCAGAGGAAAAGGGGCGGGGACTTTGCTAATGCAGAGTATTTCACAAGAATGCGATGAACACGGAGATACGGCATATTTGGTGTGTTCCAATCCATCGAATGTAGATTTTTACCAGCGCCATGGCTTTGAAGTGATGGATCATGTTTACGCGGGTGATTTCCCTGTGATGATCCCGATGATCAGAGCACCTTTGAATCCAGCACCTTGAGGTAACTTGGGTATATTATTTTGTCACTCAATTGAATAGTCGAAAGGCTTTAAATAAAATACACAGAAGCCCTCTTAACGCTCCCCCAAAAGCCGTTTTATCTATGAAGAAATTCGAGTTCGTTGTTCAAGATATTCTGAGCAAGATTTACCAAGGTGTGATCACAGATAAATTGCCTGCCGAGCGAGAGTTGGCAGAAAGCTACTCGGTATCTCGCTTTACTGTCCGTAAGGCACTCAACAAGCTTGAGGCGATAGGGGCGGTTTTTGTCAGGCAAGGTGCAGGGCACTTTGTGAAAGAGTCTAATGGTAATAACCCACTGGTTTATAACTCGATCACAGAAAACAGCTTTGAGGAAATGTCCTATAAAAAAGTGAGCTTGCATAAGAGGCTGACGGACTCTCACGATAAGAACTCATTCTTGATTGATGAAAATGATTATATCTGGTGTATTAAACGCCTGCGTTTAGTGAATGGAAAAATTGTACAGTTAGAAAGTACAAAGTTGCCGGTAAAACTGTTCACTAAAATGCATGATGAAATCATTGAAAGCTCTTTGCAAAACCATACGTTGGATCTGGGGTTGCAAATAGATCGCTATTTAACTAGCTATAAAGCGATTAATGTTTCTAAAGAAGAGGCAGAGTTACTAGGTTGCAAAAAGGGTATCGCGGCGATGAAAATAACTAACCGGGGATTTTTATCAACTGGGGAAGTGTTTATTGTCAGCGAGGTTATTGATATCGATTACCAATGTACCTATGTAATCCCGTTTAATAGTGAAAATATTAAGTTCAGGGGAAAAAAAGAATAGCTGGCTCTTTCGCGAAGAAACAACACAGCTCTTCTTTTGTTCATGTTTTTATTCTTGCTTGGCCTTTAGCCCTTTTACGGCGTGTGAATTGTACCGTCTGGCAGGCGACTCTGTGTCCACTCATGCGGACGGTATGTGACTGGGAAGTCAGCGGCTGCTTGTATATCCATTTCTACACCAATTCCGATCTCTTCTGACGCGTACAGGTAGCCATTGCGTGGCTCTTGCGCATTTGGGAATACACGTTGGGTATTTTCTTTGTATTCTACGTGCTCTTGAATAGCAGCATTGTGCAGGTGAACATTCATATGGGTGTTCACTGCAGCGCCAATTGGGGTCATATCTGGCGGGCAGTGCCAGGCAAGGCGCACGCCGAAGGTTTGGCACAGATGGCCTAACTTAAGGGCTGGGGTAATACCACCAATTTGCGACACATGGCAGCGGATGAAATCAATCCGACGGTTGATGATCAGCTGTTTCCACTCTTCGGGGTTGTTGAATAGCTCACCTAAACCGAGCGATACCGAGGTTTGGCTGCGGATATTATCCAGCCATTCTGTCTGGCTTGGCGGCAGAATATCTTCAATAAAATAAGGCTTATACTGTTCGACGTCTTTGGCAAACTGAACCGCTTGGTTCGGGAACAGACGTTCGTGAACATCGTGAAGAATATGGAATTGATTACCGTATTTCTCGCGTAGTTTCTTGAACATGGTCAGGGTGTTGTCGGTGTACTGATCCTGATCGTAGTAGGAGCCTTCGGTTGGGCTTTCAGTTGCATGGATATTTTCTGGTACACCGCCATAGAAGCCAAGCTGGCAACGGATATGCTTATATCCTTGTTCTAGGAAGCCATCAACAAGCTCGTAGATCCCTTCCATTGTGTCGCTTGTCGCGTGGGTATAGGCCGGAATAGCATCCCGAGATTTACCACCAAACAGCTGATGCAATGGCATGTTGGCTAGCTTTGCTTTGATGTCCCACAAGGCCATATCGACACCGGATACAGCATTATTGATAACCGGCCCATTGCGCCAATAGGCGTTGACCATCATCATCTGCCACAAATCTTCAATGTTATTAGCATCTTTGCCAACAAGCAGCGGCTTTAAATACTCATCAACCATGGTTTTCACGGCGAGTGGACGCTGCTGGAAAGTCGCACAGCCATAACCTGTAATGTCTTGATCTGTATGGACGATAACAGTAATTAAATTATGACGATCAGGTTTAGTAATAATGCATTCAACATCTGTGATTAATGTTTTTTTCACAATGAATTTCTCATCTGAGTCGGAATCTATTTTTATATATACCAATTGGAAAACCGGTATTTCAAGCCTATTTTTTCATTAAATTTAATTGGTACGGTAACTTAGCAAAAGGGGATAAAAAAACAGACCAATCATAGAAAATTAATTGTTTTAGCCCTGAACGTCCTAATTTTCGTGATTTAACTCTCAGTTTCGTCCGTTGGTTTTTTAGATTGGTTCTATATCATTTGTTTCATCAAATGGAACTTCAGGTGTTGGACAGTGTTTCTAGTGTGCAAATTGATGCATTGTTTCAGGGCTAGGAGGAAAAGAAAATAAATTCTTACGGTGTGATTTTAAAAGGTGAGTTATTTACTCAAATTAATTGAAGTCGTAAGTGAGCAATTTATAAGACATATCTTAAGTATGAATAACACCCTTAATGACTTTGGGCGAAATCCTTTTACAAAAGGGTGCTATTCCACTAGATTTCTTTTCTTAAAGAGAGTTAATTAAATATGCAAATTAGTGAGTCGATGGGTGGTTTTGGAAACAAGGCATCTGCATCATCAAAGCAAGATGCGATGACTGAAAAACTATCGCTAATGATTGATGCATTGGGTGGCATCAGCAACATTACCGATGCAACACACTGTATGACTAGACTGAGGCTCAAAATTGCCGATCAGTCTAAAGCATCGGAAGAGACGTTGAAATCCATCAAAGGGGTTCAGGGCGTCGTATTTGCAGAAGGTCAAATCCAAATCATTATTGGTGTGGAAGTCGAGAAGTGGCACAAAGCACTGCAAGCCATCATGGCGGGTAGTGGTGCTGTTGTCAGTGATGAAGATAAACCAAAAAGCAAAGATGACGGCAAGTTGTTCCAGAACGTGATGCGTATTGTAGCCGGTATTTTTGGCCCGGTAGTACCTGCTATCGCCGGTGCTGGTATGTTGATGGGCTTGTTATCTGGCCTTATTGCGACCAACGTGATCTCTGAAACTTCGGATACGGTATATTTCTTCCGCTCAATTTCCGTTGCTGTATTCTTCTTTTTGCCAATGCTGGTGTCTTTTTCGGCTGCGAAAATGTTCAAGGTTAATGAGTATATCGCTCTTGCTGTTGCCGCCGCGATGCTTTCTCCTCAGCTTGCTGATAAAGCGGCCGCGCTTAAAGCAGTCAGCGATGCTGCTGAACTGACGGTACTGGGTGTGGTACCAATCGAACTGATGAACTACGGTGGCGCAATTGTACCGGCGATTCTTGCGGTATGGCTATTGTCTAAAGTGACGCCACTGGTTGATAGCATTGTGCCCACTGTTGCTAAACCTGTGTTCACACCACTGCTTGCCTTTGCAGTAACGGCGACGGCGACATTGTCTGCGGTTGGCCCGCTGGGTATGTGGCTAAGTAATGGTGCAGGCTGGGTGGTTAGCGCTCTGCTAGAGATTTCTCCGATACTGACCGGTTTTGTCTTTGGTCTAACCCGTCCTATTACTATCGTGTTTGGTATTCACCACAGCATGACGCCTATCAGCCTGAACAACTTCGCGCTGTACGGCAAGGATTTGCTAATGCCGATTATGTGTCTGGGTAACCTGGCTATTGCTGGTGCAACACTCGCTATCTGGCATAAGCAGCGTAAAACGGTATCGAAAGAGCAATCTTCTATTACTGCAGGTTCAGGTGTAACGGCAATCCTGGGTATTACAGAGCCAGCATTGTTTGGTGTTCTGACTAAGTACACCAAAGCAATGTTTACGGCGAGCTTGGCGGCGGGTGTGTTCGGTGCAATCTCTGTCACACTTGATACGCACCTAACCAGCTACATTCTGTCTTCAGTGTTCAGTCTGCCTGCTTACTTGTCAGCAGGTACGCAGAACTTCATTCAAGCTGTAATGGGGGTATGTGGTGTATTTGTCCTGTCTTTCGTCTTAACAACCCTGTTTGTTAAGCTGGACGACGAATAAGGCTGAATAAGAGTAAGTCAGGAAGATGAATAAAGCCTGAAAAGTCAGTCTTCATAACATAAAAGCCTCAATGAAAGTGAAAGCCGCGACTAGTAATAGCCGCGGTTTTTTGCATCTGGAAAATTGTAACGGCTTTTTTCTCTGACTTGTGAGTGTCAAATACCTTTGCAAAGATGGCTGTAGGATGACACATAACATGGAAGGGAGTTGTCATGTTAATAAAGCAAGGCTGCAATATAGGAACCATAGTGGCACTAGCCTCAATGATGATCTCTGCGGGTGTTGTAGCAAGTGAGGCAACGCAGGGCTATATTCAGGGGCATGCCGTTCAAGAGTGTGGTATTGAAGATGGCAATAAAAGGGTGATAGGACAGAAGGAAAGCTTCTATTCGCCTGCATCTAATTTGAATTTCCGATCTCGCATTGATACTGGTGCTACCCGTACTTCAATTCATGCTACCAATATAGAAATCGAAGACTTTTCGCCAGAAGCTGAAGATAACATTGGCAAGATGGTTAACTTCATTACTGCTAATGAAAAGGGCGAAACGGTACACATGCGTAAAAAGATCACCCACGTTCGTCATATCCAAAACTCGCTGGGTTCAGAGATGCGATATAGCATACAGTTGGATTTAACTTTGGCCGACCGTGAGTACAGTGTTGAGGTTAACTTGAAAGACAGGAGTCTGATGTCAGATAAATTGCTTATTGGCCGTAATTTGCTGGCTTGTAATTATGTGGTGGATGTTTCTAAGGCCACTGCATTTGGCGTCTAGATATTCTGATATACCCAAATAACACAGATATGCCCAAATAGGCGTTGTTTGGGTATACGCTCTTTCATGTGTCTAAGTAGAAGCATTTCTATTTCTAATCATTTCTCTTATATCACAGTAATGACAAGTAATTATCTGATCGCTATAGTGAAGCATTAAATTGTCGCTTTGCTGTTAATGACTTACTGCGGGTTGGATAACGTATGAAAGAAAGAATAATAACCATTGAGCGTCAATCTATCCGTGTGGGTATTGCGGCAAACTTGGTGATGGCACTGAGTGGTTGGGGGGTCTACTATTTATCTGGCTCAGAGGCACTATTGCTTGATGGCAACATGTCGTTCATTTTGTTTTTATCATCGATAGTGGCGTTGAAAATTGCGGCTATTAAAGCGGTTAGATCAGAAACCTTTCCTTTTGGTTTATTCGTTACCGAGGCTTTGTACTCGTTGGTGAAAGGCTTGCTATTGCTTGGGGTGATTATCTCGGCGTTTACCAGTAATGGCGGTAAGGTTTTACGGTATTTGGCTGGCGAGCCCATCGCTATGATCAAAACAGGCCCCATTGTGTATTACGCGATCGCTATGGTGACGATTTGCTGGGGATTATCTGCGTTCTATTATGTCCAGAATAAGAAAATCCAAGGTAACAGCTCGATGTTGGCGGTTGATCGGAAAGCGTCATTGATTGATGGTGTGTTATCAGCTTCAACCGGTATTGTTCTGGTGGTCATTGGCTACATCAAGCAGGGCTCTTCGTTAGACTTCCTCTTATATATAGGCGATGCCTTGCTGGTGGTTGTGTTGGCGGTATCTATGTTGGGCCAGCCAATTCGCATTATCAAAGAAGCTTTTGTTGAACTGGCGGGTGGTAAGTTGCAAAACGACCAGCAGCATCAGGAGATTGCCCAAACAGTAAACCACGCATTATCTGCTAACGGCTTGAGTGCTGCGTCTTTGAATATCAGCAAAACAGGCAGTAGTTATTTGGTGATTGTCGGTTTGTCTTTAGAGTCCCTGAACCAAGAACAAAGTCGCCAGGTGATGGAGACGAAAGCGTCACTGCAGCAGATGTTGGCTGATAGGCTGACATTTGTCGATGTCGAGATGGTGTTGGTTTAGAAAATAAAGCACCAATACACTCTAGAAAGCACAGCCAAATCGCTGTGCTTTTATTTTGATATCAATAAATCAGGGGATTGATTAGCCGTCTAGACCCATCAGTTCGGTGACATCAGAACCGGCCTGGATCAGTGTGCGCTCTTGATTGAGTTTGAACCAGTGTAGCGGTTTGCCGTTAGCGGCTTCATAGGTCATGGTATCACCCGATACTGCAAGCCATGAACCTTCTGGGATACCAATAACGGATTGGTGAGGGTTGACCACAAGGAACTCTTCGATACGCTCGTCGCGTGTTTCACCCATATGGCCTTCAATAGATGCATCAATGTAGTGAGCATTGATTTGGAAGGGTACAAAGCTAAGCGAGGGAGTAATAGCTGCAGATACAATGCACATATCATTGGTCGTGCGGATCGTTGGCGCACTGATCACGGCACCGGCACTCCAACCAACATAAGGAGCGCCACGCTTTGTAACGGCCTGCTGGATTGGGCCGATAAGGCCAAGGTCATGTAATGTCTTATTCAATACCCAAGTGTTACCACCGCTACAAACAAAGGCATCTGCTTGGCGAATAGCCTCTACAGGATCTTCTGCACGGTGTAGACCAGTAACATTGACATCAAGGTGGCTTAGCGATTCTGCAACCATTGCGGTACGGTCGTCGTGGCTACTGCGGATCACCGCGTAAGGGATAACCAATACGTTTTTAACTTGCTTACGGGTAAATACTTCTGTGATCGCAGGAAGAGCGAATTCCATCACCTTGGTGTTGCCGGCAATTTTGCCATTACTTAATAGTAAGAGATCCATCATATATTCTCTTGTTTGGGTAAAGAGGATTATCATATATGAATCTATCAACAGGGAAGGTGAACAAGAGCACAGTTTTGTCCCTGTTTAGAGCCTTAGTTTTAGTGACGCCATCAGGTGAGGTGGAAGTATTAATGCTCATAACATTCACCTCTTCTATGGCTAAGTAGACAATATTAATGTACCCAATTGGACGGTTGATCATAGGTTGCTTCTAGTTGAAGTTGTGCAGCTTCTAATAGGTTTAGCAATTGGCTGACCTGCTGGGTTTTACCATGGGCAACCGCTTCTCTTATTTGCTTGTGGTACTGTCGAACTTTCTGAATACATTGCTGCCGCTGAAAAATGCTTCGTAAACCTTCTGCCTGATCCATATTACCCTCACTATTTTGCTTTGTATTTTATGCTTTGGATGTATATAACCAAGCCGTTTGCAGTTACTTGGTGTACATATTTAACCAGCAAAATAGCGTTCGTTTTTCAGGGGATTGTCAATTTACTATCAATTTATTTTAAAATTATATTTTTTATAATCAGTATTGTTGATTAATATTTAGACAAATTTGAGGCGGTTATTTTAAAAAGTCACTTTCAAGAATGGAAAGTTAGATTGCACATAGTTGGTAAGGGCGATCTAACACTGCGGTTTAACCGAGTTGTTTTGAGTGTGTTAAATCATAAAAAACATAATAAATATTAATCTTATTAATAGCTTATGTGGTGCGTTTTTATATGTTTTATAAACTTAAAAAAACGCCTGATTTCATTTTGTATGCCATTGAAAATCTTTATTTCAGCATTAATCTTTAGTAATGGTGACGATATTTTGCCTTTATTTTTATCACAATTGATTTCATATAGGGTATTGCTGTCTTCGAATTTTAGGTAACTCAAAAAATGAAAACAGCACAAGTGAAAAACCGCTGGTTAATTGCGCTCGCTGCGGTAGGTATTCATATTTCCATTGGTTCAGTGTATGCGTGGAGCGTATTCTCTAACCCGCTTCACGAAGCTTTTGGTTGGGATTTGCAACAGATATCGCTGACCTTTGGTATCGCTATTTTCTTCCTTGGCGCTTCGGCAGCTGTTATGGGCCATGTGGTTGAGAAAAAAGGGCCACGCTTCACCGGTATGATTGCTGCTACATTCTTCGGCATAGGTATAGCCGGCGCAGGTGTCGCTGTTGCGATGGAAAGCCTGTACATGCTTTACTTTAGCTATGGTGTTTTGGCGGGTATTGGCCTTGGTATGGGTTATGTCACCCCGGTATCGACGCTAATTAAATGGTTCCCTGACCGTCGTGGCCTAGCGACAGGCTTAGCTATTATGGGCTTTGGTTTTGCATCTATGATTGCAAGTCCTGTTATCCAGGCACTGATTAGTGCTGTGGGTCTGTCTTCTACCTTCTATATCATGGGCGCAACATACTTTGTTGTTATGCTGTCTGCATCGCTTTACCTAGAGCGTCCACCAGAAGGCTGGAAGCCTGCTTCTATGGTTGAAACCAAAGAACACGGCACTCCTGCTAAGAAACCAGCGGATGATCTGAACCAATCAAGTGCTAACGATGCGGTCCGTACTCCAACGTTCTGGGGTCTGTGGGTGATGATTTTCATCAACATCACGTGTGGTATTGCGATTATCTCGGCAGCTTCGCCGATGGCTCAGGAAATTGCGGGTCTGACAGCAATGGAAGCCGCAACGATGGTGGGTGTAATGGGGCTGTTAAATGGTCTTGGCCGCCTGCTATGGTCTGCAGCTTCTGATTACCTAACTCGTCCGAACACATTCATGCTGTTCTTTGTTATTCAGATTGTTGCCTTCTTTATGCTGCCGTCGCTTTCTCACGCAATGGCATTCCAAGCTGTGGTGTTTGTTATCATGACTTGTTACGGTGGCGGTTTCTCTACACTACCGGCTTATATCGGCGATCTTTTCGGTACCAAGCAGTTGGGTGCTATCCACGGCTACGTACTGACAGCATGGGCGCTTGCGGGTCTGTCTGGTTCATCTCTGGCCGCTTTCGTGCGTAACCTTACCGGTAGCTACACCATGACCATGTACATCTTCGTGGGTATCTTGACGGTGGCATTGGCTATTTCCGTTGTGATGAAAGTACACGTGGCGAAAGTACTGCGTGCTAAAGAGCAAGAAGCGATTGAAGCAACACCAGTTACTGTATAATCTGTAGAGATAGGGCAATTATGTGACAACAAACACACTTTAATTGTCCTATCTCAATGTTGAAGTAGAATCAGTTGGTTATAAACAAGAGATTCGTCACAAACAGTAAGTAATATGAAAGCAGTAATTAATACACTTTATGAAGCCAAGTTGGCTGAGCTTAAAGAGCAAATTGACGCAGACAGCGTTCCCGTTCAACTGACTATCGTTACTGTCGGTGATGATCCTGCCAGTAAGGTCTATGTGAGAAACAAGGTTCGTCTTTTTGAGGCACTTGAGCTTCCTTGCCACCACATTATCCTTCCGGAAGAAGGGACAACACAGGCAGATCTTGATGGCTTGGCTGACAACGTGGATCATCCGATCTTATTTCAACTGCCTCTACCAAATGGACTGGAAGCACCGGACTTACCGGCAGCCGTTGATGTTGACGGCTTTGGCTCAGAAGCATTGGGTCAATTGGTCTTGGGCCAAAACCCGGTACTGCCATGCACGGTTCAAGCAGCCATTGATATCATCGAACTTCACTGTGGTGAGTACAGCTTCCCAGGTTTGAAAGTGGCCGTACTTGGTCGCAGCAATATCGTGGGTAAGCCGTTGGCGATTGAGCTGATCAACCGACAGAGTACCGTAGCAAGCTTCAACAGCCGCTCTGATCTGGACGCGGTAGACTGGAACAAGTTTGATGTCATCGTGGTAGCGACGGGTTACCACGGTACACTGGACAACACCCAGTTCATTGAAGGCCAGCTGATTATTGATGTGGGTATCAACCGTATTGACGGAAAGCTGGTGGGTGATATCAAGCATCAAGATGGTCACTTATCAGATGCGGCAATTACACCGGTTCCGGGTGGGGTAGGCCGCCTGACTTGCCTGAATGTTTTGGGCAATGCCGTTAAGCTTTGCCAGTCAAAATAATCGCTATAACCTTCTCATAAAGGCGCTACGCAGGTAGCGCTTTTTTTATGCCTGAAATCGACACTCTGTGCCGTTATACCAAAGCTGGTATATCAGTGATACAGGTGGCGTGATTGCTGCTTTTTTCACCTGTTTTAGAATGTGCTCATTACTTCACTTCAGTCTGTTGGAGGCGATAAATGAGTGATTCTCGAAAAGTAAATAACATCCATTTTTATATTGTTGCTGTTGTGACTGCTGTCTTTTCAATATTTTCAGCTGTTGTTATGACTGAGCCTGGTCAAAGCTTGGACTTACCGCGTAGCTGGACAGTCGCTTACTACCACTACAGCGAGTATTTTGTGGCCTTGAATTTGGCAATGCTGGCCTACCTTTGGTACCTACACTCGAAAGTAAAACTGTGGACGAATCGTGCAATGCGATGGTCTTCCAAAGGGGTCCTAGTGTGCATTATTGCGGCGAATTTCTTATTGAGTTTGCTGTTCCCCCCGAAACAGACTGATGCCGTTTACGTAACGGTTGCAGAAGCGAATAATCAGCTACGCAAAGAAGATATTATTTATGCCGTCGAGATCAATGGTGATGTACGGGGCTACCCACGTCAGCATTTGGCTATTCCCCATATTGCGGGCGATACGATTGGTGGAAAAGAGGTCGTGATGACATTTTGTGGTTTGAGTAACCTGCCAGTGGTTATCGGCCAAGACATAGGCCATGGTGAGAAATCAGATCTTGGCATACTGATCCAAACCCATAACAATTTAGTGATGGTCGACCGCAACTCGGGCGATCTTATTCAGCAAATAACGATGGAAACTGAGTTTGGCGAATCGGATATCAAGCAGTACCCCAACACCATGATGACCTGGGAGGCATTCCAGCAAACCTACCCGGATGCCGAGGTGTTTATATACGCGTTTGACCGCTGGATGGATAAAGTTTTGGTTAAAGTATTTGATAAGCCAATGCAAAAGCAGTTTGACCCTGAGCGAGGAGCCATCTTTCCGACATTGGATATGGCCGATGACAGGATTAATGCCAAAGAGCAAGTCTGGGGTTTTGACAGCGGAGAACAGCAAATCGCCTTTACCCGTGAATTTGCCAAGCAAAACCCGGTGTACGAGTTTGAGGTGGCCGGAAAGCCTTATGTTTTGGTGTATAGCAAAGACTTCGACATAGTAAACCTTTTCAGTCTGGAAAAAGATGGCCAGCGGGTGGCGTTTAATGACGTCAACTTCAGAGGTGAAACGGATTCTGGCGCAGGGCGCCTAGAGCAGATACCGATGCATAACGGCATATTCTGGATGGTATGGTCCCATTGGTTCCCAGAGACAGAATTGATGGGCTGATGTTAATAATAAAAAGAGATAGATTAACAGTATTAAAATAAAGGAAGCACTAGGCGCTTCCTTTATTTATCTTATAGTTTCAAACCTATGGTGAAGGAGAATTGTTCAATATCAACACCTACATTCTGATCTTCCATATCAAAATAATCTTGTCTTACATCAGCATAGAAGTTTTTATATGTTGCTCGTGCTCCAAATCCCCAATACGCTCCGGTGTCATCATAAAAATTCTCATCATACAAATAGGCGCCACCTGAAATAAACGGTTTTATAGAGAAGTCTTCATGATAAAACGTATACCCGATATCGCCACCCAGCTTAAGTGTCTCTCCTCTTAATATACTTTCATCATTTTGTTCGTATGAGACATGAATACCTATATATTTATTTATATCATATCCATACTCAAGTTTTATTCCATCCCCATAGCCGAAGCTGAAACCCATCACTTCTGCATCAGTTGAACTATAACCCACACCTAAGCGATGACGCTTTTCATCGTTTGCACTTACTTGAGTTGCCACAGCGAGTACCAACGCCATGACAGTAAAATTTAATTTTTTCATGTGTTTAATGCCGAATGTTTCGAAGTGGGATAAAGCGTATACGAGAAGCTGGAGGAATAAAACTTTATTTCCAATGAGAAGTTCATGGATGTTTTATTTCGATAAAACAGTCACAAATAGGCTTAAATACAAGGCGAAATTTCGATAAATAAAATTGAAAGTGTGACAGGTGATAACTGTATGGGTAAATTATTGCTTTATGATTTATTAAGTGCTAGTCATTATTTAAGGACTAATAGTTATTTAAGCTCTGGTTGTTATTTAAGTTCTAATAGCTATGGCTATTCAGGGACAAATGGTTATTTTGGGTGGTTGTTTAATTATTTACTGAAAAAACTGATTTCACTAGTTTCTCCAGCCAAATATATTTGGCGCTGCGAAATTGGCTGTTGTTGAATGTTAAGGAAATTTGCATGGTCAGTGTATCCTCGAGACCTGCAAATTGGATGAAAGAAAACTCATCAGCAGACAAGCTTGCCAGCGAGGTTTTGGGGCAGATACAAACTGCATTGTTCTCTGCAATATATTTTAGGACATTACTCAGGTACTGGCTTCTCAACTTTGGCTTAAGTACCGTCCCTTCAGGAAACAGCTGCTGTATTAGCATGTATTGGTTGTTCAGATCCGGCAGGATCAAGCCAGTAATAGGGTAGTTCAATATGGTCGCTATAGGGGTGGTTTTCCCGGCTAATTCATGACTGCTTTTACATATCCCACCAATTAACGTTTCTGCCACGGGGACTTGCCTGAGTGCTTTGGGTACACCAATGGGATAGAAACTGATCCCTGCATCTAGCTCCTGATTGACTAACTGGCTTACCGTTGCGGAGCTGTAATTGTGAATCTCAATATCTAGGTTTGGGGCATCTTTGGTGAGAGCGTCAAATAGCGCATAGCCATGGCTTTCGGATAGGTAACTGTGTAACGCAATGCGAAACTTACCGGTTAGCTCGCGTGGTTTGAAGTCGTCACCCTGTAACGTTTTAGCGAGGAGGGCTAGTACCTTCGGTAGCTCTTGCTCCAACCCTTGGGCTTTGGGTGTCAGTTTTAACCCTCTTGGTTGGCGGATAAACAGAGGATCGTCAAAGTGGCTGCGGATCTTAACCAGTGCCCGGCTGACTGCAGGTTGGCTGATCTCCAAGCGTTCAGCAGCCTTACGGGTGTTCTTTTCTTGCAGCAGAACCACCAATATTTTGAGCAAATTTAAATCGAAGTTATCGAGTTGCATGTCCGGCCTACCGCTTCTTTTTATTGTCGGTATTAATCCTAGCTGATGCCGCAGGGATCGTTTTGTGTGATAAATAAGCGTATTGGGCGAGGTTAATCGATTACGTGCTCAATTAAATGCTTATTGAGGATATTTTCTTGACCACGACAATAAGGAAGAGCAAAGTTAGCGCCGAATGTAACAAATTGTAAATATGGTCAGTTATGAAAAATATCACTCTTGTTGCCTCAGCAATGGCAGCTTTGGCACTTGCGCCGACTTCAGCATTGGCTTGGAATTACCAAGGTCACGTAACAGTAGCGGAAATTGCTTATCAGAACCTGGATGAAGCAGTAAAAGTGCAAGTGGATGAACTTGCAGGTAAGGCTTACCAGTCAATGCCTCAAGATGTTCAGCAGAAAATGGACAGCTTTGAAGGCGCAAGCCAATTCGCTAAATTGGCTATGGTGCCTGATCTTATCCGTAAAGTGCCAGCTGAGCAGGTATGGCAGCAAATGGGTGAGACAATCCCTGCGACGTTGAACCAGTGGGATGAGAAAGAAACGGGTGCATGGCATTACATTAACCAAGCGTACCCGGCAACGAGCCAGTGTGACTTTGTGCATACCCCGAATATCAAGTTGGTGGCGAGCTACCTGTTTGAAGATTACAAAAAAAACCCACAGGCTGCGAGCTTGATGTTCATGAGCCATGTTGCCGGTGATTCACACCAACCAATGCACTCGATCTCGCAAAGCTTGAATGAAACTGCGTGTGTCACGGATTTGGGGGCTAACAAGCATACTTTGGATGTACCGCAGAAAGATCTTCACCACCTGTGGGACAGTGGTATGGGAATGCTTGATGAATCGCATAACATCCATGACTTTGCTGCTTCGCTTCAGCAAGATTTCCCGAAAGGCAATATGGATCTGGGCAAGGTCGCTGATGTTGATTCGTGGGTGAAGGAAAGTTATGCGCTAGCTGACTTTGGTTACAGCGTCGAGAAAGACACCAAACCATCAGACGCGTATTACCAGAAAGGCACGGAACTGGTTAAGCAGCGTTTGACACAGGCGGGTTACCGCTTGGCGGATGAGCTTAATACAGCGTACACGCAAAGCCACTAATGTGCTGAAAGCCTGTATGAAAAAGCATTGAGCGATCCTAAAGGGATAACAAAATCCGAGTGCACCTGTTGTACTCGGATTTTTTCATTTTCATTTTGAAAAAGTTTCAGGACAAAATTGGCTGGCATTATGGTTCAATACAATCAGTAGCTAAGTTGTATAGGGCCTATCATGAAGAAATTAACCATCCTTGACGGTGGAATGGGACGAGAGCTTAAGCGTATTGGCGCGCCGTTCTCTCAGTCTTTATGGAGTGCGCAGGCACTTATTGAATCCCCTGAGCATGTTCGCTTGGCACATCAGCGCTTTATTGAAAGCGGCGCTGAAATCATTATTACTAATAGTTATGCTTGTGTTCCTTTCCACCTAGGGGAAGCTCTGTACGCATCTGATGGACCACGTTTAGCTGGCAAAGCAGCGGCTATTGCTCAGTCTGCTGTAGTAGAAAGTGATCGAGAAGTACGTGTAGCAGGTTGTATCCCACCGGCTTTTGGTAGCTATCGCCCAGATTTGTTCAAGCCTGCAGAAGCGACCGTTATTTTCAATGCTTTATTTCAATCCCAACAACCATACGTGGATGTTTGGATTGCAGAAACTATCTCCAGCCTTGAAGAGTTTGAGGTGATTAAAACAGTTCTGAGTGACACGAATAAGAAATGCTATTACGCCTTTACCCTTGACGATGAAGGGGCAGAGGCGCGGTTAAGATCTGGTGAGTCAGTCAAGAATGCAGCGAAGCGAGTTTGTGAAGTGGGTGGAGCCGGTATTTTCTTTAATTGTTCAGTGCCTGAGGTTATGGAGCAAGCAATTAAGGAGGCCAGAACGGTTATCAATAGTTTAAATATGGATGTAGAAATAGGAGCCTACGCCAATAACTTCACACCGATAAAGTCTGATCATCAGGCAAACGACACGTTGCAGAGTGTGCGTGAACTGTCACCGAGTGATTATTTAGACTTTGCTAAGCGTTGGTATCAGGTAGGGGCGACGACGATAGGGGGGTGTTGTGGTATTGGGCCGGAACACATTGATGTTTTGGTAAAGTGGAGAGATGCGCTTTAAGGGCGTAATACCCAGTCATCTCTTCCACCTGTCAACAAGCCCTAGTTCGCAGGCTTTAGCAACTGGCCGAGGTAGCGAACTACGTGCGCGGCATCTTGTGCTGTGGTGTTAATTTTGGCGATGATCGCATCGGCGCGTTCGTCGTCTTCCTTAAACATCAGCTTCACTTTTTCATTCATCGCTTGGGCATTTTCAAGCTTCTGCTTGCAGTCTTCAAACAAAGCCGTTAGAAATTCCATATCGACTTCGCCGCCTTTGATGAACATGTCAGCCGCAATGCGGTATACGGTATGAAACTTATTAGCCATGTCTTTTTGGTTAGTCTGACCTTCTTTGGCCCAGTCTTCAGCCCAACCTTTGAAGATAACGGCAATTTGAGGATTTGGGATAATGTTTACTTGTGGCATTCGAACTGTCCTTCGGCATGATACTGCGATTTCAACTCGGCAAGTGTAATAGAGCTGGCGGTATGGTTAAAGGGATAGGGCAGTGTATGCTCAAATATCGAACAGTGTGAGAGCTATGTTGGGAGCAATGGCGAGAGATAGAAAGGCTATCTCGAAAGATAGCCTTCAGTGTTTGCCTATAGGCTTAAAAACTCTTCCAGCTCGTTCTTGACGATGGTGACGTGTGGGCCGTAGATAACTTGGACGCCATTCCCCTTGACGACGACGGCGACGGCTCCGGTTGTTTTCAGCCCAGCTTCGTTAATCTTAGTGGCGTCATCTAGCGTTAGACGTAATCGGGTGGCGCAGCAATCAACCTCTTTAATGTTATTGGCGTCCCCTAGGTGTTTAACAATCGCAACTGCGCGTTCACTGCCAGAAATATTGTCTGCCTCAACCTGTGATTCATCCTCACGACCAAGGGTTTTGAGATTGAATTTGGTGATCACAAAGCGGAAAGAGAAATAGTACAAGCAGAACCAAGCTGCACCAATAACCGGTACTGCCATCCAGTTTGTTTTTGCCTGGCCCTGTAATACACCGAACAGAATAAAGTCGATGAAACCGCCAGAGAATGTCTGGCCGATGGTGATTTCAAACATGTGAGCGAACATGAAGGCAAAGCCATCGAATACCGCATGGATGACGTAAAGCACTGGCGCAACGAAAAGGAAGGAAAACTCCAGCGGCTCTGTGATGCCAGTCAGGAATGAAGTCAAAGCCGCTGATAACATCAGGCCGCCAACCCTAACTTTGTGTTCAGGTTTAGCACAGTGGTAGATTGCCAGTGCAGCCCCCATTAGACCGAACATCATGGTGATAAAGCGTCCGGACATAAAACGAGATGTACCAAGGTAGTACTGTTGCACTGACGGATCGGCCAATTGAGCGAAGAAAATTCGCTGTGTGCCTTCAACCATCACACCGTTTACGACTTCTGTGCCACCAAGTGCCGTTGTCCAGAAAGGAAGGTAGAAAATATGGTGAAGCCCGAACAAGCCAAGCATGCGAAGAATGAAGCCATACAGTAACGTACCAATATACCCAGTCGTTTCTATTAAGCCACCCAAACCGAAGATACCTGACTGGATCTTTGGCCACACTAGGTACATGACGGCACCTAAAATGATTGCGGAGAACGCTGATACGATAGGGACAAAGCGAGAGCCACCAAAGAAACCAAGGAACTTAGGCAGTTCAATATTGTTGTATCGGCTGTGTAAAAAGTTAGACATAATGCCGACGACCACACCACCAAATACACCGGTATCGAGTGTTTGGATGCCGAGAATCATTCCTTGTCCAACGGCGCCGAGGTTATCTGTTGCCAGACTGCCTTGAAGCGAGAGCATTGAGCCAATTGTTGCGTTCATAACCAAGTAAGCCAGCAGCGCAGCAAGACCTGCCGTTCCCTTATCACTCCGGGCCAGACCCACAGCGACGCCAACAGCAAATAGGACCGGCAAGTTGCCAAATACGATAGCGCCTGCAGCTGTCATGATGGTGAATAGAGCTTGTAGGAAGCCAACATCTAAAAAGGGATAGGCGACTAAGGTGTTTGGGTTCGATAAAGCTCCTCCGATACCAAGTAACAGACCGGCGGCGGGAAGGACTGCAATCGGAAGCATGAACGACTTTCCGAATTTTTGTGCAGTTTCGAAAAAGGTAGAACCTGGCATGAGAATTAAAACTCCATCTAGTGATCTTGTTGTGGAGTATGGTTTCATCTGGCCGAGTGATTATCTATCATGAATTTATCAATTCATGATACGGCTCACAGAAATCCGTCAGATGTATTAACGGTGTGCTACAGGTTGCAAGGTTTTATGAATCAGATTTCTTAAGCATAATTCCTAAGTAGTGCGGTAAGCTATTTTCTAGGGAGTCTTTTTGCAGGCATCACTTAATATTGCAAAAGAATGACAGAATTGGTTTAAATTAATGAGGTTTATAGCTATTGGTAATGAGCTTCAGTTTATGATGAGTTGAGATAATCACTTAATTATAATTATCAATGCTTTTATAACTATTTGGTTAAATTTGGGATGATTATTTTTTGAGGGGAGATAAATAAGTAAAGCAGTATTAATGATGTGGCTGTGTATTAATTTCACTGTTGTATGTGCAGGGTATTAGTCATCAATTCAGTCTCTGTGACGTGGTAACTTTAAGCAGAGCTCAGAAGTTAAATTTGCCATCACGGTGTGTTTGCATCTTTTGTTCATAAAATCAATAGATTGATTGCCAAGGTTTGAAGTTGAATTGTACTTTTATGTAATCGTGTGCACTTGAGTCAGAAGTTGAATAAAAAAGACATTTCTCGTTCATTAAAATTGATATTTGTAACATGGATATATGAGAATAGACTCGCTCGTGGAGATAAAGTTCAATTTTAACTTTGCTTTACTCCTATTAAATAATTATTCACTGAGCACTTTACCTATATCAGTTGGTATTGCCTGAGCACGAATCGTATTGGGCTTGCCTTATATCGGAGTTTTCACATGACACGTATGAACACTTTAGCCGGGGCTATTGCCTTGGCCTTAATGTCATCTTCTGTTTCTGCACAACTATTAATAACGGAATATGTTGAAGGAAAGAGTAATAATAAAGCCGTTGAGGTGACGAATGTATCTGAATCTGGGATTAACCTCTCAGATTACAGTATTCGCTTGGCAATGAATGGTGCAAATTCATTCGGCACAACCATTAACCTGAATGATATAGATTTAGCTGGTGGCGAGAGTTATGTGCTTCACCATAGTTCAGCTGCGCAAGATATCAAAGATGTCGGTGATCAATCGTCGGGCAGCCTGAGCTTTAATGGTGATGATGTTGTTGCCTTGTTTGACGGTGAAAACGTCATTGATAGCTTGGGCCAACTCGGTGTTCGCGAGGACTTTGCCAAGGATGTGACGCTTCGCCGCGACCCATCAATTACCTCGGGAAGAACAGATGTTGAAAATGATTTTGACGTCGATCTGCAATGGGTTACCTTCCCAACAGATACCTTTGATGGCCTAGGCTGTAGCGGCCTTGAAGCTTGTGATGGCTCAACCCCGCCACCGAACCCTTTTGTTTGTGATACCGACAATCTTGTTCCTATCTATGATGTACAGGGTGACAGTGACCGAAGCCCGCTCGTTCCAGAAGGCAGTTTTGAAAGCCCTGAAAAATACTTTGTGCGTGGTGTTGTCACAGCAAGAGGTGAGAGTTTATACAAAGGCTTTTACTTACAAGACCCATATGGGGACGGTAATGAAAATACTTCTGACGGTGTTTTTGTTCATTTAGGCGGCGGTGCGCCGTCAAAGGAAATTCAGCCGGGTGCAGAAGTCTGCGTTGAGGCGACGGTTAAAGAGTATTACGGTAATACACAGCTCGATGTTCGCAATAACGCCTTTAAAGTGCTGAGTACAGAAAACCCAATTCCGGCCCCAACGCGTTTCCGTGTACAAGAGGGTGAGGATCTTCATACGGCTCTTGAACGACATGAAGGCATGCAGGTATTGCTTGATGCTGACAGCCCGTTGGTGATCACCCGTAATTTCAGTTTTGATTATGCGTCCTACCGTAACAACTTGGTATTGGCACATAACGCACCTTTGTATAACCCAACACATCTGTATGCGGCAGAAACCGATGCCGCTAAAGCACAGGCTGCTGAAAATGCCATTAGCCGTGTTTATGTTGAATCTGATTACAAAGCCAAAGACGGTGAACTGCCGTGGTTCGATAACTTCAACCCGGTTGATGGTTATCTCCGCATGGGTGATCAACTAACCGGCCTGACGGCAATGGTTGGATACAGCTACGGCGAATACCGTTTGGTAACCACAAATACCATTGGTAGCGGTGATTTGTTGCGCTTACCTGAAAATGAAAGGGCTGATGAGCCACTAACGGCAGATGAAAATGGGCTGAAAGTAGCAGGCTTTAACGTGCTTAACTATTTCACCTCATACGCTGAATCTGGCAATCCAAACTATATGTGTTCAGAGGCGTCTGTTGGCCCTAACGATAAGTGCTACCGTGGCGCACCGTCTACGGAAGAGTTCGCGTTGCAACAGGCCAAACTGGTCAATGCAATCGTGGCAATGGATGCTGATATCGTCACGCTAATGGAGCTGGAAAACAACGGCTTTGATAGCAATAGTGCCTTGGCATCATTGTTAAACGCGCTAAACGATGCACAATCGAATAAGAAAGATCATTACCGTGCTGTGAAAGTACACAAATCAGATCTGACTTTCAAAGATGAAGCAGGTTTTGAAGGTGTTGAATACTTTGGTACCGATGCGATCACGGTGGGGATTATTTACCGTCACCATAAAGTAAAAGCGAAAAATAAAGCGCGCCAAATCATGCTGCCAGAGCAGCATGCACCGCTAGATAATGGTGGAGTGAAAAGTGCTTACCAGCGTCATGCCATGATGCAGAAGTTCAATATTCCCGGTGCAAAAGATGATCTGACGATTATTGTGAATCACTTTAAGTCTAAAGGCTCGTCGTGTTGGGAAGACGATGTCATCTTCGGTGACGATGAGGATGTGCAGGGTAGCTGTAACAACTTCCGTGTCTCGGCTGCAAAAGTACTGGGTGAAGCGGTTCAGGATATCAAGGGTGACGTGCTGGTGACGGGCGACTTGAACTCGTACGGTATGGAAGATCCTATTCTGACGCTGACTTCATTTGATGACGCGGATCGCGGTGGCAAAATCTTTACCGCTTCGCATACAACGCTTGATGGCAAAGTTTTCGAGCAAGAGGGTCAGTTGGTTAAAAAAGGTTATGGTCTGGTTAATCTGAAACACAAAACGGATTACAGCTATAGCTTTGAAGGTGAGCTAGGCAGCTTGGATCATGCGTTGGCTTCACCATCACTGGTTGGTAAGGTCGCAGCGGTTGAAGCTTGGCACATCAATGCTGCAGAAAGTGATATGTTTGAATACGGCAGCAAGCACACCGGTGATTTGGAGAAGTCAGACAATATCTATTCATCGTCTGATCACGATCCAATCATTGTGACACTGGAATACAAACACAAGAACGGTAAAAAATAACGTCTCTTGAACAGCAAAAAAACCGGCGCTCTGCCGGTTTTTTTTGATCAGGCTAAAATAATCATTATTATTGAGTGAAGATTGGTTTATTCCATGTATGGCAGAATACGCAAGAATAGAAACGGACATTAACCAAGTAATAATGTAGGAAAAAGAATGGCACTGATCCGAGAAATGGATATCTCTGACTATCCGCAGGTGATTAAACTTTGGTCTGAAACCGAAGCAATGCAACTTCGCGATGCTGACTCACACCAGAATATCTCAAAATATTTAAGCCTAAATCCCGGCTTGAGTTTTGTCGCGATGGATAACACCAAGATAACGGGGGCTATCTTAGCTGGAACTGATGGAAGGAGGGGGTATATTCAGCACCTCGCAGTTTGTTCAACTTGCCAAGGGCTAGGGATTGGTGCAAAGCTGTTATTAAGTGCAATTGATGCGCTGAAAGAGCAAGGCATACCAAAGACCCACTTATTTGTTGCAAATGAAAACATTAATGCACAACACTTTTATGAAAAGCTCGGCTGGTTTCCTCGCGACGAAGTACGGATGTATTCGTTTAACTCCTCAGATTTAAGTAACGTTTAGTTGATCAAAATATGCACTTATTTAGTGGGGTGTGGTGAGGCAAGCATATGAAAATATTTATCTTTTTCTTGGTGTTCTTGCCGCTTAGAGGACTTGCTATTGATACACCGTTGCCTTTTGCATTCACAACTCAGTATGAAATATATTCAGTTGAAGGTGATATTGTATCTGACATTGAGAAATCATTCGAAGAAGAAAAACCACTGTTTCTTAAGGTGCGGGAAGCGGACGGATATACTGAGTGGAGGTATGACTACTGGATTGATGATGATACCTGTGAAATTAAGGCGTTTAGCTTAGAGATTACTTATAAGCTACCACAAATAAAAAAGTCAGCAGTATCACCTGAAACCACAGAGTTATATCGAGAGTATATAAAGAAACTTTATAGGCATGAAGAAACACACTGTGCGTTGACTGTCATGTCAGTAAGCGAAATGTACATAGCCTTTGAAAAGGGACAAAAAGGTAATTGTGCAGAACAAAGTAAAAAAGTCGCAGAGCTTGTTGAGAAGGTCTCAAGTGATAACGAACGCTTCGATACTTATACTAACCACGGCGAAATTGAATTAGCGGTATCTCCATTTGGGGAGGAGGCGTTTTATCCGATCTGTAAAATTCCATTCTCAGGAATTGTCGATATTTAATGAAAGTGGGGTTGCTATCTAAGGATTCATATACTCACTATTTTTCTTTTTATTTCATGCTTCAGTAGACTTTCTCTATTGATAGACACTAACTCTCCCGGGACTCACAATGATACAGCGGGAGATAGAAGGAATGAATAATGAATCGAATATATCCACTGACAGTCATCGCGAGCCTGATAATTAACCCGAATGCACTGGCTTTCGAACAAGCCGACATGGTTCTAACGAACGCAAAAATTTTTGGCCATAGTCGAGCCGATACGATAGCGATTCATGATGGTACTATCGTGTTCGTTGGCAAAGCAGTAGACGCCGAGGCATATAGCAACAAACGCACTGAATATATCGATCTTGAACAGGCATATGTACTGCCAGGTTTCATTGATAATCACAACCATGTTTTTGAGGCAGCTTCAGAAGCTGGCGGCAACTGTGAGCTGGATATGGATGCTACGCTTGAAGAGCAAATTCCCTATTTAAAAGCGTGTCGTAACAAAGCTGACTCCAGCGCGTGGTTGATGGGATATGGGTTCTCTTTAGATGCTGTATTGAATGAAGACAACCGTTATACACCACTTGAAGTAATCGACCGTATTTTTCCGACCCAGCCTGTGGTTATCATGGAGCAAACGTCCCATTCCATGTGGGTCAACTCGGCAGCGCTTAAACTAGCCGGTATTACTAAAGACACACCCGAACCACAAGGAGGAAAAATTCTCAAAGACGCTGTAAGTGGCGAACTGAATGGAATTCTATTTGATAACGCTGGTGATATCGTCATGGAGATGGCTTGGAACAGTTTAGATAATCAGTTTAATCAAAGCTACGATGGTTTAATGAGCGGACTTGAAGAAGCGGCTGCGCATGGTATTACAACGATTGGTGATGGCCGTCTTTACTGGAAACGCGGTTGGTTCGAAGTGTGGAAACAAGCAGAAAAAGACGGTGATTTAACGGCACGTGTTTCACTCCGTCCATGGATTTACCCTACGGACGCTATGGAGCCGCAGATCGAGTTTTTGAAAAAAATACAATCCAGCGATAAGTCGCACTTACTGCTTGTTGATCAAGTGAAAATGTATAGCGACGGCATTACTATTAACGGCACGGCTAAAACACTAGAGCCATATTTGGAAACATACATTCCTGATGAGCCTCGCGGTATTCATTATATTCCGCCAAGCCAGATGACAGCATGGTTGGAAGCGCTTGATGACATTGGTTACAGTGCTCATATACATGCTATCGGGGATGGTGCGATTCGTGAGTCGTTAAATGCGATTGCGTATGTTCGGGAGCAAGGTTCGACAAAACCTTACACACTGACTCATGTTGAATTGGTGAGCGAAAAGGATATTCCTCGTTTTGCTAAACTGGCGGCTACTGCGGATTTCCAAGTAGGTTCTGACTATGTCGCGAACCATGACCACCAATGGGCAGAAGTAATGCTGGGCACTGAGCGAAGTGCTGCCCTTATGAACCCTCGAGCCATTTTTGATACCGGCGCGAATGTTACGTTAAGTAGTGACTGGAATGTTCACGACATCAACCCTTTAGTTGGTATTGCGAATAGCTTAAAAATGGGTAAAACCGGCTTACCAGATGTACAGTCTGCGATAGACTCCTACACGATCAATGCTGCCGAAAGTTTAGGGCTCAGTGATATTACAGGATCGATTACCGTCGGTAAGTCGGCCGACTTTGCTATCCTCGAACGAGATATTACCCGTTTATCTCCCGATGATATTGCAGATACGCAAATCATAATGACAGTGTTGCAAGGGAATATCGTATTTGATGCGCAAGAATAGCACCGTTAGATGGGACCAATTTCTTGGTTAGCATTTCTTTCTTTAACCGCTCATTATAAGCGTATTAGCAGTTTTAATACTTAATAGGCCGCCTTCATTGTCAAAATTGCCATTGCACAGCGCTTCACAATCAAGCTCACCCGTTAAAATAGCCATTTATGTCATTAGCGCTATGCTGGCATTTGCGGGAAACTCCATATTATGCCGGCTGGCACTAGCCGAAGGGTATATTGATGCAGGGAGCTTTACTCTGATTAGGTTAGTTTCTGGCGCGATTACGCTGGTGGTTTTAACCTTAGCCATGCATTCAAGGATGTCCTATTCTCGAGCTAATTGGAAGAAATCAGACATTGCCGGTGCGATGATGCTGTTTGGCTATGCGGCGGCATTTTCTTTTTCATACGTAAAGATTGCTACCGGGACTGGGGCCCTGATCCTATTTGCTTCAGTTCAATTTAGTATGATTGGCTTTCACCTTTTCAGTGGCAATAAAATGCACTTTTGGGAGTGGGCTGGACTCGCTGTTTCTCTCACCGGGTTTGGATATTTACTGATCCCCAATGCGACTCGGCCTGATTTGTTCGCTGCAGCACTCATGGCCTTCGCGGGTATGTGTTGGGCAGCATTTACCATATTGGGCAAGCAATCGAGTGAAAGGCCTCCAATTTTGACCATGTCTATCAGCTTCTTGTTGGCATCAACGCTGGCTGTGGTGGTGGCAGTGGTACTAGCTGTGTTCATTGGCGTGCTCCCTTCTGTATCCATGGAATTTGAACACATCGCTTACCGTGGTGTTTTGCTGGCTGTGTTGTCAGGAGCCGTAGCTTCAGGGATCGGTTATGCCATTTGGTATGCGGTGTTACCAAAGCTGTCGATATTGAAGGCATCGGTTGTTCAGCTATCGGTGCCGGCATTGGCAAGTATTGGCGGGTGGTTAGTGCTGAGTGAGGCTATTACGGTTTCTACAGGGATTGCGACATTGCTTATATTGGGAGGTATCGCATTGGTGTTTGCGTCGAGAAACTAGTTTTGCTTTATCCTGCCCAAAGCCGTTGTTGATTACCCAATATATAGAACGCCTGAACAACTAGGTTTCAGGCGTTTTTCAAAGTAGTTGCTCTGTGGTTTACACCCAAGGAGTTTTAATTTTTTTAAATAGGGCTTATTGGCGCTTCTTTCAAGCTTGGATCAAGGTCATCATTAACTTTGATATGGGTTTCAACTTCACTATCAAAGATATGTGGAGAATCAGTGATTGGGTTTTTACCCGTCCAGAATTCTAAAGAGTTGAAGACGGCGTAGTCTGCAGCACTAGTAACGCCATAAACAGGTGCTAAAAGAAAGTTAACACCGGCACGTGCGTATCGGTTATCAACGGTTTCGACATTAAACTTCATAACTTTACCTGTGACCGCATTACTGCCCACACACCCGGTCATTGTTGTTGCTAATATAGCTATTCCTGCAAATTTTACTACGACGTTTTTCATCTTGCTTCCTGTGAAATTGATATACCCAAGCTACTTCAAGATGCCATTTCTGCAAACCTTCGCCTTGCATTGAATGAGCTGGCAACCCTCTGAATCCTGTATCTTGAGGTAACTTGGGTATAATGGTATTTATTGTTAGAGTCGGAGAGTGTATTTAATGGCTTATCACTATTCTTACCATGTAGCGCCATTTGACATAAATCGTTGATGTAATACCACAGCAAGCAACCCGCATATTTGCCAGATACGTATACTGCAAAAGCAGAAGATGCTTATGTCAGAGTTTATGATGATAATTGAAAGGGGATACGCTAAAGATAAGTACGCGAGTTATGAATGACGAGATGAAGGAGCATGCGTTACCACCAAAGGTATATAACGTCACTATTTATTCTTTGTAGTCAAATGACTAGAGCTCACTTATAGTCATTAGCGACTAGTCTCTAGCAACGAGACATAAAAGTGCTAAATAGAGTAGAGTGACATGAATCAATGCATGGAGGATAAATGCACATTCCTACAATTGGCTTTAACCATCAAAAATCGAATCAAGCTGAGTTAGAGATCTTTGATTTAGAGTCACTCTATCAACGTGAGTTTAAAAGTCATTCTCCGCAAAAGCCGCATCGAATCACTTTTTTTATGATGGTGTATATTGAGCAAGGCACTGGTACACACATGGTTGATTTCCAAGAGTACCCATTTGAGTCTGGCAGTATCGTCTTTGTACGAAGAGAACAGGTGCATGCCTTTGATTTTACCTCCAAGCCAACTGGCAAGATGATTCTCTTTACACAAGCGTTTCTTGATCAGGTGCACGCCAACATGCGTCTACCTAACTACACCCCGACACATCTCAATCAGGCTTATTCACCAGTACAGGCACTAGATAAGAAGACCTGCAGCAGTGTCAAACGAATTATTGAAGAGGTCGTTAATGAGATGTCCCATGAGAGTACTGATCCTCTGATTGTGATGTATCTATTTTCGTCGTTTGCGCTTATGCTTCATCGAATTCGGCCAAAAGAGCGTCACGACAAGCTGTCCAAAGAACAAAGCTATAAACTGGCTCGTTTCGTTGAGCTCTTGCAAGATAACTATGAGCGTATTCGAGATGCCAGTTGGTATGCTTCGCAAATAGGCACCACATACAAAACCCTTAACCAGATCTGCAAACTCGCTATTAGCCTTACCGCGAAACAGATGATTGATGCTTTTATAATAATCGAAATGAAACGGCGCTTGGTGGTAAGCAACGTCACCACACAGCAGTTGGCATATGACTTTGGTTTTGAGGATGCGAGCAATTTCGTTAGATACTTTAAAAATCAGACGGACATGACACCAAGTCAGTTCCAAAAACAGTATGCTGCCCCCCACCTTTGAACCTGGTGCTCTCAAGTGTGCAAGCCGTCAGGTTCGATATTGACCATTTTCAGACCTATTTACACACAGATCTCGACGCTATTCGCTCCTATTATTGATCCCGAACCTACTCGAGGACAACAATATGAACAAGCTTACCCATCTTTTCGCAACCACCCTTTTGGTGACTTCAGCCCTTAGTACTTCATTTATTGCGACTGCAGGCGACATGACTAATCGTGATAAGGCAGTGGCGGTTATCTCAAGTATTGAGACAGGTGACCAGCACGCAATTTCTTATATCAATCCAGAAAAATATATTCAGCACAATCTCGCTGTGGGCGAGGGCCTAGAAGGTTTTGGGGAAGTGCTCAAGCAATTGCCCGAGGGCAGCGCTAAGGCGAATGTAATTCGAACTATCCAAGACGGCGATTATGTAGCTTTGCACACAGAATACAATTTCTTTGGTCCCAAAGCAGGTTTCGATATTTTTCGTTTTGAGGATGGTCTTATCGTTGAGCATTGGGACAACTTACAAGATGTTGCCAAGCCCAATCCAAGTGGCCGAACTCAATTCGACGGTGCTACCGAAATTACTGATCTAGACAAAACCGATGCGAATAAGGCATTGGTTGCGGAATTTGTCCAAACGATTTTGACTAAGGGCGATATGGATCAAATTGGTAACTTCATTGGCGACAAAGAAACGGATTATATTCAGCACAACATTGCTGTGGCTGATGGTCTAAATGGTCTCAATGCTGCATTGAAGAAGCTTGCCGACTCAGGGATGCCAATGGTGTATGAGAAGAATCATTTGATTATTGGTGAAGGTAATTTTGTTTTGTCTGTCAGTGAAGGTCAGTTTATGAATCAACATGTTGCTTTCTATGATCTATTTCGTATTGAAGACGGAAAAATCGTTGAGCATTGGGACACCATTGAAGTTATCCCACCTAAATCAGAATGGAAAAACGACAACGGCAAATTCGGCTTTGAATAAATCAAGCTTTAAGTAATGTCAATTAGAACCCAAAAGGGTCATTCGAAATCGATGGCCCTTTTTTAACAGCATGAGTAATTAGGCTGGAGGCGCGATGAAAAATATATCGGTTAAAGATTATGCCAATGAGATTGCGCTTGAGCAGCTATTTTCACCAACGCGATTAAAGCACGACACAGAGCAGTTGGTCGCGATGTTGTGGAAAGAATTAGTGCCAGTACTTTCTGTTCTAGGGGCGCCGCCTGTCGAGCATTGCGAATCGTCTAAGCGAAGAGGTTGGCTAGACGCAGCGCTTACGGTACTCGCACCCAATGCATTAAGCCCAAGTGGTATCGCCGTACTCGACACTTTGTTAGATAAAGACAAGCAACAACAAACGTTGACCTCGGTATCAGCGTTAATGGAGCAGCCGTTTTTTACCGTTGGCAGTACCAAAATAGTACTTTGGAAAGGCGATATTACGACATTGCAGGCCGACGCTATCGTCAATGCGGCAAATCATCAATTGTTGGGCTGCTTTCAGCCCGGGCACAAGTGTATTGATAACGCTATTCATCGTCGGGCAGGCGTGCAGCTAAGAAAAGACTGTAAAACCATTATTGATATTCAAGGTGAAGATGAGCAAGCGGGGCAAGCAAAGATCACAAGAGGGTATCATCTTCCTGCACGTTATGTGATTCACACCGTGGGGCCAATTGTCTCGGGTATTGTCCAAAAGAGCCACCGGCAAACACTGGCGTCTTGCTACCGGAATACGCTTGATATGAGCAAGCAAGTAGATGGTATTGATTCCATTGCGCTCTGCTCAATTTCAACAGGGGTTTATGGTTACCCGATAGAAAAGGCAACGCCAGTGGCCATCGCAGAGGTAGTGGGCTGGATTCATGAGAACCCGAACCAACTTAAGTGCGTGGTGTTTAATGTCTTTAGCGATCGAGACCATTCAGTCTATCAGAGCTTGTTAGAGGAGTTTGTATGTCAGCAGTAAAAAAGAAAATCACTCAAGTAGCCGAATTACTCCAACAGGCTGATGCAGTTTTAATAGGGGCTGGGGCAGGGCTTACTGCTGCAGCGGGGATCAATTATCTTGATGAACAACGCTTTGCTGATATCTTTCCCGGTTGGGTTAAGAGAGGCTTTAGCGCGCAGTATCAATTAATGGGTTATCCTTATTGGACTCAGCTTGAGCAGTGGGGTTACTACAAAACGCATCTGGAATATGTCTATTTTGGTCAGCATCACAACCCTTTGTATCAACAGCTATATAACTTAGTTAAAGACAAAAACTATTTTGTCATGACCTCAAATGTTGATGGTTTGTTTTACAAAAATGGGTTTGATAGGTCACGCCTTTATACACCACAGGGTGATTATGGCAAGATCCAATGCACCGTCCCATGTAGCAATCAAACTTGGAACATTGAGCCCTTTTTAGAGGCGATGGCACCGTATTACGATCCGGTAGAGCAAGTGCTAACTGATGAACGCGGCATACCAAAGTGCCCGAACTGCGGCAGCAATATGTTTATTCATGCTCGCATAGATGGCTCGTTTATTGACGCCGAGCATAAAGATGAACACAAGCAATTGATGGCATGGTTAAATAATGTCGTGACCCAAAAAGTACTATTGCTGGATTTAGGTTCAGGGTTTAATACGCCGACGGTGATTCGAATTCCGTTGGAAAAGCTGGCACATGCCTTACCCAAGGCTCATTTAGTCAGAGTTAACCTTGAGCACGAAAAGATAGGGCCTGAACTAAGCTCTAAAGCGTACTCTTTAAAGCAGGATATTTCTGAATTTATTCAGGGATTGGCTCGCCAAATTCCAACGACCTGACACCAAAGCAAACTAACAAGTAATTTAGTGCCTTGAAGTAATTAAAGAGGGGCTGGGGTTGCTAATCAGCACTGTTTTGGGATAAAAAAAGGGCCCGTAGTAGGCCCTTCATTTTATCTTAAGCTGTTAATACAAGTATTAGTTTGCGCGGTTAAACGTTACTACGTTGTAGTTTAGTGGCTTAAGAGTTGGCGTGTTTTCTGCGATGTAATCGATCACCGCTTGGGCGTCTGTATTACAGCGAGTATTTTCAGCCTTACAGTTAGGTGCTTCGCCTTCGTAGCGAACTTTGAACTTACCACCTACTTCTTCGATGTTCTTCACCTTGAAGCCAGTTAGCTTGCCGTCAACGTAAGCGAGGTCAACGCGATCTGAAGATTTCTGCTGGGCAGTAAATAGCGGTGTCCAGCCATCGTTACCGGTTGCGTTGTAGTTGTTAACTGCAACGTTGTAGGTCTTGTTGTCTTCAATCGGTGTCCAGACTGGCGCATCAGCAGTACCCGTCATCACTTCAACGTAGTCCAGTTTACCGTTTTGGTAAGGGGTTGTTTCAGTGTATTGGTAACGGATGTGGCCACCGTATGGGAATTTACCTGCGTGAGCACCTTCAGGTAGAGTGGCAGAAACCGTACTGTCGATCAGCTCTTTGATGTATTTGCCTTGTACCGGTACAACAGACATGAAGTTAGAGAACGGCAGTAGCTCTAGTGAAATGTTACCTTCACGGTATTCACCCGCTTCAATGTTGGTGCGGATACCGCCAGCACCAATCAGTGAGAAGTCGACTTTCATACCGGTTACAGTAACGACTTCTGGTGAGTTAGCCCAGTAGTATTGACCAGCAGCCAAGATAGGGGCAACGTCAGAGCCGTGTACATCAGTACCACCGTCACCAGGGCGACGCTCGTGGTTGATTTCTGCAGGTACCTGGGCAATCACTTTACCATAGGCTTCATCAACGGCCGGCTTGTACTTAGTGTCGATGATCTGACGCATTACTGCTTCTTCTTCAGTAATGGTGATGTTCTCTTCACCTTCAATGAAGTTAACCACAGTCGCGGCTTCTTCAGCATTGAACTCGCTGCCTGCTTCACGTAATGGTGAATGGAAGTATTCGTCGTTGCTTAGCAGTACGTTCAAGCCAGCACAGTTACTTACCTGACCGTTAGCATCGAAAGTAACGTCTAGCTGGCCGATAGCTTGTGAATATTCACCCGCTTGAACGACACAAGTTTGGCCTTGGCCATTCGGGTTCTGAACCATTTGGGCGTATTCGCCACCGTGGTCATGGCCGATGTTGGTGAAGTCGCCCAGAAGGGTGTGCGAGTGGCCACCAACGATCAGGTCGATACCGTTAACTTGTGAGGCAACCTCAACATCAACCGCATTACCGATGTGGGTTAGGGCGATAATGTTGTTGATGCCTTTGGCTTGCAGCATGTCAACTGTTGCCTGAGATGATTCCACCATGTTGTGGAATTCGACTTGGCCAGTGTTAGGGGCAATATTAGGCATGTTGTCCAGTGCGATACCAAATACGGCAACAATGTCTTTGTCTGCAGGCAGGTTGTTTAGGTCGGTGATTTTTGTTTTCTGGTTGCCGTCAAAGGCGAAAACAACGAAAGGCTTGAGGTTGGTTTGGTCTTTAAGATCTGGATCGTTGCTGGTGTCGACGTTGGCAGCAAGGACCGGGAAGTTAATATCGCTGATGAACTGGTTAAGCTTGGCATTGGTAAGGTCGAACTCATGGTTGCCGAGTGCCATTGCATCAAGGCCCAAGCGGCTCAGTAGTTCCGCGTTCATTGCCCCTTCGTTAAGTTTGAAGTATGCACTGCCTTGCCATGCATCACCACCGTGGAGGAACAAGAAGCTTTGGTCATTGTCTTCTGCCGCTTTCTTATATTCGTCCGCCATGGTTTGCAAACGAGGGAATCCACCGAACTCATTGTAGACCAGGGTGTCATTGGCCTTGAAACTTGATTTGACCGGGTCGAAATTAGAATGCGTATCGTTGATGTGCGCGACGGTCAGTGTGAAAGAGTCGCTAGTGTCTAGAGTGGACTGAGCACAACCAGCAAGGGCAGCAGTGACAGAAAGCGCAATGAGAGGCTTAATAAACTTCATTAGATAACCTATTTATAGTTATTGAAAAGCCTTATGTAATTAAGGCTTACGAACTATATACGAGATGAATTAGAGGGGCAATTGCAAAAAACATGGTGGAAAATGTCAATTATTCGTAACATCGCAAACGATTAGGCGATAATTTCGCATGTTATTGAATAAAAAGGGAGAATAAAACGCCGCTTTAAATCCTTATGTACGTACAAACTTGTAACTAAGTGTACTGATAAATCAGTTGATGATTATATGGGCGTTTTAGTGCTGCTAAATTGGCCGGGATAATAGCGTTGGGAAAAATATCCCATGGGTGAAATTATCGATGATAGCTAAATTGATGTAGCGCAAATTATTAGGGGTATTTAATATACCTCTAAAGGGTTGGGCTTTGACAGCACAAAGAAAGAGTGACGGAAAATGAAAAATGCATTCAGTATGGCCAATCACTGTTAATTTTGTGTGACGGAATAATTGATAAACATTTAACTTTTGACAAGGTCGTGTATTGCTTAAGCGAGTGATCACAAATTTTTGCTGGGAAAATCGTATTCCCTTGCCTATTTTTGCTGTGAGTGGAAAAATTTCCCATAGAAAACGATAAGCGGGAAATAAAACCCATGAATAAACAAGAGTTCATAAATGCAGTGAATAGATTTGATTCATGTACAGCGGCAGAGAAACGTATTGCGGCTTATTTCATGGATCACTATACCATGTTGCCATTTGCCAAAATCGATGAGCTCTGTAAACAAATTGGCGTAGGGAAAGCGACGCTTGGACGCTTCTTGCAACGGCTAGGGTTTAGCGGTTTTATCCAATTTAAGAAAGAAGTGTCTGATGATTTGGCACAATCCTTAACAATACCTATCGAACGTTATGAATATCATACACATGAACAATCGCAAGATACGATAGAAGGGTTACTGGCGAATCATTATCAAGAAACTATCGATAATGTCGACAAGACATTTACTCGCATATCGGAACAAGATTTTGAGTCAGCCATGACGTTGATGCGCCACTCGAAAGGTAAATTGTATGTAATGGGAAGTGCTTCATCAGAAGCCTTGGCAACGTATTTCTACTTACTTGCTAGATACTTACGTCAAGATGTGGTGCTACTTAAAGCCGACATATCTACTTTGCCTCACCAATTGGTGGACGTGAGTAAAGACGATGTTCTGTTAGCGATTTCATATCATCGCTATTCCTCGATTACGATTAAACTTGTCCGTTGGTTTCATGAGTGCGGCGGCCATAACATTTTAGTGACTGACCAACCGGTGAACCCTTTTGTCTCGTATTGCGACGTGCAGTTTATCGTTGAAAGTGCGGGTAGAGGATTTTTTAATAACCGTGCCGCTGGGTTTGCTTTGATAGAGGCATTCATTAAAGGCCTTTCACAGCATCAAGAAAAAGATAATCGATTTAAACGAATAGAAGGGCTATTCGACGAATTCAGTGTGTTTAAAAACTAACGTTCTAACATTGAATATTAATATTTAAATTCCATTTATGGAATGATATTGATTTTAATAACGCTTCAAACTGTAGCGGGATACTGAGTGGGCTTTATACCTCTCTATGTATCATGCTCATTTAAACTTAAAACCATTTTAAATAATTACCATTTTATTTTTCTCCATTGAAGGGGTTTTTAATGATTACATACCTTGCTCTTCCATCAATATTTGGTGTTGGATATTTTATTGTCAAAAAATATAATACCCAGGCGGTATTATTTTTGGCCGGTCTGTCGATGATTGCTTTAGGGGTGATAAGCGGTAATACCGACTTTATGCCAAAAGGTGGTGCACATACCGGTTCTGTTGTTGTCGACTTCTTCGAAGTGATCAAGGTCATTTCATCCACCACGCTAGCCAAGCTGGGGTTGATTATTATGGCTGTGGGGGGCTTCTCCAAATACATGGGCCATATTGGTGCTGCAAACGCCATGGTGCAAATCGCAACTAAGCCATTATCCTATGTGAAAAACCCATACATAGTATTGGCGATGGCTTATATCATCGGTCAATTGATCAACATCTTTATTCCAAGTGCGACAGGCTTAGCGCTATTGCTATTGGTGGCAATGTACCCAGTATTAGTGGGAGTAGGCTGTAATCCGGCTGCGGCAGCGGCTGTTGTTGCAACAACAGGTTGTTTGGATCTTGGTCCTGCATCATCGGCAGCGAATAAGGCTGCAGAAGTGTCAGGTATTGATGTTGCGACGTATTTTGCGAGCTACCAGCTACCGGTTTCACTTGCTGCAATGGCGGTGATTGCTGTACTGCACTTTTTCTGCCAGCGTTACTTTGATCGTAAAGATCAAGAAAATGGCGTGATTCATGAATTCAACCTTGATTCCAAAGATCAGCGTGAAGCACCAAAGTGGTTCGCAATCCTGCCTGTACTTCCTTTGATGCTGTTGCTGACGTTCAGTAAATTTGCGATTACTTCGATCAAAATGGATGTGGTTACGGCGATGTTCATTGCCCTGTTTGTCTCTATGGTGTGTGATTTCATCCATACCCGCGATGGTAAAACGGTAGCCGCATCACTGAAAGTGTACTTGGAAGGCATGGGTAACGTCTTTGCTGGTGTGGTAACACTGATCATTGCGGCTCAAGTGTTCGTTGTTGGCCTAAGTGCGATTGGTTTTATCGACCTACTACTTAACTCCGCGGCAAGCATGGGATTGGGTTATTCAGCAATGGTTGTGATGCTGGTGGGTATTATCATCACTATCACCATGCTATCGGGCTCGGGTAATGCTGCATTCTTTAGCTTCTCTAACCTAGCTCCGGACGTGGCGTCTCAGGTCGGTACCGCTGCCGCACACGTAGCACTGCCAATGCAGTTGTCAGCAGGTCTGATGCGCTCAGCCTCACCGGTAGCCGGTGTTGTGATTGCTTGTGCAGCAGTTGCTAATATTTCTCCTATTGAGTTGGCAAAGCGTACAGCAATCCCAATGCTTGGCGGTTTGCTAACAGTGATGATTTGCTCGCAACTTATTGTGTAAGCAGGGCTAACAACGAAAACAAATAATAAGAATACGGCAGGCATTACCTCTGCCGTATTTTCGATTCTAATCGGAGCTGAACATGAACATTGTCGAACGTTTTATCAATTATACCCGCATCAATACTACAACGAGCCGTGAGAAGGGTGCGGCTGGTATCATGCCTTCATCTCAGGGGCAGATGGAATTAGCCACTTTGCTTAAGAGTGAGCTTGAAGCGCTTGGTATGGAAGATATCATCCTTAGGGATACCGCTATTCTTACTGCTACGCTACCTGCCAACACCAACAAAGATCTGCCAACCGTCTCCTTCTTTGCTCACCTTGATACCAGTGCTGAACAGGCCAATGACACTCTGGCGAAAATCGTACCGTACCAGGGCGGGGATATCGTACTGAATAAAGCATTAGACATTGTGCTAAAAGAAGCCGAGTTTCCTGAGATCGCCCAGTATCAGGGACAGGAGATCATTGTTACTGACGGGACGAGCTTGTTAGGTGCGGACGATAAAGCCGCTATCGCCGCTATAATGCATGCGCTTCAGGTATTAACAAGTAACGCTGAGATTGAGCATGGCCCGGTGAAGGTCGCGTTTCTTCCTGATGAAGAGCAAGGACTTCGCGGCGCTAAAGCGTTTGATGTCGAAAGCTTTGGTGCTGACTTTGGTTATACCCTCGATTGTTGTGGTATCGGTGAATTCGTTCATGAAAACTGGAATGCGGGAAATGCAGTGGTGACTTTCACTGGTCAGTCCGCTCACCCGATGTCGGCAAAAGGGAAGTTGAAGAACTCGCTATTGATGGCCCATAAGTTTATCGCCATGTTGCCACCGGGTGAGGCTCCGGAATATACCGACGGTAGAGAAGGGTATTACTGGGTCAAAGAGTTGGCAGGTAACAGTGCGAAAACCGTGTTGAAAATGGATATCCGTGATTTTACCAAACAAGGGTATACCCACCGCATGGCATTCTTGCAACAACTTGCTGACAGCTGTCAGGCGCTTTGGGGAGAAGGGCATATCGATATCGAGTTGTCTGACCGCTATGAAAACGTCGCCAACAGTCTGGAAGGTGACGCAGGCTTCCCTATTGATATCGCCAAAGAGGCTTATCAGCGCAACGGTATCGAGATGAAAGCGGTCCCAATGCGCGGTGGGTACGATGGGGCGGTGTTGTCGCAGAAAGGCTTGCCATGCCCGAATATCTTTACTGGCGCTCACAACTTCCATTCCATCTATGAATATTTACCGGTTAACTCGCTGCAAGCGGCGAGTGATGTTGTGGTGGATGTGATTCGTATCACTGCTGAGAAGCTAGCAAAGTAAATGCTGAAGAAGGTCTTTATGAGGCTTTCCTACCGATAAAAGAAAAGAGCCAGCGTATTAAAACGCTGGCTCTTTTTTTGTCAATCTTAGGAAAGATTACTTGTTGGTAGCGGCTACAGGTTCAGTACCTTCTGGATGCCATGCACCGTCAAGGTCGTCTAGTTCTGGGAACTTAGAACGGTCGAACTCAGGCGTTTTACCAGCTTTAAGCTGTGTTTCGTAGTCTTTGATTACTTTGATTGCCAGCTTAGATAGCATCACAAGAGCAACGATGTTGATTAGCGCCATCATACCCATAGAAGCATCAGCAAGGTTCCAAACAACTGGAAGTGATGCTACAGAGCCGAACATTACCATCACGAGTACACATAGGCGGAAGGCAAATAGACCTTTCTTAGTGTTACCGTTTAGGAACATGACGTTGGTTTCAGCGTAGCTGTAGTTCGCAATGATAGACGAGAAACAGAACAGTAGGATCGCTGCAGCCATGAAGTATGTTGTCCAGCCACCTAGCTCGCTTGTTAGCGCTTGTTGAAGCAGGCTGATACCGGTTGCTGCGTTTGGCTGATCCATCACGCCACTTAGCATGATCATTGCTGCCGACGCTGAACAGATAACGATTGTATCAACGAACACACCTAGCATCTGAACAAAGCCCTGTGAAGCAGGGTGGTTCGGGTTAGGCGTCGCACTTGCTGCAACGTTAGCCGCAGAACCCATACCCGCTTCGTTCGAGAAAAGACCACGTGCGATACCGCTCTGCATTGCCTGTGCAATGGTGTAAGCCACACCACCTGCTGCAGCTTCCTGCCAGCCGAACGCGCTCTTAACAATCAGAGAAATAACCGCTGGAAGCTCAGTGATGTTCATGATCACGATGACCATGGCGATTGCTAAGTAGCCAATTGCCATGACTGGAACAATTTTCGCAGAAGCTGCTGCAATCTTGCGTAGGCCGCCCATGATGAAGAAAGCGGAAAACGCAACAATCACTACACCCATAATGGTTTGGTCAAAGCCGAAAGAGTGGCTTAGTGCGTCAGTGATTGTGTTTGCCTGTACGGCGTTGAACACGAGACCAAATGCGATGATTAGGAACACAGAGAAAAGTGAACCCATCCAACGCATGCCTAGGCCTTTTTCCATGTAGTAGGCTGGGCCACCACGGTATTGACCATCAACATCTTTGGTTTTGTATATCTGTGCCAGTGTTGATTCGATGAAAGCGGTAGACATACCGAATAGAGCAATCAACCACATCCAGAAGATAGCACCTGGACCACCAACGGTAAGTGCGACTGCAACACCAGCCATGTTACCTGTACCTACACGGGCAGCCATTGATGTACAGAAGACTTGGTAAGAGCTGATACCGTTATCAACTTCTTTACCGCTTTTTAGGACATCAATAGAATGGCGGAATTGGCGAATTTGGATAAAGCCGAGACGTAAAGTGAAGTAAATACCGACTGCTACCAGAAGGTAAACAAGGAGTTGGCCCCAAAGTACACCGTTAATTGCGCCGATGACGGTTTCCAAACCATCGTTCAGCGAGGTCAACCAAGTTTCGTTTGTAACACTCATACTAATTTCCTGTATATGACACTCAACCAATTAGCGGTTGGTTGAGCAAATTGAAACGTCCATTTACATGACAATTCATGAATATGATTCTGAATTTATATTTGTTATTAGCTGGTCGATCCCAGCTATGTGTAACTTGTTGAAGTTACAATTGTGAAACATAGAATCAGGTGTTTCATCTGTAGACGGGGCCGTAAGTTAGCACGAAATCTGCCTATTTCAGCGTGATATATATCACGTTTTTTGAATCGAAATCTTGCAAAATAGCCTTGCAGTATCACGTGTTGTAAAATATATCGTTTTGTTTCAATGGCTTGTCTTGTTGTGGTTGGTTTTCTTACAGGTGCTTAATGAACGGTGTATAATTGATGATAGTTTTACTTTTTACTCTGTGTTAACCAAATTACGCAGAATATTTAACCGTTAATTGTTTGCCAGATTTCAATTATTCTTAACATTTGAGAATGGCTGTAAAGGTTATTGAATGAAGTGATGAATATTTTTTCATGGTTTAGTTAATTAAAAACCGCTCATTAGCAGCGGTTTTAACCAGTTAGCGATCTATAACAGAGTGGCTTAATGAAGTGGTGTGTAGGGAGAGCGGTGTTGATATGACTCATGGTCAGTCGAATGATTAGCTTCTCGAAGGGTCAAATGCTTGGCTTTATCGTTATTTGCCTCGAGCGTTATCGCTTCAAATCGGTGCCCGCAGATACATAGATAGCTCCCCGTTTCTGAAACCAGAAATTCTTCACCTTGGCCACATTGAGAGCAAATTGGCAGATCCTGCATACTGTTTCCAATACCTCACTTAAGAATACAGATAATGACTGAGTTAACCTCAATATTGACGTTACTTGGGTATATAGTAATTGCACTCTTATATATTGAGTATCAACTTAATGAATTTTTTAGAGGAAACACTAAGTTTAGAAATATTGCTGGAAGGTAAGTTTGCAAATACTTGGAAGAGTGCAACTTGAGATAGCTTGGGTATATAACGACAAAATGGTCAGTCTTGAAAAAAAGACCCGCCACTCGGCAGGTCTTTTTATTGAGTACGTTCTATACGGCCCGTATATTAGAAAGAAGTACGCTTGTAACGACGGTATTCTGATTCCCAGAAGTTATCGTTGATCTTTTCTTTAATACGCTCGTCGGTGTTTTTAGGCGCTTTATGCTGTTCTACCGCTTTTTTGGCAACCGCGAATGCAATGTGACGAGAAACGTCTTGGATTTCCTCTAGAGGTGGAAGCAGTGCGCCTTTACCGTCAATCGCAAGTGGAGAGCATTCAGCCAATGCACGGCTACTTTCCATCAGCATTTCATCAGTCACGCGACGCGCGCCGACAGCCAGCACACCCAGACCGATACCAGGGAAGATGTAGCTGTTATTACACTGCGCAATCGGGTAAGTTTTTCCGTTGTGAACCACTGGTTCGAACGGAGAGCCTGTAGCAACTAGGGCATTACCATCAGTCCAGCGGATAATATCAGCAGGTGTTGCTTCGACACGGCTGGTTGGGTTCGATAGTGGGAAGATAATCGGACGCTCGCAATGCTGGTGCATTTCACGGATCACGTCTTCACTAAATAGGCCCGGTACGCCTGATACACCAATCAGTACAGTTGGCTTGGCATTACGCATCACATCGAGAAGAGAGATGTTGTTATCTTCAGTATCCCACTCATTGATCGTTGAGCGTGCCTGAACTAGCTTCTTCTGGAAGTTGATCAGGTTTGGCATGTCATCAACAAGCAGACCCCAACGGTCAACCATGAATACTTGACCGCGAGCCTGTTGGTCAGAAATACCTTCAGATACCATCTGGGCAATAATTGCTTCTGCAATACCACAACCTGCAGAACCGGCACCTAGGAAAGTCACACGCTGCTCAGACAGTTTGCTGCCTGCTGCTTTACATGCCGCCAATAGTGAGCCTACAGTGACTGCCGCTGTACCTTGGATGTCATCGTTGAAGCAGCACACTTTGTCTTTATAGCGCTCAAGCAGTGGCATGGCGTTTTTCTGGGCAAAGTCTTCGAACTGAATTAGTGCATCAGGCCAACGTTGCTTAACTGCTTGGATGAACTCATCAACAAAGTTGTCGTATTCCTGACCAGAAATACGAGGGTGACGCCAACCCATGTACATAGGATCAGATAGGCGCTGAGGGTTGTTGGTACCCACATCAAGAACAACGGGTAGGGTATAAGCCGGGCTGATACCACCACACGCGGTGTACAGCGACAGTTTACCAATAGGAATACCCATACCGCCGATACCTTGGTCGCCCAAACCAAGAATACGCTCACCGTCTGTTACAACGATTACTTTTACGTTGTGGCGCGACGCATTGTTTAGCATGTCTTCAATGCGGTCACGGTTAGGATAAGAAATGAATAGACCACGACCACGGCGGTAAATGTTTGAGAAATCTTCACATGCCGCACCAACGGTAGGGGTGTAGATGATAGGCATCATCTCGGTGATGTGGTTTTCAACTAAACGGTAGAATAGGGTTTCATTAGTATCTTGGATGTTACGCAGGTAAATGTGCTTATCCATGTCGTTTTCGAATTTCAAAAACTGTTTATAAGCACGTTCTGTTTGTTCTTCAATGGTTTCGATAGCTTCTGGAAGCAAGCCTTCCAGGTTGAAGAACATACGTTCCTCGACAGAGAATGCACTACCTTTGTTAAGCAGGGGAGTTTCAAGTAACGCAGGGCCAGCGTAAGGGATGTAGAGGGGGCGTTTATCGTTATTCATGCTATAGACTCTGTTTCATTGGTAGTAAAGGAATGGGCTATCGTAAGATTTTCCATTTAGGCGCTAATCGTAGATCTACCTTGCTGATTATTCAAAGGGAAAGCGCAGAAATTTCGAGGGCTAGATCAAGTTTTGGATGGGTTTTTTACGGTCATTAACACGGTAAAAGGTGCTCGTTTGATTTCTGGTTAAATTTATTGCGTAGCGGTGTGGGTTGTGTGATCTTTTGGTTTCATAATGTTGTGCTTGTGTGGCCAAAAGCTGGGTGATTTTCCCTCCGGACGCGGGAGGGGTAAATGTGACATTTGTGGTTGGTTTATTGTTGTGCTTGTTGTTGCTTGGTTATCGATTGGTTGCGCGTATGTATTGGTTTCGTGTTGTGCGTGTTATTGCTCGTCATCAAGTAATGGGTCAAAAGGAACTCTAAGTACATTCAATATGTCAGTGTCTCGATACTGTAATCGGTGTAACCGTTCTAGAATAAAATCCAGAAATACCTCTGCTTCTGCTGACATAAATTGCCGAGGCGGGTGAACAAGCCACGCGAAATTCCTGTTCGGTGCGTAGTTTGGCAATACGTGTTGGAGTAGACCTCTTTTGGCAAAAATAGAACCAATACGTTTTGAAATAAAGATAAACCCTTTGTGCTGGATAGCCGCTTCAGCGAGCAAGGCAACGCTGTTCACTATTAAGCTTCCCTTGGGCTGGATGATGTCACCATTGTCGAGTACCAGTTTATTGTGCAGTTGACCGTTACTAAAGCGGTAGACAATCATTTCGTGATGGGTGAGGTCCTCTAATGATGAAGGCTCCTGATGAGTCTCTAGATACTGTAGCGATGCATACAATCCATATGGCTCGTTACTGAGTCCTCTTGCAACAAGGTTTTCTTGAGTGACTTCATTGCTTAACCGGAAGGCGGCGTCAATTCCATTCGTAATAAGATCTTGCTCGTAAGGCGAGCTGATAATTTCGACTTCGACTTTTGGGTGTAGAGCCATGAAATCAAATACTAATTTTCCTATGTTCATCATAATAGGGGCGATCATGACTTTCAGTTTGCCTTTGAGTTCTTGCTCAGGATTCTGCAGTTTTAATATCGTTTGATCTAATTTACTGATGATGGAAAGCGTGTCTTTATAAAACGCGGTCCCCGGACTGGTCAGCGTGACGTTTCGGCTATGTCGGTGAAACAGCTTGATCCCCGTATCGCTCTCCAGCTGTTTGATCCTACGGCTAATGTTTGATTTAGGTAAATCCAGCCATTTGGCCGCTTCAGTCAGTGAACCAAACTCCACCACTTTGTGAAACAGTTTTATGTCTTCTGTTTTCATTTCTGGCTCACTTTCAATTGTTTGATGGCTAGAGTTCTAGTTTATCAAACGTAACCCAAGACATCGTTCTATTTTGCAGAACGATAGGTTGCTATTTTGGCGGTTTATCATGGATAAAAGCATTCCTATACTCAGCGACCTAATATGATAGATGAATTACATAAAGACATGGCAGACTCGTGTAAGCACAGAATAGTAGTGAGGGTTAAAAGACGTTGGTGGCAGCGCCTGTTCATTAGGCAGATTTACCGCTGTACCTGCTGTAACGAGGAGTTCAAGCTCTGAGCTTGGATAGCAAAAGGACTCGAGAGCTTGTGCTAAGGAAAAGCGCTAACCATCTTCACGACGTAAGGAAAAGGTTTGTAGAAGGCTATATTGCCAAGAGCTTTAAATCAGCTCCTCAGAATAAAAGAAAACGCCCGCATTCATAGAATGACGGGCGTTTTAGTTTTATCCAAAAGGAAGGATAGTTACTTCATCGTTTCAACTTTTTGCTGTAGAGCATCAAGCTGTTTCATCTTGCCTTGTAATCCCAGTGACTGGTAGTTAATAGAGGCAGGATTCATGATTAGACCTTGTTGCATCGGGTATTCAGGCAATGTCTTGAAGAAATCACCGATCACATCCTGAATTGGGATGAATAGCCACATGTTATCGGCCATCCAACGCAAGTACATAGCTGACTCATGAGGGGCTTTTTCAAACGGATCAGCGCGTAGGTGAATGATCTGCGGCCAGTTTTGCTCGAAGCGAATGGCATCAGCGATATTACCTTCCATAACGGCAAAGTTCAGTTTCCAGTCGTGCCAGCGTACCGCATTCAGCTCACCGTTAGCTGAGAAGTAAAGCAGGGACTCACGAGGCCCTGTGTCTTCCTTACCTTCAAAGTAAGGTTTGAAGTTGTAGCCATCAAGGTGTACTCGCCATTCTTTACCATTTGCTGTGTAGCCGTCAGCCAGTTTATTTTTCACATCAGGTACACCGGCTGCTGCCATAAGAGTTGGTAGCCAGTCTTGGTGAGCCATCATGTCATTGATGCGAGAACCTGACTCAATAACACCAGGCCAGCGAACTAACTGAGGAACACGCATACCGCCTTCCCATGTTGTTCCTTTTTCGCCATGGAATGGTGTTGCGCCACCATCAGGCCAAGTCGCGGTTTCTGCACCGTTATCGGTAGAGTAGATAACAATGGTGTTATCGGCAATCTTCAACTCGTCCAGCTTGTCGAGCAAGATACCAACATGATCATCATGCTCTAGCATACCGTCGGCATAAATACTAATCCCTGATTTTCCTTGGTATTTTTCCTGCAGGCGAGTCCAAACGTGCATGCGTGTGGTGTTGTGCCAGATGAAGAAAGGTTTGTCGGCTTTAACGGCTTTTTCCATGAAGGCCAGAGATGCTTCGAGGAATTCTTCATCCGCGTGTTCCATACGCTTACGCGTCATTGGACCGGTATCTTCAATCTTACCGTCAGCGTAAGACTTGATCACGCCGCGAGGGCCATAGTTCTTACGAAACTCTGGGTCTTTCGGGTAGTAGTAAGTTTCTGGTTCTTCTTCAGCGTTGAGGTGATAGAGATTGCCGAAGAATTCATCAAAGCCATGTGCGGTTGGTAAATGCTGATCTTGATCACCGAGGTGGTTCTTACCAAATTGCGCAGTCATGTAGCCTTGATCTTTTAGTAGATCAGCAAGAGTTGGCGCCCAGTCAGGGATACCGTGAGTAGAGCCTGGCATACCAACAGTCAGTAGGCCTGTACGGAAAGGCTCTTGACCTGTAATAAAAGATGCACGGCCTGCGGTACAGGACTGTTGGCCGTAATGGTCAGTAAACAGTGCACCTTCATTGGCGATACGGTCAATATTAGGGGTTTCATAACCCATCATACCTTGGTTATACGCACTGATATTCCAGTAACCAACATCATCACCAAAAATCGCCAAAATGTTCGGCTTTTCAGCTGCAACAGCAGCGCTTGATGTTGCAAGAACCCCAAGACCGACAGCCAGTTTACTCACATGGTTTGCCATAGTAACTCCATTCAAATTTAGAGAGTTTTTTACTCAGCACATAGCGTGCTTATTTATTGTTGGTGGCTAAACTACTGGTAAATAGGTGCTCTGTCGCTTTATAGCGGTTATAACCTTTGGTTAATTACATTTTGTAAGTCGCTGTTTTGTTTTAGTTTTTGTGGGTTGGTAAACAAGCTCAGTAAAACATCAGTTGTGATGGCTATCACATCATGTTCCTGCTTAGTATTTTCTACGCGGTATGTACCTAAGCAAAAAAACATCTGAATTCTCGCTGAACTAAGTCGCGGAACTACCCATTGTGAGCTATTAATCTTTGTTGCAGGACGCCATTTCACTTAGTGACTGAGGTTTATATGACAGCGAGAAAAGGCTTTAAAAGCCGAATTATGATACTTGCCACACTGCTAGTCAGTGCTGCAAGCAGTAGTATCGCAGCAGAGAAACCCAATATTTTGGTTATTTGGGGTGATGATATTGGGCAAACCAATCTTAGTGCCTACACATTTGGGCTGGTAGGCTACAAAACGCCTAATATCGATAGCATTGCAAAAGAAGGGATGATGTTTACCGATTACTACGGTGAACAATCCTGTACTGCAGGCCGTTCTACCTTCATTACCGGGCAATCAGTGTTGAGAACCGGTTTGAGTAAGGTGGGGCTACCGGGTGCTGATCTAGGTTTGCAGGCGGAAGATGCGACTATCGCTGAATTGCTTAAGCCTCTGGGTTATATGACGGGGCAATTTGGTAAGAATCATCTAGGTGATAAAGATGAGCACCTGCCAACTAACCATGGCTTTGATGAATTCTTCGGCAATCTCTATCACCTCAATGCCGAAGAAGAGCCTGAAAATGTTGATTACCCTAAAGATCCTGAATTCCGTAAGAAATTCGGTCCTCGTGGGGTTATCAAGTCTTATGCTGACGGTAAGATTGAAGATACTGGTCCACTGACCCGGAAACGGATGGAAACGGTGGATGATGAAACCCTTGAAGCTGCACTCGACTTTATGGATCGCGCTGTCAAAGCCGAGAAGCCATTCTTTGTGTGGTGGAATGCAACCCGTATGCACTTCCGTACCCATGTCAAAGAAGAGAACTCGGGTAAGACAGGTATCAGTTTTTATGCCGATGGTATGGTCGAGCACGATAACCATGTCGGTGTATTACTGAAGAAAGTCGATGATCTTGGTATCAAGGATAATACCATTGTCTTCTATTCCACAGATAATGGCCCTCATATGAACTCGTGGCCTGATGCTGGATTAACGCCATTCCGAGGCGAGAAGAACACCAACTGGGAAGGGGCATACCGTGTTCCAGCGATGGTGCGCTGGCCGGGTAAAATTGAGCCAGGCAGTGTTTCGAACGAAATTATGCATCATATGGACTGGATGCCAACCCTACTTGCGGCCGCAGGTGATGATCAGGTTAAAGAGAAGTTGTTAGATGGCTATCAAGCGGGTGATAAGAAGTTCAAAGTTCACCTTGATGGATATAACTTCTTGCCTTATCTGACCGGTGAGGTTGATGTTGGCCCACGAGAGGAGATTTTTTACTTTACCGATGATGGTGATCTGAGCTCACTTCGCTACCATAACTGGAAAATTGTGTTCTTGGAGCAGCGTGCCAAAGGGACACTGCGTATTTGGGCTGAACCCTTTACGCCGCTTCGTGTACCGAAGATCTTCAATCTCAGAATGGATCCTTACGAGGTCGCCGACATCACGTCAAATACCTACTACGATTGGATGTTAGATCGTGCCTACATGCTAGTACCAGCACAGGCTTATGTGGCGAAGTTCCTTGAAACATTTAAGGAGTTCCCGCCAAGGCAAAAAGCAGCGAGTTTCTCGCTTGATCAGGTTATGGAAAAACTCCAACAACCACAAAATAAATAAGATATTGAATAATGGGGCTCTTCGGAGCCCTTTTTATCTTTCGTACTCTATCTTTATTTTAGGGAATGCAAGTCTTCAAGGATGATTATGGCGCGATTGATCCAGTCTGGTAGATGTTTGATCTTAGTTCTTGGGTTGTTGGTTAGTTTATTGATAAGCCTACCAGCAATGGGGCAGTCTTTGGGGTATGTGGGGAGTGAGGCCTGTGCGGGTTGCCATGATGGGCAGGTGAAAGCTTGGCAAGGCTCACACCACGAAATGGCAATGAAGCATGCGACATCGCAATCGGTCTTGGCGAATTTTTCTGATCAGACGTTGCCGCTTGACGGGAAGCAGGAAGGGAAAGCTAACCGCTTCTATAGGAAAGGTGAAGAATTCTGGGTCAATATCGCGGGTGCTGATCAAACATTCTCGGACTTCAAAATTAGTTATACATTTGGTTCCTATCCGCTACAGCAGTACATGGTTGAGTTTCCTGATGGCAGGATCCAATTAATACCGTTTGCATGGGATTCCCGCCCGCCAGAGCAGGGTGGACAGCGCTGGTTTAATCTCTATCCAGAGACAACCCCTATTGATGAGTTCTATTGGACTAATGCCGGTCAGAATTGGAATTTCATGTGTGCCGACTGCCATTCAACCAACCTAAACAAGAATTATGATCAAAAGACCAACTCGTACAAAACCACGTGGTCCGAAATCAATGTTGGCTGTGAGGCCTGCCATGGTCCAGCGAGTGATCACATCGAATATGTTGCGAAACTCGGTGATAAACACGCTGATTCGGATGCGTTAAGAGGCCCGAACTCGAACTCTTTAATGGGCTTTGAGCGAGACCTCAGTGTATCGGTTAAAGAATGGATTGCCCTGAATGGCCATAAAACCTTGCAACCGAAATCCATAAAGCCAACCGACCAAGTCCAAACCTGTGCCCAGTGCCATAGTCGGCGTACACAGCTCAACGAGTCGGCTGATCATGTTAAAGGGGCTTTTTTAGATAAATATCGTCTGAGCCTGATCACGCCTGAGCTGTATTTCCATGACGGCCAGATTTATGACGAAGACTATGTCTATGGTTCTTTTTTGCAATCACGAATGGCGGAAAAAGGGGTGAATTGTACTAATTGTCATGATCCGCATACGGCAAAGTTAACAGTTTCCGAAGAAGCCGTATGTAGTCAGTGCCATATATCCCCTGACTATGCCTCCAGCAAGCACACTCTTCATGATGCTGGAACGGAGGCGGCCAAGTGCACCACTTGCCACATGCCAGAGACAACCTATATGCAAATTGATCCGAGGCGAGACCACAGTTGGCATGTACCACGGCCAGATTTAAGTAAGCATATTAATACCCCAAATGCCTGTACCGGTTGTCACGAAGATAAATCGAATCAGTGGGCGGACGAGGTGTTAGCGAAGCGTTTCCCTAAGTCTGATTACCGACAACAGCATTTCGGGGTGGCTTTCTATGCTGACAGCATTGGCCATAGAGCTGCGCCAGATGCGCTCTCGTATACAGCGCAAGATGCCAGCTTAAGCAACATTATACGTGCATCGGCACTGATCCGAATGGCAGGGAATACGAGCCAGAATACCTTGGTTGCGTTAGCCAGGGCGGTAAAACATGACAGTGAATTAATAAGGTTGGGCGCCATAGAGGGTTCATCGGGTTACGGCTGGCCGGAACGCTGGCAAATATTATCCCCCTTGCTGAATGACCCTGTTTTATCAGTGAGGACAGAAGCGGCAGGTGCATTAGTTGGGTACTGGACGCTGATGAGTTTGCCACAGCGGGATAGCCTCTTTAAGCCTCTTCAAGAGTATATTGAGATACAGCAATTCAACGCAGACCGAGGCTTTGGCCGAACCAATCTTGGCAATGTTCACCGTGCAATGGGTGAGATAGATGAGGCCGTTGAATGGTATCAAGGCGCTATCGAGATTGAACCTTATTTTGCCAACAGCTATGTCAATTTAGCCGACCTTTACCGCAGCCAACAAAACGAAAAGCTTGCCTTGCAAGTACTGCAGCAAGGTATGAAAGCCCAACCGAATGATAGCGCACTGCCTTACAGTACCGGTTTGGCCTATTTACGTGCCGGTGAAATGCAACAAGCCCATCGCTACTTGAAGCAAGCCGCCGAAAAGGCCGCAGAGAACCCTCATTACTGGTATGTCTACGGTTTGGCATTGGAAAAAAATGATGTCTTGGGGTCTAGCAGGGCGCTGTCTACCGCATTTCGTATCAGCGGTAACCCGCAGCACTTGTATGCCCAATGTGAAGTGTTGGCGAGGAATTACCAGCTTGGCGCAGTGGCTAGCGCCTTCGAGAGTTGCACCCAGCAGTTAGGTAAAGTTGTACCGCCTGAAGTGGTTAGTCAATTGAAGTTACAGGTAAGAAAATAAGCATCTCCCACTTAACCTGTAATGGGCTTTATAACCAATAGTTATCGGCCTTCTCGGTACGATAGCGATAAAAATTGTAAAACTCCAAATAGGTGAGGGTAAGTCATGAACCAAGCACAGCAGGCAATTCATCAGCTCATTGAGCAAACAGAGAAAAGTGTGATTGGTCAGCGCCATGTTGTGGAAGCGTTAGTGATTGGTTTGTTGGCAAATGGTCATATCTTATTGGAAGGCTTGCCCGGTACAGCGAAAACACGCTCGGTTAAATCCTTAGCGAACCTGCTGAGTACTGACTTTGGCCGGATTCAGTTTACCCCTGATCTTTTGCCTTCTGATGTGACAGGTACGGAAATCTATCAAGATCTCGATGGTAAGCCTCAGCTGCATTTCCAACCGGGACCTATTTTTAACAGTATTGTTCTTGCCGATGAAGTGAACCGTGCGCCAGCGAAAGTACAGGCAGCTTTGCTCGAAGCAATGGCAGAAGGGACAATCACTGTTGGTGATACGACCCATCAATTACCTGAATTATTTATGGTGCTAGCCACCCAGAACCCAGTAGAGCAGGAAGGTACATACCCGTTACCGGAAGCACAGATGGACCGCTTCATGATGAAAGTGACTGTCGAGTATCCGGAGGACGAGGCTGAACGAGAGATCATCCGCTTAGTTCGAAGTGAGGAAGTTCAAGGTGAAGGAGTTCGTGGTGAAGAGGTTCGTGGAAAAGAGAAGACAGCGGCTTCTGTCACTGACACAAATACAGAGAATTCCCAGAGAGAAGCGCTGAGCAATATCGAGCCGGATGTTGTGCTGGAAGCGCGCCGTCAACTGCCAAATGTCACCGTTTCTGATTTGGTCGAACGCTACATTGTTGCTTTGGTCATGGCAACACGTAAGCCAGAGCGTTACCCCGACTCGAAGTTAGCCAAATGGATTGAAGTGGGCTCCAGCCCGAGAGCGTCTATTGCCCTTGATAAATGCGCACGCGCTTATGCTTGGCTGCAAGGCCGTGATCATGTTTTACCCGACGATGTCCGTGCTATGTCACCAATGGTGTTGGGACACCGCTTCACGCTTACTTACGATGCCCTTGCCGATGGGATCTCTCATTTAAGGATTGTCGAGGAACTGCTCGACCATGTAGAAATCGGATAATCGGGGGCAGTATGGCAAAGCCAAACATAGCACCTCATTCAACTGGACTTGATGCCCGAATTTATTGTGATTACTCGCGTTTGGTACGTCTTCAGTCTCAAATCGGTGCGTTTAGTCTATTACCTCATTTGAAGGCTGGCAGTGTACTGTCGGGCAGACACAACTCTTTGTTTCGTGGACGAGGCCTTAACTTTGAGGAGTTACGTCATTACCAGCTGGGTGATGATATTCGTAATTTGGACTGGAAAGTCACATTGCGCACGGGCAAACCCCATGTGCGAAGCTATACCGAAGAAAAAGATAGAAATGTCATTATTTGCGTTGATCAGCGCAGCCAGATGTTTTTCTCATCGACAACAGTGATGAAGTCGGTTATTGCCGCAGAAATTGCAGCCATGTGCGGTTGGCGGGTACTAAAAGACGGTGATCGTGTCGGTTTAGTTATCGCCTCGGCCGAGAAGATTTATCACAGTAAATCCCAACGTTCGCAACATGCTTTTATGGCGCAGTTAAAGCTATTAGCAAGTGCCAACCAGCAATTGAATGTTGAAACTACCAATAGTGACAGGGTGAGTTTTTCGCTGTGGCTTGAGCAAATCAAACGCATGAATCTGTCTCAGTCGACCATTATTTTTGTTACTGACTGGCGAGATTGTGAGGAAGACCACCTTGAACAGCTCAAGCAATTACAAATACACAATGACGTATTAGCCGTGTTAATTAATGACCCGCTAGAGCAAGCGTTACCCCAAGAATTGGCTAAATCAAATTGGGTCGTGGGCGATGGGCAGTATCAATTGAGCCTAGATACCAAAGAAAAAGTGGATCAGGCCAGTGCGAGCATGAATGAGCGAAGCTTACTGACTCGCCAGTCATTGACCCGTTTGATGGCACTGAAGAACCTACCGTTTATTGAGTTGGACACTTCAGGGGCACATATTGCCCAGTTTCAACGGTTCGTTGGGAGGTAGTTGCCATGAGTATTGAACACTCGCCTCCGAGTACGTACATATTGCGTGAACTCTTTGATGTCACCGTACCCGACAGCGTCAGCTGGATGCCGCAAACCGTCGGCTGGAAAGTCTTGTTGGTCTTGTTAATCGCGATTGCTGGTTATTTAAGTTACCGATGGATACTTCGCTGGTGGCACAACCGTTATCGAACAGAAGCGATAGCCGTATTACATCACCTATCGATTGAACGCCTTCAATTCGAAGATACCGTGTTTTCTATATTAAAAATTGTACTGGTGTATGTAGATCCCGCCAATGGCAAGTTATTTGGTGCTCCCTTTCTCCAAAAGCTTGATGAATTAAGTGATGGAAGCGCCCCTTTTAATGATGAATTAGCCCACAAATGGGTTCAGTCATTGGTAAACCCTTCAACGATCCTTGATAAAGCGGAGCGAGAGGTATTGCGTGAACGTGCTTCGTTATGGGTTAAATCGCACCAAGGAAGAGAGAAGGGGGGAATCCGTCATGTTTAACCTGTCGATATTCAACTTAGAGTTCACTTATCCGTGGTGGTTTCTGGCCTTGCCTTTACCTCTGGTTGTTTTCTTTTTTGTCCCCGCTTACCGGACCAAGCAAAGTGCGATTAAAGTGCCATTCTTCAGCCAGTTAATTGAAGCCTTGGGTGAAGTGCCATCGACAGGGGCGAACCAGTTAACACCATCGTGGTGGCAGCGTATGACCTTGGTGATTTCTTGGGTATTGATCATTACAGCGCTAGCAAAACCGACCATATTGGGGGAACCCCAAGTGCGAGAAAGCTATGGTCGGGATGTCATGGTGTTAGTGGATCTTTCGGGATCAATGGCAGAAACAGATTTTACTTCACCGGATGGGCAAAAAGTGTCACGCCTTGATGCTGTGAAAGAGGTGCTGGCTGAGTTTGTCAAAACCCGACAGGGGGATCGCTTAGGGCTTATTTTGTTTGGTGATGCGGCTTTTTTACAAACCCCCTTTACGGCTGATCAAGATGTATGGCTTGCGCTTCTTAACCAAACCGAAGTGGCTATGGCTGGCCAGAGTACACACCTTGGCGATGCAATGGGGCTGGCAATCAAAGTGTTTGAACAAAGCCATCAGGAAAAAGCTGAGGCGGACAGGGAGAAAGTGGCCATCGTACTCACCGATGGCAATGATACTAATAGCTTTGTTGAACCGATAGAAGCAGCCAAAGTCGCAAAAGCCAAGGGTGTTCGTATCCATATGATAGCGATGGGTGATCCGCAAACGGTCGGTGAAACAGCACTAGATATGGTCACGATCAACCGTGTTGCCAAAGAGTCAGGCGGTCAGGCATTTGTTGCACTCGATCGTGACGCTCTTTCGACCGCCTATGAAGAGATCGGTAAGTTGGAGCCGCAGCTCTATGAAAGTACGACATATCGACCTAAGCAAAGTATCCATCATTATCTGATTGCTGTTGTGGTCGTGATGTACCTAGTCGCAGTTTCGCTGGCAACGCTCACTCGTCGCAGACAGTTAAGTGCAGGCACTGCTGAGTCGGAGAATAATCATGTTTGACAGCCTTAGCCTGCAACAGGTGCTTACTCAATTTCATTTTATCAGGCCACTATGGCTACTGGCTTTTGTGCCAATGGGATTATTGTTCTGGTTACGTTGGCGGAAAGCAAACCAACCGGGCTGGAAAGATATACTGCCCGATCACCTTCGTAAGGTGTTAACCATCGGCGAGAAAGGTTGGAGCAGGCAACTCCCTCTTAAGCTCCTGATGATGATTATTACGATTGCTATTTTGGTCTGTGCGGGACCGACATGGCAGCGACAAGCTTCGCCGTTTGGCGAAGATAAAGCCTCAATGCTGGTGCTTTTTGATAGTAGTGAATCCATGCTGGAGCAAGATTTACCGCCAAGCAGGTTGGAGCGTGCTAAACAAAAGGTACGTGATCTGTTAGTGCTTCGACAGGGTGGCAGCACGGGGTTGGTTGTATTTGCTGGCTCAGCCCATGTTGCCATGCCGATGACTCAAGATACCAAGGTATTCGAGCCAATCTTGGCGGCAATTTCTCCTGAGATTATGCCCGTTGAAGGCAAATTTGCGGAACAAGCTTTTCCGCTAATCGACCAGCTATTACAGGGAAAACCAGGCTCAACGGTGCTATTGGTCTCTGATGGCGTGAACCCGAATACCCTTGCTGCTTTTAAGGAATATTTCAGCGGCCAGCCTTACCAGTTGATGATACTGGGGGCGGGTAATCGCAATGTGGTCAGTGATGCGCCTGCTGATTTTGGTTCTTTGCGCCAATTGGCTAGTGAAGTGGGTGGACGGTTTATCGAAATCACGGTCGATAATAGCGATGTTGAACAACTCAATCGTTCTGTTGAGCGTAATATGCAGCTCAACGGCGAGTCGGCCATGCCGTGGCAGGATATGGGGTATCAACTGCTGCTTCCTATCGCTTTGGTGATGTTGCTTTGGTTCCGAAAAGGCTGGCTGGTTCAGTGGTGTGCAGTGCTAACACTGACTGGAACTTTATTGGCTGCCCCAGCGGTAAAAGCCGAAACGCTTGTTGAATCAAAGGCGCAAACATCTCAGCCTGTTGAAGTGGTGACTGTATGGGATAAAACGGCTCAATGGTGGTGGGATTTGTGGTTAACGTCTGATCAGCAAGGCCAGCGCCTCTTTAATCGAGAAGAATACCTTGAAGCAGCAAAGCACTATGTCGATCCCCTGAGAAAGGGTACCGCGTATTACTATGCCGGTGAGTATAAACAAGCCCACCGCTCTTTTTTGCAAATGGACAATGACTTTGGCTTATATAACGCCGCCAGTGCATTAGCGAGGCAACGAGAATACCTCGCGGCAAGGGACTTGTTACAGATGCTTGCAGATAAAGAATCCCTAGCCGCAGATTTACGGCCGGGTGTTGAGCATAACCTCAAGGTGATAGGCGGTATTGTTGAAGAGATCAATCGAACCAGTGAAAGCCAAGCGGGCACAACCGACGGACCCGAAGAATCGTTTGAACTCAGTGATGATAAACCACGTACGGCTGATGGGGCCGATGAAAAAACAGCGGCTGAGTTAATGATTAAGGAAACACTCAATGCCAATGAAATTTTGGGCAGCAATGAATTGGCAGATAAGTGGTTAAAACGGGTAGAGGCCGATCCTAAATATTTTCTACGGGCTAAATTTCAGATCCAACTTAATGAGTCAAATAAAACAGTTATGCCTAGTGGCCAAAGCGTGTCGACGGGTACAAGCGTGGGCGGAGAAGCGCAGCAATGATATCTCTATTTTCATTTAAGATGTTGAAGCCGTGGACAAAGAGCCTTGTTCACTTCTTCTTGCGTTTAGTGGTTGTTTTCGCCTGTGTGGGTAGTAACTTGAGTTACGCTGTCACAATTTCAGATTTACAACGTAGCAATGATGTTGAGATTAAGTATTGGTTGGCTGACTCTGATACCACTGCAGATACAGGCCAGAAACAAGTGCCTAGCTTCAGTGTCAACCAACAAGTCATTCTCTATATTGAAGTCGCTACTCCGCGCTGGTTCACCGGCGGTACGCGAATAGAGGCGGTAGAAATACCCAATGTCATCGCTAAGCAGCGTAACCAGCTTGCGACTAATTATACCGAGAGAAAGGGGGGCGTCACCTGGTCTAGGCAGCGTTGGGAGATCACTTTATACCCAGTAACATCGGGAACGTACTCTATACCGCCTTTGGCGGTGAATGTACAAGTGTCAGCGCCGGATGGGTCCAATGTGTCGGGCACTTTGTATACCAAACCAATGACTTTCAGCGTCAACCTCCCGTCAGGCTTGCTTAGTGAGCAAACACCATGGTTTACCGCATCCAATGTGGAGGTTAAACAAGAGTGGAAGCAATCGAGTGACGAGCTGAAAGTCGGTGATGCCATTACTCGCAAAGTGACGATTCAGGCGCAAGATAGCCTGTCTGTATTACTGCCTAACCTGTTGAGCAGTGAATCATCGGCATATTTTCAAGGTTATCCTCAACCACATCGTTTAGATGACTCGCAAACACGAGGGGACTATCAATCGAGCAGGATTGAAGAAACCGTGTATGTGATTCAGCAAGGTGGCGATTTTAGCCTTCCTGAGTATCAATTCCAGTGGTGGAATGCCAAGGCAAACCAACTGGAAACCGTAACGGTTGAAGGTAAAAACTTTCATGCTCGCCATACCCTGGCTTCTTTTGTGAAAGCACACCTGCGCATATTGCTTACTGCTGTTGTGGTCGTTGCTGCCGCACTGACAGTCTTCTTTGCTGGACGACGCTTTTATCGTACGCAACCTAAACCACCATGGCTTCTGTTTTTGCTTGACCTCAAAAAGGGTCAGTGGTCGAGCGCGAGGGGGCAACTCTATCGCCACTTACGCCTTTCAACTGACAAACTCGAAATGAATAAAGTCACGAATGATAGCAATTGGTTGAAAACAAGTAGTCAGATCCAAACCGGCGAAGAAAACGCAAACCTATTTAAGAAAATGTGGCGGTTGATCAGTCGCCATCAAAGATCACTTGATAAGCTGACGTTACCTAAAGCGCTCCCTAAGCTAGAGAAGGTTCACAAGGAGCAATGATAGGCCTTTATATTACTGAAAAATAATGCCTATTATTGAGCATTAAAAGAATAATAAAAATGGATCCAAGATGAAAAGTACTGATCTTAATCTCATTCCTATATTTGTGGCGGTTTTTGAAGAGCAAAGCCTATCTAAAGCCGCTGTGCGTATGGAAGTCAGCCAGCCAGCAGTGAGCAAAGGGTTAAAACGTCTTCGTGAAATTTATGATGACCCCTTGTTTCACCGTAATGCAAGCGGCGTAGAGCCGACTGCATTTGCCAGTGATATCTATCCGGCCCTGGCGGCTTCTTTGAAGAACTTCAGTTCGACCTTATCGGCTTCTCGTGGGTTCGATCCGAAAACATCAAAGCGGATATTTTCTATCGCCTGTGTGTCGGTGGCGAGTTATAGCGTTATTCCGGCATTGATTGAGCGGGTGCGTATGGAAGCGCCGAATATTGCTTTTGAGATCCACCCTCTGTTCACCGAAGATATGGAGGCGGACTTACGGTTGCAGCGGTATGATCTGGTGATCGATCTGCCTCCTCGAGGACGTAGCCTGTTAAAATCTCAAGTCCTTTATTCTGAGGAACTTAGCGTGGTGTGCTGTAGGCATCACCCTCGGCTCTCTGATTCGATCACTATCGAAGAGTTTCTTAAAGAAGATCATGTGGTGGTGTCTCGCTGGCACTCGCGCGGTAGTTTATTAAATGCCGAAGACATTCCGGAGCTTGATCAGCGAAATATAGTTGTGCGTGCGCCGGGGGCTGTAGAAATGCTGCCTATAATCGCGGGCTCTGACATGATTGGCATTCTGCCAAAATCCACCATCGACTCCTTTTCTGAGCTGTATTCCATCAAAGCGCTGCCATTACCATTTGGTCAAGATCTTTATGATCTGTGCGCTATTTGGCACCCCAGTCGGACTTCGGAAACCAGTCACCGCTGGCTACGGCAATTGCTGTTTAAAGTGGTCAAAGATAATTAACACTGGGATTACCTAGTGGTTGAGTGACTGTTTTCGTTACGCTATCTCGTCGTTCATGGTTACACCTTTCTACATTTAAACGTCAGCTAATGCCTTTTCGTCGATGTAGACGTATCATTGCTAATAGACACTTAAGTGTAAGTTGAATACATGGAGACTTAAAGCGATGAGTAAACGAGAAGGGGCTGAAAAAGCTACCAACATTTTCACACTTAATGAGTTTGCGAAGGTCTCGGATTATTCTTTCTTGGATACACTTAATCCAGACCCTGATGCCACAGAAGATGGAGTCGACTTTTTTCCTAGGCAAGTTTTTTCTGGGCATTATGTGCCAGTTAAACCTTCTCCAATTGCAGATCCTATCTACGTCAGCCATGGCCATCAGTTTTTTAAGGAGCTGGGATTAGACGATAGCTTGGCGTTTACGGATGAGTTTGCAAAGCTATTCTCTGGTGATATCGCCGAGGTCCCTGAACCTATGCGAAAAATGGGGTGGGCGACAGGTTATGCGCTGTCTATTTTTGGCAATGAGTACACAGAGCAATGCCCTTTTAAGACGGGTAACGGTTATGGCGATGGCCGTGCCATTTCGGTGTTTGAAGGCGTGTTAAATAACAAGCGGTGGGAGATGCAGTTAAAAGGCGGCGGACCCACGCCATATTGCCGTGGTGCAGATGGCAGGGCAGTACTGCGTTCTAGTGTAAGGGAATTTCTCGCTCAGGAGTATATGCATGCACTTGGCGTTCCTTCGACCCGATCGTTAAGCCTGTTTGTATCGCAATCCGAAACCGTTGACCGTCCATGGTATAGCGAGGGCTCCCGTTCGGAAAACCCAGATATTATGGTCTCCAACCCTGTTGCTATTTCCACCCGTGTCGCGCCATCCTTCTTAAGGGTGGGCCAGTTGGAACTCTTTAGCCGAAGGGCTCGTATTGGAGGCCGACCAAATGCAATGGCCGAGCTGGAAATGATCGTTTTGCACGTTATCGAGCGGGAATATAAAGCGCAGATTGATGCTGGTTTGCCCATAGCAGATAAAGTACTTACCTTAGCTACTGAGTTTAGGGACAGGTTGACGTCCTTGGTCGCGAACTGGCTGCGAGTCGGTTATTGCCAAGGTAATTTCAACAGTGATAACTGCGCCGTGGGCGGGTTCACCATTGATTACGGCCCATTTGGTTTCTGTGAATACTTTGACCCTTATTTCCAACCATGGACGGGTGGTGGCCGCCATTTCGCTTTCTTCAACCAACCTCTGGCTGCCGAGAAGAACTTCGAATCATTCTGCTCAGCGTTAAAACCTCTATTGCAATCAAGTCCAAAAGCATTAGAGCAACTGGAACAGATCATCGAAGGTTTCTCCACTGTGATGGAGGATAAGGTCGGTAACATGTGGGCTGCAAAGCTTGGGTTGGAATCACTTGATAATGAGCTGTTTAGCCAGCTCTTATCACTGATGATGAAAACCCACGTTGATTACACAATCTTCTTCCGCCAGCTATCAAACCTGCCCAAAGAGGTTTCAGGAATATCGGATAGCTTCTATGCCGCGCCAAGCGAAGAGCTTGAAGAAGCATGGAATCAGTGGTTGAACGCGTGGCGTGAGAAGTTCAATCCGGAGCAAGATCTTAACGAGATTTCAAATCAAATGAAGCAGGTAAATCCAAAATATACCTGGCGTGAGTGGCTAATTGTTCCTGCTTACGAGCAAGCGAAGAGTGGAGACTTTACCCTTATCCATGAACTGCAAAAAGTTCTAGCCAATCCATACGATGAACAGTCTGAGTGGGTGGAGCAGAAATATAATCAGTTAAGACCGTTAGATCTTTTCACCGCTGGTGGGGTATCTCATTACAGTTGCTCATCATAGCGGTTTTACACAAGCGCCAAAAATAATATCAAAACTTATGGCTGGCGCTATTAATCATGCATTATGAATTTTCCTCATATTCTAAGTGAAACAAAAGCAATTCTATTCAACTGGTGAACAAAGTATAAAAAAGACTGCTCTTTGCGTTAGATAGATTACAGTCTTTTTTATATCAGACTCTTTGTTGTAAATAGCAAAGGACTGTGAAAGTTAACGATTGGGAAAAATATAAATAGAACTATCCCCATAAAAACAGTCAGGAATAAGTTCAGCTTTTTCAAAGGAAATAGGATACCAAACCACGATGAATAACGATTTCACATTTGCTATTAAGAGCATTTGTTTTGATGAGAATTACCAGCCATCAGATAACACCCGAATCACGACTAACTTCGCTAATTTAGCTCGAGGAAACTGCCGCCAAGAGAATCTGCGCAATGCACTTCGCATGATCGACAATCGATTTAATGCCTTAGCGCATTGGGATAACCCGAATGGTGACCGGTATTCTGTCGAGCTTGAAATTATCTCTGTAGATATGGAGATTCAAGGCAGGGGAGAAAGCTTCCCATCAATTGAAGTACTGAAAACCAATATTATTGACCGCAATACCAACGAACGTATTGAAGGTATTGTCGGGAATAATTTTTCGTCTTATGTACGAGATTACGATTTTAGCGTTCGACTGCTGGCTCATAATAAGGACCAATCCCAGTTTAGCATTCCGGATGATTTTGGAAATTTGCATGGTAATTTATTTAAGTACTTTGTTAACTCAGGATCGTATAAGCAGCACTTCCAAAAGCCACCAGTGATCTGTCTGAGCGTGTCGGATAATAAGGTGTATCGCCGTACTGAAAATCAGCACCCTGTTTTGGGCTTTGAATATCAGCCAAGTGAATCGTCATTGACCGAGCAATATTTCCAAAAGATGGGCTTACAGGTTCGCTACTTTATGCCGCCGAATAGCGTTGCACCATTGGCGTTTTATTTCTTTGGTGACTTGCTCAACGATTATTCAAACCTTGAGCTAATCAGCACGATTAGCACCATGGAGACGTTCCAAAAGATCTACCGACCTGAAATCTATAATGCCAATGCTGTCGCAGGTAAGTGTTATCAACCAAACCTGAAAAATCTAGATCATTCGTTAACTCAAATCGTTTATGACCGAGAAGAACGCAGCCAGTTAGCGGTTGAGCAAGGAAGGTTTGCTGAGGAGCATTTCATCAAACCCTATCAATCGATTCTTGAGCAATGGTCTGCAAATTACGCTTAATAGATAACGAGAAACCATATCTAGAATCCATACCTCGAATCTATACCTTGAATTACGGGTAGCATTTACTATGAAAACATTATTACCAACATCAACGGCTGGCAGCTTGCCTAAACCTTCTTGGCTGGCTCAACCTGAAACACTTTGGTCGCCTTGGAAATTGCAAGGTGAGGAGCTCTTAGATGGCAAACGCGATGCTTTACGTGTGTCTTTGCAAGAACAGCAATTTGCTGGGATTGATATCGTGAGCGATGGTGAACAAACGCGCCAACACTTTGTGACCACGTTCATTGAGCACCTGAGTGGGGTGGATTTTGAGAACCGTAAGACAGTTAAGATCCGTGACCGTTATGAGGCGAGCGTACCAACAGTTGTTGGTCCAGTGAGTCGCCAAAAGCCCGTTTTTGTTGAAGATGCCAAGTTTCTGCGTCAGCAAACCAAGCAACCTATTAAATGGGCTTTGCCAGGCCCCATGACGATGATCGACACGCTTTACGATAGCCATTATCAAAGCCGTGAAAAGCTCGCGTGGGAATTTGCCAAAATACTTAATCAGGAAGCCAAAGAACTGGAAGCGGCAGGTGTTGATATCATTCAATTTGATGAGCCAGCCTTTAATGTATTTTTTGACGAGGTTAATGATTGGGGGATTGCTTGTTTAGAAAGAGCAATTGAAGGCCTGAAGTGTGAGACAGTTGTCCATATTTGCTATGGCTACGGCATCAAAGCCAATACCGATTGGAAAATGACGTTAGGCTCTGAGTGGCGACAATACGAAGAAGTGTTTCCTAAGCTGCAGAAATCTAATATCGATATTATCTCGCTAGAATGTCACAACTCTCGTGTGCCTATCGAGCTACTTGAGCTTATTCGAGGTAAGAAAGTAATGGTCGGGGCGATTGATGTCGCAACCAACATCATTGAAACGCCAGAGGAGGTCGCCAGCACGTTACGAGAAGCGCTTAAGTATGTTGATGCCGACAAGCTTTATCCTTGCACCAACTGTGGCATGGCCCCTTTATCTCGTGAAGTCTCGACTGCCAAACTCAATGCCCTAAGTGCCGGCGCAGAAATCGTCCGACGAGAGCTATCTGCTTAGCATTACTTGAAACAACTCGATTTTTTTGAACAGTAAAAGCCAAGAGTTACTCTCTTGGTTTTACTCCCTCTGGGCTTTTTTTTCTTTCACAGCTCTGCAGTTTATCCCCAAGTTTGCTATCGCTGCGCACTGCCTAAAGTTGGCATCCATCTTGACTGTTTTTCTGTATCAGGAATAGGGCGTCGTAATTACAACAACTCGCCCTTATACATATTGAATTTGTTAGCAGAAAGATAATGGAGGTTGCAACATGCGAATCAATTTGAAAAGTACAATCACAGTAGCGGCTTTATCAATCTCAGTATGGTTTTCTGGTAGTGCATTGGCTAACTCAGAACTTGGTGACGATAAACAAAGCCTAGTATTCGGTGTGGTGCCGCAACAATCAGCAGCAAAGCTAGCCAGACAGTGGGGGCCTCTACTGAAGGCATGGAGTGATGTCACCGGGATTGATATGCGTTTTGCGACTGCAAGAGATATTCCTACTTTTGAAGAACGTTTGGCCGCGGGTGAGTATGATATTGCTTATATGAATCCATATCACTTCACCTTGGTTAACCAAACGCCGGGATTTACAGCGCTTGCTCGAGCCAAAGATAAGCGGATTACAGGGATCATGGTGGCTAAAAAGGGCTGGCAGGGTGACGTTGAGGATTTGAATAATGCTTCTTTGGCGTTTCCTGCGCCGCGCGCCTTTGCGGCCTCTATACTGACACAATCAGAGTTACGTCAAAAAGGGCTTTCAATTACTCCCAATTATGTCGGTGCTCATGACTCGGTTTATATGGCTGTTGCTAAGGGGATATACCCTGCTGGTGGTGGTGTTATGCGAACCTTTAACAGTTTGGATGAGTCAATAAAAAAACAGTTGACTATAATTTATCGAACTAACAGTTATACCCCTCACGCCATTGCTTTCTCTGACAATTTAGATGAAGTCACCGCATTGAAATTAAAGCAAAGCCTTAAACCATTAAACCAAAATGCCGAAGCGCAAGCGATGTTTGAGCAGTTGAGTATTAAAGGTTTAGAGCCTGCTAAAGATAGCGACTGGGATGATGTTGTAGCCCTAGATATTAAACTATAGCTATCAGCATGGGTGAGGCGGAGTATGACACTACGAACTAAAACCATACTAGGTATCGCATTAATTGAAGCCTTGGTTTTGGCGCTATTAATCTTTACTGGTTTGCAGTGGTTGAAGACGTCTAACAATAGCCGCCTTGAAACGGGTAGTAAGCAGTTAGTGAGTGTTTTCGCCAGCGCAACACGAGATGCGGTACTGGCTACGGATCTTGCCTACCTTGATAGTTTTGCTGAGTCGATAACCAATGAACATAACCTTGCTTACATACGTATCGTTGACCGTAATGGCGTTGAACTCACCCGCCACGGTGAATACCAAGATGTAACGGTGGATAGCTTGCCTTCAGAAGTTATTGATGGTGTTTACGATGTTTATAGCAACATTGAAGTCGCTGGTCAGTATTACGGCAAAGTTGAAATGGGGGTGAGAGTTAGCGATTTCCAGGCTTTAATGTCGCAAGCCACTCGCCTGAGCATACTTATAGCCGTATTGGAAATGGTGCTTGTCGCGATTTTCTCCTTTGCTCTAGGGACTTATCTGCTACGACGTTTAGATAAGCTCAAACAAGGCGTTGAGCGTATTGAGAAAATAGGGCCGGGTGCGCAAATCACGGTTACCGGTAATGATGAAGTTAGCCAAGTGAGTGAAGCCTTTAATTCAATGTCCCGATCTCTGGCGAATGCCCAAGAAAATCTTGCTAAGAAACATGAACAGCAAGTTGTATTGACCGAGAAAATAACCGAACTGGCACAAGTGGCTGAGCATGCAAGGGATGCCATTATTATTACGGACGCAAAAGGGCTTATTACGTGGGTTAACCCTGCCTTCGAGGTGCTGACGGGGTATCGCTCGGCTGACGTCATTGGCAAGCAACCCGGTAAATTATTACAGGGGGCAGGGACAGATGCCGCTACGGTAGAGCAAATGTCGAAAGCGCTGGATGAAAAACGGCCAGTAAAAGTAGAGTTACTTAATTATTCTAGTAATGGACAGCCGTACTGGGTCGAGATGGATATCTCCCCGGTACTGGACTCTGACGGAGAGGTTATTCGATTTATTGCCGTTGAGCGAGATATAACTGAGCGGCGACAGGTGAATAAACAACTTGAATCAGCATTGGAACAAGCAACAAAAGCTAACAATGCTAAATCTGAATTTTTAGCGAATATGAGCCATGAAATTCGTACCCCGATGAATGCGATTATGGGGCTAAGTGAAATGCTGCTTGATCAAGTCACTGTTCCTGAGCTGCATGGGAAACTGAAGATCATCAATAAGTCTGCAGAAAACCTCGTCACCGTTATCAACGACATTCTTGATTACAGCAAAATTGAAGCAGGAAAGTTAACGCTTACACAGTCGCCGTTTGATTTACGCGAAGTTCTGGAACAAGCCATCGAGCTCAGTGCTTATCAGGCAAAGAGCAAAGGTTTACCGGTAATACTGGATATGCCATCAGATATAGATACCCGAGTTGTTGGCGATAAAGGGCGCTTGAACCAGGTATTGCTGAACCTATTGGGCAATGCAGTGAAGTTTACCGAGAAAGGGCACATTAAGCTGACGGTTGCTGAAGTCGAGTCTATGGCCTCCCAAAGTGTTAGTTATCGGTTCATTATCGAAGATACGGGAATGGGTATTCCATCCGACCGTCTCCCTTTTATCATGGAAAAGTTCGAACAGGTTGATAATTCAGCGACTCGAGAATTTGAAGGAACAGGTCTTGGCTTAGCTATCTGCAAACATCTCATTGCGATGTTTGGTGGGCAGTTGGCAGTAGAGTCTGAAGAAGGGGTTGGTTCACGTTTTTCATTTACTATCCCCCTTGAACCGCAACCCGCCCAACAAGAACAAACAGTCCAGCCATTGCGTACTGTTGCAACTGTCGATGAAAGTGTTTTACCTAAGCTTACCGTGCTGGTGGCTGAAGACAGCCAAGTAAACCGGATGCTGGTCGAAGCCATGCTAGCGAACAGTCAATTAGAGTTGGTTTTCGCCAAAGACGGTATCGAAGCCGTGGAGTTATATCAACGACACCAGCCAGATATGGTCATTACCGATATCTCGATGCCGCGCAAAGATGGTTACGCGGCAACAGCCGAGATAAGGGCGTTACAGAAAAATGGACGGTTCCCTTGGTGCCCTGTGATAGCGTTATCTGCCCATGCGATGGTAGAAGAAAAAGAAAACAGCCACCAACGCGGACTGGATGATTATTTAACCAAACCAGTTAAGAAAGTTGAACTGGTCAATATGATAGCGAAGTGGAGTGAGGTTATTAGCCAGCAGGTAAAGGCAAAGAAAATGATTGATTGAGCTTTCACTGACCGTTACGCGCTGTTATTTATTGCTAACCCCATCTTCCTCATCATTATATCGCCGAACCTGATGCAGCACTTGTTTACTCTTATACATGATAATGAGCGCTAGGTCATAGCTCTATAACTTAGGGTTATACTCTCTGCTTCTTAACGAATTGGTCAATAATTTACAAAGCTGTAACACTCAATTTAACTAAAGCGGATTAGTTAAAGAGAGTATTTATGACTAGACAAATAAAAGTGGCCGGTGCACAACTAGGCCCGATACAGCGCTCAGAATCAAAACAAATAGTAGTGAAAAGAATGCTACTTCTTTTGGACCAAGCTCATAAGAGCAATTGTGATTTTGTAGTGTTCCCCGAGTTAGCTTTGACGACATTTTTCCCTCGCTGGAATATTGAAGACAAGCAAGAAGTTGATGGCTATTTTGAAGAAGAAATGCCTAATGCTGTTACTCAGGAGCTATTCAATAGAGCCAAAGAATATCGGATCGGCTTCTATTTGGGTTATGCCGAGGCCGTGGTAGAAGGAAATTCGAAGCGCTACTTCAATACTTCTATCTTGGTAGATGCCAATGGTCAGATTATTGGTAAATATCGGAAAATCCACCTGCCCGGACACGACAAATTTGATCCTGATAGAACTTTCCAACACTTAGAAAAAAAATATTTCGAAGTTGGAAACCTAGGCTTCCCAGTTTATCGCAATGAACATGGCTTGTTTGGGATGTGTATTTGTAATGACAGACGTTGGCCAGAAACCTATAGAGTTATGGGTCTACAAGGTGTTGAGTTGGTAGCTTTAGGCTACAACACCCCGACTACAAATTCACAGCGCCCCGAAGAAGGGGCAGAAGACCGTACCTTTCATAGTGAGCTTTCTATTCAGTCCGGAGCCTATCAAAACGGAACTTTTGTTGTTGCCGTAGCAAAAGCTGGGTTAGAAAACGGCTTCCCGCTTCTTGGCGGTTCTATCATTGTTCACCCCTCGGGAAAAGTACTCGCAAAGGCCACCACACTTGAAGATGAGCTAATTACAGCCGAAATCGACCTTGATGACACTGTATTTTATAAGCAAACAATTTTTGACTTTGCGCGGCACCGACAGCCTCAGCATTACGGTCGAATCGTGGAACAAAAAGGTGTTCTTCTACCAGAGTGATTGATTATGTATAGAGTGACCGTAATAAATCCAAACAGTTCACCAGAGGTAACGGAGGTTATTCAAAAATCCATTGGTAATAAGTTTGATCATATTTTAGATATTAAGTGCCTAACGTTAAATGATGGTCCAAAAGGTATTGAGAGCCAGAGAGATGCCGATAGTGTTATTGCCCCTTTGCTGGAATTGATCTCTGATTGTGAAGCCTATACAGATGTATTTATTTTGGCTTGCTACTCGGATCCGGGAATATTTTCAGCAAGGGAAGTTACCAATAAACCCGTATTAGGTATCGCGCAATCGGCGCTGTCCTATGCATCGAACCTTGGGCAAAGGGTGGGGGTTATTTCAATTACAGATTCTTCTGTAGAGCGCCATACTCGCTATGCCCGAGCGATTCAATATGATCCATTTATTGTGGCAGATATCTCCGCCAACCTATCCATTAGAGAGTTATCGGATCCTGATGTGGCTCTCAGTAAGTTGCTTAGGGTGGCGAGAACCCTAAAGCAGGACTACGCCACTGATATCATCGTGTTGGGTTGTGCAGGTATGGGGAGTTATCGCCACTCAATTGAGAAAGAGCTGAATATCGCAGTGATTGACCCTATACAAGCGTCAATAGGGTTAGCGTTGTCAACGGCTGCCTACCGCTATTCTGCATCAGTCTAGATAAATTAAGTTCGACACATATTAAGCAAGGAGAGGCTATGGGAATCTCTACATATTTCCAATTTGATACTGTTGTTCGAAATGGAACCGTGATTACTGCAACAGAGAAAATGCACTGTGATATTGGAATCAAAGATGGTGTGATTACTGCCCTTGGTGCTGGGCTTCCTTCAGGGGAAAATGAAGTTGATGCTCAAGGAAAATACATCTTACCCGGAGGGGTTGAGGCTCATTGCCATATAGAGCAATCGTCTTCCCACGGGATCATGACTGCAGATGATTTCTATTCAGGCTCAGTTTCTGCGGCATTTGGAGGTAATACCACCATAGTACCCTTTGCCTGCCAACATAAAGGCCAATCCCTTTTACAGGTGGCGGATAGCTACGAGCAGAGTGGTAAAGAAAAGTCGGTAATTGATTTCTCTTACCATGTGATTGTTTCAGATCCCACAGAAGAGGTGCTCAACGATGAGCTACCCACACTTATCCGCCGGGGAATTACCTCGTTTAAGGTTTATACCACCTATGAGCTACTCAAATTAGACGATTATCAGATGTTAGAGATCCTAGCTCTTGCTAGAAAAGAGCAAGCCTTGGTGATGGTTCATGCTGAGAATTACGACATGATTCGCTGGCTTACAGATAGGCTATTAGCAAAAGGGCACACTGAACCTAAGTTTCATGCCATTAGCCATCCACAGATTGGTGAAGGTGAAGCAGCCAATCGAGTTATAAGCTTATCTGAGTTTATTGATGTACCTCTGCTTATCGTTCATGTCTCCTGCGCGGAGGCTACCAAAGCTATTCGGGAGGCTCAGACTAAAGGACTTAAGATTTACGGTGAGACCTGCCCCCAATATCTCACTCTAACGATGCAAGATTTAGATCGAGAGGGGATGGAAGGGGCGAAATTTTGCTGCAGTCCGCCACCTCGAGACTCTGATTCGCAGGAATCGATATGGAATGGCTTGAGTAATGGTACCTTCCAAATCCTTTCTTCGGACCATGCCCCTTATCGTTTCGATGACTCTGGCAAGCTCAATCAGGGGGTGAAAACTCCGTTCAATAAGATCGCCAACGGTCTTCCCGGTATAGAGGTGCGATTGCCTCTGTTTTATAACGAAGCTGTGAATACGGGAAGGTTAGATATCCACCAGTTTGTTGCTTTAACTTCAACAAATGCCGCTCGAATCTATGGTCTGTTTCCACAAAAGGGCACGATTGCCATCGGCTCGGATGCAGATTTAGCAATCTGGGATATGGAAAAAGAGGTAGAGATAAGATCTGAGGATTTGCACGACAACGTTGACTACACCCCTTATGAAGGAAAGCAAGTTAAGGGGTGGCCAGTACAGGTGATGCAGCGTGGAAAGTTAATTGTCGATGGTCAAAAGCTGGTTGCAAGTAAAGGTGAAGGGCAGTTCCTCCCTCGGGTAAGTTCGTCCTTTAGTAAACCTTTAGGAAGAAAGATCAAAGAGATGGATGTCACTAGAAATTTTGGGGCCGATCTATTTTCGTAACACTCTATAAGTAAGGGATTTAGCTATGGAACGATTTAATAGAAAATTGAAAACACTGCCACTTTTACTCCTTCCCCTTTTGGCTGCGCCGAGTTATGCAGAACAGGTGACGATCCGCGTGTTAGGCTTTTGGGGTAACCAGCCTCAGGTAGATGATGTTGATAAAGGTGTATGGCAATCGATAGAAAAAGAGACAGATGGCCGTATTAAGGTTGAATATGTCACGCTAAACGAAGCGGGAGTAAAAGGAAATCAAGGCCTTAGATTTTTAAAAAAAGGCACATTTGATATCATGACTATCTCCGTCAGCTATGTGAGTGGTGATGAACCTTCGCTTGTTGCTGTTGACCTCCCTGCAATCGCCTACGACTTCGATACGCTAAAGAATATTTCAGACTCTTATCGAGACACCATGGCGGAACGTCTTGAGCGTTTCAATGGTGTGCTCTTATCCCATTGGCCTTTCAACCCTCAAATCATGTTCTGTAAAGACCCTATTAATTCATTAGATGACCTAAAAGGGAAGAAGGTAAGGGTAAGTGGCGCACCAGCCGCTGATGCGCTTGAGAAGTTGGGTGGAACAGCCGTGAACATGACAGGGGGTGAGGTATACCAAGCCCTGCAACGTGGGCTCGTTGATTGTGCGTCGACAGGCACTACATTTGGGTTCAAGAACAAGCTTCACGAGGTAACTAACTATCTCTACGACTTGCCTATTGGTGGTTATTCTCAGGTCATTCAGGTGGCTAATAGCAAGTTTTGGGATCGACTCGATGGCAGTGACCGAGAGCTCATCCGCAGTAAGTTACAACATTCAGAAAAAGAGCTTTGGGCGATGGCGCCTGCAGTACATGAGATAGGTATAAGTTGCAATACCTCTAGCAGCCCTTGTGCTTTACAAGGTGAGCCTGGGGTTATGAAGTACTCTGCGGTATCGGTAAGCGATAGGGATAAACTGGCGAAGATCCTCCATGAGGATGTAGTACCTAAATGGGTTTCTAGCTGTAACCGCGTTTATAAAGAGTGTGGTGATCGATTTGAAGCTTTGATTTTACCTGAAACTGAATAGCATTTTAGGAGTTCTATCATGAATACAGTTCATCGGATAGAGTTTAGGTTAAAACAGGCCTCATCAAAGCTGTGTATTGTGTCTGGGTGGTTGCTTATATTGCTTTCGCTAGCGGTATGTTTTGAGGTTTTAGTAAGGAAGATTTTTAACTATTCATTACAAGGAGTAGATGAGTATGGCGGCTATATCCTCGCTATCTCGTCTGCATTGGGCTTCGTTTACGCCTTTTACGCCAACTCCCATATAAAGATCGATTTGTTGGTGCGTAGGTTACCGAAGAAAGCTCAGCTTATCCTTAGTTTATTTAGCAATGCGTGTTTGATGTTTGTGGTTCTGTTATTTGCTTACCAGACATTACTTCTTGCCTATGAGTCGTGGGAATTTATGGCAATATCGAACACACCGTTACGGACACCTATTTATATTCCTCAGCTAATTTGGTCCCTTGCATGGTTTAGTTTTGCCATCGCTATAGCTTTTCGTATCACAAATATGCTGATTTATATTCGCGTCAATGATTGGGGGAAACTTCAAGAATTACAGAAAAGCTATGATCCGGAAGAGGAGCAAAGTCAGGCATTGCGACCAGTGAATGCCGAAGGTGGTTTGGTTTCAGTACAAGAGGGGCAATCATGATTTATACAATGGGTTTGGCGGTCGGTCTGATTGTACTTCTGTTCATTGGTTTACACGTTGCCAGCGCTATTTCGGTATTGGCGTTTACGGCAGATTTCTTCCTATTGGATGGCCGTATGATGGCGAGTGCTGCATCAATAGCCTGGGATAGGATGAATGAGTTTTCTCTAATTGCGATTCCGTTATTTGTGTTACTCGGTGAAATCCTGCTTCGCTCCGGGATTGCTAATCGGCTTTATACGGCCTTGGCTGCATGGTTAGAAAACCTACCTGGAGGGCTATTGCATACGAATACAGTGGCGAGCTCTCTGTTTGCGGCAATGTCAGGATCCAGTGTTGCTACAGCAGCAACGATCGGTACTGTGGCAATCCCGACCCTAGAAGAAAGAGGCTATAACAAGCAGATGGTGCTTGGTTCATTGGCGGCCGGGGGAACTTTGGGGGTTCTGATTCCTCCAAGCATCTTGATGATTGTTTACGGTGCGCTAGCCGATGTGTCTGTTGGTAAGCTGTTTGTTGCGGCTGTCATACCTGGGCTGATCTTAACCCTATTGATGTCTGCCATCATTATCACAGTGACACTGTTTATAGGCTCTGATTACAAGAAGGGTGAGAGCATGAGTTTTAAGAAGAAGATCAAACTTCTTCTGGACATATTGCCGGTGACCACTATTTTTGTCGTAATTCTGGGGAGTATCTATTTTGGTTTCGCAACACCAACGGAAGCCGCGGCACTAGGTATTATTGCAGCACTTGGATTGACCCTCTACGAAAAGAAACTCAGCATATCCATGCTACACAATGCCTTCTATGGCACCTTTAAAACCACGTCAATGATCATCCTGATCATAGCGAGTGCATTTTGTTTGAACTTTGTGCTGTCGTTGCTTGGTATCCCCCAAGCTGCATCCAAGGCGATAATGGAGGCTGGGCTATCTCCCTACACCATGATCTGGATGTTAGTTATCTTTTACATCATTCTTGGGTGTTTTCTCGAAGCCGTATCGATGATGGTAACGACAGTAGGCATTGTCGTACCGATTGCCGTTGCTGCCGGTTTTGATTCCTTGTGGTTTGGCATATTCTTAACCGTATTGATGGAACTGTCGCTGATCACACCGCCTGTCGGCCTGAACTTATATGTAGTCCAAAATTTGAGGAAAGGGCAGACGGATATTACCGATGTGTTTGTTGGCGTGCTCCCATTCGTGATGGCATTTTTTATCTTGATAGCCATACTTATCTATTATCCTCAGGTGGCATTGTGGCTGCCTTCGATGATGAAATAATGAGTAAAGGAGCTTTTTAAAGCTCCTTTTTTTTGGGAAATTGGAAGTAATCGTTAAAGAATATCTTAGCTATTCTTGATAAAGGCTTGGTTCTTGGAGTGGCCGAAAATATAGTTATCGAGTGCTTACCAGTAATGGGAATAAAGCGGATATTATCAAAGGCTCGATTACGCAAGGTAAACTCGTCAACAATGGCAACTCCAACACCGGCATTAATCAAGTTACATGCAGTAGCACAGTACCTTACCTCGATATCAACTTGTTGTTCGACTTGGCTTTGAAGGAAAACATCGTTGATGATCTGCCCTATGGGTGAGCTCCTAGGATAAGAGATGAGTTTGTTGTTGTTGATTTGCTCTATCGAGATGCAATCAAGTTGGTTGAACTCATGCTCTTTATGAAATGCACAAACAAGTTTTGCTTGGCTTAAAGGCTTGCTAATGATCAAGGGGTGGGCCAGTGGCGTGATGGTTAAGCCAATTTCATATTGATGTTCTAATAAAAGCTGAGTCATGCTTTCTTGGTTAGGTGTGTCAAAGTAGAGTTTCACCTTAGGGTAATCATCAGAAAAGTTAACAAGGGCATCCGTTAAGATAGATTGGCTGAAGCTAGGGCTTGCAAGGATCTTTAAAGCGCCTGATTTTGAGTCCCTTATTCTGTCGACCTCTGAGCTGAACTGGTTAAAGGAAGAAAAAATACTGTTTGAGCTTTCAAAGAGTTGCTCAGCTTCAAATGTGGGAACAAGGCGTCCACCAATCCTTTTAAATAACGTAAACCCCAACTGACGTTCAAATTGAGCCAGCATTTTGCTTACTGCGGGCTGAGAGATCAGAAGTATTTTAGCTGCGTTTTTAGTGGAACCTGTTTCCATTACCCTGCGGAATATTTCGACATGGCGTAAATTCATAGCATTTCCATATACTAGAACATTGAGATGCCTACAAGGTATCGAGGGTCGGCTGGTGTTGTCAATGTGGAGGGATGTTGCGTTTGCTTTAAATCCTTTTGTTTATAGAGCATGCTGAATTTACAGAGCCTGCTCAGGTGGAGTAGGCTCTTTATAAACTTATGAATTATTAGTTATTTGAATTTACTTCTTTTAACACCTTCCCGGTCGCACCACTAGGCAATGTAATGCCGAGAGCATTCGATAAGGTCGGTGCAATATCATAAGGGGTGATCTCGCGTGAGACTTGATTGGCTTTAATGCCATTGCCCGCAAAAATAACCGGTACATGGGTATCGTAGCGCCATGGGGAGCCATGAGTCGACGCGATGGTTAGGCCATCCATATCATTAATATAAGTACGCGGCGCAAATACCAAGTAGATATCACCAGACCGCTGTGGGTGATGGTTATTCTTTACCAGTTGCATCAAGCGGGTATCTGGTAGATTGTTTTCCATGATGTCGGTACTGGTGACCGCATGATCGATCCCATTGATTTTTTGAGCTTCTTCAGACACGACCCGTTGAACCGCTTCCAGTGAAACGCCTTTATCTTTGATGACTTCATGGTTGAGGTAAATATATGGCTGTGCATACAAGCGAATAGCGTCTTCATTCAAACCAAATTCTTTATTCAAACGACTGAGCAGTGATTCGCTGATAATAGTGTCTTTGTTGAAGTACTTGGCGGTGCTGTAACCCAGCGCATTCACGGTGGGTGCAGCTTCCGGTACGCCGTGATCTGCTGACAACACGATAAGGGTGTTATTCAGTCCAACTTGTTTTTCGACATTGGCTAAGAAATTGGCCAGCGTTTGATCTAAGCGGATCAAGTTATCTTCAGCCTCTAAGCTGGATGGGCCGTACATGTGAATCACATAGTCATTGGATGAAAAGCTGACGGCTAGGTAGTCGGTGAATTTACTCTGGCCGAGCTTTTCTTGTTCAATAAGTGCAGAAGCAAAGTCGGCGGTTAGTTCATCTCCTGCAGGGCTTAGCGTCAGCATCGTGCTGAAGTACTGAAAGCTTGATGGGCCATAAGGGTGAGGGAAGCTGCGCTTAAAGCCAGCAAGGTCGACCTTGTGTTCTTGTGGTCCTTCTTTAAGGGTGTAATTATCCCTTTCTAAACTGAGGTCCCACTTCTGCTTGCTGTAGCGGGAAGGATGATCCTCCGCATTCCATGCAGTTACCCAAGCCGGGTATTGCTCGTAGTAATAATTGCTGGTGACAAATTCCGATTGTGCCTTGGAGAACCAGAAGGCTTTTCCTGAGTGTCCTGCCAATGAAATCGCGCCACGGTCTTTTACCGACACCGAGAAGATTTTCGATTCGCCATTACTGGCAACGGCGAGTTCGTCACTAAAGGTGGTGGATAGAATCGGTACCGGTGAGCGGCCGTCAAGCTTGGCGGTTCTTTGAGTAGGGTCGATTTCAGTGGATTGGTTAACGCCTGCGCCTTGGGTCAGCATGGTATAGTCACCGTCTTCGACGTTATAGACCAACCGCTCTTTTTGGCGGTCGTACCAGACATTACCCACCATGCCGTGCACACTCGGTGGCGCGCCGGTTGCTAGGGATACATGACCAACAATCGTTTCGGTATTACCATGCTGATAATGCGCATTGGTGTAATAAGCCCCCTCATCCATTAAGTAACGGAAACCTTTATCGCCAAAGTTGTGTTTATAGCGCTCTAGCAGATCTCCACGCAGTCCGTCGACAGTAATTTGCAGAACCAGTTTTGGTGCTGGTGAAGGCGCGGCAACGGCATTGGCGGTGATTAAACTTAAGCTAAGACATAACAGGCGGGGTACTGTTGCTATCTTCATTGATAGAAGCTCCGTTTTTATGAAAAAGAACACTTGAAGTGTAGAAGAGAAAGTCCTCGATACTAAACAGAGGACTATGAGACAAATAGCTCTTAAATAGAGGGTTATTAGATGTCGCGAGCCAGCCTTAACCCCATATCGGCCATAATGACGTTTTGGCTGGCAAAATCACGTCGATAGCTTTCAGATAATGTTTCGTCGTAAGAAAAGCTTCCACCACGTACAGATTTGTGGGCAAGGCCAACTTTGGTATCGTGTGCATTACTCGGGTTGTCGGTTGGGCCATAGCGGTAGAAGCCTTCATCGTAGGCATCGATAACAAATTCACCGACGTTACCTGTCATATCGTAGAGCCCCAGCTCATTGGGTTTTTTCTGGCCAACGTGATGGGCGCGGTTGTTGGCATTCTCGGAATACCAGGCCACATCATCGATATTGTTTGAGCCACTATAGATATAGCCTTGGCTCTGGTTCCCACCTTTGGCGGCATACTCCCACTCGGCTTCAGTAGGCATGCGGTAGTTTCCACCGGTAAGGGTGTTGAGCTGCTCGATAAAGTAATTGGCTTGCTGCCAGCTCAAGTTATTCACCGGGACGTTGGGATCGGAGAAGTAGCTCATCGAAGAGCCCATCACGCTTTCAAATAATTCCTGCGTGACTTCAAACTTGGAAATGTAGAAGCTATCGACCGAAACGGTTCTGGCGGGGCGCTCTGCTTTACTGGCTTCAGCGAGGTTGGAACCCATTTCGAATTGTCCACCTTCAACCAGCACCATATCGGCTTCTATTTGCTGCATGATAGGGTGAGGCTCTTTGGCAAAAAGATCTGTATTAAACCAAGCCGTTGCGGCAACCAATGTGAGCCCAGACAGGGTGAACAAAACAGTTCGCTTTCGGGTTGGTGATAGCATTAAAGCCTCCGTGAATCAGTCATGAATTCATTAAACTGGGAGGGTTATTGTAATGAAAATCCCCATACCTAAAGGTTATAAGGGGTATAACAAGCGTTGGTGTGTAGCACGCATTAAAATCAGCGTACTTAAATCTTTATAAGTAGGTGAAATATGCTGATTACTCAGGGCCCGCAATACAATGGCAAGGCATCAAAGCGACTACATGTCATGGCAAAACCCATTGGTGCCGCGTGCAACATTGATTGCACCTATTGCTATTACCTGAGTAAACAGGACTTACTGGAGTACAAGAAGGGCTGCTCGCCAATGATGGATGAGGCCACACTCGAGACCTATATACGCCAATATATCGATGGCCAGAATACCCCTGAGATCATTTTCTCCTGGCAGGGCGGTGAGCCTACCATGTTGGGTGTTGATTACTTCCGCAAGATTGTTGAACTGCAGAAGAAGTACCAACCAGAAGGCATCGTGATATCTAACGATCTTCAAACCAATGGTACGTTGCTCAACGATGAATGGTGTGAGTTCCTGGCTGAAAACAAATTCCTGGTTGGATTGAGTATCGATGGCCCGGAGATGCTGCATAACGCCTATCGTACCAACCGTGCTGGCCGTGGCACATTTAAGCAAGTTATGGCTGCAGTTGAGTTACTCCATAAACACCATGTGAAGTTTGCCACCCTAACTTGTATTAATAACCTAACGAGCAAGAACCCACTCGAAGTCTATCGTTTCTTGAGAGATGAAGTAAGATCGCCCCAGATCCAGTTTATTCCTATCGTTGAGCAAAAGACGTTCAGAACAACGGCACCGCAGAAATGGGAGGCCAATGAGCAGTTACGTCAAGGTGATAAACGATTAAACCCATGGCATAAGAACTCGGTGGTGGAACCTTGGTGTGTGTCGGCAAATGGTTGGGGTGACTTCCTTATTGCTGTTTTCGATGAGTGGGTGAAGCATGATGTCGGCAAGGTTTTTGTTCAGTATTTTGAAGCCAGTGTTGAAACTTGGATGGGACGGAAAAACCCGCTTTGTACATTAGGTGAAATCTGCGGCAAAGGGTTGGCCATGGAGCCAAATGGCGATGTCTTCACCTGTGACCACTATGTTTACCCTGATTACCGAGTTGGAAATATCCACCATCAAAAGATTGATGAGATGGCCTACTCAGACGCTCAGCAGAAATTTGGTTTTGCCAAGTCACGGTCACTGACCAGCCAGTGCCAACAGTGCGACTACAAATTTGCGTGTTTTGGAGAGTGCCCGAAGAACCGTTTTATCCGCACCAAAGACGGTGAGCCGGGGCTGAACTACCTTTGTGCGGGCTGGAAAAAGTTTTTTAGCCATGCTGATAAAGCATTGGCTTTTGTATTACGAGCAACAGGGAACCCTGTCATCCATGGACAGTTCTCTGATGAGCGGTTAAAGGCCGTTGCACCTCGTCATCCTTATTTTCCCACCCGATTTTAATCTGAGGTAGTGGTAATGAAACGTACTATCACAACGATGCTTCTGTGCTCTGTTTTAGTGTCTCCTTTAACGGTTGCTGCCGAGAAGGGAAATGCTGATCTGTTTGCTGGAAGTCCCCTTACAAGCCAGCAAGATATTCAAGCCCAGCAGATCCAGCAATGGGTCATGATTGCTCAGGATAATCGCCAAGATGATGAAAAGCGTGCCGATGCGCTAAGGCAATTGGCCAGATACCCGAACCAGAATAGCTTAGTTGCAGTAGCCCGCGGCCTCCAAGATGATAACCCTTTGATACGAGAGGCTGCTGTTGTGGGCGCCGAGCCTTATCAATTTGCCCATCGTTGGCGCATGCTTTCCCCATTGATTCAAGATAGCGAACAAAACGCCCGACTGACGGCGACTATGAACTTAATCCGTAACTACGGAGAAATGGACACAGAGCAGCAAGCATTGATGGATCCTGTTACCGCAGAGCTGATTAATTACCTCATAGATAAAAAAGACCTGCCGTCTCAACTGTTATTGGCCGATGTTTACCGCTGGCACCAAGAGTTTGACAAGGCGCACGAGTCATATATCGCTTTGCAGGGTACTGATGATCAGAATCCTCAAATTTGGTTGGGTCTTGCAGATAATTACCGTGCTCAAGGGGATGACCTGCAAGCCAATATTGTTTTGGAACATGCACAAAAAGTACTGCCAGAAGAAGCCAACCTGTTTTATTCCCAGGCTTTGACGCTGGTGAGGCTAGACGAGAAAAAGCGGGCAGCTGCAGCTATAAAGGTAGCGACAGAGTTAGCACCAGATAATAGCTATTTCTGGTATTTAAACGGTGTATTGCAAGAAGCTTTCAATGTTGATGACGCAACGACATCATTCGAAAAAGCTTATGAAATCTCTGGGGCACCAGAGCAGTTGTACGCCGTGTGTGATATTTACGTGAGATATGGCCATCTTAATACTGATGCATGTTTGGAATCACTGGGTAAAGTTGCCCCCGACTTTGTTATAGACGAACTAAAATCTAAACAGGGCTAATAAGCCTAATTAACTATTAAAAATAATAATGAGGGAGCAAATGCGACCATTAAAATCAACGCTGGCAGTGATGTCGGTATTGTCTTTACCTGTTCAAGCGAGTGGTATTTTCTTGCAGGAAGCGGTAACCGCAAATGCAGGTACAGCGGGCGCGGGTGATGGTGTTTATACCGGTTCAGCAGCGGCAATGTGGGTTAACCCCGCAACAATGAGTGGCATGGGGGAGAGCCTGACAACGTTTAACGTGCTCGGCTTTGATCTCGAAATGAAATATCGCGATAACGCAGATAATGGCGACGGTAAAGCCCATTCTGTACTGCCATCCGCTGGGGCTTTTCATGCCCGCCAAATTACCGATGATCTCCATGTCGGCATTGCACTTGGTGCTGTGGGGGGATCAAGCCTTTCTTATGGAACGGACTGGGCAGGTGCAGCGGCACTGGATGAAATTACCCTAACCGCAATGCAAATTAACCCAGCTGTCAGTTATCAAATCAACCCGCAGTGGTCGGTTGGCGCAGGAGTTCAGCTAAGCTGGGCCTCATTAGAGCAATCGACCAACCTACTCGATATCGATAAGGATACTGACTGGGCCTTTGGCGCGAACTTTGGTGTGATGTATCAGCACGATGAGCGATTGGCGTTGGGAGCGAGTTACCGAACCAAATTGGAGCATGAATTTGGTACCCGAGTATCGGGGCCATTGAATGGCCCAATTATCAGTAGTCTGCGTACAGATATAACTGTTCCAGCCATTGCAGACATCAGCGCCAGCTATGCGGTTAACTCAAAGCTAGACCTACTGGCTTCGGTGCAGTGGCACCAGTGGAGTGAGTGGGATAACACCGTGATGGAGTTTGGTCTTGTTGCCGACCAAACGAGGACGGCTACGATTGATCGAGACTGGGATGATGTATGGAAGTTTGCCTTTGGTGCGGATTATCAGCTTAACAACCAGTGGCGACTGAAAGCCGGTTTCTCATACGAGACGTCACCACAAGATGATCCAACCAAGCAATGGGTAGATGTCCCGGTCGGCGAACAATATCGATATTCGGTCGGCGCAGCGACGAAGTGGAATGACGTGACGATTGATATGTTCTATGAATACGCTGATTTGGGTGAAGTGGATATAAACCGAAGCTTTGACCGAGTTCTACTAAATGATATCAATGGCACCTTCGATAGCCGGATTCACTTTTTGGGTGTGAGTTTTACCTACTAAAACAAGTAGATAATGACTGTTGGTTAATAGGAAAAGCCAAATCATCATGATTTGGCTTTTTCTTTTTGCTTTGCTTTTTGTACTAAAATTGACTTTCGTACTTGCTTTAGGTGCTGTTGGGCTAAAAATTTCACCCGCTGGGAATGATTCATCACTTGATACTCAAAGGTGTAAATTCAAAAGGATTATATAAGTGATATTGACGCTTGTGATGGTAGCCGAAATTCCCACAGGAATAATTGTTGCTGTTAATAGCCCTCGAAGGTTGCAATTATGGGAGTCAGAAGCTTAGTTAACCATTGAATTTTTTCTGACTGTCTTTGTGACGCTTTGGTGATGATAGCGACGGTAAGGTCAATATCGTAATCGGTTTGCTGTTCCTTGTCAGGAGCGTAACGAAGGGTATAGCAAGTATCCATTAATTGAGTGGTAAGAATATGATTATCAGTGACAATTTTGGTTTCGATTGTAGGGTCTATTTTCTCATACCGGTTTTCGAATTCGTTAACGCCTGAAATAATGTATTTGACGTATTCTCCCTTGATATTCCCCTCAAAATGCGCCCGCCCTTTAAACAAAGGCTTCTGGTGTAACGTCTGTGGTTTGTTGTTCAAGATGTGTATGCCTATATCGACAATTTCTTCTTGAATCATGGTTTCGCTTAACGGACTCCATTGTCGTATATCGATAACTGCATCCGTTTCTATACGTATAGCATCAATAATATCCTTGCCGATGGTGATTAGATAAGGCTCGATAACATGTAGGGTAATTTTATCGAGTCGCTTGGGGTCAAACTCTTCAGGCTCCAAGGCGGCACTGACTTGATCTAAAGCCAAACGTAATCTTGGTTCAATACTAACGGCGTAACTGGTCGGGGATAATCCTTCAGCACTGCGGACAAATAGCGGGTCATTTAGCTTTTCGCGCAACTGAGCTAGAACTTTTGATACATAGGATTGGGAGCGACCTAACTTTTGGGCGGCCCTAGTGGTCGAGTGGGTTTGCATCAAAGCAATAAAGACATGGAGCGCATTTAAATCATTCATAATTCAATAATTTCTAATATTCCATTTCTACAATTATCCAATAATCTTAGTTGGTTTGAAAGCTTAATAGTGTGCTCGTTGTTTGGAATATCGATAATTCCAAATTCAACGGAGTGAATCGATATAATCTTGTCGTCTCTCAGAAAAGGTGCTGTTTCACGGCAGATTTGTCTTTGTTAGTACTCCTGGTTGACAGCTAATAATAACCATTATGCTAGGGATTTGCCTTTATGTTATATGATGTAAAGGCATTTTTTATTTATGTTCAAGACAAACACACAATTGCAACAACATATCCAGCAGCATAATGAAAAGTATATTTTTCAGGTGATTATTGCTGTTGTTATTATTGCTGTCGTTTTATCGCAAGTGACAGAATATTGGTTGGATGAGAGTGTTATTATCGACAACGCGCTTGAAAGGGAGCATGTTAAAAATCTCTTTTTGTTTGGTATTCCGACCGTCGGAATTGGACTGTTGCTCTCTGGAAGTATCACGAATCAGGTTGCACTTCATCAGAAAATCTCTATATTAGTGGTCGTAAGTATTGTTGCTACCATTCATACTTTATCTATGTCTATGCTATCAGATATCTCTATTATCAGCTTGATAATGATAACACTGGTCGCAAAGCTACTGCTTATTACTCCTGCTTTTTCATTGCTTGTCTATACGATATATATTGTTCAAGCTAATATCATGGTTGCTGTCTTTCATACAAGTGTTGTTTTATATTCCAATTATTATTTTTCATTGATCGCTATGTTTTTATGGCTTAACTACTTATCTATTGATAATTATAAGCGATTCGTCAATGAATATAATCATGAGAAAAAGAAGAAAACATGGATGGCGAGAGCGGTTATTCATAATAGGGAAATAGCAGCTAAAAATATTATGCTCAACTGTTACTCGTATATTGATGAGGTCACTGGTTTATATAACAGAAGGTATTTACAAGAGAAAATGACGCTTTTGAATCAAGGTAACAGGCAACTTCAACTCGGAGTGTTACTGATCGATATCGACCATTTCAAGCAGATCAATGACGCATACGGTCATTCCAAAGGTGATGAGTACTTGAAGGCGGTATCACAAGCTTTGCGGTGTGTTTTCAAACGAAAATCGGATTTGGTTGCCCGTTATGGCGGTGAGGAAATTGTCGTGATGCTAACAGAAATCACCAAAAGTGATTTGGAAGAAAAGGCGAGGCAAGCGTGTGCAGCGGTAAGAGCGTTGGCATTGAAACATCCTTTACGAGAATGCGTGAGTGTGAGCATTGGTGGTATTCATACAGGCTTGGATTATCATCCGGCAGAGCATTACCTTGATGAAGCCGATGCATGTATGTATCGAGTAAAGTCGAACGGGCGTAATGGTTATCGGGTTGAATCTCGCTGAACCAGGCAGCTTGAAGTTACTTGGGGATATGTATAAAAACGCGCCCTCGGATCTTATATAGAGTCTGCGGGCGCTGTATATTCTTATGGTGTCGCTATTAGTAGTGCCAAGGGAACTTACTAAAGTCTTGGTCGCGCTTTTCAAGGAAGGCATCACGACCTTCTTGCGCTTCATCGGTACCATAAGCAAGACGAGTGGCTTCGCCCGCAAACAGTTGTTGGCCAACCAGACCATCATCCGGTAGGTTGAAGCCATATTTCAGCATGCGCATGGCTGTTGGCGACTTGCTGTTGATTTCTTTGGCCCAGCGAAGCGCTTCTTCTTCCAGCTCGAAGTGGTCAACAACCTTGTTTACCATACCCATTTCATAAGCTTCTTGTGCACTGTAGTTGAAGCCACAGAAGAATATTTCACGAGCACGCTTCTGGCCGATCATTTTCGCGAGGTAAGCTGAGCCGTAGCCTGAATCAAATGAAGCAACATCTGGATCAGTTTGCTTGAAAACGGCGTGTTCTTTCGATGCCAGTGTCAGATCACAAACTACATGCAGGCTATGACCGCCACCAACAGCCCAGCCAGGAACGACAGCGATAACCACTTTAGGCATAAAGCGGATCAAACGCTGAACTTCAAGGATGTGAAGGCGACCCATACGAGCAACGTCTGCTTTGCCAGCTTCTTCACCTTCACCTTCGTATTTGTAACCGTCTTTACCGCGAATGCGCTGATCGCCGCCTGAAGAGAATGACCATTGGCCTTTTTCAGACGGGCCGTTACCGGTAATGAAGACACAACCAACATCAGACCATTGGCGAGCGTGATCTAGCGCTGTGTAAAGCTCGTCTACCGTTTTTGGGCGGAAGGCGTTAAGGCAGTCTGGACGGTTGAGTGCAACACGAACAGTACCTTGATCTTTGGCGCGGTGGTAAGTGATATCTTCAAAATCAAACCCCGGGACTTCTTCCCAAAGCTCTGGATTAAAAATCTCTTTGCGAGTCATGATGACGTTTGCCTCATTGGATAATGCTCAGTGTGGTATAAGCTAGGGAGTTACAGCTAAATGTCAATGGTTTATGAAAGAATGTGACTGGATGGCGAGGGATTTAAGCGAGGTGGGGTATTTATCAATCAGGCACGCCCTAGCTACGCTCTGGTTAAGCGATGAAGCCACCAACCAAAGGCTGGTGGCTTTACAGGGGAGGCTGAAGCTTATGCTTTATAGTTTAACCAGCATCTTACCCTTGTTCTTGCCTTCGAATAGGCCAATGAACGCATTGGGGGCTTGTGCGATACCCTCGAACACGGTTTCTTCCCATTTAATTTTGCCTTCGGTGATCCACTGGCTCATCTGCTTGGCAAATTCGCCGTAGTGTGCCCAGTGATCAAAGACAATGAAGCCCTGCATTTTTAGCTTTTTGATGATAAGCATCGCCATGTTACTAGGGCCGGGCTGTGGCTCCGTTGTATTGTACTGAGAAATCAAACCGCATACCGCAATGCGACCGTAGTCATTCATATTGTTAAGGGCGGCTTCCAAGTGCTCTCCACCAACATTTTCAAAATAAACATCAATACCTTGCGGAGAAGCTTCTGCTAGGGCTTGAGTCAAGTTGGTTGCTTCTTTGTAGTTGATCACTGCATCGACACCCATTGAAAGCAGGTAATCGGCTTTCTCTTGCGAACCGACCGAGCCGATCACCGTACAGCCATGCATTTTTGCAATCTGGCAGGCAATGCTCCCCACAGCGCCAGATGCAGCCGAAATAAACACCGTATCTGTTGGCTTTAGCTCTGCGATGCGGAATAAACCGGTCCAAGCTGTCATGCCTGGCATCCCCATGATGCCAAGAAAGCTCTGGTCTGGCAGGGGACTTTCAGGCAGACGCGTTAACCCTTCGCCATTGCTGATAAAGTGGGTGCGCCAACCAAGCATGCTGCTTACCTTGCAGCCAACTGGGAAGTCAGGGTTGTTGGACTCGGTCACTTCACCAATTGCACCACCTTCGAGTGCTTCACCAATCTGAAATGGCGGCACATAGCTTTTGCGGTCAATCATCCGGCCTCGCATATAAGGGTCGACTGACATCCAGGTGTTTTTTACCAGCACGTCACCGGCTTTAAGTTCCTGGTGGGGGAGGGTTACTAGTTCAAAATTGTCAGCGGTTGGAGTGCCTTCTGGGCGGGATGCAAGATGGATCTGTTGGCTGTTCATTCTCAATCCTTATCAGTTCAGTTTGATACGGTTTAACTTGTTTGATGGTTATCGTGTTAGTTATTGCGATAAATATTTGTGCGCAAACTATTTGCCTATTAACTTACTGATAGAGCCGGTAACATGCAATAGCTTTGTGGTAAAATAATTTGCGCGCAATGTATTTCGTTCCTCAGTGTTTCTGTTATCATCACAAGCAAATAGAAATTACAGATAAATTAACTTGGATCTTAGTATGGCCCAGAAGCTTTCTGACAATGTGTGTTTTGCCTTGTATACCGCCTCGAACGCGCTGGTTAGGGCCTACCGTCCATTGCTCGATGAATTTGATTTAACCTATCCGCAATACATTGTGATGCAGTCGCTGTGGTACAGCGATGGAGTGAGTCTGAAAGAGCTTTCAATGAGCGCTCGTTTAGATTCAGGAACGCTAACGCCGATTGTTAAACGTCTTGAGGCTAAGCAGTTGTTGACTAGAAAAGTTTCTGTTGAGGATGAGAGAAAAAAAGTCATTTCACTGACCCGTGAAGGCCTAGCTCTGCGTGATAAAGCCAAAGATCTAAAAGCACAGTTAGAGGCAAAATCCAGTATGAAGACCGAAGATGTGGAGTCGCTTCGGAAACTGTGTTTGGAGTTGGCGAATAATTTGGCTTAATTCCTCGGCTAAGCAGGGTAGAATTTGAATTGCTTACCATGACATAGTCAGTAATTCTTGTCACAATACGATTCATGTTGTTGAAATAAAACCTGTCATGACTATCTCATTGCCTATTGACTCGCTCAAAGCCGAGTTCCTTGCCTCCCTTGAACAGTCCCACCTTGTCGTTTCGGCAGAAACCGGCTCGGGTAAATCGACTCGACTCCCTATTTGGGCTGCAAAGTGCGGCCGTGTTTTGGTGGTCGAACCCCGAAGAGTCGCCTGCCGCTCCTTGGCTGAATTTATTGCCAGTGAAAGGGGTGAGAAAATAGGTGAGTCGGTTGGTTACGCCATCCGGTTTGAGAATTTCTTTTCAGATGACACTCAGGTTGTGTTTGTCACCCCAGGGGTCGCTTTGCGTTGGCTGAATGAAGATGGGTTGGCAAGCTTTACCACCATTATCATTGATGAATTCCACGAAAGGCGCTGGGACACCGATTTGCTGTTGGCGATGCTTAAGCAGAAAGGCAATCACAGGTTGGTTGTGACCTCGGCTACCTTGGACAGCGAACGGCTGGCGACTTACCTTCAAGGGAGATGCCTGCGGGCGGAAGGACGCAACTTCCAAGTTTCAGTCGAGCATATTGCTTCAGATAGCCGCAACATGCCGGATATTCGCCATGTTGAAAACAAAGTCAGAGAGGCTCTGGTTGCCCGCTACGAATCTCATCAAGATATCTTGGTGTTCTTGCCGGGCAGAAAAGAAATCGCTCAATGTTTATCGACGCTGAAGCAGGTGTTAAGGGATCAGATTGAACTGGGTATGCTAGACATCATTCCTTTGCATGCATCAGTGAGTGATGATGAGAGACACCGTGCCCTGACCGAAAGTGATAAACAGCGGATTATACTGGCTACCAATGTGGCGGAGACCTCCCTGACTATCCCCGGCGTGACCCTGATTATTGATACCGGTTTAGAGCGCCGAACTCACCAGCGCAACGGGCGAACGGTGCTTGGATTGCATGCTATTTCCAAGGCCAGTGCCGAGCAGCGTAAAGGGCGGGCAGGGCGTGTGACTGACGGTACGTGCGTTAGGTTATATGGCAAGGCGGCACCGCTTGAATGTATCACACCTCCAGAAATGCACCGTGAAGAACTTGTTGAACCCATGCTTGCTGCGGCTTGTTGTGGTTACCCGATAGATACGCTGGATTTTGTTGATACGGTTCCTGAAAAGTCTTTGCTACTTGCCAAGGAAAAACTTATCCAAATGCAAGCCATTGATAAGGAAGGCAAGGCGACCGAACACGGTCAGATCTTGTACCCATTGCCAATTGATACCTTGTTTGCCCATTTGATCACGGCCATGCCTGATAAATCTAGCCGTGAAGCCATGGTCGATCTCGCCGCCTCGTTAAGTGTGTATCAGCGGATTTGGCAGATGCCGTCGGGTGAAGAAGCCCGTGAAAAGCTGGCTCAATGGGAGACTAAGCACTGTGATGCGATGGCGCTTATCAAGCTGTTGCGCGGTAGTGAGCCGGAATGGTTAAGCTTTGATAAAGATGTGCTGGCTGAAGCAAGAATGCTATCCGATCAGGTGCGTGAGGCCCTTGGGCTGCCAGCGCTTGAAGTGGCGTCATCCGTAAAAAGGGATGCTTGGTTGATTGAAGTTATGAAAGCAGTTCCTGAGCTGGTTTTTGTCCGGCGACAGAAAAGGCGACAGGCATTGGGTAATGGTTATAGTGAAGTAAGTACAGGTCGTGATAGTCGGTTCCCTGACAATGCAGAAGCTGCGATTGTGTTTGACCAGTTCGCTTTGCCGGGTAAAGGGGTAAAACAAAACTTGGTGTTGGCAACCTGTATGGCACCGATCAATGTCGATTTAATGAACCAGCTCGATATGGGGGAAGAGATCTTCGGCGAAACGCGGGTGTCGGAGACGGGTTGTTTGGTTGAAAAGCAGCGGGTTTATGCTGGACGTGTGATTAAATCTGATTGGGTGGCACCGGAGGGGGCTTCTGCTCACGATACTTTTGTCGATATGATTTTAGCCGGTTCAATTTTGCTTGGTTTAAGCGGAAAAATCACCGCGGATATCCATCAATGGAATCTGTATTTGGCTCTGGGTAAATACCAAGCTGATGTGTGTACCCGTTCAGCCCAGCCTGTCGACGTTCGCCAATGGCTTAGCGAGCAGATAGAAGCGCTAGGGGTTGAGTCAGCAGACGACTTTGAACTGTTCACCATTGATGATTTTATCTTTGACGGGATCCCGGAGTGGGAGAGAGCGGACTTTGATCAAGCCTATCCTTACAAGGTTTCGCTGACCGATCTCATCATGCGGATTGAATATCATATAGCACGAAAACTGGTATTGGCCGTCCATGAAAGCGGTAACCGTAAGGCCGATCCTAAACGGTGGGAACTCCCTCGTTGGCAGGGCTGGAAGGTACAATACCGTAAAGCCAGCCGGACCATTGATATCAGGTAGCGAGCGATTTAATGAACGTTATCCCACCTAGTTGGTAGTTATTCGTCGTATCATCTTTCTCGAAAACTTGGAAAGTTGGAGGTTAATCAACCATTATCTTTATGGTTATTTTCTCGTGGAGAGGGATGATGAACAACCTCAAAAGAAGCACTCGCTCTACATTTACCTATTCAGTTTTATGGTTCTTCGCTATTTGTAGTTTAGGACTCACAGGCTGTACTACCTCGGAAACAGCCAAGGACGAAGAGTTCTCAGGTTTTCTTAGTGATTATTCACAGTTGACTAAAGGCTCGAGTGTTGACGACCAAACAGTGGTACTTAAATGGATGAGTCCAGTATTAACAAGCCGGCAATATACGAAGGTTATGCTCGATCCTGTTGTTATATACCCTGCACCTCAGCCTGGGCCGCAGCTGCGTTCAGAGGTGCTCAAAAGTATGCTGGCTTATTTAGATAAAGCGGTTGAGAGAGAAGTGGGTAAAAACTATGAGATAGTCACTCAGCCCGGTAGCGATGTGGTTCGTCTTCGCGGAGCGATAACGGGGGTTAGAACCAAAGCGGAAGATTTAGCGGCTTACGAATATATACCCATTGCCCTTGCTGTAGCGAGCGTTTCAACTGCAGCTGGAACTAGAGACCAAATGGTAGAACTTTTTTTAGAAGCCGAGCTCACGGATAGTCAATCAGGGGAACGTTTGGCGGCTGCGGTAAGGAAAGGATTTGGTGAACCTGTAGGGAATACCAGTGAGCAAGTGAAGCTTGAAAATGTACGACCTGTGCTGGATGGTTGGGCACGGTCAGCTGCAAACCTTTTGGAAGCAACGATTAAGTAGTGTATAGCGACCTTGATGGCAAGCGGCATGTTTCGAGTATCGAAACATGCCGTATTTTCATTTGGCTATGACGCTCGTAAATCTTTGAATGGGTGACAAGCGACTTCATCGCCGTGGTAGTGACAAAATTCACCATTAGCATTTATCCATGCTTCTTCTTTCTCTTCATATGTTCCGTCAAGGATGGATGCCAATGTCATAGCATCTCGGGTGATACCCAGTGAAAGTCCTTCTTCAGCAGCACAAGCAAAGACATTACTCGTAAATAGCAGGCTAGCTAGCAGACCGAATAAAATAATAAGATTTTTCATATTGGTTAAGAGGGCTATTGCTAGCCCTCACCTCTGTATTATTGATGGACAATCCTGGTTAGCAGTTACAATGACGGCGAATGTTATTGATTAGCGAACAATCATTGGGATTTCAGAGCCGTCTTTCGGTTCTTCAAACTTAGCAATAAAGTTAGCCATGTCTTCCGCCGTTCCTGTCGTTAAGCCAAACTCTCCAGCCTTTGCGGCCTTGGCCATGGCTGCATCTCCGCCGCCGGCGAGAAGATCTTCAAGTAAGCTTCGAGTCATCTTTATTTCTAGTTTCGGCTCAGGTTTGCTGAAGTGCTGAACTTCCACAATGCCATTGCGAATCTCAAAGCTGTATGCCTGCTCAATGTCGGTAAAGTGGATATTCACCACATAATTCACTCCAATGGTATCTTCCGCTTTGAGCTTAACGGTCATCATATCCATTACCATTTCAGTGGGTAGGTTCTTCAGGACATCGGTAGACGTGAAATCAATTTTCTGGTGGTAGTCTAAATCGCCGCGAAGCTCACCAGCGGCAGTCATTGCCCAATTTCGCCAATTGATATTGCTTTGCTTGTATCCCCACTCGGTGTAAGCCTGCGCTTTTAATTCACGGGCTTCGGTATCGTCGTTATCAACTCGGATAGGGTAGGTCAGTATTTCTGCTGCGTACGTAAAATCACCGTTCTTGATATAGGATCTGGCTGCATTGACGATATTGTCCCGGCCACCCATCATCCTGACATATTCCTCGGCGCGCTGGGCGTGTGCCATTGGTTCTAGTTGCCAAGGATCACCATGGAAAAAGCCAATATAGTTACTAAATTGCTGCTGCACGGCGTGAGAAACCGTACCATAGCGCTGTAATAGCCAAGGGTGAGTTTCAAGGTGCTCTGGTAGTTTGACGACTTCGATCATTTCAAAAGGTGTCAAACCATCGTTTATTGCCCGTACAGACTGGTCATGGACGAACTGAATGCCATCGCGATAGGCGGTAAGAACATCCATGACTTCCCAGTTACCTTCAACCGGGCGACCATGGGCCACAAGCATGATTTCAACATCGTGGAAGGTGTTGCGCATATAGTCGATGCCCTTGTACCACACCTCTGCATCACGAGCTTTGGTGCCGCGGATAGTATGCAAATTCGGGAAGTTCTCGCCTTGCAGCACTTCGGCGGCATGCAATATTTTCTGATCTGGTAGCCACATGACGATTTCATCATCAGTTTCTGAAGGCACATAGTGAAGCTCAAAGTCTAAGCCACCGTTGCTGACTTTAATAACATCATCAAATTCAACCGTTGGTGGAATAAAGCCGACTTCACCAAGTTGAACCTGTGGGCCCAGACCATCGGTCACCGAGCCATGAACACCGGCGCCAGTGCCAGCATATGTCGCGGCAGTGTAGGTGGTGCGGTGGCCAAGGATCGTACCCACGTTTGAAGCCCAGTTAGCAACGGCAGCAGTAAGAGTAGAGTGTGCGTAGATTTCCACTTTTCCTGCAGCGACATCTTCAGGTGTTACCCAGCCTTTGACTCCCGCAAGATGATCAAAGTGATTGTGTGAGTAGATGATGCCGGTGACGGGTAAATCAATGCCGGTGACATCCCGGAAAACCTTTTCGGTTTCTGCACCGTGTTCGGTTGACTCCCCTGGATCCATAACGACGAGACCGGTTTCACCGACAAAGACAACCGGTGATGTTAGGCCGTAACCAAAAATTTTATATACATTGTCGTCAATCTTAAGTACGGCTTCGCCTTGTGATGCGCCAAGATTACGAAGGTCTTTATGGATACGTACATCAGATTGACCTTCAGGTGTGCCAGCAAAGGCGCGGTTTTCACCTGTAGTATGTATAAGCTGGACACGTTGGCCTTCGCCAAAAGAAAAGCCATGCTCCGAAACAGCCAACTGCTTATCGTTTGCCCATGTACCAAAAGAGGTGATGCTTGCGATTGTAAGTGCCAGGAATGTCTTTTTCATCTGTCTATCCCACTTGTGTCGTTGATATGGCGGTATCATAGCGACAATAAGGGTGATTAAAAATTAGGCAGTTGATATGCTTCACATAAGCATTGCTTATGTAAAAACCAATGAAGCTGAAAGGAGAGACAGCTATCCTGCTGATTGCTCTAGCGGGGTTGGGTAAGGATTGATTTTAGTGTATTTCTAAGTTGAATATGACGGTTGCTACCTGACATTCGCTTATGGTAGAGCATGTTGTAGTTGAGCTTATCTACCTCGAATGGCAGTTCTATCATTTTCAATCCTAGCTTACTGGCGAGTGGCTTCATCGACTCTAATGCTGCGCAGACAGACTCTGTACCTATGATAGACAGCAACATATTCGAAGGGCTGGTAACGGTTCTCACTACTTTTCGTTCCAAGCTCTTACCGGAGAACGCTTCAATGGCGTAAACATTATTTCTCCTGAGCTTTAATACAATATGTGTGCGGGATAGGTATTCCTCGAGTGAGATTTTATCGCCTATAGAGCTGTTCTTGTCACAGGCTAACATGATTCTATCGCTCACTATGTGCTCAGAGGTAAAGCTCGATTCAGTTGAGTTGACGAAATCTATCACCATGTCTACTTTCTGCTGACGTATATCTTCAAGTATCCGTTCTTGTGATGCAGGACTCTCTATCATGTGGACATCTTCCATTATCGGCATCTGCATCATCAAGCTTTCGTGTACATAGACCACTAAGGGCCTGTCGAAATCAAGCGCTCGTTGGTAGTGCTCTGCCATTTTGGAAAAATGTGATGCGAGCTCATGAGCATCTTGCGTCGGTTCTATTCTCCGTCCATGCCTGATAAACAGTTGGCGGTTTAAGCTCTCTTCTAAGCGCTTAATCGCCAAGCTCATTGCTGGCTGGGAAACATCCAGTGCTTGAGCGGCTTTGGTAATGCTATTGAGCTCGTATATTTTCAAAAATGGCGTGATTAAGTTCCAATCGATCATTGTTATTACCCATTAGCAATAAAAGCCGTAAATTAAAGCGCGAGAGTTTTCATATGTTTACTATGGCAAATATCGGTAAGGAAATCATGAATAACAGCAAACCACGCCTTATTAGCCAACGGCCAGTCGGCTTGATAATTATCGATGTTGGTGATGATTGAGATTGCACGGGAAGTGTTAGCTGCCAAGTGACAGTGATTCCACAGTAGGGAGTGATAAGCTAAATAGTATTGCTTAGCTTTTATTTCTCAATTTGCTTTTTAGGTTGTTTATAAACGTTTTAAAGTGCGGGAAGAAGTCTACAAACAAAGGATGTTTGCGATCTTGCATCATCACTGGGCCCAGAAGGCGCAAGGCCACACCAAGGCGAGTTGAATTGTTTTCGTTCAAACCACTGCCTTGTTTAATTGCTTCAACAATGGCAAACATATCTTCGCGGTCCTGGATCTCAAACTGCATAGCTTGCTCATTACCTTCATTGGTACGTTCGATCGTAATACGGTAGTTGTGTGGTTGTTTCATAATATTCTCCGGTCTTGAATTTGCGCTCAATTAAGTTGATAATGTCAACTATAGTGCTTTAGTTGATAATGTCAACTTAATTTTATTCAAGGGAGTCAAGATGTCAGAGTCAAAGTCACTAGAAAGCCTGTTTCAATTAGTCCATATGCTAAAGCGCCACATGCATGAACATATTGAACAGTTGGATTTGAGCATTACGCCAATGCATCTACGAGTACTTAAAATTATCAAAAGAAAACAAACATGTACTGCTATTGGTATTGCTCAGTTCATGAACCGCGACAAAGCTCAGGTGACCCGCTTGCTCAATGAACTGATTAAACAGAGCATGATCGAGAAAGTGCCAAATCCAGAAGATAAACGAAGCCAACGTTTGTTGGTTACTCGCGAGGGAGAAAAGATTTTGGCTCAATTAGCCATTATTGATGGCAAGATGAATGAGAAAATGATGAAAGGGGTTTCGCCTGAAGAGCTGAAAGAGTTCAAGCGCATAACAGGCTTGATGGCAGCAAACCTTACAGATATAGCATTAAAGTAACCTGAGCGCTGAGTTACCAATGCCTTCTATATCAATATGGAAGGCTTCTGTGATTTTAATAAAGCTCTTCAATCGCTTCTTGTATTGTATGTACTAGCCACTTTGAAAAAGGCGTAGAGCGGAACTTATATGACATATAGCAAGCGATAGGACGATGATTTATTTCTTCCCAGTGATTGATATCAATTAGGGTTAACTCCTCAAACAACTGCGATTTAACAACTTCACTAACCGCCATGAAGCTGGGGATTTTGCGTATCGTTTCTAAACAAATATCTACCTTATCCGATCTCAATAAGATATTCGGGCTATAGCCTCTTTTTTTGAAGTAATTAACGACATAGCTCTCTTTTTGGACAAAGTGTGGCTGTATAGCTAACACGAGAGGGTATTTGGCGGCGTCTTCAACTGTGATGGATTTAGCTTTCGCTAGTGGACTATCTTCATGGCAGCAAATCTTAAATTCGGGATAACAAATCGGAATTTGACTAATGTCTTTTGCTACCTCAAGGGGATAAAAATTGAGGCCAACATCGACAGATCCCTTTCGCAAACTGAACTCCGTTCCTGCCGACCAATTTTCGAGAACAATGGTTGCTTTTGGGGCAAGACGATGCAAAGTCTCAAAGAGCTTAGTCATTGTGCCGTAGCAGAGTATTGAATTGATGTGTATCCGGATAGTCCCTTCATAATTTGCTGGGGAAAATTGATTAATCTCGCCGTAAAGTTCGTCCAAACCGGTCATTATGCTTGGTAATTTATTTAGCAATCGAGCGCATTTCTCCGTCGGCTCTAAACCATCTCTCCCTCGAGTAAACAAGTCATCATCAAATTGCTCCCTCAGCCGAGATAGCGCTTTACTGACTGCTGATTGGGTGACATATAAGCGCTCAGCTGCGCGTTTTGTATTTTCTTCTTCACCAAGCACCTTGAGTACTTTCAAGCTATTGAAGTCAAGGTTGAATAATTCTTCATCTTTCACGTACTCGCCTCACTTAAAGCTATCTTTAGACAAACGAGGGTAGGCATATTGAAATTTCGGGTTTTGGTACATTGCTGTAAGCTCGCTCAAAATCTGGGTTGTGATTTCTATTAACCATTTTGAATAGGCTGAGTCTTTGACCCTATCATGGATAAAGTATGCGATCGGATAGTGTGGAACACCATCCAGGTGGTCAATATCAAGCAATATTAACCCTTCCTCATCCATGATTGGAGCAACCACCTCACTGACAGGCATTAGGGCATGAGTACTTTTAAGCACCTTACTACAAATATCTAACCTGTCTGTTCGAAGTACTACATTGGGTTGGTAGCCCCTACGTTTCAAATAGGTTTCGGCCTCGCTCTGTTTTACTTCGTAGTCAGGCATGATTGCCAGTATCAAAGGGCTATTTGCAATGTCTTCGAGGGAAATTTTATCAATTTGAGCCAATGGGCTATCTTTCGCGCAGCATAACTTAAATTTTTGATAACAGATGGGTTGTTGAAAAATTTCAGGAGAAACGTCTAAGGGGTGATAATTGATACCTAAATCTACTTGACCAACTTTTAATTGCTGCTCGGTATCGTATGACCAATCTTCTAATTGAAGCATCGCCTTAGGCGCATATAGGTGAAGACGTTCGATAAGAATACTGGTGAGAGGGTGGCACAGTGAAGCGTTAATGTGGATCTTAATTGAGCCCTCATAATGCTCTGGCTCAAAGGTATTGCTGTCTTGGAATAATTCGCCTATTTCTCCCAATATTTGAGGGAGTTTATACAGAATCAGCTCACATTTTGGGGTCGGTTCTAGGCCGTGTAGCGTGCGAGTGAAAAGTGGGTCATCAAACTGCTCTCTCAGGCGCTTTAAAGCCTTACTAATTGCAGACTGCCCAATCTTAAGCCTATCAGCAGCTCGATGAGTATTATTTTCTTCACCGAGTATTTTCAATATTTTCAGAGTGTTAAAGTCTAGCCTGAACATATCCTCATCTTTCATTGCTACCTTCTCCCTGTTTATCCTCTTCATTCATCATATATGAATTTGAGGACTTTTTTAAAGTCTCTTGATTCCATTTGAGAAAACAATTCTCTCGGTTAAATTACACGCATCGAAACGCTTTAGCTCAAACATGAATGGGCATTTAATTTACCGATAAGGGGCACAATATGTGGAAACTTACTCAATCACCAATCGCATTAGCAACAACACTAGCACTATCTTTGGGCGCTGCGAGCGCATTTGCAACCAACGACGCACCTATCCCGGTTACCGTTGAAAACTTTGCTGAAGTTGAGATGGATGCACGTATTCAACGCTTTTTTGATGCGGGTGGTATGAATACGGGGTTAGTTTTTTCTGAGCCAACGCCGGTTGACCTACAACCTGTACCACGTATGAATCGCGATACTCTGTACGCCGGTATTTCTGTCGATACATCTGAAGGTTTCACTATTACGATTCCTGAACATCCAGAAAACCGTTATGTGACTGTCTACCTATTGGATAACGAGCACAAAACCATTGAAATCCTCAGGGGCTCAAACTCGGTGCACGAGTTTGAAAAACAAGCAGATACACGTTACATCGTTGCACTTCCTCGCATCCAATTATTCGATGCACAAGATGAAGCGGACATTAAAATTGCTCGAGACATTCTTGCTGGCGTAAAAGTTGAATCTGGAAGTATGGAGCCGAAAGTTCTACCTAATTGGGATTGGGCTGGCATGTTAGAACTTCGTTCTTCTTATGAGCAAGAGATGCGAAAAACGATTACTCAATATCCAAATGATTGGCAAGGTAAGCGTGGCGAAGTTGACCGTTATGAAGGCCACAATATGGCCGTTGCAACGTCGTGGGGGCTCTTCCCTAGCTCTGAAACGGTCTATATCGCTCAAGCACCTGATCTAGATACAAATAAGTGCTACACCGCAACCTATGAAGTGCCTGAGAACGATGCATTCTGGTCTATTACCGTTTACAACGACACTGGCTACATGTTCTCAGAGAACAACAACATTAACAGTGAAGTTGCACAAATGAATCAAGACGGTACGTTCACGATGCACTATGGCAACACAGATGTATGTGGTGATATAGCAAACCGTCTCGACACGACAGAAGGCTGGAATCTGCTGATGCGTGTGTACGAACCTGCTCAGAAAATTATTGATGGCGTATATAAAATGCCAGAAATCACAACGCAATAAATCCAGGGAATATTCGCACAAGGACGTGTCTGTTAATTACGAATTAAAATTATAAGATTAAAATTAAAGGCACAAAAATGAAAAGCAGCAAAACACTTCTTTCTGTTGGCTTAGCAGCCGTAATGGCACTTTCGGCAACAACGGTCGCGGCAGATGAAGTTCACGACGCAGATCCTCGAAATACTGCGTGGCGTGGTGGTATCGCAACGGATAATAACGGTGAAATAAAGCTCGTTGCGGGTGGTGGATTTAATAATCTCTATGGCGGCGGCGACTACACAACACAAACAATAATGATTGGTGAGTATTTTACCCAATCAGAAAACTTCAGATTCCGTCTAGCTAACTTTGATGAGCGATTTGGCGGTGTATATGCCGATGTGAATCTGACTGAAGGGGTAGATTTCTATACTGCAGGTTATATGCTTCCCCTCACAGCAACAAATGGAACGACGTTATTTTTCCCATCGGTTAACTACTCATATGTAGATTTTGACACCGCAGAAATAGCTAATGGGTTTAATGAGCAGGCCAGCAACAGTGCGCTTGGCGGGTACTCGATGGGAAGTAATAGCTATCGACTTCAAGGGGCTGATGTAAAACACTTATTAGGTGGCGACCACGCACATGTGGCGTCGGTAAACCTATATGGCCTTCAGCCTTGGAATGACACTCATTATACCGTATTTCAAGCGTTTGGTGGTTCCAGTTATGGCGGCGTAGATATGCAGATGGTTGATTTAGTACTATTACAGGGTATGCGTACGCAACTGGGTGATGCTGTGTTCAATATTTACCTTGAAGGTAAGTATACGAATATTAAAGTGAATGATGTGAACGACCCAACGGGTAACGTTAGTCATTTACGCGGAGAAGAAACAAAAGTATCCGTTGGTTTTGATTGGCGTTTTTAACCGTCACTGTGCTTAATGTTTATCTACTAGTAAAAGCCGTAGTATAAAACTACGGCTTTAGCATTTTTTAACTATTCTACAAACGAGTTCGCCAACTTATTGAGCGTTCTTCTGCACCGCCAATTTCGCTCGAATATACTCGGAATGGTCGACATAGATAAGCTCGGACACTTGGCGGATCACCGCTTCTTCCATCGGATCCAATACACCGTCGGCATAGGCAACCTGCCACATTGCTTCAATGAGTTCATATCGTTGCTCGGGCTCTAAGGTGCGCAGTTTACTGGTGAAGTCATATAATGATACGGACGACTTACTCTGCATTCGCGCTTTATCCAGTAGCGCATCGGCATTCTCTTCACTGATATCTAGTAAATATATGAGCTGGTGGCGCTTGGCTTGGATTTCTCTCGGGTCGTCACTGTGATCAGCATTTGATACTTCGCATAGCAAACATGCCATGGAAAGGTGGAGAGTAGGGGTGTCGACAGTACCGCCATCCGTTCCTTCATTCATGACTTGGCGGAAAATGGTACGCAATTGTTTGAACATGCTGAGCCTCAGGTTTCATTTCTATTAAGTATATGACTCTTTAGATAGGCTTGGAGTTCCTTGCGTGCTGTTTAGTTGGATGTTTAGTCAGCAGTTGTTCAACAAAGAGGGTCGGGGGGAATGCGCAGCTAATACTGGAGAAAAAGAAATAGAAATAGAAATAGTAGTCTGGAGACTTGGCTCCAGACTACAATCATTTTTCAGTGTTGGTGATTAGAAACGGGCGTTAATAATCGGGAATACTGGGATATCTTTGCTGATAAAGGTACCGGATTTGTCGTAGTTGATTAGACCAATCTGAACACCTTTCTCGATGCGATCTGTGGCGTTGATGAAACCAAACTGAAGACCGTTTAGGCTACCTGCGTAGTTAAGCGCACCAAACTGAAGGCCAGTGAACTGGCTGCCCGTGTAGTTGGCAAAACCAAAATCTGCACCTGTTGCTGTGTTGTCGTTCCAGTTAGCTAGACCGAATTTAACACCTGTAGAATCACCAGTAACACGGTTGGCACCAAACAGGATACCAAAGCTTAGGCCCTTGAACGTTTGAGATTCAGCCAAACCTAGCATAGGAAGCTGGAAACCAGTTACCGATGGCGTTTGTCCATATAGAAGAGATGCGCGGAAACCGTGAACGTTACCATCAGGTAGGTTGTTGCCAGGAACAGATAGCTGTACAGGTTGGTTAGCAAAAGCAGGTGATGCCATCACAGCTGCAAGCGCAAGGCTAACTAGTGTTTTTTTCATTATTTTTACTCTATGTATGAAGTTGCGACAAAATAATACCTGAAGACATAATTCTGCTGCAAATTATGTCACACAAAATCTCTCAATTTTGAGCTGTGATTCTCCTATGCCGCAAATCAACAGATTTGTGGTAGAATTCGTGCAATTTTGTGAAATACCCAGCTGAAATATCAGGAATTCCATTGACTCAGTCGAATACTCCTCAGGCTAACGTTTTAAACAACGAAAAAACACTTAAAGCCGCGATTAAAGATTGCATGATGCGCGATCAGTTTCGTTTGCACAAACGCGTGCAAGGTGCGGCCAGAATCAAGAAAGAGCAGGCAAAGCACGCCGTGTTTGATGAAATCGCACTCGATATTGCGAAATCTATGCAAACCGTTCAGATGCGTACTACCCAGCGTCCGAAAATCTCTTATCCAGAACTGTTACCAGTCAGCCAGAAAAAAGACGAAATTGCCGAAGCTATCAAGAACAACCAGGTTGTGATTGTTGCCGGTGAAACCGGCTCAGGTAAAACCACCCAGCTTCCAAAGATCTGTTTGGAGCTAGGTCTTGGTACCAAGGGCATGATCGGTCATACACAGCCACGCCGTTTGGCGGCGCGCTCGGTAGCCAGCCGTATTGCCGAAGAGCTTCAATGTGAACTTGGCTCTTATGTTGGTTATAAGGTTCGATTTAACGATAAAGTTTCGGATCGCAGCCAAGTCAAGTTGATGACTGACGGTATCTTACTGGCTGAGATCCAGAACGATCGCTTCTTGAGCCAATATGACACCATCATTATCGATGAGGCCCACGAACGTAGCCTTAATATCGACTTTATCATGGGTTACTTGCGTGAATTGCTGCCAAAACGCCCTGATTTAAAAGTCATTATCACATCGGCAACCATTGACCCTGAGCGTTTCTCTAAGCACTTCTTTAATGCGCCTATCATTGAAGTGTCAGGTCGTACTTATCCGGTAGATGTACGCTACCGCCCAGTGTCGGAAGACAGCGAAGATAACGATCGTGATCAGCTTCAAGCGATTTTCGATGCGGTTGATGAGCTTTGTGATGAAGGGCTAGGTGACATCCTGATCTTCATGAACGGTGAACGTGAAATCCGTGATACTGCCGATGCGTTAGAGAAGCGAAATCTGCGTGATACCGAAATATTGCCGCTCTATGCCCGATTGTCGGCGGGAGAGCAAAACCGTGTGTTCCAGTCTCATGCTGGCCGCCGTATCGTACTGTCGACTAACGTTGCTGAAACCTCGTTGACGGTTCCGGGTATCCGATATGTTATCGACCCAGGTACTGCGCGTATCAGCCGTTATAGCTACCGAACTAAAGTACAGCGTCTTCCTATCGAGCCGGTTTCACAAGCGAGTGCTAACCAGCGTAAAGGTCGATGTGGTCGTGTAGCAGAAGGTATCTGTATTCGTCTGTACTCGGAAGAAGACTTCTTGTCTCGCCCTGAGTTTACTGATCCAGAAATCCTTCGTACCAACCTAGCATCAGTTATTTTGCAGATGACCGCGATTGGTCTAGGCGATATTCAAGCTTTCCCGTTTGTAGAAGCGCCGGATAACCGCAATATCCAAGACGGTATTCGCTTGCTTGAAGAACTGGGTGCGATTAATCCTAAAGCGAAAGATCCGCGTAAGCGTCTGTCTGTGATTGGTCGCCAGTTAGCCCGTTTGCCGATTGACCCTCGTTTAGCCCGTATGGTGTTGGAAGCGCCTAAGAACGGTTCATTGCGTGAAGTGATGATCATTGCCTGTGCGTTGTCTATCCAAGACCCGCGCGAGCGCCCATCAGATAAGAAGCAGGCATCGGACGAAAAACACCGTCGATTCAATGATAAAGAATCAGACTTCGTGACGTTTGTTAACCTGTGGGATTATATCCAAGAGCAGCAAAAAGCGCTGTCTGGCAATCAGTTCCGCCGTCAGTGTAAGAAAGATTACCTCAACTACATGCGTGTGCGTGAGTGGCAGGATATCTACTTCCAAGTTAGCCAAGTCGTCAAAGAGCTTGAGTTCCGAATTAATGAGCAAGAAGCAAGCTATCAAGGTATTCACACCGCAATTCTTGCCGGTATGCTTTCTCATATTGGTCTAAAAGATCAGGAGAAAAATGAGTACCAAGGTGCCCGTAATGCTCGATTCAATATTTTCCCAGGCTCTGGCATTTTCAAAAAACAGCCTAAGTGGGTAATGGTTGCCGAGTTGGTGGAAACATCACGCTTGTGGGGCCGAATTGCTGCCAAGATCCAGCCTGAATGGGTAGAGCCTTTGGCCGAGCACTTGCTCAAGCGTAGCTACAGTGAACCTCACTGGGAGAAGAAGCAAGCGTCAGTCGCAGCCTTCGAGAAAGTCACAATTTATGGCATTCCAGTTGTTGCCAAACGAAAAGTGAATTACGGCAATATTGATCCGGTTATCTCACGAGAACTCTTTATTCGTTCGGCGCTGGTGGAAGGGGACTGGGACACCAAGCATAAGTTCTACCAACAGAACCGTAAGCTGTTGCGTGAGGTCGAAGAGCTTGAGCATAAGTCTCGTCGCCGCGATATCCTGATCGACGATGATGAGCTGTTCAATTTCTATGATCAGCGTATTGAGCATACAGTGGTCTCTGGCCGCCATTTCGATTCTTGGTGGAAGAAAGCCTCGCGTGAAAATGCCGAGCTGCTTAACTTTGAACGTGAAATGCTGTTCAAAGGCGATGCTAGCCATGTTACCGATCTGGATTATCCGAACTTCTGGCATCAGGGTAACTTGAAACTTAAGTTGAGCTACCAGTTTGAGCCGGGTGAAGACAGTGACGGTGTAACAGTGCACGTACCGTTGCCGATCCTAAACCAGGTAGAACCCGATGGTTTTGATTGGCAGATCCCAGGTCTACGACAAGAGCTGGTGGTGTCGCTGATCAAATCGCTACCAAAACCGGTACGTCGTAACTTTGTACCTGCGCCTAACTATGCCGATGCGTTCTTGTCTCGTGCTGAGGCAATGGCCATGCCGCTGCTTGATTCGATGGAAAAAGAACTCAAGCGTATTTCTGGTGTGACGGTATTGCGTGAAGACTGGAACCTCGAGCAGGTGCCGGATCACCTGAAGATCACTTATCGTGTTGTGGATCATCGCAATCGTAAGCTGCGTGAGAGCAAAGATCTTTACAGCCTCAAAGATGGCTTGAAAGAGAAGGTTCAAGAAACACTGTCGAAAGTCGCTGATGATGATATTGAGCAAGAAGGCCTGAAGACGTGGAGCTTTGGTCAGTTACCTGAGCGTTACCAGCAAAAACGCGGTGGTTTCGAAGTAAAAGCTTACCCAGCAATCGTTGATAACAAAGACTCCGTTGGTATCAAACTGTTTGAAACCGAAGAAGAGCAGCGTACAGCTATGCAGCAAGGCCAGCGTCGATTGGTACTGCTGAATGTGCCGTCACCGATTAAATACCTGCATGCTAACTTGCCGAACAAGTCGAAGCTGGGCCTGTACTTCAACCCGTATGGGCGAGTGATGGACTTGATTGATGACTGTATCGCTTGTGGTATCGATAAATTGATCGATGAAAAGGGCGGCATTGTTTGGCAACCCGAAGCGTTTGAAGTGTTGAAAGAGCATGTACGTGGAGAACTCGGTGATACGGTGGTTGATATCGCCAAGCAGGTCGAAGAGATCTTAACCACAGCATTCAATATCAACAAGAAGCTGAAGGGCCGTGTTGATCTTTCTATGGCGTTTGCACTGTCTGACATTAAGGCACAAATTGAAAGCTTGATTTTTAAAGGCTTTGCGACGGAATGTGGTTGGAAAAAGCTGCCTGATATTCTTCGTTATATGCGAGCCATTGAGCGCCGTATGGAGAAGCTGCCAATCGACCCGAATAAAGACCGTATGCATATTTTGAAGATCGAATCAGTCGTCTCTGATTATAAAGAGCTACTGAATAAGATCCCGAAAGGCCAGCCTATCCCTGAGAAGGTGAAGGAGATCCGCTGGATGATCGAAGAACTTCGAGTAAGTTACTTCGCCCAGCAGTTGGGTACACCTTACCCGGTATCGGACAAGCGTGTTCGTAATGCGATTAATGATTGTTAATGTATTCTAATTAAGAATACTGTTGAAAATAGCAACCCAATTGGGTTGCTATTTTTTTTTGCTACTAAAAATTATATATTATAGTGATTGGAAGTTGGGTATCATATCATGATATATTTTAGCTTTGATAAGTAAGGAATTTAATTATTAAGTGGTTATGGCTTTTTCTCTGCTTACATATAATAGTAGGTTCGGTTTTTTTTCTTTCCCAATTCGGCTATAAAAATAGAAAAGAAGAATGGTGGGAAAAATTTCTCGTATATCCGGCCATATATGTTTTATATCTTATTTTGATAATTTGGTCTTTATGTACTTTTCTTATCCCGAATAAAAAATAATCAAAAGTATCATTTTCAAGCAAGGTTCAGTCGATGAAAAACCGACACACTTAGGTGTCGGTTTTTTGTAAATATCCGATTTTTGATTTAAAAAATACTTATAATTGTTTTAGGAGTTTATCGGTCACAAACGGACGATTTCTTGCTAACAGCCACAGGAATCCGCCAATGATACCGACAGTCAGTTGAATGATGCCGAGGTTTTCAATTAATGAGTCGGGGCGAGTGGACACTAAGAACATGCCCAGCGAACCACAGATCATGGCGCAAAACTGAATCAATGCCACGGCAGAGCCAGTATCCTGGTCTTGTTGATCGAGCATCAAGTTGGTACCGGGTACTCGCATCGTGATCACCATTAAGGTTGCCGGTGCGGCAATACAGGCGAATACAATCGGTGACAGATGACCAATAGTAATGGTTAACACGCCAGCTGTAGCGAGGAAGAAGAAGCACAAGGTGATAATTTTCTGTACCGGTATCAAGCGGGAGAGCTTCATATACATCGTAGGACCCAACGAGGCACACAGAGCATTAAACGCAAAGGCGTAGCTAAATTGCTGTTCAGTAAGCCCAAAACCGTTAATGTAAATGTATGAACCTGCCGCCAGAAATGCCATCAGTGTCATTGGGGCAATGGAAAAAATGGTTAGTAAGGCAATAAACCTTGGGTTTTTTAATACTACGCCAAGCCTGCTCCAAGAGCGCAAGATTGACCCGTCGTATTTAGCCTCAAGCGTTTCTTTATAGCAGCATGCAAGTACAGAGGCGAATGCACCAAATACGGATAACGTCACGAACATCATTCGCCACGAGGCGACCTTCAACAGGAATGCGCCAAGAACCGGTGCAACCATTGGTGCAATGATGACCAACGACATGATAGTCGCCATGATTTTTTCGCGCTCACGTCCATCAAACAGATCTTTGACGATAGCGGTCGCGACGACTGTGATAGCACTTCCGGCAAAAGCTTGGAGTACCCGCGCACCGATCATTTGCTCTATACTCCCCGCCATTGCACATAAAATGCTGGCGATGATGTACCCGCTGATACCAAGAAATAAGATAGGCTTACGGCCAAATTTTTCACTTAATGGCCCCCAAAAGAGTAGTCCGACAGCATATGTAATGAAGTAGCTACTAAGCGTTAAGTTGACCATCGACTGATCTGTATTAAACACATTCACCATTTGTGGCAAAGCAGGCAAGTACAAATCTATCGTCAGTGGTGGAAAGGCACTGATGATAACAAGGAAAAATAACGTACCGGATTTCCCCAGTATTGGTTGGGATTTCTTCAAATGGATACTCTCAATGTTTCACTGGCAGAAGCATGCCAGTAACTTGTTAAGTTGGGTTAGAATTCGACAAAGCAGAATTTGGTTGATTATATCAACTAAGTTGTGAGGTGTGTTGATGTTAATCAATTCGAATTGAAGTTGATCAAATCAGCTGAAAGGTATCTTGAGACGAAGGCATCAATGGCTATGGTACTTTGAGTTATATTCTTCTGGTGTACATCTGTATTCAATACCGTCTTGCTCACAGTAATAGGGAGTCTCCATTGAATCCATGTCTGAAACGACCATCCAGAATATCGTTATCTGATAAATACCGGCTAATGCTAAGAGTATCGTAAGTGCGATTAATATCTTTGCTATTATGTTTCTCATGTAGGCCTATTTTTCCATGCAACGTTGAGTCGCTTGGGAGAACTTTCTGTTGATTGCAAGATGGTAACAGCTATCAAGCACTCACATCAAACGATGTTTCTTCGTGTTGCTTTTGTCTGTCTAATACCCACTTAATTGCGACATCGCGTGGCATTGGCTTAGAGTAATAGTAACCTTGACCTAACTCTATACCGTACTTAATAGCTAATTTATGATGAATAGGCTTTTCGATACCTTCTAGTACAATATTGAAGTTAAGCTTTTCGGATAAGTAGCTAATAGCTCGTATCACCGTATCGGTTTCCTTTTGATTAGGTGCATTAAGCGTAAAGGACTTATCAATTTTCACTGTATCAAATTGTTGGCTCAAGAGTAGGTCCAGCGAGGCATTGCCCGTTCCAAAATCATCAAGTTGAAGAGAGAAACCCAATTTATTCAGTGTTTGCATAGATTTTAGGGTGTCTTCCTTATTTTTGAAAATGGCTGTTTCAGTCAGCTCAAGTGGGAAATTTTCCGGGCTTAGTCCTTTAAGGATTACTTTTTCATATAAAGAGTCGACGAAGTCTGTACTTTCAAGTTGAACCGCAGATATATTAATAGAAACAGAAATATTAAAGCCGTTTTCAAGTAACTGCTGATGAAATGCGATTGCTTTGTCGATAACTAAGTCACCGACAACAATAATATCTATTGACTCTTCTAATAGTGGTACAAAAATATCAGGGCGTATAAAACAGCCATCTTCTTTTCTCCAACGCAGTAGGGCTTCAAATCCGTCAATTTCCCCCGTTTTCATATTGATTTGAGGTTGAAACCAAACATCAAATTGATTGTTCTCAATCGCATATTTAATATCCTGGTAAATTTCAAATTTTGATTTGCTCGATCTCCCAATCTGTGGTGTATAGATTGCAATACCGGATGTTTCAACTTGATTTTTTTTTGCGTAATACATTGCTGTATCAGCTCTCGCCAGTAATTCGATACCGTTCTGGCTATCACAGGGGTAGGTGGCTATGCCTAAAGAGCAACTTATACGTATATTGGAGTTACCAATCTTGATAGGCTGACTCAAGGCATGCTTGAGTACTTGTGAAAATGTAACTGCATTGTTTTTCTTGTCGCTAAAATAAATAATGGCAAACTCATCACCACCTATACGGGCAACTTTATCCTTGGTGCTAAGGTGTTCGACAATAAGGCTACCAACGCATTGTAATAATTTATCCCCCTTTGAGTGACCAAGGTTGTCATTAATGGATTTAAAATTATCTATATCCAGAAAAATCAAGAAGAATTTGTTATTTCCTTTAATTATATTATTTAGTATTTCATTCATTTGACGACGATTGGGGAGGCCCGTCAGAAAGTCAGTACGAGCGAGTAAGTTGGCGTTGTATTCAGCGCGCTTTCTCATTTCAACTTCATTTTCAAGCGCAACTTTGCTTACGGTTGTTGAATTCAATTCTTGGTACATGGACTCAATGTTCGATATTAACTGAGACCATTCTTTGATGTTTGACTTACTAAAATCAATGACTTCGTCACCTTTACCAATGCGTTCTAATAGGTATTTGACAATTCTAAGCGGAGCAATGAGCGCTGAATGAATAATGAACAGTAAGAATAAAGCTAGGAAGGTGATAACAAAAAATATTACCTTTTGATCTTTGGCGAGTTGCGTTAGATCATTGGTTGCTAACCGTCTAACTTCTTTACTGAGATTATTAAGGTGTGTAATGAGATTTTGGTTGTAGGTATTGAGGTTAATGGTGATCCAATGGGTATCTTCATCGGTTGTTGCACCTTGAAGTAATGTAAACTGCCTCCTAATACGAGAGAGATCTGAGTCGATTCTTTTAGATATAGAATGGTTGCCTAAATGCGTTGAGTGCAACAAATGCTCATATTGTTGTTCGACAGCATTGAGCGTTGTAACCCACTTTTCTAGGGTATCAGGAGAGTGTCTGAAGTTGTAATCAGCCACGAAAACATTAAGCCGATTGGTCTCTTGAGTTAGTTTGAATGCCAATTCATCTAACTGTATGACTTCTTCTCTGATATTACTCTGCTTCTGAGAAATATAGAAAAGAGCAATGATGAAGCCAGTTAAAACCAGAACGAAGCTAACAATGACTTGCTTAATACTAATCTTCATAAGCTGTCACTGTTTGCCGTAATGGAGCCACTTTTTGTAGTATGTCTGGCCGAAGGGATAAGGATGAAGTATATGACCTACCTTCTTTTACACCATGAGAGACTAACCACTCCATTTGACGCTCAAGTAGTGGGAGTAGAGGTTGATAAAGTGAAACCTCCCAGACACTGCTATTGTGTAAGATGCTTAACTGTTTAGGTGTTGTTTTTAAACTCTGACTGAGGATCAAATCTACGCGATCAGGTGTACTGTCGAACAACGATTCGGCTTGAATCATGGCTTTTAAAAATTGGCTTAAGGACTCATCTGACATCCGGTTGTGTGCCAGCATTAATTCATGCTGCAGATAAACACCAGGGAAGAAGGTTAGTTGCGCCGTATTATCGCTTTTGGAAAGTAAATCTGAAAGTAACGGTTCCCGTGTTGTAATAAAATCACATTCGCCATCGATAAGTTTGTTATTAAGCTCGGAGACATTAAAAAATTTGTAGGTAACATTTTTTATATTATTTCTTTCTACAAGAAGTTGGCCAAAAAAGTGTAGGGCTGAAAGGTATTGGGTACACACTACTTTATCTGTCATTACATTGATATCAACAAGTGGGGTCATACTTGCTATTGCGTTGAGGTTGTCAGAATCGAATACGGAGGCGACCACACGATACTCATGCAGCATATGTTGATTGGCAAGGTAAGCAATATCGGCTGTGAAAATAACATCAGCATCGACATGTTTATCTAAAACAGAGAGAATAGCCAATTTACCACTTGGTTTTTCAGTAATAGAGACTGACAAATTTTGTTGTTGAAAGTAATTTTCACTAGCTGCTATTCGTAATAAGCCCGTTCCTGGTTGGGTTCCAGAAATTACTGATATAGAAGGGGTTTTTGGGGATTCCAGCTGTTCTTCGGAACAACCAAATACCATGGCTAGGAGGAATACGCTTGCTACAACCTTCATCTTGAACATCCCATTTGTTTGCGCCATATGCGTAACATTATTCTGTTTCGTCTGTTAGACATAACGCTTGAAGCTTGTTTATATTGATAGCGTTATCAATTAGTTAAAATGCTATTTATTTACTATAAGGTTAGGACAAATACTTCAGAAAACGTAAAAAAATGTTCTTTTTGGTTCACTTAGGTAAAACCACTTATTGCTCGATTGTTGCCTTCAACGATTCGATGAAATACGATGTTTAGATGATGTATTAAGGGGTCAGTGAAGTGGCTAACATTGTTCGTAATATCAACCAAGGATTTTGGCGTAGCGAGCGTATTCCAAACCTTACTATTCGAACTACCTATAACAGTACCCAAGGTTATAAAACACATAGTCATGCAGAGTTGTCTATTGGGATCATTCAATCTGGCGTGACCTGTTTATCCATAGATAATAAAGAGACCCTCCTGAAAGTAGGGGATGTTATTCTTATTGAGCCTAATAAGGTTCATGCTTGCAACCCAGTTGACGGTAAACCTCGAAGTTACCATATGTTTTATGTCGATAATGCTTGGTGCTGTGAGATTTTGTCGGCAATCTACGGATATCACATTACTCATTTTGTTTGCGATCAGGCGCTGGTTTCGGGCCAACACCAAGAAAAGATTCTGCTTGGTTTAATTGATGAATTGCTAAATGAAGTGACACGACTTACAGCCTTGAAGCTGGAGTCGGTGTTATTTAGCCTACTGAGTTGCCATTGCTCACCATTGATCCCACCATCAAATGAAGATGAGCTCGCTTATCAGGTTAAAAATTGCTTGTCAGCAAATATTGTTGAGCCCCCATCACTGACCGATCTTTCTAAAGAAATAGGGCGACCCAAAGAGTCTCTGATCCGTAACTTCAGACGACGGTTTGGTATAACGCCAAAAGCATTTATCACTAATACTCGCGTCGAGAGAGCAAAATTATTACTAAAAAGTGGTATGGATATTGTCGATGTCGCTAATGAGTTAGGGTTCTCTGATCAAAGCCAGTTGCATCGTGCTTTTGTTAACTATACAGCGTCTACGCCAAGGCAATATCAACAGGGAGCGTCAATTTTCGACAATAAGTCATAGAGCTAAATGCCTATAGTTTGATGTCCATTTAACTATAGGTAAACACGGATGATGTTAATAACCCTTTTCCCTGCGGCATTCCCGGCTTTGGCTATTGCCCACTTCATCGCACTATTAAGCCCTGGGCAAGATTTCTTTCTGATCGTATCTCATTCTATCCGACATAAATTGAAAGGCAGTCGATATATTTGTATTGGCATTGCGTTGGGAAACGCTGTCTATATTACGTTTGCAATTTTTGGGTGGACGAGTATTCGAGATAATCCCGGAGTCTTTTCAGCGGTTGAAATTCTCGGCGCAGTGTACCTGCTATGGATTGGTTCAAGGTTACTGAAGAGTAATAAAAAAGCCCCCCTAAATAGAACTGTGCACGAGGTGGTTCCTTCTGCGACCAAGCAATTACTGCTAGGTTTAAATTCAGCACTGCTAAACCCTAAGAACGCGTTGTTTTATATGAGTCTTATGACTGTCATCCTCGGAAGTGAAGTGACATTGGTCCAACAGATATCTTGTGGAGTATGGATGTTTACTGTTGTTTTATTCTGGAATTTGTTGGTTGCCGCGACGATTGGGTGGCCACAAATACAGCGCTCCTTGAAATGCGGAATACATTGGGTGGAAAGAAGTGCCGGGGGAGTGCTTGTCTTTTTTGGTTTAGCTTTATTAATTGATTATGTGCCTTTTTGATGGTTACCAATCGATTGTATTGTGTATAAAAAAACGGAGCTGATAAGCTCCGTTTTTTTAGCTGGCGGCGATTAACGCTCCCAGTAGGCTTCTTCTAGACAATCTTCACGCTCTGGCAGGCCACGAGATAGGCGCGGGGCATGCTGGGTCAATACTTCATAGCTTACGCGGTTCGAGTATTGGCAGATCTGAGAGAAAGAAGAGTAACTTAAGAACTCACCGATATGCTTGCCTGAATTTGGTACGTTTGCCTTGTGGAAACGGTTAGCAGACATGTCATGCAGCAGTGCAGACAATGCAGCATCACCGGCACCGTTAGTGTTTTTAATTTCCACTGGGCCACCAAGATATGGTGCAATGTGTGAGTAAACACGGATTGGGTTTTCACACGAGTCTTTCTTCATCGGGCGGCTGAATTCGTACTTGTTGAAATCAGCAATGCGGCCAGGAAGAAGCGGCAGCGTTGATTCGCGCTTAAGCTCTTCATCGGTATAACCTGCCATGTAAAGGCCAACAGGGCCCGCCGTACACAGAACAAGATCTACCCATTCAAGGGCTTTGTCAGCAGCAATCAGTGGATCCTTCTCGCCCGTTAGCGCTTCGGCTTCCTCTTCGTTCATCGCTACACAGGTAACGTGTTCTTTTAGGAAGTCGATCCACCAATCTTGCATGCCTTCAATAACATATTTAGTACCAAGGGTCAGCACAACCGGTACATTGTTTTTCTTCGCGTGCTCGATAGCTTTAAGAGCCGAGTCTTTCATTGGGTCGCCAGGCTTGCCGCGAACCAAGTAAGAAGATAGAACAAGCGCAGAAGCATTCTCAAACGCACTTTCTGGCACGAACTCAGGCTTAAGCTGGTTCATTTCCCCTTCGTTGATCGCAAAAGTTCGCTCACCATCTTCGGTGATAAGGGTGTAGCAGCGACCAATAGGGCCTTCAACAGGTTGCAAGAAGTCTAGGTCCATACGGCTAGAAGTATTGCAAAGGTAGCGGTAAGCGTAGGATCCAATCTTTAGATCTTGGCTCATTACACCAAGAAGAATCGATTTGTCATCAGCGAGAACAGAGTAGTTATGGAGGGTGTTACCAATGGTATCACCTGGGTATTCATGGCTGATAAGGTTGCGTTCTTTAAGCTCTTGGTAAAGTAATTCAGCTTTATCTTCTGCGAGAACAAGCGAATGGCCTTTACTTAGGTTGTGACGAGCCAAGAATTCATCGTCGATACGCGCTTCGATATCTACGATAGTTTGGCCAACACCAACAAGGTGAGTACGAGATAGCGGATTTTCTTGCTGGATTTGAGCTACTAATGGATCGCGGGCATTGACTGGAAAGTAATGCTTGGATTTACGCTGACCAGGGAATTTCATGTTTGAAGGCTATCGATTAAAGGGGATTTTGTTTCATTGTATCATAAAAACGAGATTTACATCCCACTTCATGACGTTAAGATAACATTTAGGGATTGGTTGCTGGTTTTTTGCTCAGGATAAAATTGTCATCTATCTCTTGTTGGTATAACTGATTATTTTACAAACAAAAAACAGCCACGGTATGGGCTGTTTTGTCAGTGAGAAATTACTTGAGTATAGATGCCCAGACGCTAAGTTAACTTGTCTCTGCATACTTTGTTTGCCGTTTGTTTATGAAAGCAACTTAGGTTTGAACGCTTTCTCTCCGGCAACAGGGCGGTTAACCGAAATCGAGCGTCCTTTCTTCATTCCTTTTTCGTAATCATCAGTAAGGGCATTCATGGCTTCCTGAAGCTGCTTCTTGAAGGTTTCTCGATCTATGTTTTCGAACTCTTTATCGATGAAGTTAGACATGCGTTTATCATGGTCATCATCGGTGTTGAGTTCAGGCAGTTTTTCCAAAGCGCCTTCAAGCCAACCGGCCAAGAAAGAGTTTACGCGTCGAGTAACTTCAGCATTGCTGGTGCCTGTGCCTTGGAAACTGTTTCTAAACTGGCCAGTTTGCTGGTTCATTTCACGGTACACGATGTCAAAAGCAAACGCGGCAAAGATAGCCCTTTCTGCAACCCCAATAAACTCAGCCTGTTTGAGCCCTTTGTGGTTGGTTAGCACACACTCGACACCGAAGCGGCGGTTGATTCCGCGGATGATCTTCAATATCTGCTGGCTGATGTCGGCTGGAAGCAGGGTTTTAGTTTTTGTTTTGCCCATCTTGATAAATTCGATGTCATCTTGTTCAAGGCCGTACTTTAGCATCAAACGATGCGCCATCTTAATGGCTTGTGCGGCTTCATTGACGTTTGCAGAGTTACCCAGCTCGAGGCATTTCGCAATTTTTTTGAGCGCCTTTCGCTTTTGTTCAGACATTCGATTGCACCATGATAGAAAAGGGCACACATTTTAACGTTTTCCCAAAGCTAGCACAATTCTCTTAAGCGGATAGTTTATGCAGTTTTTATCTTGAAGATATTCGGGTGTCACAACAGTTAAATACTTGGTCGATTTTTGCACTGTGGAAAAGATGGGCGAGGGGTCTCCTCGGTTCATAGGGAGATTTCTTAGCCGTTTGATTATGCACCGCCTTGAGTCTTGGTGATATGGCACGCATAATATTCACAGTTTTTCATTTGGGTATTTTTGCTATGACAGCGACCTACCAATCCGTTGATGTACCTTTTGATTATCGCCATACCTGTTGGTTTTGTGGTGAACCGTATTTTGAATCGTACGCCTTTTTACCGTCTCCTAACTATGATCACCAAAAGTTGCCAATCCTTCTACCGAGCTGTCATGAGTGCTATGGCATATGTAAAGGCATAAAAGCGAGTGATTTGGAGCTATTGCGCGATAAGGTGAAGGAGCAGCTTCACCGTAAATACCAAAAGCACTTGCAGATAGGGGTAAATTGGACAAAGGAAGAGTTAGAGCAATCAGAATTTGAAGGTAAGGCGCTTGAAGGGTTTCGAGAAAGTGCTTGGAACATGTTTGAAATTGCCAAAGTACGGGTGAACTTTCAGGGCTGGCCATTAACCATTGATGGGTTGCCTGTAGCGAGTTTGAGTACGAGTTTCCATGTCCAATTTGATGGCATTAACTATACCAGCCTCAGTCATGCTGTAGAGCAGCTGGCGAAGTCTTACAATATTCCGCAGCAGTATTTAGAGGAAGTGGTGGAAGTCGTAGGCCGTGACCGCTTGCCCTATGCCATTCGCTTTGCCAAAACGACGTATGGGTATTCAGCAGCAGAGCGTGCAGCGAGTATTGATAGCTTGAAAGCGTTATTGGCAGAAGAGTCGGCACTGTCTCTGCCCGAGCGAAAGGGCTCAATGGGCATAGATGTTAACGTTGGTGATATTGCTGAGTTGATTTTGCATCGTACTTTGATCCCGCCTTATGCGACTCAATGGGTACTCAAGCAAGGTATTAATAGTTTGAATCAACTTGCTGAACAAGAAGATGCCTTTTTTGAACACTTCGGTGCCGATTCAGAGCTAACGGCCTTTACGTATTTTACGGCGATGCAAATTTATCTTGAACATAGAGAGCTAGAGCCAGATTGGGCTGAGCATCAAGATCCTAACCGGGAGTGGTTTGATAAATTATAAGCTTAGATAACCCATTACTCTACCTAATATAAAGGCGCCAACCGGCGCCTTTATAGTAAAGACTAGCTATTTACTGATTCTGGCGAGACCACACCATGGTTTTACCATTTTCGTCAAAGGCCAAGACCTCATACGGGTCTTTTTGGTCATTATACTCCATACCTGGAGAACCCATTGGCATGCCTGGAACAGCTAGGCCGACCATGCGCTTTGGTTTGGATTCGATAAAGCGGAGGACATCTTCTGCAGGGACATGGCCTTCAAACGTATAACCTTCAATTTCTGCGGTATGGCAAGAAGCATAATCTGGGCGGATACCGAGATCAATTTTGGTTGGGGTCATGTTTTCCTTATAAACGACATCAAGTTCAAAGCCATTATCTTCCATATGCTTTACCCACTCTTTGCAGCAGCCACAGTAAGGTGATTGGTAGTTGGTGCCTTTGATCACCTGCGCAAAGGAGAGTGTGCTTGTTGCGATTAATACCGTTGCAAATAGGGCTTTTGAAGTAGTTTTCATAAATATTCCAGTCATTAGTAATGAATAGTGTTGTGCTGAATTCAAACCACGTATTGACGTCCTTTCAATTGGATCGCCATAAGGTGGTGGACTTATTCTTAGTAAGAATTACGCAATGACAGGAGGGCGGAAGATGACACGCTGAATCAGTCGGTGACTGCCTTCAACTTCTTTGAAGTGATATGAACCTTCAAGAGGGACAACGACAAGCTCCTCAGCGAGTATGGCAACGGGGATTTGCCCTGAATGACACTGGTTGTCTTTACAACAGTTATCCGTAGGCGTTGCTTTTATAAGGCTACAACTGTCACCGGTATCGGAGACTATTACATGCGTTGATACAGGGCTGCAGCAATGGGACATGGCTATTGGTGTGTTGCAGCCATCAAAGTTTACTGAGGAATACGGGGACGCAGATGCACTTGATGCTACTGAAACAAACAGCATCATGATGATAACAACATTGGCAATCATCTTTTGTAAGCGCATAACGAACCTAAATTGAACGGACAAGCACATTATATCCAGCATTTAGTCAATTGAACAATCTCAAGTACAAGACAGGCTATCGTTTGGACAAAAAATGACAAGTCTATGATCGGGCGTTTGTTTTTCTTTGTATTGCTCTCAGCCCTTGTGTGACGTGGCTTTGAAAGCGGTGAAGCCTTACTTTTCTCTGACAAAGCAGGTGGTGCGATCAGCTTAAATAAGTGCAACGAAAAAATACTAATGCGCTAGACACTGTGCGCAAGGAAACTATGATGCAATATACTGAACAAGACCGTCAGGTTCTTCATGATACTTGGATGAGCTACAAGGCTAAGATGCGAGTTACCCAAATTGAAATGGCAAAGCGTCTTGGCGTCAGCCAGCTGGTGTTTTCAGATATTCTTCGCGGTAGTGTTCCTCTTGAGCACCGTTTTGTTAATCAGTTTTGTAACTATATTGGTGTCGACCCATTGCTGACATTACCGTCACTTCGCAGCCAGATGGGCGGAGAGTTGCCTAATTCGGTGACGCTGACCAATACATTTATCGTTGATGGTGAAATTAAGAATGTGCGCTACGACGGTAATCAACTGGTTGTTGAATACGTTCATAGTGTTGAAGTGCATTAATACATTTTATATACCCAGTAGCTTGCCGCCATTGGGTACAAAGCCTTTTTGATGCCAGTTATCTATTAACACCCCAGTGGTGAGCTTTTATATCAAGCTCACCACTGGGGTGTTTTTATTGGAGGTAAGGATTGCTGCAGGGAGGGGCAGGTTAAGGGTATAAGAAGCCTTAACCTGCAGAAGTGAGGCTATTTGCTTTGTTGCAATGGTTGGTTGCTAATCTTCTTTACTGGCGATATCCCCCATTCAGGGATACAAAGATACAAGCATGCTGCACCAAAGATTGATGCTAGCAGGTCAGTCGGCCAGTGCATGCCTAGCCAGATGCGGCTGATCCCCACACCAACCGCCCAGACAATGATAATGCCGGCTGGAATGAGTTGGCGGCGTCTAAGGAAAAAGCCACCCCAGAAAGCAACACAAACAGCCGTAAAAATTGTGTGGCCGGAAGGTAGCGAGTAGTTTGTCTCACCTTGCCAGTGGGCAATCCGCCAGTGACTGACACTTTCGCTGGCCTGTTTAACCGCTTCATCTTTCTCTTGGTCAGTAAGGGCGTAAAAAGCTTGTGGACTGTCTACGATGCCTAAGCTTTGAAGTTGATGGGTATAAGGGCGAGGTACCTCAGTGATGTGTTTCATCACTGTTTTGGCGACAAAGCTCAATGCAAGTAGCAGGGCAAACTGAACCCCCAGTATAACGAGCGTTTTACGGGGTAGCTTCAGGGCAATTGGGATCAGCATGAACAACCCAACCGTCACCAAGAAGCCCGGGTTGCCCGCAGAGTGGGTCAGCAATGAAAAAAGCATACCGCTAAAGTCGGAGACTGGCCCATTCAAGTTGGCTTGAGAATAAAAGACCAGTACCCCAGATAATAGGGTGGTCATCAGCAATAATGCGATAAGGCCAGGGAGCTTTTGTCGAATGAATGGACGGAGGAACATAATCAATACACTTCATAAAATGGAGACGGGATTCTAGCAGAGTATACGCATTAAAAAGTAAAATAAGTGTCATAAATCGTTAGTTTAAGTTTAGTAAGGATTGAAATGAAGATTGCCCTGATAGGATTAGGCGATATTGCAATAAAGGCGCATTTACCAGTATTAAGCCAACTGCCGAATGTTGAATGGGTGTTCTGCACCCGCAACCCAGAACGCTTACAACAACTCGCTAAGCAATACCATGTGACTGAAACTTATACTGACTATCGGGATTTAGCCAAGGCGGGTATCGATGCGGTGATGATCCATAGCGCCACGTCTTCACATCCTACGCTGGCGGCGTTCTTCTTGAATCTTGGTTTACCGGTCTTTGTCGATAAGCCACTCGCCGATAGCTACGAGCAGTGCGAGCGTCTTTATGAGCTTGCTGAAAGTAAGCAAGCTCCGTTGTTTATGGGGTTCAATCGCCGGTACATCCCTCTTTATAAGCAGCACCTTTCGGGAGTCACCGTTGACTCTAATCTAGGGGGACAGGTTCCTGCTGAGCAACAGCCCTCAGGGCCTTTGCTGTCATTACGTTGGGAAAAACACCGCCATGACTTACCTGGTGGAGTTCGGACCTTTATCTTTGATGATTTCATCCATCCATTAGACAGCATCAATGTGAATGCGAACATTGAGCCGGAAGACCTCTATATTACTTGCCAATCCACCCCTGCTGGAGCGCAGTTACAGCTTGGCCGCCTTGATGTGCAATGGCAACAGAATGGCGCGTTGTTTCACGCATCAATGAATCGCCAGCACGGAGCGACGTTGGAAACGGTTTCTGCCAATTATAGAAATGCCAGCTATCGGTTTGATTCTTTTACAGAGGGAAGCCGCTGGCAGAATAATATAGAAGAGCGTTTAAAACTTGCAGATTGGACGCCTATGCTTGCTGCGAAAGGGTTTCATGCGATGGCCGAGCACTGGTTAGCGGTTGTAAGTTCAGGTAAACAGGCATTGTTTTTCACTCAGCGAAATCTTCATACTCATCTACTCGCGGAGCACTTGGTCTCTCAAGTGAAATGAGATGAGTATCACTGGCAATTCAATGCATCTACTTTGACGTATTTTTGAACTGCATCACAAAAAATATTTCGTGTTCAAAACAATTAGTGCATAGAAAGTAGCGATTGCGATAACTCCCTATAATAGTTGACTATTTTTCTAAGGTGTTTGTTTTTGTAGCTAGGTGCTTGAGTTGCCATTATAAATTATTAAGAAATATTTCACTGGTGTGGTGGGGGATGAGCTGCTAAAGTGCCGCCCCTCACACACACCGTGAGATAATTATGCTAAGCAATACCCTAAAAGGTAGCGACAAAACAGTTTCAGTTCTAAGTATTGGTTTCCTAGGATTGTTTCTCCTCTTTTCCCTCTATGATTTGACTTTAGTCAGCCAGATCATTGATTCCGCGTTTTCCTATTCTACTGCTGTTTTTGGCCAGTTTTGGCAATGGCTGATGGTGATTAATTTCGTTATTGCCCTAGTGATAGCGGTTAGCCCATATGGCAAACAGCGCCTAGGTGCCGTGAATAGCAAGCCAACAATTGGTACATTCCGTTGGTTGGCGATGATCATGTGTACGCTGCTCGCAGGTGGTGGTGTGTTCTGGTCAGCTGCAGAGCCTATCTATCACTTTATGACGACACCACCGAGCTTTGATGGTGTTCAAGCAGAGTCTGCTGCTGCGGTCGTTCCTGCTCTTAGCCAAAGCTTTATGCATTGGGGCTTTTTGGCCTGGGCATGTCTTGGCACACTAGCGACGATTGTGTTGATGTATGCGCACCACCAAGGTGGGGTAAAACTACGTCCGCGCGCTTTGCTTTATCCTATTGTTGGTGACAAGCTAGAAAACCACTGGTTTGGTTCTGTTATTGATGCATGCTCAATTATTGCTGTTGCAGCAGGTACAATCGGTCCAATTGGTTTCTTGGCTTCTCAACTAGGTTACAGCCTAGAAGTCGTTGCTGGCATTGATAACAATTCTACTAGCCAGATGGTCATTTTGGCTGTGGTTGTTGCGATCTACTCGATTTCTGCTTTCACTGGTATGGACAAAGGCCTTCAGTGGCTAAGTCGTTTCAATATCGTGGGTGCTTTTGCCCTACTAATGGTGATGTTGGTGTTTGGCCCAACCCAGTTTATCTTTGAAAACTTTGGCCTAGCATTCGCTTCTTATATTCAGCATCTGCCTGAAATGAGTGTGAATGCGGATAGCCCTGCTTGGAGTCAGTGGTGGACATGGTTCTTCTGGGGCTGGTTTATCGGTTTTGCACCTATGATGGCGATCTTTATCGCACGCATTTCTGAAGGTCGTAGCATCCGTGAGCTGATTTTGACCATTGCTGTGGCTGCGCCTATTGTGACTAACTTCTGGTTTACCGTATTGGGTGGTACAGGGATCTTCTTTGAACTTCAGGTTCCAGGAACCATTTCAGGCCCGCTTGCTGACTCTGGCCTACCAGCGGTATTACTTGCATCATTGGCACAATTGCCGTTCAACGAACTAATGATCCCTGCGTTCTTAGTGTTGACGACGACATTCGTTGTTACAACGGGTGACTCAATGGCTTACTCAATTGCACTTGTTGTGTCTGGTGATAGCCAGCCGTCAAAATCACAGCGTCTGTTCTGGGCGTTGGCGATGGGTGTTATTGCCGGCGTGCTGTTGCTTGCGGGTGACGGTGGCTTGAATGCGTTGCAGTCATTTATTGTGATCACTGCGGTTCCTGTGTCTATGCTGTTGGCTGTGACATTGGTCACTGGTCCTTTGGCTGTTCTGCGAATGCAGGGCAAGCAGGCTGAAGCGGAAGCTCAAGCTCAAGCTGAGCAAGGCTGGGAACAAGCGGAAGTTGCTAGTCAGTCGTAAAGACAACACTTAAGAAACATTTAAGCGCAAGCCAACGTATGTGGCTTGCGCTTTTTTTATGATTAAAAGCAAGCAGCCAGCTAAATCACTATCATTCCATCTTGATATACCAGCCCATTCTCCCTGTCGTGTTTTAACAATATCGGTCCATCAAGATCGACCAAAACCGCCTGACTCGCGACGGGAAGTGCCGCTTCCATTGCCAGTGACGTGCCGACCATACAGCCGACCATGATATCGAGTCCTGCCTCTTTGGCTTGCTGAGCTAGTTTTAGTGCTTCGGTTAACCCGCCAGTTTTATCCAGCTTGATGTTGACCATCTCGTAGCATCCCTCCAAACCCGTGAGGTCGTCACTGGTATGGCAACTTTCATCAGCACAAAGGGGGATTGGGTGGGGAATGCCTCTTAGTAGGCTATCTTTTCCAGCGGGGACAGGTTGTTCAATCATCCTGATGTTGTAGCTGGCCAATGCACTAAACAGCTCGCTGAGTGGCTGTGTCTCCCATGCTTCGTTGGCATCTAAGATGATCTCGCACTGTGGTGCCGCTGCGCGTACAGCTGCAACACGTTCAACAATCTCCTGAGCATCCAGTTTAACTTTGAGTAATTTTGCTCCCTGGTTGCACAGGTCACGAGCCTGTTGGGCCATGGCATCGGGTGTATCAATGGATACTGTCATGGCCGTGACTATGTGCTGCCTTATCTCAAAGAGTGGCGCGGGAAAGGCCTCTTTGGCGTTGAGCCGCCACAGGGCACAGTCGATGGCATTTCTGGCGGCACCAGCAGGTAGTTGTGGTACCAAGTCTTGCTGAATGGATTTGGCAGACAAAGTCGGGTGTTGTTCAAGCAAGGTGTTAAAGTTCTCAATTTGCGCGATAACACTCTCAATACTCTCGCCATATCTGGCATACGGTGTACATTCAGCCGTTGTGTGACGATCACCGAGTGTCACGGAAGCAACGACAACATCTTGGTGGGAACGGCTACCGCGGGCGATAACAAACGGCCTTGCGAGCTCAAAACGTTCATGATGGGCTGAAAGTTTCATTCCTGCCCCCTTACAATTGGTGTAGTCGATCGGCTATGGCTGACACACCAAAGCGGACCGGGTCGGTAACGGGTAATTGAAATTGGCTCGCCAACTGTTCGCAGTAAGCTTTGGCGTCTTCTTTATCCAGTGCTGATGTGTTGAGGCAGATCCCAACAAATTGTGCGTCAGGGTTGGTCAAGCGAGCGGCCGTCAGGTTTGCCTCCATCGTCGTTTTGAGAGCTGGTACGGGCATATGGGGAAGATGGCGAATATGTTTGCGGCCAACCTCATGGCAAAGCACCAGCGCATCGGCTTGAGCACCATGAAGAAGCCCCATGCTGACACCGGCAAAAGAAGGATTGAACAGCGATCCCTGACCTTCGATAATATCCCAATCGTGATCGTCAAATGCAGGGCTTACCGCTTCAGTCGCACCAGAAATGAAGTCGGCAACGACGGCGTCGATGGCGATACCTTTACCGGAGATGAAAATCCCGGTTTGGCCCGTGGCGCAGAACTGTGTGTTCAGCCCTTGCTGGTTCATCTCCTTTTCAAGGGCGAGGGAGGCGTACATTTTACCGACCGAACAATCGGTGCCGACTGTCAGAAGCCGTTTGCCTGAACGGGGTATTCCGTTACCTACTTCGATGTCACCATCAAAGTGGCGCACGTCGAAGAGCTTACAACTATTGGCTCTGGCTTTTTGTGCCAGTGTAGAGCTATCACCCAACCGTTGGTGCATACCCGAAGCGATGCTGAAACCGATATCCAATGCCCTCTCGAGGGTGATTAACCAGCTCTTCGGAATGAAGCCGCCCGCATTGGCTGTTCCCAGTACCAGCGTTCTTGCCCCTTTGGCATAGGCATCCTCAAGGGAAAGGTCAGCCAGATCAAGGCTGACGGTCTCTGGCGTTAATCGCAGCTGGCCAATACATATTTCAGGCCGCCATTGCAGGATCCCACGAGCCGTTTTGGCTGAAAGCGGATCAGTGACATCGCCGAGAAATAGAAGGTAAGGTTGGGGGATTTGCATGGTTCATCCTTGGTGTTTGCTAACGTAATATCACCATAGCTGAGCTTGGGATAAAGCTCGAATACATAAATGTTTCAAGGGTATAACGTTAGGTTATAGTCGCTAAGTTGCTACACCTTTATTGCTAAGTATTAGCTAAATTAAAAGAAAAAGAGAACGGTGCAAACCATGCGTCTAGCTGTAATATCTCTTGGTATGCTATTGGGGCTCTCGCTGTCAGGGTGTACGACGTATGGAAACGTCGTCAATGAACCAAAGTTGTCTTTGACCACTGAGAACACCTATTCACTTACTACAGCGGCAAATCGGGTAAACAAAGGAGAAATTACTGTTGCTATTGCCATGTCTGGTGGGGGGACTCGAGCAGCGGCTTTGTCATACGGTGTCATGAAAGCGTTGCGTGATACATCGTTAACACGAGAGCAACTAACAAAGCCGGTATTAGATGAAGTAGATTTTATCAGCTCGGTGTCTGGAGGTAGTTTTACGGCTGCTTATTACGGGCTATATGGCAACAAATTATTTGATGACTTTGAAGAAGAGTTTCTTTATTACCACGTAAGTGATGATCTGTTTTCGCGTGTTTTTAGTCCACGAACTTGGTTGACCACTGGGGGAAGAACGCAGAGAGCAATTGATTATTATGATGCCAATCTATTTTATGGGGCGACTTTTGCTGATATGAATCGAGTTGGGCGGCCAATTGTGGTGATTAATGCATCTGATTTAGGGGGCGGAATACGATTTTCATTCCTTCAAGAGTATTTTGATCTGCTTTGTTCTGACTTATCAACCTATCCCGTCGCTAATGCTGTGACTGCTTCATCTGCGGTTCCTCTGGTATTTAATCCAGTGGTTTTGAGAAATCATGAAGGGTGCCAACAAAGCCAGTTGATTGAATTGTCCTCAGATGATGAGAGGAAGGCGCATACCCGTCATACGGTTGAAGGGCTGAAAAGCTATCAAGACAAATACGATAGGACTTTTATTCATCTTGTCGATGGCGGTATTACTGACAACCTAGGACTGCTGTCATTTTATGATGTCATTGAGAGCTCTGGTGGCGGTGAAGCATTCTTTAAGCGGATTGGTGCAAAACCCTTGCCGCATTTCGTGATGATTGTTGTCGATGCTTCAACATCACCAGATTTTGAGATGGAGGGATCAACCAAAGAGCCTACAATCAGGGAGACCCTGTCGGCAATGACAGATATTCAGCTTCACCGCTTTAACGATGCATCAAAAAGTTTGTTTGTAAGGACAATGGAGCGATGGGCATCGATCCTATCTACTGAAGATGTACAGATGTCGACTTACTTCGTTGATATCAACCTACAAGATGTGACAGATATAAAGAAAAAGCATTATCTCAACCAGATACCTACAGATTTTAGTTTAGATCCTGAACAGGTAGATGCCTTGATAGAAGAAGGCTATCAGCAACTGATCAACAACGACGAGTTTCAAGCCTTTCTAGCAGACTATCGTATTGGGCAAGAAGAGAAATAGGCAGAAAGCTATTCAAATAAACACCCCCAGAGGGGGGAGAATTTATATTACTTGAAAATGAGGTATTGCGTTCTGTTTTGCTCAGAGCTGAAAACTGAGCGTTAAGGAAGAGCTGGCTTATTTACGCTTTTGCTTCGTTTGTGCTTTAACGCGCTTGGAAACGATATAGTGCATTGCCATTAGTGAATCGTAGTTCATGTGTAGCCTCTCTAACAATTAATTTGTAATTTACTTTCACATCGGCTGTTTTGTTGCTACCGATGTAATAATATTAGTGTGATTTGCGTCACGATTCAAGCGGTTATCGACATGCGTAAGTGGGTGCGCTGTAATTTAATTACAAAAGTTGCAGTACTTTCGATCAGCGGTATAAATGGTTGATGGGGCTCACCAATTAGTAGGAAACTAGAACTATTCACTATTACTCTTTCACTGGTTTCCGTATAAAGCCTCTGTAGAAGGCAATGCATCAGGCATTGGCACATCACTTTCTACCCATCCTCCACCGAGAACTTTGTATAAAGTCACTAAATTAAGCTCTTCAGTGAGTTTCGTGTTTATGAGTTCTTGCTGAGCGGTGTAGTACTCTCGCTGTGAGTCGAGAACCGTGAAGTAGTCATCAACCCCTTCGTCAAAACGTAAGTTAGATAACCGGAAACTCTCGCCGGTGGCATCAACCAGCATTTGCTGGGCTGATACTTGATCACTCAATGTCGCTTGGTTAGCTAAGGCATCTGCCACTTCGCGGAATGCGGTCTGTATAGCAAGCTCGTACTGATTTAAAGCAATTTGCTGATCGGCAATAGATACATCTAACTGGCTGTCCAACTCTCCCCAATTGAAGATGGGGAGAACAAGGTTCGGCGTAAATACCCAACTTCGGCTGTCACCGGAAAATAGATCATCGGCAGAGGCACTCAGCAGGCCACCTGTTGCCGTCAGGGAGATAGTAGGAAAGTAGGCCGCGCGTGCTGCACCTATGTTCGCGTTAGCAGAGCGTAGCTGGTGTTCGGCAGATAAGATATCTGGTCGGCGTAGTAGTACATCTGACGGTACACCGACATGGACAGGGGCAAACCCAATATTGTCTATTAACTGGGGGAGAAGATGTATGGGAACGGCTTTACCGACCAAGGTATTGAGTGCGTTGACGTCCACATCCACTTGGCTGGTAAAAACCGCCACATCTTTGAGGGCGGTAGCAACGGTTGTTTTTGCTTGGGCAACGTCCAGGCCGGTTGCCACACCACTGTTGAAGCTTTTTTCTGTCAGGACGAGGGAATCTCTTTGTACCCTGAGGGTGTCTTCTGCTAGCCGTAGTAAGCGTTGATCGGCAATTAAGGTGAGGTATGATTCAATCACGCTGCTGATTAAACTGAGTTGAGTGTTTTTTCGTGCTTCGATAGTGGATAGGTATTGTTCCAGCGCTTGCTGCTCTAGGCTTTCAATTCTGCCCCAGAAATCAATTTCGTAATTGCTCACGCCAAGATCAACGCTGTACTGGCGGCTAATGGTTGAATTGCCGTTATTGACGTTTTCCGACAGACGTTGATTGGCACCGGTTACGCCAAGATCAATATTGGGCAAGCGGTTTGCTCTCTGGATGCCGTACTGCGCTTCTGCCCGTTGAATATTCAAAACAGCAATCCGTACATCACGATTATTGCGAAGGGCCAGTTCAATAACCTGAGTCAGCTTGTCACCCTGGATAAATGCCCGCCAGTCTTCGTAAGGGGAAACCCTGTTGATTGTCGTTGCTGGAGGAGGAGCTTGGGTATTTGAGGTACCGGGAACGTTGCTACCCGTGTAGATAGAGAAATTATTGGCACTTTCATCCACGGGCCAATCGGTTTCGGTCGGTGCCACAGGCTGCTGGTAGTTTGGGATGAAATTGGTACAACCAGCAAGGCTGGTGGCCAGACAAATGCAGAAAGCCAGCGATGTTGGTTTAGTCATGCTTGGACTCCTCTGCAGGTGTAGGTGATTTGTCAGGTCCGTAGAATATCCGTGTCACGACAACAAAAAACAGCGGTACAAAGAAGATACCGAGGAAGGTTGCGGTGAGAACACCACCAACAACGCCAGTACCTACCGCATTTTGGGCACCAGAACCCGCGCCGCTTGATATTGCCAGCGGAACAACCCCCATGCCAAATGCGAGCGAGGTCATGAGTATTGGGCGCAGACGGATCTTGGCGGCATGAATGGCGGCTTTGAACATGTCTTCACCTGAATCATGATACGATTTGGCAAACTCTACAATCATGATGGCGTTCTTGGAGCCAAGGCCAATCGTTGTCAATAAGCCAACCTGAAAGTAAACGTCATTATCGAGCCCGAAAATCAAGGTCGCGGTAACCGCACCCAAAATAGCTAACGGTATGATGAGAATGACGGAAAAGGGGACGGCCCAACTCTCATAAAGTGCGGCAAGGCAGAGGAAAACAATGAGTATCGAAAGCGCATAGAGCAGAGGTGCTTGACCACTTGATATTCGCTCTTGATAAGACATGCCTGTCCATTCCAGCCCGACACCTTTTGGCAATTCACTGACTATTTGCTCCATCTCCAGCATTGCTTCACCGGTACTGACGCCGGCAGCAGGCTCTCCTAGGATCTCCATTGCCGATGTGCCGTTGTAGCGCTCTAGGCGAGGGGAGCCATAGGTCCATTCCCCTTTACTGAACACACGCATAGCAACCATTTCGCCTGACTGGTTCCTCACTTTCCACTCCATGATATCTTCTGGATTCATTCGAAAAGGCATGTCGGCTTGTACATACACCTGCTTGATTCGGCCTCGATCAACGAAGTCGTTAACGTAGTTACTCCCCAGAGCGGTGCCGAGGGTACTGTTGATATCGTTAATGGACACCCCAAGTGCCCGGGCTTTGAGTTGGTCGATTTGGATGTGGTACTGCGGTGTATCATTTAGCCCATTTGGCCTGACTTGAAATAAGTTGGGATTCTGTGCCGCCATACCTAATAGCTGATTTCGTGCCTCAGTCATTTTTTCATGGCCGAGCCCTGAACGGTCTTGCAAGAACATATCGAAACCGGTGGCATTACCTAGCTCCATTATTGCCGGTGGGGCAAAGGCGAAAATGAGAGCCTGCGGTATTTCGGTGAAGGCCATCATCGCTCGGCCGACAATGGCACTGACCTTGTCACTCTCTGCTGTGCGCTCATCCCAGTCTTTCAGTGCGATGAACATCATACCGGTGTTGGCACCGGAGCCTGCGAAACTAAAGCCTGAAACAGAGAAAACGGACTTCACATTTTTCTTTTCCACTTCGAGGAAATGATCTTCAACCTGATCGAGAATATGCAATGTTTGCTCTTGGGTTGAGCCACTGGGTAGCTGCACCATACTCATCATAATGCCTTGGTCTTCATCGGGAAGAAAACCGCTAGGAAGGCGCAAGAACAACAAGGCCATCACAACGCCTACCCCCAAGTAAATGCTTAAAAAACGAACACTGCGGTGGGTGATAAAGGTGACTGCCGAGGTATATTTTTCAGTCGCTTTATTGAAGTTGCGGTTAAACCAGCCTGCAAACCCCGTTGTCTTATGGCCGTCAGAAGTATTGAGCAAACTGATACATAAAGTTGGGGTCAGGATAATGGCAACCATTACCGAGAGGGCTACAGCGGTCACTATGGTAATGGAAAACTGGCGATAGATGGCCCCGGTAGAGCCGGCAAAGAAAGCCATAGGGATAAATACCGCACAGAGCACCATACCGATACCTACGAGGGCACTGGTTATTTCATTCATCGACTTTTCAGTCGCTTCCCTGGGCTCTAGCCCTTCTTCTTCCATGATCCGCTCAACGTTTTCAACCACAACAATGGCATCATCGACCAGCAGGCCAATCGCCAGTACCAGAGCGAACATGGTGAGCGTGTTGATGGAATAACCCAGAGTAAGAAGGACAGCAAAGGTGCCGAGCACCACGACAGGCACTGCAATCGTCGGGATCAGTGTCGCCCTAAAACTTTGCAAGAACAAAAGCATCACCAAGAATACGAGGAAGATTGCCTCAAGCAGGGTCTTTACGACTTCTTCAATCGAAATTTCAATAAAGGGTGTAGTGTCATAGGGGTAAACGATGTTGATGCCTTCTGGAAAGAAGGGAACAAGTTCGTCGAGCTTTGCCCTGACGGCATTCGCTGTCTCCAAGGCATTTTTACCAGTGGCCAGAGCAATAGAAATCCCGGTTGCTGGCTGTTTATTATAGTTGGAGACCGTTTGGTATGACGCCGAGCCTAGTTGAACCTTAGCAACATCTTCCATCAGAACCTGAGAGCCGTCAGGATTGACCTTGAGCAGAATTTTTTCAAACTGCTCCACCGTTTGTAATCTTGACTGGGCAGTAATGGTGGCATTGAGCTGTTGGCCCTGAACAGCCGGTGCAGCGCCGAGCTGGCCGGCAGAGACCTGTGCGTTTTGCTCCTGAATGGCAGCCACAATATCAGATGGCATTAAATCGTAATTTTCAAGCTGATAGGGGTTTAGCCATATCCGCATCGCATATTCAGCCCCGAAGAGCTGGGTTTGTCCCACGCCATCTACCCGGCTTAGCGGGTCTAACACATTACTGGAAATGTAATCTGAAATGTCTTCATTGGTTAAAGAAGGATCATCAGATACGAATCCAATCACCATTAATATGGAGTTACTTGCTTTCTCGACCTTTACCCCTTGATTCTGTACTTCAAGCGGTAATAAGGGAGTCGCAACAGAGAGTTTGTTCTGGACCTGTACCTGTGCAATATCAGGGTCGGTACCTGCACCAAAGGTGAGGGTGGTGGTGATATTACCGAATGAATCGGATGTCGATGACATATACAGCAGGTTGTCGAGTCCGTTCATCTGTTGCTCAATCACCTGAGTAACAGAATCTTCAGCCGTTTTTGCCGAGGCGCCAGGGTATGTGGCAGAAATTTGTATCGCCGGTGGTGCAATGGTTGGATATTGGGCAATAGGAAGCAGGATAATCGAGATGATCCCCGCAAGCATTACCATAATTGCAAGCACCCACGCGAAAACAGGTCGCTGTATAAAAAAATGTGCCATGACCCCGTCCTATTTACTTGGAAGGATTATTTGTTTTAGAGGTGCTGATTTCGTGCGATTTACTAACAGGAGCCCCGGAGCGAACAAACTGCAAGCCATCTACGATGACTTTCTCGCCAACGTTTAAACCTTGGGTGATCAACCACTGGTTGTTTATCAAGCGCTCGGTTTCGACGGTCCGGACTTCAACTTTACTGTCTTGGCCAATGACACTCACTTGAGCGTCACCTTTTGGTGTGCGGGTTAAGGCTTTGGCTGGGATCAAAATGGCGTTGTCGACGATCCCTCTAGGTAGCGATGCCCTGACGAACATGCCGGGTAAGAGGATTTGTTGCGGGTTGGGAAACGATACCCTTAGAACAAACGAGCCTGTTGTTTCATCAATGTTGATATCAGAAAACAGGATGGTCCCTAATTTGTCGTATATCGTGCCATCCTCGAGAGAAAGCTGAATATCACCAAGTTCTGTTTCTGTCCGCTTAAAAGCCCCCTGGGCTAATTCACGCCTAAACCGTAAGAGCTCAGTGCTGGAAGCCGTCAGGTCGACATGCATAGGGTTGTAAGTTTGTACTGTGACCAGGGGCGCGGATTGGTTCGCGGTGACCAGAGCGCCGGCAGTAACCGAAGAGCGGCCAGCCCGACCATCGATAGGAGCGTTAACTTTGGTATAGTTAAGGTTGATTTTAGCGTTCTCAACACCGGCTTTGGCACTGGCGACATTCGATTGCTCTTCTTGGTATGTGGCAACCGCATCGTCATAATCTTGTCTTGAGACCGCTTTTTCCCTCACCAGGCGGCGATAACGATCTGCACGGTTTTTTGCAGTAGCAAGGTTAGCTGATGCTTTACTTAAGTCCGATCGTGCTTGATCGAGTGAAAGCTGGAATGGAGCCGGGTCTATCTGGTAGAGAGGCTGCCCCTTTTGCACCATCGTCCCTTCCTCAAACAGTTGCTTGAGAATAATGCCACCGACCTGCGGACGAACTTCGGCCTCGTAGGAAGCAATTGTCCGTCCAGGCATTTCATCACGGAGTTCGACCGACTGAGTCGTGACAGTGACATAGCCGATGTCGTATTGAGGCCCCTGTGGTGGTGCCGCCTGTTTATCTTCACAGCCTTGTACAAACACTAAGCTCAACAGGGCGAAAGCTAAAGAGAACGGTTGTAACAGTTGCTGCTTAACACTGGTCATTACGCCAACCTACCTTAGAGCCCCTAATCATTCAGAGTAATGAATAGCTTATTCAGGTTTAGGCTGGCGCATTGTCTTATCTTTGAACCGGATTCTCTAATAAATGTTGGCGAAGAAGCTCAACAAAGCCATTAGCTGTTGAGGACAAAGGAGAATGGTCGGCAAAAAGTAAGCTAATTGATACAGGAATTTGCTCCGATAATGAGACAACCGATACTTTTTCTTGGTAGTTCCTTGCCGTCCAAGGGTCAACAATGGTGACCCCCATCCCCTGAATGACCAGTTCAGCCGCTGTAGAGTAGGAGCGTACGGACAGCTGATAGTGATGATCTGGAAGATATTTCTCAACGGTATGTTTGACTGCAAGCCCTAGAGGGTCTCGGCCATCAAGCCCGATAATTGGGGCAAGATCAATCAGTTCGGTTATGGAAATAGAGCGGGAGGCCCAAGGAAGTGGGTTGGGCAACAGGGCAACCATGTCAGCTTTCTTCAATGTTTGGCTTGTGATCCTTGGGGGCGCAACATGACCGAAGCTAATGGCAAAGTCGAGTTGGTTATCAATGAGGGCGTCGCACAACTCATTTTGATTACCGGTAGAGACTTCAGCAGAGACAGACGAATTATGGCATAGTCCAGCTAAGACAGGAGGCAATAGAGTGGTAGATAGCACGGGTGGCGCACCAATGCGAAGATGAGTTTGGCCTTTCTTTAGTTTACTGGTCAAAGACTGCAGGTTACCCACTTGGCGATAGACTTTTTCCGCCTCAGGCAGCAAAGCCAGGGCTTGCTCGGAGGCGATTAAACGCCCCTTATGGCGGTGGAAAAGCTCAAAGCCAAGCTGCTGCTCGGTATGGGCCAGGACCCGGGTAACATTAGGCTGGGAAACATGCAGTAACTTAGCTGCTCCTGAGACACTGCCGGTTTTCATTACGGCGTAAAAAACTTCAATTTGGCGTAAATTCAAAACCTGTCCTGCCTATCCTTATGGCTTCTTTCTTATAACCTGGTTATGAACATATCATTCATACCCAAATTACTTCAAGTTGCTCAGCGAGGGCTACTGGGTTTTGATGTGACTTACAAACTTATCTATTTGCGAAATAAAAGGTATCTCGTTGCGAAATAAAAGATAGCTTGGTGACAATAAATTGTCGTTTACTGGTATTGGTGACATTTTATTGTCTGGTTGTGTTGCCATCCTATAAATAATAGAATCAGTATAAACACACCAATAAAAATATAATTGTCATTTTTTGCTATATCTTAATGTTTAGCTATAGTGAAATATATATTTTCATATCGTATAACTGCCTAATATCTAATGATTCCATTGTCGAAATTATCAGCGCTTATTTGCTGTGAAAACAGAGAGCGAGCATTTCAAGTTAAACAAATGTTTGTAAAAGCAGGCGTTGTTAATGTTGATGTTATTGACTTTAATGAACTTAGAGTTGGTCGAAACAGGTATGACATTTTTTTTATTGACTATGAGTATCAATACCAAAAAAAAGTATCGGAATACATAACCGATAAGAGAGATACTTCATTTTTCAAACGCTATCCATTGTTTTTATTGAGGTTGTCTGAGGTTTCTAACACGTTGGATTACGACAGCGCTCGCTCACTGGATGTAGACCAGGTCGTGACCGGTCTATTTAGCTATGATCAGTTTAATGCTTTGCTTAATCGGCTCCTAAAACATAAGTTATTTTACGAAAATGTCTATAGTAGTTCAGGCCATAACGTAGAAAAGTTTGCCACAAGTGTTAGTCAATACAAAGAAAAAATTAAGAGTCCGCAGTTACTCAACTTGTCGTTACTATCACTGTACAAGCAACAGATGGATAGCGCTTTTCTTGGTTTATTTCAGCAGCATGATAGGGCATTGATCGAACCTGCAAATATTATTCATTTCAGTGACTGTTGCCCGGAGCCAGTGAAAAGTATTGCGGCACTGCAATGGCTACTCAAGAACAATCAATTACCTTTCCGTGTACATACACGGCTAGCAGAAGAATACCAGAAATTAAATAATATTGAGGCAATATTCCAACATCGCTATATCGCATTTGATACTAACCCTGCAAACCAAGAAGCATTTGTCCAGTTAGTTCGTTGCTTGATTGAACAGGAAAAGCTTGAATCGTTACCTGATATTATGACCAAGCGCCTGAAATACATGGCTAACAAACTCGAAGATTATTGTCAGCTTGCCATTGATCTCTCTGAGGCATTTATTGAATCAGGGATATTGGTAAGCAAAGATCAATATCGGCTGTATTTTGAGCCTATAGTAAGGAGCCTATGCAAGCGCTTAAACGTAGAAAAGCGGAGTGAGCTTACAGCACTTGTTAACTTGCTGAAAACCTTGCATATCAATAAAGCAGGGAAGGGGTTGAAGGCCAGAGCGATGGCTTTAGATATCTACCATAACGATGTTATGCGTAAGAGAAAATGCTGCTTGCATCTGAATTTGGTTGCCCTACGCACTTTGGCGACATTTGGTGAAATGAAGCTATGTATTCAATTGGTGAACAAACTCAACGCTTTAGAACTGAACGAAAAGAACAGTGAGTTGTTTAAATGGGCAGCAAGGCCATATAACAAACTGCAAAAAGTCTACCTATGGCTCAAGAAACTACCGAATGTTGCTCAATCAGAGCAGAGGAAACATGCAGCAGCGTTAGATTCGGTTGAACGTTACTACCCTTACTCATTTGATATCAACTGCTTGATCCTAACGGCACTATTAAATGTCGATACGGCAGATAAGTGTCAGGCTTTGCATGTCATCAGGCGCTTGAAGCGAAGTAACTATATTATCCGCCATTTAGCGCTTGAAACTGAAATTATGAGAAGCAAGACATACATGGATACCTTGCAAAATCATTATATGAAGGCTGTGTGAACGACTATATCAATAGAGTAGAAAACCCGGCTATGGCTAGCCGGGTCAATGGGTGCGGTTTCTACTGTTAATAGGAATTACTTGTCTGCAACGGGAACCATGAGGTGCACATAAGGAGTGTCTTTCCACATAACGTAAGGTCCACCGTTGGATGGATCATCAGTTATTCCTTCAAGCATGGCTTTTGGAACAATGATCATTAGATGGGGTCCAGTCTCAACGTAATCATCAGCGGATTTTGGATCAGGATGATAGGGATCTGAGTTACTGACACCGGCACCGCGGTCGCCTTGCAACATATAGGAAAGGCCAATTTTAGTTGCGGTGAAGTCTTTCTTGTTGACCATCGCCGTGAGCATTTCCATCCAGACCGCATCGTTACACATAGGCATACCGTCATCAGGGAATGTATCGGGCATGCATGTCCAGCCATTTGAGCCTTCAACAACTACCTTGCCATCAACAACAACTGTTGCATTGTCACTGATTGAAGCCGGTGCGGCAGACTTTGCTCGGCCTATTTTCTCAGTCATCAAATCTTCAGGCATTTTCTGATCATCGGCCATGGCCGGCATGATGAACAACGGACCAGCAAGAATAGCCGACAGAAGAAGTGTTGGTTTACAACGAGTAACCATGATTATTTCTCCACTTATTTTGAAATTGGCATCATGGATTGCATATCACTGATAAATGACTCAGTAAGTATAGAAGAGCGGAGAAACATTAAGCATTCTTAATCTTTCCAAAAGGTATTGTTAACGCTTAATCATTTATCGTAATGCCATTACATAGTGTCAATCACGGAGAATTACGATGAATTTATTGGGATATTTCCAAAAACTGGGTAAAGCCTTGATGCTGCCCATAGCCGTACTACCGGTCGCGGGGTTGCTTCTTCGCTTCGGCCAACCAGATTTATTAGATATTGCGTTTATTGCTCAGTCCGGGCAGGCCATATTTGACAACCTACCATTGCTGTTTGCAATGGGTGTGGCGGCCGGGCTGTCTAAAGATGGTTCAGCGGCTGCCGCCGTTGCCGCAGTGGTAGGTTTTTTTGTAATGAATGCATCACTAGAGGTGATGAACGCTGATATTGATACCGGTGCCGCTGGTGGCATTATTGCCGGTATAATGGCCGGTCATCTTTATAATCGCTTCCACACAATTGCGCTGCCAGAGTTTCTGGGTTTTTTCTCCGGAAAGCGGTTTGTACCAATCATAACCGGACTTTCCGCGTTGTTTCTGGCCTTTATGTTCAGTCTTGTTTGGCCGCCGATCCAATCTGTTATAAACCAGCTCGGTGAGTGGATGCTATCAAGCGGACCGGCAGGGACGTTTACCTATGGGTTCGCGAATCGGTTACTGATCCCGTTTGGCTTGCACCACATTTTAAATACGATGGTTTGGTTTGTCTTTGGCGAGTTCAATGGGGCAACGGGAGAAATTTCACGCTTTTGGGCCAATGACCCAGCAGCTGGTGTGATGTTGAGTGGGTTCTTCCCGATCATGATGTTCGGTTTACCGGCAGCGGCCGCTGCGTTTTATGTGACAGCGAAGGCTGAGAATAAAGTGAAAGTGGCTGGTATGCTTGCCAGTGTTGCATTCACGGCGTTTTTAACTGGGATAACCGAACCGCTTGAATTCCTGTTTATGTTCCTGGCCCCGGCGTTATTTGTAGTGCATGCGGTGTTGATGGGGATCAGCTTAGTGGTTGCCCAAGCGTTGGATATCCACTTGGTGTTCAGCTTCTCAGCCGGTTTGATTGATTACATTCTTAACTTTAATGCACCTGCAGCGAAGAATGCGTGGATGCTACTTCCATTAGGGCTTGCGTTTGGTGTGCTGTATTTTGTCATTTTCGTCACGGCCATTAGGACGTGGGATCTGAAAACACCGGGCCGAGAAGAGGAGCAGACGGAAGACGTAGCGGCTGCTGTGGGAGGTAACCTAGCTGCAGAGTATCTCAATGCCTTGGGCGGCAAGGATAACCTCACAGATATTGATGCTTGTATTACCCGCTTACGCCTTTCGGTTGTTAATGTCAGCAAAATCAACAAGGCGCAGTTGACTCAGCTTGGCGCAAAAGGGGTCATCAATGTGGGTGATAATAATGTACAGGTCGTGGTAGGCACTTCAGCCGAATCATTGGCTGGTGCCATGAAGTCGATATAGCGAACAATACGGTTTCCCCCTAAACCGTATGCGGCCAGCCAGCAGGTTGGCCGCACATTATTTGTCGAGATAAAAGAGAACATTTAGGTGTTTTTCCACAGTGTATTTTTGAGATGGCGCATGTTGGCAGAATAACAGGATCTTAAGCCGGGATTGATTTCGATATAATCCAGTATGTTGAGATGTATAGGTGATGGGATTAACAGATGAAGGTGTTGGTAATTGAAGATGATAATACGACGCGAGATTTTGTCGCGACAGGGCTTCGCCAGCATTACTTTGTTGTAGATGAGGCCAGCGATGGCATTGATGGACTAACAATGGCGGCAAGTTGTGATTATCAACTAATTATCTTAGACCGGATGCTACCGGGGTTAGATGGGCTTAAGGTGCTTGCGGCTATTCGTGCAACAGGCAATCAAGTACCCGTGTTGATTTTAAGTGCCCTGAGTAGTGTCGGTGATAGGGTGGCCGGCCTGACCGCGGGCAGTGACGATTATCTGATCAAGCCTTTTGCTTTGGCTGAATTACTTGCTAGGGCTCAGATACTGGTTCAGCGCCGTAAGGAAACCCCAGCGGTTGTGACAGAGTATCGCTATGCCGATTTGGTGATGGACTTACGTACTCACAGGGTATGGCAGTCAAACGTACAGCTGTCATTGCAGCCAAAAGAGTTTTTGATTCTCCAGTATTTAATGGAGCACGCTGAACAGGTTGTTTCGAGGATGCAGGTGTTTGAGGCCGTATGGAGCTATCACTTTGACCCGAAAACCAATGTGATTGATGTCCATATAGCAAATTTACGCCGGAAATTAGATGAAAATGGGGATGGGACGCTGATCCATACCGTAAGGGGAGCTGGTTATGTCCTCCGCCAGTCATGAGGTTCTCTACCGCTCTTCTATCTTTAAAGCCCTGTTGGTTGTTTGTACGCTAATTGCGGCGATGTATGGGCTAATTGTCCGGCTAGTGTATTTGGGATCCGATGCATTTTATCGAACTCAGCTTGAGCGTGAATTGGTGACGGAAACTGAGCTGTTTAGCCGGCAGGCTGAGCTAAGGGGTAGCGATGCTGTTTACCCGCTGATTCAAAACCGGCAGCAACAGGGCTCCCCATTCTCATACACGATTGAGGCTAAACAGTACTTGAAGCCCGTTGCCGGAAGTTATCCCGCAGTACTGGCAGGGTTGACGGACAAGCAAGGCATGATCGTTGAAAACCGAAAGGCTAGTGTCGCACTGGGGGAAAACCAGCAATTGCTGATAGGTATTAGTAGCCAACTACAAGATAAATACCGCGCAGAGATGATGCCGGTTATGATCTCTGGTGTATTGCTGCCTGCGGCATTGATGTTGGCTATTGTTGCCGTTATCGCGCTAACAATCATTAGGCGTCTTCAAGATGTTAACCAGGCGATGAACCGGGTTTTGTGCGGCGAAAAGCAGGTTAAGTTACCAGTAAGCCACCAAAATGATGAATTCGATTTGATTGCAATCCATCTGAACTTCCTGATTGAACAAGTTGAAAAGCAAGAGGCCTCGTTGCGTTCGTTGACGGTGGGCTTAGCCCATGATCTACGAACGCCGATAGCTCGGATACGTTTACGTTTAGATGATTTGTTATCACAACATCCCGATAGTCGCCTGTCAGAGCGACAGCAAACGTCGATTGAGGCATGCCATGATGATGTTGAGTTGTTGCTGGGGTTGTTTAACGGCATGCTTGAAATTGCCAGTTTGAATAGCGGTAAGGAGCTGCTCAACAAACAAGAGGTAAACCTTAGTTTGATTTGCGCTGATGTTGTTGATTTTATTCAGCCTATTGCTCAGCAGAAGTCATTGTCGGTGGTGATACGTGAGGATGGCCATTGTACGGTTCAGGGTGAACCCAGCCTGCTTTTCAGGGCTATTTATAACTTGGTGGAAAATGCGGTGAAGTATTCTCCTGTGGGTGGGCAGATTGATGTTGTTATCGACCCATTTGGACTGGTGGTTTGCGATCAGGGCTGTGGTATCCCCTCGGAAGAAAAAAAGCGGGTTTGTGAGCCTTTGTACCGTTGCGATAATAGTCGCTCAACGCAAGGAGAGGGGCTGGGGTTGGCACTGGTGAATGCTGTTGTTAAACGACATTCGGGTACTTTAGTGCTGGGTGATAACCATCCAGGGCTAAGGGCCAGAATGATGTTTTGATTGCGCGGGGTGTAAGCCGTCGTTTGTGTAGTAGGCGAAAAAAACCGGTGCATTAGCACCGGTTTTTGATTTATCCGTGTCGCTTTAGAGCGAGTTAAGCGGCCACAGTTGAGAATTCAGTTTTACGTGCATTGAAGCGTTCAACTAAGTCATCGATAGCTTCTTGGCTGTAAGGCTTCAAGCCACTCATCAGCATACGCTTGCGACCAGTACCCACCACTTCACCATTTTCTTTAAAGTGGAAGTTCAGTGTCACGTTACCGCGTTTACCTTCAACTTCGATTTGTGATTCAGCGAGTTCAACCGTCGGAGCGATAAGGTCCAAGCGGTCAAAATTTAGCTCCATGCTCTCGTAGATCACAAGCGGCCGCACTGTGTTGATCATGATATCTTTAGATTTCATCAAAGGTACCATGATGTGCGGGAAGTTCATGCCCGAAAATTGAACGTAGTTTTTAGTAACTTGTTCAATAAGCGCTTTATCGGTGTTGATCTCACCTTCACGGGTAACATGAAGGTATTCTTTACCTGCGTCGTCAACAATCGCGAAATCGTTGAAGCAACTGTGGTGTGCTTTCAACCCGATACCATCGTTGATCATGCCGGCAAATTCGAACCGCATTTTTTTGCTGATGCCTGCACGAGCCAGCACAACAGAAAACAGAAGATCCCCAGGAACGCAGAAACGTTTGTTATCTTCATCATGAATGGGATTGAAATCGCCAGCGATTTTCTTTGCAAAGTGACTCGCTTGCTCACGGGTGAAGCTGAATACACCATTCTCTTCTAAGTAATATGAATCTAGAAACATGCCTAACGTACTGATAGTGGATTAATTAAACTGTCATCTATTCTACCCGATATCTTCACGTTAAATGGTCTAGCCAGTGAAATAAAAATCACGAAGGCGGGTAAAACAAAATGGCGATAAAGGTTGAAAATGACTCAAAAACTCACAAAGGGTTGGCCGATTATTGTACCAAATCTTAGTGAACGATTACATTTGTCACACTTATGATAGCTAGTATAGCGTGCAAATATTTTTTTAGTGCAACTTAATACATAATTTTGTACTATTGATTAAAACGGCTGAAATGACAATAACATATAAACCATTACCATAATGGTATAAAGTCGTTTAATACTTAGTCGATAAGCAAAGGTTCAGTTTCGATACTGTACCGACTTTGAAATAGGTATAACAGACAGGTTGTCAAAAGTTGACGAACAATGGCTAGGTTACTTTATCTGAGCAATTCCAAGATGCGATGTACAGGCTAAGCCGCTATGTATGTAGCACAATAAAACCATCTTCTAGACGTGTAGAAGCTCAGGAAAAATAAAGTAGCACGGAAGCTGCAAAAAATAAGCACTCAGTAAACGGTGGCTTAAACGCCGTTTGCTGAGTGCTCATAATAAAAACTCATACAGTTGATTTTGCAGCAAATCTCTCAGGTAGGTAGTCTCTGTTACTGTACTTCAGCAGTACAGAGACCATCCTTATCCCATACCACTAAATGCGGTTTTCCAGCGGAATTACTCGCACTTTCTCACCAATTTCTACCCCCGGCTGTTCTGGCAATATCTCGATCAGGCAGTTGGCTTCGCTCATCGAGCGTAAAATCCCTGAACCTTGTTTACCCGCGCTTCTTACCGTCAGGCGGCCGTTGGCATCAATGCCGAAAATACCTCGGCTGTATTCCGTGCGGCCAGGGCGAGAGCGTAGCTTTTCTTCGGCCACTGCATTGAAGAATGGTGCCTGCCAATCAGGCATGCCCTGAAGCTTACGAATGGCTGGCTCGACGAACTGCATGAATACGACCATAACAGCGACAGGGTTGCCGGGTAGACCAAAGAAAGGGGTGCTATCAATATGACCGAAAGCGAGTGGGCGGCCCGGTCTCATATTGATACGCCAGAAATTAATCTGCCCCAATTTGTCGAGAATCGTTTTGATGTAGTCGGCATCACCGACCGAAACACCCCCTGAAGAAAGAATAAGATCCGCTTGTTGGCTCGCTGATGTCAGCGTCGCCTCGAGCGCTTGCTCACTGTCTTCGATGATGCCCAGATCAATCACTTCACAGCCGATTTTGCTTAGCATGGCATGCAGAGTATAGCGGTTTGAATCATAGATACAGTTTGGTTTCTGCGCTTCTCCCGGATGCTGAACTTCGTCACCGGTAGAGAACATAGCCACTTTAATTTGAGGGCGGATCGTCACAGAGTCCAACCCCAACGAAGCGATCATACCCAGCTCAGGCGCAGTGATTTGTACACCCGCCTGAACAGCAGCTTGGCCGATAGCTAAGTCTTCACCCGCTTGACGGACATTTTGACCAGGCTTTATAGCCCCCATGCTTAAGTCGAAGGTGACGCTGTCACCATCTTGGCTTGCTTGCTCACGCATGATGACGGTGTCAGCATTTTTAGGTACAGGTGCCCCCGTCATAATGCGAACAGCCTCACCGGTATTCAGTGGTTGCTCGTAGCTGTGACCCGCCATGACCTGCGCAACAACGTGGTAGCTGTCTCGACCTAAATCATCACTGCGAATGGCGTAGCCATCCATTGCTGAATTGGTGTGCTGAGGCACGTTCACCGGCGATAAAATGTCGTTTGCGACAATTTGTCCCAAAGCGGCTTTAAGTTCAACGGTTGCCTCTGCGGTAGGTGCGACAATCTGGGTCAAGATACGATCACGACCTTCTGCAACTGATAACATGCCCGACGGATCGAGATCGCCGCAGCTTAATGATTGGCAAGAATGTTGTTTGGTAAAATCGGCAACAAACTGTGTGAGCTTGCTGAGATCATTGATATCCAACTGAGGTAGATCAGTCTCGGCCGGTACGTCGGAAGCGATAGCGATGATGTTTTTGTCTTCAGGAAATAGCCAAGGTTTGCCTATTTCTTTGCGGTGTAGCTCTATCTTTGGAAAGCTCAGTTTCTTGAAACCTTCAATGAGAATGAGATCGAGCGCGTTGAGATCGAGCTGGGCAATTAATTGCGACAGGCTAGCTTCTTCGTCCGGTGTCTCGGTTACCATTGCTCGGCGGTATCGGGAAGATATCAGCATTTGCGCGGCACCCGCCTTACGCAGGCGGTATGAATCCTTGCCTTCTTTATCGATGTCGAAGTTATGGTGTGCGTGTTTAATCACTGCAACTCGAAGGCCATGTTCAACTAATTTTGGCAGCATCGCCTCTAGCAGTGTCGTTTTACCTGTTCCGCTCCATGCGGCAAAGCCAAGTATCGGCAGGGTAGATTGAATTGGGTTCATAATGCTTGTCCGAATTGTTCTAGTTCTTCAGGCGTATTGAGGTTCACAAAGGCATTGGGTTGATCACTGAAATCAACGGTGATCATGTTGCATTGGCGATAGAGCAAAATGATTTTGCGGTCGCCATTTTCTAAAAACTGCTCAAGTTTAGGCAAAATGCGGCGGTTAACCAGTGTGACGACCGGTTGGATATGCTCGCCGTCATGAGCGACTGCGATATCGGTATTGCTATCGCAGGCATGGCTCATTCTGCTGACGAGATCAGCGGGTAGGGCCGGGCAGTCACAGGGAACAAAGCCAACCCACTCGGTATCGATGTGATGCAGCGCGGCATGCATCCCCCCCAGAGGACCGGGATAATTCTTTATGTGATCACCAAAGACTGTACCGTACTGACGGTAGGTGTCTTGGTTTCGGTTAGCGTTGATAGTGATAGAAGAAGTTTGTGTACCAAGGATGTCGATGACATGTTCGATCATTGCTCGCCCTGCAAGCGTGACGAGTCCTTTGTCATTTCCACCCATTCGGCTGGCTTGGCCGCCAGCCAAAATGACCCAGCTTGTGTTATCCGGCGTAGGCATATTTATTATTGTCCTCGTCAACGAGCTGAAGATCAGCACGTTCAATGAGTTGAGAGTCTGAAATTGTCCATTGGCGACGGCATAGATCTGTTAGCGCATTCTTTTGGTGGCTGGTAATCACCAAGCTGGTACCGCGAGACAATAGGTCTTTGCACAGGATAACCAAGCGGTCGGTCGATTCTTGGTCAAGGCTGGCACTGGATTCATCCATCAGCAGCACAGCGGGTTTAATCACCCATGCCCGGGCCATCGCGACTCGCTGCCTTTCTCCACCAGAGAGTACAGAAATGTGTTCATCGGCCAATGTTTCCAAGCCTACCATACGAAGGGCATTGATCGCCTCTGTTCGTCGGTTTCGACGCTCTCGAACGGTGAATTTAAGGCCATAACAGACATTATCAAGCACGGTTCCATCGAACATATAAGGGGTTTGATGCATATAGATCACCCCGTTATTGGACTGGGCGCAAAATAAACGTCGTAGGACAGACGGTTTATTGATGTTGAGAGAGCCGGTAGTCGGGCGCTGTAATCCACTGAGGACCTTCAGCAAGGTTGTTTTACCTACGCCATTATCGCCACTGAGGTAAACAGCATCTCTTGGTCCGAGAACAAGATTCGGGATATGAAATAAGAGCCGGTCTTTGAACCTAACCGATAGGTCTGTGGCCTCGATAGAGAGTTGTGTCATCAAATTCTCCGGCTTAGTTCGTACGCAGGTGGGCTTTGCCACGCGCAACAGATAGGAAGAAGTTTAGCCCTAATGCCAAAATCAGCAGCACCATTCCCAAGGCAACACCTTGTGCAAAGGCCCCTTTGGAGCTTTCTAATGCAATGGCGGTTGGAATATTCCGTGTCGAATTGAGGATATTACCACCAACCATCATGGAACAGCCAACTTCTGTGATCACTCGGCTAAATGCGGCAATGACTGCTGCAAGCAGAGGAAAACGGCTTTCCCACATCAGGCTCATAAAGGCCCTTGGCAAACTGGCACCTAATGTCAGTGCTGTTTCCCATGCCCGCTTATCACTATTTTGAAAAGCGGCATGCATCATAGACACTAATATCGGCAAACAAATCAGCATTTGCCCCAATATCATTGCTTGCTGGGTGAATAGCATTTTCCAATCACCGAGTGGTCCTGCGCGTGAAAGTAGCATATAGAGCAACAGTCCGATCACCACGGTAGGGATAGATTGACAAGTGTTAAACAAAGACAAAATCAGCCAACGCCCAGGGAATTTTCCGTAGGCGAGGGCAAAGCTGATCAGCATTGCTGGCAATAGCACGATGCCAATTGCCAGCAGTGAAACCGAAAATGAAACACCAACGATCCCCCATAGAGCGGTATCACCGCTCATGAGTAGTTGGATCGCTTGGTGTGTGGTTTGCCAAATATCCATTTACTGAGCAATAGCATCCGCGACGAAGAGTTGTTCGCCGTGTCGTTTGTAATCGTTGATCATGGTTTGTGCTTTTGAGTTAACCAACCAGTCACTGAATGATTTTGCGCCTTGGTAGTTGATGTCTGGGTAACGGCTTGGGTTAACAAGAATGACCTGGTACGGGTTGAACAAGCGAGAGTCACCTTGCAGTACGATTTTTAGATCAAGCTTGTTCTGGTATGCCAGCCAGGTACCACGGTCAGTCATGGTGTAAGCTTGTAGCTCAGATGCCATATTCAATGTTGGTCCCATGCCTTGGCCCACCGCTTTGTAACCGCCGAAGTTTGGCTCCATCTTGGTTTGTGCCCAAAGGTTAAGCTCTTTTTTGTGTGTTCCAGAGTCATCACCGCGGGAAACGAAGGTTTCATTTTCGTTGGCAATGGCTTTAAGCGCTTTGGTCACATCTTTTACATCTGTGATGTCGGCTGGGTCAGATTTAGGGCCAACAATCACAAAATCGTTGTGCATTAACTTACGCGGCAGCACACCGAAGCCTTTCTTAACAAAAGCCGCTTCTGCTTTAGGGGCGTGGGTCATCACTAAGTCGACATCCCCATTTTCACCCATACGTAGAGATTTACCGGTACCGGCGGCAAGCACTTCTACGGTATAGCCAGTGTCTTTTTTAAACTCAGGTAGCAAGTAGTCCAATAGGCCAGAGTGATATGTACTGGTAGTTGTCGCCAATCGCACCGTCATATCCTCTGCAGCTTGAATCGCAGCTGAAGAAGCAAGGGCCAACACAATAAGAGTCGTTTTTAATAATTTCATAGGTCTTCCTGACTGAATGTCATTTGTCATTTGTCATTTATTTTAAGCAAGTGAGGGGAAGCTCTCCTAAGGAGATATTCCCCATCGCTATGAACGAGTCAATAAGCAAATCGAGTGCCAACTTGAACTTGTTGCGTATAATACCTCTGGTTGCAGCTATAAGATAATGATTTAAAACAAAATAATTGTCAGTCTTCACATTGTTAAAAAAACATTTTGAAACATCTTTGACAGAGCGATTGAAACTGGGACAAAATGTCTCACCACTATAACCATAATGTATTTAAGTTTTTATGTCTGAAAATGCGTCAGTGTCATGGTCTGCGGTTTCTGTTCTGGTTGTTGATGATGAACCAGGAATGCGTGCCATTCTAAAAAAAGCGCTGAGCAAACAGTTTGCTCAGGTTGATGTTGCAGGAAGTATCGAGGAAGCAGAAGAGCTTCGTAAACGTTGTCATTTTGACCTGCTCATTGTTGATATTAATTTACCTGGCCGCTCTGGTATTGAATGGCACGAAGCTTTTGACCCTCAGACTCGTCGTAGCGATGTGATCTTCATGACCGGCTATGCTGACTTAGAAACGGCCATTAGGGCACTGCGGGCAGGCGCTTCAGACTTTATACTCAAGCCATTCAATCTGGATCAGATGATGCAGTCGGTGCAGCGTTGTATTGAACGACGTCTGGTCGAAAGGCAGAATTTTGCCCTGCAGCGCGATGTCGAGCGAAGTTATCCGGTAGATATTATTGGTGATGCGCACAGCACGCTGTCGATGAAAAAATTGATTGGCCAAATCGCGCCTTCCCAAGCTGCCGTGCTGGTCGAAGGCGAATCGGGCACGGGTAAGGAACTGGTTGCCCGTGCACTACACCAACTGAGTAATCGTAGTGGGCCGTTTGTTCCTCTTAACTGTGGCGCGATTGCACCGGATTTGCTCGAGAGTGAATTGTTTGGTCATGTCTCAGGGGCTTTTACCGGCGCGAAGAAAGGACGTGAAGGACTATTTCGGGTCGCAAACAACGGGACATTGTTCCTTGATGAGATTGGCGAAATGCCCTTGTCGATGCAGTCCTCGTTGCTGCGTGCCTTGGAGCAAAAAGCCATTCGTCCGGTAGGTGCCGAACGTGAAGTGAAGGTCGATGTCAGGATTGTGGCTGCCACTAACCGAAACCTTAAAGAAGAAGTGGCAGAAGGGCGTTTCCGTCGTGATTTGTATTATCGCCTCAATGTATTGACGATTGAGCTACCGGCTTTGCGTGAACGGCTAGATGATATACCGGCCTTGGCCCATCACTTTACCCAACAGTTAGCCAAAGATCTTGGCTCTAAGCCAGTGAGCTGGATGCATGAAGATATTAAAGCCATGCAAGCCTACGATTGGCCAGGTAATATCCGTGAGCTGCGGAATATGATGGAGCGCTGTTTGTTGTTGGGTAAACCCCCAGCAGATTACTGGCGCGAGTTGGCAGGTGAGGCACCGGTTGGTAGCCATGCTTCGAGTGACCCTGTCACAGATGATGAGCAACTGCCAGACGATGCAATATTAGCGCAAGGCAGTGAAAGCCATCAGCCTTGCCGCTGCCATGACAGTGAGAGTGGTGAGACAACCTTCTGTTACCCGAGCGATTGGACCCTAAAGGAAGTAGAAAAAGCGCACATCATGCAGGTCGTTGATTCCCATGCAGGCAATAAATCGGCCGCGGCGAGACAACTCGGCGTTGCGCGCAAAACGCTGGAGCGCAAATTCAAGGAATGGACGGATGAAGTCCTGAGCGTAACCGAACAATAAGGCCAACGATGAAACACTGCATTGCGATTTGGGTTCGACGTTTTCGGACGATGGTCCGTTACCGGTTACTTCTGTTAACTTCTGTGCCCATTGTTATCACTTTGTTGGCGCTGATAGCTCTGACCATGTACTGGACGGTAATGTACACTTGGCAGAATGCGTTGATGAATGTCCGGGCTGATCTGGCTGTGGCTCACCATAGTATGGAGCTCTTGCAAAAAGAGCAGCGGATGCGGCTTGGCTCGTTAACAGAGTCCTACCAATTTCAGACCTTGCTCAGGGAGGACCAAAGCCAGCTGATTGACTGGGTCAAGCAGCAAGCAAACCAATACGATTTGGACTTTGTGGTGATCCACCCAGCTTCAGCCTTAGGGGAGTTTCCGAAAGCCAATCGTCAGTTATTGCAAAAAGGCCAGGAACAGACCTTTTTCGAGCGGTTAGCTGCTTACGAATTGGATGGTCTTCATTCTGATCTTCCCGCTCGCGCCCAAATCCCACTGCTGAGTGAAAACACGTTGGTATCTGATGGCTTGATCAGCCGAAGTTTGATTCCTATTTTCAACCAACAAGGTGATCTACAGTGGATTGTCGATGGCGGGATTTTACTCAATAACAGTACCCAGCTGGTTGACCGTATTCGTGACTTGGTTTACGCCTCTGACACCTTGCCTGAGGGTAGCATCGGAACCGTTACGCTGTTTATGAGTGATATTCGGGTCAGTACCAATGTGCCTTTGGACAGCACTCAGCGGAACGGGCGAGCGGTAGGAACCCGTGTTTCTGATGATGTTAAAGAGTCAGTCCTCAAGCAAGGGGAAATGTGGGTGGATCGGGCCTTTGTCTATGACGACTGGTATGTTTCTGCTTATGAACCTTTGAAAGATTACAACGGCAATATTATCGGTATGCTTTATACCGGTTATCTAGAATGGCCGATGATCAAAATTTACCTCACCAATATTGTTGAGCTTGGGGTAGGGATTCTCATTGTGTTACTGATCTCTGGGTTATTTGTGTATCGCGGTGCCCGGGATTTGTTTAGACCTATTGAGAAAATGCATCAGGTTGTATCAGCGATTCAACTGGGGCTTGATCGCCGTATAGGGAGTTTGGACCTCACCCGTGGCCATGAACTACAAATTCTCGGCAAACAGTTCGATACCATGCTGGACCAATTGCACCAACGTAATGAAGCGATAAAACAGGCATCGATTCAGCTCGAAGACAAGGTACAGAGGCGTACCCAAAGCTTAAGTGAGAAAACTGAAGAGCTAGAGCAGCATATTAAATTGTTGAACCAAGCCAGAAGTAAATTGGTCAGTAATGAGAAGCTGGCAGCGTTAGGTGAGCTCACGGCGGGCATTGCTCATGAAATCAATAATCCAACTGCGGTCATCTTGGGCAATGTAGAGTTGATGCAATATGAATTAGGTGATGAGACCGAGCGAGTTCGCGAAGAGCTAGAAGCAATCCATGAGCAGATAGACCGCATTCGGAATATCACCCGAAGCTTATTGCAATACAGCCGCCAGGGAGGCGTGCAAGATGAGGTGACTTGGCAGCATTTGAACCCGATTGTCGAAGAAAGCTTAACCTTGGTGAGAAGCGGCACCAAAAAATACGATGTCGAGATCCAAACGGAACTCAATGCGCGTTGTAGTGTAGAAGTGAACCGCCATCAAATGCTTCAGGTACTGGTCAATCTACAGATGAATGGTATTCATGCGATGGACGATAAAGGTACGCTGCATGTTAGTACTGAAGATTGGCTGGATGAAAAGGGTACGGCGATGGGTGCTGTGGTAAAAATTACCGACCATGGCTGTGGGATCAGCCAAGATCATATCGAGCGAATATTTAATCCATTCTATACCACCAGAAGAAGCGGAACCGGGCTCGGGCTTTCAGTCAGCCAGGGGATTGTCAGCGGGATTGGCGGTGACATCGTGGTGGAGTCTGAAATAGGGAAAGGATCGGTGTTTACCGTTTATCTGCCAGAAAAGGCCAATAGCGAAAACAAGATGATTGTAGACTTAGAGACGATTTGATTGAGACGGAAAGTAAAAAGGGCATGTTATTAACATGCCCTTTTTACTTTAATGAACGCTTTAATAGTAAAAGTTTCATTGCTAATTACCGTTAGGTGGTTACATGAGTACAAGGCCAACAACCATAAAGACAAGGCTTGTGAATACGGTGCGTGTGATGATGCCAGTGTGCGTTGGATTAATCATTTCCTGATGCTGCATATATTACCCTTTTATGACAAATTGAAGATCTTTGCGTTTTTCTTTTCACTTTTTCATCATAGATCAAATTTCTTACGAATAAAGCACTATTTGATAAAATTGTGCACATTATCAATTTGTATGATCTATTCTGATTGCGCATAAAACTTCGGGTATTTTTTTGGGAATGTCTATACTTGCAGAAAAGGCCAAGTTACGGATGACACGATGAAAATTGCAGTTTTATCACTCGGAGCCTTGCTTCAATTTTTAGCGCTTTATATCGCTTTTTACTCCAGTTTATCGGGGGGGATCTATCTGGCGACGCTGATATCAGTTGCCGCTATGGCGTGCATATTCGTTGTTAGGCACTTGGTTGCCCCTGTGTGTTTGATGGCTGGTGTGCTAATCGGGCTATCGTTATCCCATAATGAGGCAGATCTCAAGACGCTCTCATTGTTTGAAAGCCAAGCGCTAGCATTGCTACAGCCAGATAGCCGTGGCGCACTTCAGTACAACGAAACCTCAACGGAAATTACCCAGTTAAATGTCACGCCGATAAAAAGCGACATCCCAGGCAATAACGACTCTACACTGGTAGCAATTGCGGCTAAATAAGACCAATGCAGATAGGGTGTTTGACATCACTTAAGCCACGGTGAGAGGTTTTCACCGTGGCATCTATTATTCGTTTATCGTTAGCTTTGGTATCAGCAGCTTTTGTCCTGCAAAGATAGTTGCCCCATTAAGATTGTTCACTTGTTTGAGTAAGTCGACAGTAATGTTGTTGATGTAAGCGAGTTGATTCAATGAATCACCCACTTTTATGTCATATACATCATAGGTTTGCTTGGTATAAGTTCGTGCATTTTTATGCTCAAAGAACTGGGTCTTGTTTTTTATGGGCATTAATATTTTATTGTCTTTGTCGCGTAGGGTATATCCTGCTGTAAAGCCTGGGTTGTAATGGTAAAGCTCTTTGCTGGACAACCCTGAGTACGCAGCCACTGTGCCTAGTTTTACCCTTCTACTGATTGTGATCTCATCTAGGACGGCCTCTGCTTTTATTGGGTGCAGGGGAATGTCATAGCGGTAGTCATGGTGCTTTACTAAGTCTGCCATGGCCAATAGTTTAGGAACATAATGGCGTGTTTCCTTGGGTAATTTAAGGGACCAGAAGTCAGTAGATTTACCCTGTTTTTTATTCTGTTTGATCGCTGTTCTGACTCGGCCACCTCCGGTATTGTATGCGGCGATGGCGTGAAGCCAGTCTTCATCGAATTTATCGTAAAGGTACTCCAATAAATCCAGAGCAGCGTCTGTTGAAGAGACAATATCCCGCCTGCCGTCATATCCTTTGATGATATCTAGTCCGAATGTTTTACCGGTTGGCTCGGTAAATTGCCATAGACCTGCAGCGCCTTTGTGAGAGTAGGCGAACTGATCAAAGCTGCTTTCGACAAAAGGCAGGAGTACCAGCTCTATGGGTAAATCACGAGCGTTAACTTGCTGGTATATATAGTGAAGAAAAGGCTCTGCCCGGGCGGTGACTTTTTCGATATGGTAGGGGTTATTCACATACCAGCGTTTGTAATAACGGATCGTGCGGTTATTAGGCACTGACATGGTCAGTTCATTGGCTAAGAGATCCCACATATCAGGCTCTTGAGAGGCTTCAACAGTCGATCCTGTTGCAATAAAGCTGCCCGCAAATAACCGTTTATCGATTTCACATTGGTCATTGGCGTCATCAGGCAATGTTTGGGCTGAAGCTGTTGGAGCACTTAAATTCCCCTGATCTACCGTTGGAATGGATTGGCAGCCAATTGCGAAACTCATGAACAAATACAAAAATATACTTCTTATGATCATAATAAAGTGTCGCCAGTCAAAAAATTATTGTGATTTCTGTCATTATTTTGACGTTTATTTTATGTTAGCAGCGTTCGAAAGGATTGGTAGCAAGCTTCAAAGGTAAAACTCGTGAGAGGCCAATAAAATTAATTCTTATTTGAAATGAGACAAATTTCACATTATTGCACAGTAACAGCTAGGCTTTACGGAACTGATAGCGACTTGGATAGATGTATTTATGCGCAGCACAAATTTCCCGGCCGGTACGGTAGTGAGGATTCGCTGTAGTACTTATTGGCACTACGGAATCGCTGATGGGTATGGCTATGTAATTCATAATTCGAAAAAATGGCGGCGGATAGAGCGAGAAACTGAGCCTGATTTTTCTGAAGGCCGGCGAATTGAGGTCAGTGACATTAACGGGGCGAATCCACTACAAGCCGTGTTGTATGCGAGATCGAAGCTTGGGCGGAGGTATAACTTATTTAGTCAAAACTGTGAGCAATTTGTTCGTGAAGCCCATGGGTTACCCATTGAGTGTACTCAGTTTCAGCGGCTGGTTGTTGCAGCGGCTGGTGGGTATATGACGGTTAGCGCCCCCTCGACATTAATAAAGATGGCTGGGATAGGTTTATTTCTTGGAGCTGTGCTCACATCATCGGAAAAACAGCCTTACCAAAATGCAGTCAAAGGTGCGAAACTGGCAGTTGGAGCTAGCTTGATCTTACCGACATTGTTACGGCGCATTTTATAGTGTGCGCTAATCGTTCGTAAATCATCCGTAACAGTGACAGGTGAGGACTATTCTCATGAGGCATCTGCAACAAATTTCAATTTGTTAGAGCTCGCCCACAGAATTTTTTATGGTTAGGCCGTATGTTAAAAAAAGGTGACTGAGTAAATACACTAATGCGCGAGAACTTCTGTGACGATTTTAATTGAACGCCATCATGACAGAGCACATGATGACATTACTATGCTAAGCGAGAAAATTGCAGGTCAGCTTGAACAGGAGTATGGCCTTACTTGGTCCTGGCAAGACGATAAAATGCATATCAAACACTCTTCAGCAAAAGGTTACTTACATGCCGAAGAAGGTAAAATAACGATTCAGCTTCAACTTGTCGGCTTTGCCGCGGCCTTTTTCGGCCCCACAATCGAAAGCCATATTACTGAACAGCTCGACAGACACTTGTTGGCGAGTTAATTCACTACGCATCACTTTTATTTTTCAAAGAGCTCATTTCGAGCTCTTTTTTTATCTCTATGATTCTTCTTACTTTCCTTCAGTCTCTCTGTGATCCACATCAAAAACATCGTGTCCTCATCGATAAAGTGTTGTTTTAGGGAGAACATTCTAATCGAAATTCGTAAATTACATACAAGCAGTCAGGCAATACCCACTGGCTGGCATTATCGCAAAAGTATGGAGGGGAAACTGATGGGCATTTTTAAACAGACTGCGGAAGAATCAAACAAAGAGCAGATTCGTGACGCAATGGTATACAACATTTGGTTAGCAGGCCTTGGTGCTTATGCTAAGAGCGCTGAAGAAGTTAATCAGATTTCTGACAAGGGCAAGAGCCTTTTTGACGAGCTGATTGAGCGTGGCCGCGCGGTTGAGTCAAAAACCAAAGAGCGAGTTCACACAGCACGCAGCCAGACTTCTGTCGCGATTGAAGAACGCATGCATAACATGGTTCAGAAATTCATCGGCTTAGATAACGAGCGCCTTGACCGTGTTGATGACAAGATTGATCAGCTTACCGCCAACATTGAAGCTCTAGTTGAGCGTCATCAGGCACAAGCTGAGAAAAAACCGGCACCACGTAAGCGCACAGCTGCGAAGGCAACTGAGAAAGCAGCTCCTGCAGCCAAGAAACCGAGTGTTGCACGCCGTAAAACCGTGAAAGCCGCTCAGCCTGTTCCTGCCGTCGCTAAACCAGAGGCAGAGAAGAAAGAGGCTGATGCGCCGGTAAAGCCACAGACCGTAGCAGCACCTAAAGCTGTTGCGGAACCTAAGGCAAAAGCTGAAGACCAGGTGGCCAAGCCAGCTGAAAGTACAAAACCTGAAGTGGTATAAGCATACGAGCGTGCTTAAAGCAAGATAACGCAAGAGGATATTATTATGAGCAGTAATACAGTAGTGAAAGCGGCAAAAAATGTCGTAGAAAGTGGTGAAGGCATTGCACGTAACGTTTGGTTAGCAGGCCTTGGTATTTATAGCCGTAGCTTGGAAGAAGCTCAGCAGCTGAATGAGAAATCAAATACGATGTTTGATGAGCTTGTTGAGCGCGGTAAAGAAGTAGAAATCCAAGCGAAAGAATGTATTGGTAAAAACACGGAAAAAGCAACAGAAGAAGTAGAAGCAGGTATGAATGATCTGTTCTACCGTCTGAGTGGCGTTGACCGTGAGAAGCTTGAGCGTATGGACGAGAAAATCGACAAACTGACTCAAGCCGTTGAGAAGTTGGCAGAAGCAGAGTAACTGCCAATACGGGGCTACGTTTATGCCAGCCAGACAATAAGTAGCCCCGGGCTGAGCAACCGTTCCCAGTCTGCAGGTTGTGAAGCCTTTAGGTTGCGCGTGGGCCATGCACGCGCACCTTTTTTGTCATTTTTGCTGCCTTTATTGGCAGAGTTTTTATGCGCCCTAGAAAACAGTTGTTTTAACCTTAAACAACAGAAAACTAGGCACTTCTTTTAGAATAATATCATTTTTTTACTATCAGATATTGACCAAACCCCTTGTTTAATTCTAAGTTTGTAAATGAATTGTAAAAAAGGTGGCGATATGGAGAGTTGGCGTAATAGGGCTTTCAACAAGGTTTTATTCCGAATTATGCGGCAACGTCTTGCAAACTGTGAATCAACCGAAGAAATGCGAGACCTCATATTATCTATTGATAACTATGGGCCATTTATTGCTGCACCAAAGGGGATGGAGATCACGCCGACACGTTTTTCTGACGTCTCTTGTGATTGGGTTGACATGCCCAAAAGCAGCGGAAATAAGATCATCCTCTATTTTCATGGTGGTGGTTTTTGTTTTCACAGCCCAAAAATTCACAGTGCTTTCTTAGCCCGCCTTGCGAATCACACTAAATCACGCGGCCTGATGGTCAACTATCGCTTAGCGCCAGAAAACCCGTATCCAGCCGCGCCTGATGACTGCTTTGCGGTTTACCGAGGGTTATTGGTAAAGGGATACCATCCTCACCAGATCTTCTTTGCTGGGGATTCTGCGGGCGGTAACCTGGTGCTGACGACGATGCTGCGGATCCGTGAAGCTAAGCTACCACAGCCTGCTGGTGGTATTCTGATGTCGCCGGTATCGGATATGGCGGTGACCGGTGAATCAGCTTTCAAGAAATGCAAAGATGATCCTTTCTTTGATCTGAGTACCTTACTTTTGATGCGCAATAACTACATCGGGATGCAGAATCCGTGTGACCCCGATATTTCACCTTATTACGCTGATCATTATGATCTTCCTCCGACCTTTGTTACTTGTGGCACTGAAGAGTTACTGATGGATGATGCCATTCACCTTGCCGAACGCTTGGGTGAAGCGGGCAATGATGTGACGGTCAATGTCGTGAAGGGGGTACCGCATGTGTATCCGCTGTTTTACCAACTAAGTGAAGCAAGGGAAGCCGTGAAGCTAATGGCTGGGTTTATCCAAGAGAAATTCAAAGAGGCAGGTGAGTCGATTGATAAGAAAGCGAGCTAATATATCAGAGCCCATATTTCAGGGCTCGATTTAGTAAGAGTTACTGTGTATCGCGCGGGTTAACTTGAAGATAGGTTAACTTGAAGATAGGTTAACTTGAACGATACGTTTAATTAGCGAGTGTCGAGAGTTTTTGCTTTTGATAGTGCATGGCCGATTCTGATACTTTTCCGCTATTACCGTTTTGCAACCATTTCTTGATCCTTCCCGCATCACCAATCGGTGTTAGCTTGCCATACGCATCCAGCGTAACGATAAGTAGCTTTCTCCCTTCCACGTGAGTGATCATTGCCAAGCAGTGACCCGCTATATCTAAATACCCGGTTTTGCTTAACGCGACATCCCACTTCTGGCCTCTGACTAACGCATTTGTGTTGGTATAACCCAATTTGTATCGAGGCTTTTTGAAATAAGCAGTATGTACCGGCGTGGTGCTGTATTTTTTTATCTTGGGGTATTGATACGCGGCTTTTATCATTTTGGTGATGTCAGCAGCAGTAGAAACGTTCTCAGGGTTCAAGCCAGAACTGTCGACAAAAACCGTATCTGTCATACCCAACGCTTTGGCTTTGGTGTTCATCGCTTTGATGAAGGCATCATACCCTCCAGGGTATTGCCGTGCTAAGGCCGCCGTAGCGAGATTCTCAGAAGACATCAAGGCAATGTGAAGGGCGTTACCCCGGCTGAGGGTAGAGTCCATCCTGATACGTGAATAGCCGCTGTATATCCTTTCCTTATCTATCTTCTTAAAAGAGATAGCTTCATCCAGCGGAAGTTTGGCATCCAGAACAACCATTGCCATCATCACCTTGGTGAGTGAGGCAATGGGCATCACGACTTCAGTATTTTTTTGAAATAACGTCTTGTTGGTGTCAAGGTCAGTAACAAAAGTACTGACTGACGCGGTCTGAATGTTTTCAGGATTCAGTTTGCTGGCATGGGAGGTTGAGATGAATAAGGCCAGACTGATGGAAACTAGTAGTTTGAGATGGTGAAACAAAACCACTCCTTGTTTGTCGTAACGGTTTTTTACAATTACCGACAAGGGTAGCTTGAGGAAAGTCGATGGTAAAGTGAGTTTATTGTTAATTATCCAGCCAGCTAAAATTCTCTATCTTCATACTCTTTATCTTCCCACCACTGGTACATACAAATGACGAAGCCTAAGGCACCTAAACTTATCATGAGTTGGAGAGCTATTTCATTGAGCAGGTTTGGTTCAAAGGAGGATGCCATGATGGCGATTGTGGCAAAGGCATAAGCCAAGTATCCCCAGGAGCTACCGCGATAGAACTGCAATACCTCTAGGATGATAAATAAGGTTGAGGAAACGAGGTAGAAACGGAAAAATTTGCCAATGAGATCGGTATAAAACTCACCGGCAAACCTCACCATTAGCCAGTGGAAGCAGGTGTAGAATACCAGGATACAGAGGGTTGATTCTGATAGGCTTTTTAATAACTTAACGTTCATCCACACACTTCCACAACTAACGATTAATAGTAGAGTTATATACTTTACCGTAGGATGATATTTCAAAATGTAAGAGTGTATTTGTAGTTAAGTAAAAGTTCTTAAAGTGTTAAATTGAAATGATTGTTCAAATCATCTGTCGGGAAAAACAAAAACACCCCAGAGATACTTTGGGGTGTTTAAAATAAATGTTTAGTGTTGACCTGAAACGGTTAGGTAACCAGCTCTTCAACCAAATCTTTGTGGGTGAAGAATGGAGACTTTGCGTTTTCAGTCAGGTAAGGCTCTACCAAAGAGATCAACCGCAGTACACCTGAGCGAGCGAGGTCACTTTCGGTGTAATGATCATCAAGCAGCGTTTGGTAGTTGAGCCAGTTCAGGCTAACGAGCAATAAGTTATCTGCCAGTAGCGGTAGGCTTTGCTCATCGCATTTTAGCTTACCCAACTCGACGAGGTGCTTGAGCATGTCATTACATAGATGACGTAGCTTAAGGATCAGGGTTCTGATTTTACGCTTAATTTGCGGATTTTGGCCGTTTAAACTGTCCAAGTTTCTGAACAAAAAGCGGTAATGGGTAAATAGCGCCATTACCGTATGCATAAAGGGCCAGTAATCGTCAAAGTCCTTGACCTGACTTGCATACTCATTGCTAACAGTTGTTAGGGAGTTTTGTAACTCATTGACAAGTGTCGCAATAATTTCGTCTTTGCCGCGGAAATGGTAATAGAGGTTTCCTGGGCTGATCCCCATCTCAGTGGCGATGATTAATGTACTGACTTGACCAACACCATCACGATTAAACAGCTCAAGACTAACTGACAAAATCCGATCTTTGGTTTTCATCATTTTTTCCTTGTTATTCGAGCTTCACATCCGGCAACCCCATCAATAACATAATCTGGGGTTGCCGAAGGTGACGGGATGAACGTTATTGCTCTTCTGCAACAAGTTGAGGTAGTACTTCGCGCAGGAAATCATACTCAGCTTGCATTTGTTCTTTCATGTCACCGCAAATGAAAGAAACTAGCGTACTGCCAACCAGCGGAATAGCCGATTTCACATCCATAGTGACATGGTTTGATGTCGCGATGCCTGGGCGAGTTGCCGGCTCACTGAATACCATCTGGCCGGTAATCGTCGCTGGAACACCTAAGATCTCAATCTGAAGTTTACAGATCAACTGCTCATTTTCTTGCCAATGCCATGACTCTGATTGCTTAATAGTATTAAAGTTACCTAACAAGCTTTTGAGTACGGCTGGTACATTGGCTGGCATCTCACGCTGGGTCTCAATGCGGAAGCCATCCTCAGTTTCTGCCAGAGCAGTCACTCGAACGTTCTTGCCACCTAGTTTTTGATATTTTTCAGCGATCAGTTCTTCTTCACTGAAATACCGTAGTAAGGTATCGAGATCTTCTTTGTAGTCATGTATTACTGAAACTTGCATTGCTCTCATCCTTACATGTGTATTTCGCGCATGATGCTATTAATGGCTACTACATCAGCTGAAGGTTGTTTAGGCTCAGCATCTTCACCGTCATGCTTTCCGTGCTCTGGGTTGTAGCCCGTCGCCATTAGCAACTCACCCAGTTTCGGGTAAACACCGTGAATGAAGGCGCCTAATAGGCCAAGCTTGGTCGCAATGCGTTTTGGTTTCTCGATAATCGCTTTGATGATCAAGTCTGCTGCTTCTTCAGGAGTCAGTAGTGGGATACCCCCTTCAGCCTCACGGTAATGATCGGAAATCATGCGTGTTTCAACTAGCGGCATGTTGATTGTTGTGAAATCGATACCTTGGCCACCTAACTCTGTACTTGCTGTACGGGTAAAGGTGTCCAATGCAGCTTTCGACGCCGCATAAGCCGAGAACAATGGCTGATTGGTCAACACCGCAATGGAAGAGATGTTGATGATATGGCCTTCACCGGCTTCGATCATCTCTGGCAGGTTGCCCAGAATCATACGAAGCGACCCGAAGTAGTTGATCTGCATCGTACGTTCGTAATCATGCAGACGGTCAGTCGCTTTTTCTACTGAGCGGCGAATTGAACGGCCAGCATTGTTGATCAAAATATCAACTTTACCGTGATCGTGCTTGATTTGCTTAATCACTGCCTGAGATGGCTCATCCTGGCTTAGGTCGCATTGATAAATGGATGCATGGCCACCAAGACGTTCGATTTCGTTACGAGTCTGCTGCAGACGTTCAAGGTCGCGGGCAATCAGCACGAGACGAGCCTTGGTTCTTGCAAGTTTAATGGCTGTGGTATAACCGATACCTGAAGAGGCGCCAGTAATAACAACCACTTTGTCATTTACACAGCCTTGTAGCGTTTTCTCAACATGCAATTCAGGGTCGAGGTTACGCTCCCAGTAGTCCCAAATCTTGTCTGCATAATCTGCAAGGCGAGGGCAGCAAATGTTACTGTCAGACAGTGCATTTAAGGTATTGCTGCAATCAAACTGGGTTGGGTAGTTAAAGTAGCCTAGCGCGTCTTGCGGCATATCCATCTCTTTACTGATGGCATCGATAAAACGCTTAAGTGCAGGTACTTGGCCAAGCTGAGACCAGAAGTGAGAAGGGATCATGCGGAAAACTCGCATATCCAATCGCATCGCCATACGTGGTGCATGGCCAGCTTCTGCAAACAGGTTGATCACTTCACCAGAGCGGTATGGATCAGGGTCAACAATATGGAAACACTGATTATCCAACTCAGGCTTGTGAGAGATATGGTCGATAGCATCGGCAACATAATCAACCGGTACTAGATTCAGGCGACCACCTTCAAGACCAAGTAACGGAGCCCACTCAGGCAGAGCGCGGCGTAGCTTCTGGATGATCTTAAAGAAATAGTAAGGGCCATCAACACGATCGGCTTCACCCGTTTTTGAATCCCCGATAACAATACCCGGACGGTAGGCACGCCAAGGGATTGTTGCTGTTTCTTGTACTAGTTTTTCTGCATTATGCTTGGTTGAGAAGTAAGCATGCTCAAGCCCAGTTGCTTCATTGAGCATATCTTCACGGAACCAGCCACGGTATTGGCCCGCAACAGCAATTGAACTGAAGTAATGGAAACAACCTGCATTAATGCGCTCGGCAAAACGTAACGTATGTTCAGTGCCGTCAATATTGGCGCGCATCATATCTTCTTCGCTAGCCGTCAAATCATAGATGGCTGCAAGGTGGAAGAATTGATCAATTTTTCCTGTCAGGTTTTTCGTATCTTCAGCGGAGATACCTAAATTTGGTTCGGTAATCGAGCCTTTAATACAGTGGAACTTGTTCTTAGGCAGATGTTGTTTTTCTAACAGTGCTTCCAGTCTATCTTCAGAAATCTTGTCATAGGTGAGTATGTAGATATCACCAGGTCGTTTAGCCAGACGTTGTAATAACTGAGAACCGATAAATCCAGTTGCGCCGGTGATGAAATAATTCATGACCACTCCTTACGCGGTATTCATTTTACATTCAATTGCAGAGTAATTTACTGGTCAGATGACCGAGTTCAGTGTGCATCTAGTGGCACAAATCCTCAAAGCAAAACCTGCTAAATTGTGGCCTAGATCAAGATTCCTAGGGGGAATTTCACGTTTTAGAGTAATTGCTCACGTTTTTTCTTTTTGGGTTTCATTTGTCACATCCGACCAGTGATAAATATCGTATATATGACGCAAGATAAATATTAATAAATACATATAGATGAAAGCGTCAGTTGTCTTGACTTTATTGATTGATCTATCTGTAAAACAATGTTGTTTTCAGCAGGAATAGGAATTTAAAAGTTGTCAGTTTGGTTTTAGATCATGCGAAAGAGCATATTTAGAAAATGTAATTATAAATGATGGCAAATTTAAGTGGTTTATGTGTTTTTTGGGGTGAAAAGATTGCAGTCATCCGCGGCTGTATAAAGGACACATTCTGTTTTTGCTATCGCGCAGTTTATCTATGGGATGTGGCTTTGCAGAAGGGGCTGCGAGAAGGACAATTGGATAAGGGGGAAGGATTCCCCCTATAAAGATGAAGTGCGAAAAATGGCTTATGGAAATCTGCGGGTGGCGATATCGCTATTTCCCACTCCAGACTTGCTGGCCACTACGACTGAAGTTATAGCCACCTAGCTGATCGCCTTTACCTTGGATATGACTATCGCCTAAGGCATGTAATAGCTTTTGTTGGAGATCCCTGAAGTAGATATTTTTTGGGATCACCAGTTCGAACGCTTCGGTACACAGAGGAATGAAACCGAGGCCGAATTCACCTGCGGTACTTTGGCTCGCACACCCGACATCGGCATCTCCACGGGCAATATAGGATGCAAGCTCACGTTCGCTATTACAGGTATCAACGCTGGTTAGCATGTCGATAGTAAAGGCGTGGGTATGAAGCCACTCCGACAGCGCACGCATACTGCCTGCACCTTCTTGCCTCAACGCCCACCGCCAACGTGAGGACAGTAACTCTTGAGGCTGAATTGAACGGTTATTGACGCAGTCAGCAATTTCCTGCGAGACGACCAGCCCCTGCTGGCGTTCAAAAGCATGGATCAGAACCCAGTTACGATGGCCACTGTACTGTTGCAGTAACGCAGGATGACGAAGGGCCGCTTCTTCCGCATGTCCCCAATGGATTGCGCACATATCGACATGTCCCTTGCTTAACATCGCAAGACCCTGGCGGGTGCCGGTGGAGGTATAACCAATAAGGGCGGTACTCCCCAGTTTGTTTGCCATGTCACCCACAATCATTTGCAATAATGGGTCATCGGAGCCGGCAATTAACAGTCGGTCGCTCAGAACACCGTTATGGCAGGACTCCAGTAGCCACTTATCTAGTAACGCCTTAGGGAATAACCATTTGCCGGTTACTTTTGTTGCAGGAAGAAGCCCATCATTGGCCAATGCATAGACTTTCTTTTCATTTAAATCGAGATACTCAGCAACTTGCTTGGCATTCATAAACTCCGGGTAAGCGCTCTCCATTATTTATCACCCTTGATATCAAGAATGAGGTTCTCCATCCCGTTATACACTTGGAAGCGGTGTCCCTTGGCGCGGGCAATCATGGTAATACCGAGTTTCTGGGCAAGTTCATAACCCATCTGGGTAGCTCCGGAGCGGGAAAGTAGGACAGGGATCCCCATTTGCGCGACTTTGATCACCATCTCGGAGGTTAGTCGGCCTGTGGTATAGAAAATCTTATCGGCACCGATTTCGCCTTTGAGCCACATTTCACCAGCAAGGGTATCGACTGCGTTATGCCGACCGACATCTTCCACAAATGAAAGGATCTCGGTGTCTTTACATACCGCACAACCGTGAACCGCGCCTGCTGCTTTGTATGTTTCGTTATGGTGAGTAAGCGCCTCAAGCAATTCGTATAGTTTGGATTGGGGGATAGTCGGTGTTGGCAGCTGTATACCTTCGAGCTTTTTCATCACATTGCCGAACATGGTGCCTTGGCCGCAACCGGAGGTGACAGTTTTCTTTCCTAATTTCTTTTCGAGCCCGTCGGTGCTTTCTTTGGTGATAACGGCTGCAGAATTGGTTTCCCAGTCAATGATCAACGATTCGATAGCATCGATATCTTCAATAAAGCCTTGGTTTTTGAGGTAACCCAACACTAGCGCAGAAGGGCGTTCACCCAGGGTCATCAGGGTTACAATTTCAACCCAGTTCAAATACACGGTAAGCGGATGTTCGCAGGCAATTTCTTTTTCCATCATATCGCCATATTCGTCCATTACCTGAACGGTCATCGTCTGATTAACCGATGAATTTGTTTTAATTATTTTTGGCAATTGGCTCATCAAATTATCCTGCTGTTGATGTGGATGTGTTCATGTATACGCAACACTGTCTGAAGCGTCTACTTTTAAAACATAGATTAAGTCGTTGTCAGATGTGTAAGCAAACATCATTCCAACTTATTTGTATCGGGAAATTTCATTGCTTTGGGATACCGTTATTAAAGTTGGTCTGATACTTGCTTTATTAGGGGGGATAGACCTCAAAGGTTAATCATATCCAATAAGCCATAACAATTAGCTAGGGAGCGAATGTGCCGGAACAATATAAGAATGAGTCATTGTGGCCTATAGCGTTTCGCTTGGTGTCTCAAGAAAAGCAAATAGGGCGTTGGACAACACTTTCTTGGTCTATTGAGGACGTTTGTTTGTACAACGATGACGACAAGGCGTCATTGGCCAGTGAGCAAGATGGTTATTTGATGCCACTGGAGTTACACCGCCATGAACGCTCAGATTACCGTTTTAATCTGAGTTCTCGTGACCCTCACTTATTTATTGTTTGTGAAGAAGAAAACGAACAACTATCTCCTTTATTGATCACTGCCGCCCAAGGGCTCGCAAGTAGTTATATGGATGGTGATTATCAAATTCTTCATATTAAAGCACCTTTGCAGATCCAAGCGTGGATGGAGGCCTTCATAGGCCGTCATGGCGAGCAAATCGAATACCGACGCAAACGCTGTAAGAACAAAGAACAGAAAGGGCGTTCTAGTGGCAACTAACTTCTTCCAGCGTTGGTCTCAGCGCAAATTAAAGACGAGGGATGAAGACGCCGTTGAATTAGATCAGGACGTTACGGTTTCATCGTCGGACGCTGTTGATCCAATGCTTGATGTTGGTACTCAACCTACTCAAGAGCATGAAATTGATCCGTCATTGAATACGCAAGTCATTGATGAACAGGCGCCAGCTGTTACGGAAACAGCAGAACCTCACTCAACACATGCAGATTTAAAACTACCTGATCTGACTTTGGCTGATGCTGCCAAGGTGACTTTTGATTCTGGCGTATCGACCTTTATGAAAGAAGGTGTTGAAAAATCAGTGAAAAAAGCGGCACTGCGTAAGCTGTTTCATTCTGATGAGTTCAACTATGTCAGTGACATGGATGATCATACCGAGGACTTTTCCAATATCCCTGTACTTGATACCAAAGTGACTCAGCAACTTCGCCAATGGGTAAACCAGGTCGCTGAGACCGCAGAAGATGTGATCAAAGCGTCCACTTCTGATGGTTCAGTCGCATCTGTGGAGAGTGCTCAAGCGCCAGAAGGTCTAATTAAAGACGAAGAGGCCAACACTGAGGGCTATGTGCAAGAGGGGCATGTTGAAGAAACTGCTCAAGAGGGTGATCTTCAGGCAAGTATTGAAACCACTCAAACAGAATCAAACACGATTCATAAGGATAACAGCGACTTGCTAAAGGGCTAGGAATACTTTGCCCTTGTCACTCGAAGAGCGACAACAAACGAACTGGGACAAAAAGGGATTAATACCCTTAAAAAAGATCGGGACATTTTGGCGCAACAGTCGTCAAGGGGTGGGACAAATTGTCGCTTTCTGGTTTGGTCAATCTGTCCTTAAGAGATTTTGGCTCCCTATAAGTCATTTTATTCCGTGAAAAGTTGGATCGGTTATTGCTCTAGTAATGAGTATGAAGCGAAGCGTTCAGAAAATCCTTTTCTAAACAAAGCGTTTCAATCGCCACTGACTAACGGTGACGAGTAGACAGGAATAATAATGTTAAATAGTACACTTGAAGCACTTTCTGCGTTCGATGAGCAAAATGGTAAAGCAAGGCTGGCGGCGATAAATGGTACCGTTGAGCTTTCTAACCTTATTCCACCAACGGTTTCTTATGAAAGCCGTGGGAATGTTTTGCTGGTGGGTGCAGAAGACGTTATCACAACGCTTGAAGCACAGTTTACTTCGCTGAATTCGGTAACCCTACTTGCCACAGCGAAAGCGCAATCCCTAGAGGACGCCAAGAACCGTGCTAAGCGTAACAACCTTTACTATGCGAGTAAGGCAACCCTGAAAGGTTACCTCGGCGCATTTGAAGTGTCTTGTGAAGTTGAGAATATGCTGACAACAGTGAATCTGGCAAAAGTGGCTATTGGTCATGATTGCTTTGATTTAGTTGTTGATATGACGGACAACGGTTTATCAGAGGTTGAGATTTCTGCTCCTGGCTATTATGCGGTTGGGGCAGGGAAAGCGAAATTGGCGAATGTGATTGAAGATCTTCCTGCGATGATCGGCACATTTGATAAACCAAAATATTTCCGTTTGGATCCCGACCTTTGCGCTCACTCATCTCGGGGAGTAACAGGCTGTGATCGCTGTGTTGATGCGTGTCCTGCTGGTGCACTGTCAAGTACGGGCGATCATATAGAAATTAATCCATACCTTTGCCAAGGCGTGGGAACCTGTGCGACGGCGTGTCCAACAGAAGCGATTTCATATGCGTTACCCGATCCCGCCAATACGCAAAACTTTGTTTATCGATTGCTAGAGAACTACAAAAAAGCGGGCGGTGAAACACCAACACTGCTTTTTTATGGTAATCGGGATGAAGCCAGCGTTAATGCGATTCTTGCTGATCTTCCTGAAACAGTCATTCCTGTTGCGTTGGAAGAGCTGGCAACAGTCGGTATTGATACTTGGTTTAGTGCTTTGGCATACGGTGCACATCAAGTGCTTTTGGCAACAAATACCTCTTATATTCCTGACACTATCGATCGTGTACTTCGTGATGAGTTAGCGACTGCTCAGTCCTTTTTGGCTGAAATGGGTTATGACATTGAACGTATTGCGCTGTTTGATTTTGCACAAGCCAAGTCTTTTACAGGCTTTGATTCTGCATTATTGACTATTGCTGACCCTGTTGAAGGGACGAAACGTGAAAAGTTATTTGCTGTTCTTGATGCTCTGTATGCGCAGGCACCAGTTAAACCTGAACGTTCAATTGTTGCGGCAAAAGCTCCTTATGGTTCAGTAGATTGTCGAACAGAGGATTGCACCTTGTGTATGGGATGTGTGTCTGTGTGTCCAACACGGGCATTGCATGCTATTGGCGATCGTCCAGGCTTGCTATTTATTGAGCAAGATTGTGTGCAATGTGGCATGTGTGAAAAAGCGTGTCCTGAAAAAGTGATCTCTCTTAATCCGGGAGTGACTTGGGATGCGCAAGCCCGTCAAGCAGCCCATGTACTTCATGAAGAAGAAGCAGCGTGTTGTACCAGTTGCGGTAAAGCTTTTGCACCGGCTTCCATGGTGAAAATGCTGACTGAAAAGTTACAAAACCATTCACAGTTTCAGGGAGAGGCCATTCGACGTCTGAATATGTGTGAAGACTGTCGTGTTCGCGATATTTTCTCGACGATCGTCGATGATCCTGAAAGTCAGCTAAAGGTGTAGGAATAGCAAATGGAATCAGTACTTCAAACCTCTCAAGAAGAAAGTGCACTGCGTGTTGAAATTTATGGCTTGTTAGCTCATCTGTTTCGTAAGGCACCGGATCAAACCGTTCTAGATTGGCTTTCCTCACTTGATGTTGAGGCGAATCAAAATGTGTCTAACACCATGGCAGCATCTTGGCCTGTTCTAAAGTTGGCAGCTCAAACAACATCGGTTTTGGCTGTTGAGGAAGAGTATCAAGATTTGTTCATTGGGATCGGCCGCGGAGAAATTGTTCCTTTTGGATCATGGTATTTGACCGGTTCACTAATGGAAATGCCGCTTGCGCACCTTCGTCGTGATCTTATGCAGCTGGGTTTTCAGCGTGACGAGAGTGTGAAAGAGCCGGAAGACCATATTGCTGCCTTATTGGAAGTGATGGCGATGCTGGTGGAAGGCGGAGATAGGCATCTCCAGCAAGTCTTCTTTAATCGCCATATCGCAACCTGGTTCGAGCGACTATGCAATGATCTCAAAGCGGCAAACAGTGCTGTGTTTTATAGCGCAGTGGCTGAATTGGCGTTGCAGTTCTTGCTGGTCGAAAAAACACGATTGGTAGAGGTGAACTAGACTTTACCTAATTTTTGATTTTGTGACGACGTAACCGCTACCAAGCTATGTCATGAGGGTGCTCAGGATATTGCCGAGAAATAGTCGAAAGTCGTTATTTATTTTACGAAAAACTTAGCAGAAAAATTGATTTCCGAAGCGAGTGACTCGGATTCGGAAACACGATAAAGGAGCAAGCTTTTATGAGTGAGCAAAACAAAGCTAGTAAAGATGAAGCGATTCATAATGAAACTAGTCAAAGCCGCCGCCAGTTATTGAAAAATATTGGTTTGAGTGTGGCTGTTGGTGCGGTTGCCGCAGGAGCAGCTACCGCCGCTCAGGCGAAGGTCGAGCAGCCTAAAGGCGATATCAAAAACCAAGATGACAATACAACTGGCTATCGCGAAACTCAGCATGTTCGCGATTACTACGAAACCTTGTAAGGCGGAGCCATAAATGAAACTGACAAAACGTTCCGACAACGTAAGCAAGGACGAAAACCAGCTCGGTATTTCGCGTCGTTCCTTTATTCGTAACTCATCACTAGCGGCTGCTGGTGGTATGGCTGGTGCAAGTTTGTTTGCTCCGGGCATGATGAAAAAAGCCGAAGCTAAAGAGGTTGATCCTAAAGCGCCGGTAGAAGTGAAACGTACCATTTGTTCACACTGTTCAGTAGGTTGCGGTATCTACGCTGAAGTTCAGGAAGGGGTGTGGACTGGTCAGGAGCCTGCTTTTGACCACCCATTTAACGCGGGTGGCCACTGTGCCAAAGGTGCAGCATTGCGTGAGCACGGCCATGGTGAGCGCCGTATTAAATACCCAATGAAGCTGGTCGATGGCAAGTGGAAAAAACTGAGCTGGGAGCAAGCGCTGGATGAAGTTAGCCAGCAAGTGAAGAAGATCCGCGAAGAGTCTGGCCCAGATTCGGTTTACTGGCTAGGTTCAGCAAAACATAACAACGAACAGGCGTACCTGTTCCGTAAAATGGTCTCTCTATGGGGCTCTAACAACGTCGACCACCAGGCACGTATCTGTCACTCAACAACGGTTGCCGGTGTAGCAAATACCTGGGGTTACGGGGCGATGACTAACTCGCTCAATGACATGCACAACTGTAAGTCGATTCTATTTATCGGCTCTAACCCTGCAGAAGCGCACCCAGTTGCAATGCAGCACATCTTGATCGCCAAAGAGCGTAATAGCTGTAAGATTGTGGTGGCCGATCCTCGTCGTACTCGTACGGCAGCAAAATCGGATCACTATGTTTCTCTTCGTCCGGGCTCAGATGTTGCCTTCGTCTGGGGTGTGCTTTACCACATCTTCAAAAACGGCTGGGAAGATAAAGAGTTTATTCGCCAGCGTGTTTGGGGAATGGATGAAGTGCAAGCAGAAGTGGCTAAATGGACACCCGCAGAGGTGGAGCGCGTTAGTGGTGTACCTGAAGCTGATGTGTACCAAACGGCTAAGCTACTGTCTGAAAACCGTCCAGGCTGTGTAGTTTGGTGTATGGGTGGTACCCAGCATACAACTGGTAATAACAACACCCGTGCTTACTGTATCCTTGAGCTAGCCCTTGGCAATATGGGTAAATCAGGTGGCGGTGCTAATATTTTCCGTGGTCACGATAACGTACAGGGTGCGACCGACTTCGGCGTACTGTCTGACAACCTACCTGGTTACTACGGCCTATCAGAAGGTGCTTGGAAGCACTGGGCGAAAGTATGGGATGTGGATTACGAATGGCTGAAAGGCCGATTTGACCAGAATGAATACCGTGGCAAGAAGCCAATGAACAATGCCGGTATTCCTGTATCACGCTGGATTGATGGTGTGCTTGAAGACAAGGCAAACATCGAGCAGAACGATAACATCCGTGCCATGTTCTACTGGGGCCATGCGGTAAACTCGCAAACCCGTGGTACTGAAATGCGCAAGGCGATGGAAAAACTGGACATGATGGTGATTGTCGACCCATATCCAGGCGTTGCTGCGGTTATGAACAACCGCAAAGACAATGTTTACCTGCTTCCAGCAACCACGCAGTTTGAAACCACTGGTTCTGTGACAGCGACGAACCGTTCCATTCAATGGCGCGATCAGGTTATTGAGCCGCTATTCGAGTCGAAGCCTGACCACGAAATTATGTACCTGCTTTCTCAGAAGTTAGGCCTTTCCGAGCAGCTGTTCAAACACATCCGTGTTGAGAACAACCAGCCAGTGATTGAAGACATCACCCGCGAATACAACAAGGGTATGTGGACTATCGGTTACACCGGCCAGAGCCCTGAACGCCTGAAAGAGCACCAGCAGAACTGGCATACGTTCCACAAAACCTCTTTGGAAGCGGAAGGTGGACCTGCCAATGGTGAAACCTACGGTCTGCCTTGGCCTTGTTGGGGTACACCTGAGATGAAACACCCGGGTACCCATATTCTGTACGATACATCGAAAACCGTAGCCCAAGGTGGCGGTAACTTCCGTGCACGTTTCGGGGTAGAACGTAACGGTGAAAGCCTATTAGCAGATGACAGCTTCTCGCTAGGCTGTGAACTGGAAGATGGTTACCCAGAATTTACCGACAAGATGCTTAAGCAGCTTGGTTGGTGGAATGACCTAACCGCAGAAGAGAAAGCGCAAGCCGAAGGAAAAAACTGGAAAACTGACCTGTCTGGCGGTATCCAGCGTGTTGCCATCAAGCATGGCTGTATCCCGTTTGGTAATGCCAAAGCTCGTGCCGTGGTATGGACTTTCCCTGATGCTGTTCCACTTCACCGTGAGCCGCTATATACACCTCGCCGTGATTTGGTTACTGATTATCCAACATGGGATGACAGCGAAGCGATGTTCCGACTACCGACGCTGTACAAATCTATTCAGGACAAAGACATGTCTGGTGAATACCCAATCGTACTGACCTCTGGTCGTCTGGTTGAGTATGAGGGAGGCGGTGATGAAACCCGTTCTAACCCGTGGCTAGCAGAATTGCAGCAAGAGATGTTTGTTGAGGTTAACCCGAAAGATGCCAATGACATTGGCTTCAGAGACGGTGACATGGTGTGGGTAGAGGGTGCTGAGAAAGGCCGCATTCACGTTAAAGCGATGGTAACACCACGAGTGAAACCGGGACTGGCATTTATTCCGTTCCACTTCGGCGGTAAGTTCCAGGGTGAAGACCTTCGTGACCGTTACCCTGATGGCAGTGCACCGTTTGTTTCTGGCGAAGCGGCCAACACGGCAACGACATACGGTTATGACCCTGTGACTCAGATGCAGGAAACCAAAGTCACCCTTTGTAAAATCTCTAAAGCGTAAGGAGTCATTCTGATGGCACGTATGAAATTTCTTTGTGACTCTAAGCGTTGTATCGAGTGCAACGGTTGTGTGACAGCTTGTAAAAACGAAAACGATGATGCGCTTGAGTGGGGTATTCAGCGCCGCCGTGTCGTTACCCTTAATGACGGCCTGCCGAATGAGAACTCTATTTCGGTTGCATGTATGCATTGTAGCGATGCACCTTGTATGGCGGTATGTCCGGCTGACTGCTTTGTCCAGACAGAAGATGGCATCGTTCTGCATGACAAAGATCTCTGCATTGGTTGTGGTTACTGCTTGTTTGCCTGTCCGTTTGGTGCGCCGCAGTTCCCACAACAAACGGCCTTTGCCGAGCGTGGCAAGATGGACAAATGTACTTTCTGTGCGGGTGGTCCGAATGTCGAGACTGGGTCGATTGAAGAGAAGCAGAAGTACGGTGCTAACCGTATTGCTGAAGGTAAGCTACCTATGTGTGCTTCTTTGTGCTCGACCAAGGCTCTGTTGGCCGGTGACGCAGCGAAAATCTCAGATATTTACCGCGAGCGTGTTGTCGCCCGAGGTGCCAAAGAAGCGGGTTGGGCAAGCACTGATGATCTTGCTTATGATGCCTCTGAGGTCCGCAAGGCTTAAAACGAGCTAATGAATAAGTGGCGATCACGTCGTGGTGTTCTTTTATAACAACGCTTGCTGATGTGATTGCCTCTGAGTAAAAGTTTGAACATAACTGTTGAATGAACAGTCGGGAGTAATATGACTAAGCGAATTCAACACTGGTTTTTCTTGCTGACAACTGCCTTGGTATTGATGTTTTCATTATCAGCGGCCGCAAGCAATGAATCCGGTGCTAACTCTGAATCTGAGCGCTTGGGCGAGTCTGTTGTAAGGCATGAAGTCATTGGTTTTGCCGGAGCTGACTATTGGCGAGCGGTTAAGGATGGCCAAGAAGGCTACACCACGTCACGGTCGCCTGAGCATGGGGTGCTGATCAGTGTTCCAGGGCAAACCTGGTTCATCATGAAAGAAAAGTGGATGTCACCACTGGGTGCCCTGGCTATTTTTGGTAGCTTGGTAATGGTAGCGCTGGCGTATGTCGTCGTCGGTCCGCTTAAACTGAGTAAACCGAAGACGGGGCGTAAAATTAAACGCTGGAGCCGTCTTGATAGGGCGCTGCATTGGAGTTTGGCTTTCACCTTCTTGACGTTGGCATTCAGTGGCCTGACGTTGGTTTATGGTAAGCACTTTATCAAGCCAATTGTGCCAACAGAGTTGTGGGGTTGGGTGGTTTACGCGGCTAAGCAATATCACAACTACATTGGTCCGTTGTTTGCAATATTCTTGATTGCTGTACTCGTGAAGTGGTGGCGCAAGAGTATTTTCAACAAAGTTGATATACAGTGGTTCATGAAAATGGGCGGCATGATTGGCAAGCACAAAGGCAGCCATCCATCGGCTGGGTTCTCGAATGCTGGTGAGAAAGTCATCTTTTGGATGTTGATCTTCTTTGGTGCTTTCATTGTCATGAGTGGCTTTGTTCTCGATTTCCCAATTTTTGACCAAACCCGTCGTGATATGGAGTTGTCGCACCTTGTCCATATGCTATCGGCACTCGTATTGATCTGTGGCTTTATCTTCCATATCTATATCGGTTTGTTTGGGATGGAAGCGGGCCTTGATGGCATGATCACTGGTGAAGTCGATGAGACTTGGGCGAAAGAGCATCACGATCTCTGGTATGAAGAAGTCAAAGACTTGCCAGAAAATCAGCCTGGATATGACGATAAGGTCGAAGCGGATAAGAAAGGCAACGCTGCACAGGATAATACATAGTAACCGCCTTGGAAATGCTAAAACCGGTAGTTAATCCTACCGGTTTTTTTATGCCTGCATTTTCTGTTATGAATACCGTGCTGTAGATAATATATAAGTTAATTAATGACTTAAGAGTAAGTGTCAGTGATATAATGGCAGCTGATACTTGGCAGAGGTTGTAAATAAACATTGGAGGCCAAATAACGTTTCAAACGAAGCCATGAGAACTTGATACTATTCCTTTTACAACCTAATGCACTATAACTTTTTATTTGTTGTCTATAATTAGACTAATGTCGTAGACGTTTCACTTATAACCACATGAAAACAATGGTATAAAGCTTATAAGCGAACTGAAGGAAGGACACGGCTATGCTTTTCCCTTATCGAAATATTGTTGTACTAACCGGCGCGGGAATTTCTGCCGAATCAGGCATTCGAACGTTCCGTGACCAAGACGGACTGTGGGAGAACCATCGCATAGAGGATGTGGCAACACCTGAAGGGTATTTCCGTGATCCTGCATTGGTGCAGAACTTTTATAATTTACGCCGTCAGCAGCTAGAGAGCGGCACCGTTTTTCCCAATGAAGCACACCGTGCCCTGGCAAGGCTTGAGCAAGAACTCGAAGGTAAGGTCACGATAGTGACGCAGAATATCGATAATTTGCATGAAGCTGCGGGCAGCAAGAATGTTATTCATATGCACGGGGAGTTATTGAAAGCCCAATGCAGTGAAACAGGTCAATCGATCGACTGGAAAGGGGATATTTCCCTTGAAGATCATTGCCACTGCTGTCAAATGCCAGCTCCAATGCGACCTAATGTGGTTTGGTTTGGTGAAATGCCGATTGGTATGGATAGAATTCATGATGCATTGCTAGAAGCCGATCTGTTCATTTCGATAGGTACATCAGGAGCAGTGTATCCTGCCGCTGGCTTTGTTCACGAAGCTGCCATGCATGGTGCTCATACTATTGAACTCAACTTGGAGCCGAGTGAGGTTGAAAGCGAATTTGCCGAGAAGCGCTATGGCCCAGCTTCGATGCTCGTTCCTAATTTTGTCGATGAGATTCTTGGTTAGCTGACTTTAAATGAAAGCGTTTCTATCAAAAACGCCCGCAATCAGCGGGCGTTATTCTAATAAGGTTGTTTGTTAGAGCCTGTTACAGGGGCGCTTTTATGATGTGCTGACGGGCATCGCTGTCGGTTTAGTAAAAAACTTCGCTTTGGCGTGATCGTATGCCCAGTTATAGATAATCGCGTAAGCCAAAAAGAAGAGCACGATACCTATATCAAGAACAAGCACAGTCCAGAAATCCAACTGTAATACCCACATCAATACTGGGATAGTGACGAAAATAAGTCCACCTTCAAATCCTAAGCCGTGCAAAATACGTGTTTTAACCGTTCTGCTTAAACGGTCTTCACCTACGAACTTGTCGAATAACACGTTATAGATGTAGTTCCATGCCATCGCGATGAGTGACATCACAATACTGAGTCCCCCGACAACGGCAGGGTTATGCCTGGTAAACAGGGTCGCAGCTCCCATCAAAATTACAAGTGCAAACACTTCAAACAGCACTGTGTGCAAAATACGTTCTTTAATTGTCATCATTATATATCCGAGCTAATGGAAGTTGTTTTGTGCGTGCACTATATCTCTATTTATGATTCAATCTAGTTAGTTATCATCACTTTTACTGATAGTATGTACAATCTTGATCACCTTCAGATGTTTGTTACCGCAGCAAAGCTAGGTTCATTTTCGGCCTGTGCCAAACACTTGGGTAAAGTTCAGTCGGCAGTGAGTCAGGGCATTTCAAATCTTGAAATTGACTTAAATGTTGAGTTGTTTGATCGTTCAACCCGCAAACCAACCCTCACTGAGCAAGGGCAGCATTTGTTGCGATTTGCTGAAGCGACATTGCAGCAGAACTTTGAATTGCAAAGTGCAGCCAAAGCATTAAGTGATTTACAGGAAGCGGAAGTGACCGTGCTTATCGATGACAATTTGCTGCTCGATAAGCTGTGTGAAGTTGCCGGTGAGTTTGGACAACGCTTTCCATCAACGATCTTGAGTACCATGTTGGCCAGTAGCACTGACATCCCAAGCCTTTTGCTAAACGGAAAAGGGGATATGGGCGTTATGCTGTCTGATATGACGTATTTTAAAGAACTGGATGTTCGCTACATTGGTAGTGTTCAATTTGTACCGGTTGCCTGTCCTGATCACCCATTAACCCAGCTAGACAGTATAGCGCCCGCTGATCTGATCCCTCATCGGCAGTTGATGGTGAGAGGGGAAAGTGGTAAATCGATGGCTTATATGCCACCAATATCTTCAAGCCATTGGTGGACGAATGACCTCCATGTGCTGATTCAATATGTTGAAAAAGGCCTAGGTTGGACGTATCTGCCGAGCCATGAAGCAAAGCAAAGGGTAGAATTGGGTAAAATGAAAATACTGCCTGTGACCTTCGATCACAAGGAGTGGCAGGCACCGGTTGAATGCGTCGCTCCAAAGGGACGAGCAGTCGGTCCGGCAGTAAAGTGGCTGAATACTGCGTTCAATCGCTTGTTGGATGCTTCTTAATCATCTTTTCAAGAGATAAAAAAACTCGGGCTTCGGCCCGAGTTTTTCATGAAAGATAAAGAGTCGGGTGAGATTACTGACCCGCTTTTAGCTTCTGGTAGTACTCTTCGTAAAGAGTGTTTGCACCGTTTACACTGTCTTGCCATTCACCGGCATCCATCACTTCTTGAGGCGGGTAGATGCTTGGGTCGTTTACAAACTCAGCTGGAAGCTTGCTTTTCGCCGTTGCCACAGGTGTTGGGTAACCAATCTCTAGTGCAATCTTCGCTGCGTTCTCTGGGCGAAGTAGGAAATCGATCATCTTGTGAGCGGCATCGGTGTTCTTCGCATTGGCTGGGATAGAAATGCTATCCATCCAGAAAATTGCGCCTTCTTTTGGCCATACGATGTCGATAGGTGCGCCTTCTTGGCGAGCCATATAAGCAGAGCCGTTCCACAGCATACCTAGCGAGGTTTCGCCAGCCATGTAAGGGTTAGCAGGGTAATCAGAGTTGAATACCAATACGTTTGGCATTAGTTTCTTAAGCTCTTCGTACGCGGCTTTGATCTCTTCAGGATTTTTGGTGTTCGCAGAGTAGCCAAGTTTACGCAGGGCGATGTGGAAGAACTCACGGGCATCATCCATCATCATTAGTTGGCCTTCCCATTTAGGGTCCCATAGGTCAGCCCAGCTGCTGACTTCTTCTTTGTCCATCATATCAGTATTCACACCGATACCGGTCGCACCCCAAATGTATGGGATAGAGTAGTCATTTTCAGGGTCAAATGGCTTATGCAGGAAGTTAGGGTCGATCTCGTCAAAGTGGCTTAGCTTTGACTTGTCGATTTTTTGTAGCATATTTTCTTCACGCATTTTTGATACATAGTAGGTTGAAGGAACCACTAGATCATAGCCGTCACCGTGGGTTTTCAGCTTTGCGTACATGGTTTCATTCGACTCATAGGTCGAATAAATCACTTTAATGCCAGTCTCTTTCGTGAACTGTTCCAGAACTTCTGATGGGATGTATTCAGACCAGTTGTAGAAATAAAGCTCTTTGTCTGCGGCTGTTGCCATGTTCGAAAACATTGCCATAGCGCAAACACCACCGGCCATTAAAGAAGACCATTTTTTCATTGTTATATGCTCCAAACTAAATGGGATTTTGAGAGTGTTCTCTAGCGAATGTACTAATTATGGATGAAAATCATCTCGGTGAAGTACTAACCGCTTCTCCTGCAAAGTGTCGTTATGTCCAGCCCAAGAGCCAAACGTCGAATATTTACCCTTATACTTCGGGTAGTAAGGTTCATTAAAAAAGTACTGAGAATACAGCGCTTTTAAAAGCATATTATAACAGGGAATTGAATGGCTACGATATGGAATATCAGGCTCTAATAACTGTCTGAACTATTAATAGTCAAGTTTGTCTGTTTTCGATATAAAAAAGGCAGCCATTTGGCTGCCTTAAGCTAATTTATAGAGATTACTGACCAGCTTTTAGCTCGAGGAAGTAATTCTCGTAGCGGATATTCATATCGCCAACGGAATCCTGCCACTCACCACGATCAAGATCTTCTTGTGGTGGGAACAGAGTAGGGTTGTCTTTGTATTTAGCGTTTGAGGCTTCAACTGCGGTTAGGTAACCTGTCTCTTCTGAGATTTTTGCTGCTACATCTGGGCGCAACAAGAAATCAATCATCTTGTGTGCAGCTTCAACGTTCTTCGCATTTTTGGCAATTGCTAGGCTATCAACCCAGAAGATACCGCCTTCTTTTGGCCAAATAAGCTCAATCGGCAAGCCTTCTTTCTGAGCGGCAGCAGCAGAGCCATTCCAAAGCATACCCAAGCCAACTTCACCTGCTAGATATGGAGCGGCAGGGTTGTCTGAGTTAAACACCAATACGTTTGGCATCAATTTTTTCAGTTCTTCGTGGGCTTCATCGATCTGTTTTGGATCGGTGGTGTTACCAGAATAACCTAATTTACGAAGAGCAATGTGGAACACTTCGCGCGTGTCATCCATAAGCATGAGTTGGCCTTCAAGCTCAGGATTCCAAAGGTCCGCCCAGCTATCGAAATCAGCAGGATCATACATGTCAGTGTTAACTGCCAAGCCTGTCATTGCGATAACATGTGGGATCGAGTAGTCGTTGTTTGGGTCAAAAGGCTTATCCAGATAATTCTTATCAAGCTCTTTGAAGTTGGTTAGCTTTGATTTATCGATTTTCTGTAACATGCCTTCATCGCGCATTTTTGCAACGAAGTAAGTTGACGGCACAACCAGGTCGTAACCTTGAGGGTGGGCTTTTAACTTAGCGTACATAGTCTCGTTCGACTCGTAAGTCGAATAAATCACTTTAATACCAGTTTCTTTAGTGAACTGCTCACGAAGCTCCGTAGAAATGTACGGACCCCAGTTCATAAAGACTAATTCCTTGTCTGCGGCATTGGCAACGTTAGTAAACATCGCAGCAGCGCATGCAGTACCGGCTAGAAAAGCGGACCATTTTTTCATTAGATTATCATCTCCAAAACCCTTTTAGGGTGTTAATACAAAACAAGTGGCCCGAAGGCCACTTGCTCGTTCTTTGGCTAAAGCCAAATTTAAAGCGGTGTTACAAGCCTTATTTGATTTTCTCTCGCGCCAGTAGCTGAGAGGCGACAACCAGAATCAAAGATACAATCAGCATAATTGTAGCCAATGCATTCACTTCTGGTGAAATACCCACTTTTACCATGGAGTAAATCTTCAAAGGCAGAATTTCATAACTTGGGCCTGTCACGAATGAACTGACAATTACGTCATCCAAAGACAGGGTAAAGCTCAACAACCAGCCTGCGGCTACCGCAGGTTTGGCAAGCGGTAGGATAATTTGCTTTAGAATTACCCATTCGCTAGCACCTAAATCACGGGCAGCTTCCAGCATTTTCACATCAAAGCCTTTTAAGCGGCTGTATACCGTTACGACCACGAAGGGTAGACAGAATGTGATATGAGAAAGCAGCAAAGTTAGGAAACCCATCTCTGCGCCAACCAAAATAAACAACGCAAGAAGCGAGATTGCCATAACAATGTCTGGTGACATCATCACGACAAACAGCATACCGTTGACAAAATGCTTACCGCGGAATTGGTAGCGGAAGAGGGCAACGGCCGTCAAACTACCAATAATCGCTGCAGCGGTTGCTGAGAACACGGCAATGTTCAGCGAGTGCCATGCTGCCTGCATCAAGCTGTCGTTGTTTACCAACTGGTGATACCACTTGGTCGTGAATCCACCCCATTTCATGCCAAATTTGCTGGCATTAAATGAGTTCACAATAAGGATAATGATCGGTGTATATAGGAAGGCATACACCACAGTCATAAAACTGTATTTAAATACGCGTCCCATTATTCAAGCTCCACTTTACGGTTTAGCAGCTTGCCTGCGCGGTAGTAAGCGTACAGCATGACTGCCATTGCGATGGTCAATGCGATGCTGGTTGCCGCACCAAATGGCCAATCACGGGCGTTCAAGACCTGGCTCTTAATCACGTTACCAATAAGCAGGTTCTTCGCGCCGCCAAGTAGGTCAGACACATAGAACATGCCAAGGGCAGGCAACAGAACCAGTAGACAGCCAGCGATAATGCCAGGCATTGTCAGCGGAAAAATCACTTTCACGAACGTTTGGAACTTGTTCGCACCCAAATCACGCGCAGCTTCAATGTAGTTGTGGTCCAGCTTCTCAATGGCCGAGTACAGCGGTAGCACCATAAACGGCAGCAGAATATATACTAGGCCAATCATTACCGCGTATTCGGTGTACATGATCCGAATAGGCTTATCGATAATATCGAGATAAAGCAGGGCATTATTAAGAATACCGCGAGTACCCAGCATGATCTTAAGGCCGTAAGTACGGATCAGTGAATTGGTCCAGAACGGTACAATCACCAAAAACAGCATGAATGGACGCCACTTTTCAGGCATCTTTGCAATCGCATAAGCAAATGGATAGCCAATCACCAAGCAGAGCAGGGTGGCCACCAGCGCCATGTAAAACGAATGCATCATGACCTTTGCATACAGCGGGTCAAACAACCGGATATAGTTGTCCAACGTAAAGGTCATTTCAATCAGGTTTGCATCATCTCGGGTCAGGAAACTGGTTCCGATGATCATCAAGTTGGGTATAAAGACAAATAGCAATAGCCAACTAACAATGATGGTTATGATGATGTTTTGAAGATTAAGCTTCTTGTTCATCTGCCAGCACCACTTCCCAGCTTTCTACCCAAGTAACAGCAACTTTTTGATCCAAAGAGTGGTCAACATCAGGATCATCTTCGTTGAAGAATTCACTTACCATGACAGACGTGCCCGTCTCCAGTTCAACGACTGAGTCAAGCGTCATACCCTTGTAGGTACGCTCACGAATATAGCCAATGATGCCTTGTGCTTCGTCACCATTGTTGATTTCTTCAAGGCGAATATCTTCAGGTCGTAGCAATACCTTAACCTTGTCACCCGCGCTAACCGGTAGCTTGCAATGGATCATTGAAGGGCGGCCTTCAACATTTGCCAATACACGGGTTTCGTCTAGGCGTTCTTTGACAACGGCATCAAACACGTTGATTTCGCCAATGAAACGCGCAACAAATAGGTTTTCTGGCTCTTCGTAAATTTCACGAGGAGAGCCGTCTTGCTCAACGTTACCAGAGCGCATAACAATGATACGATCTGACATTGATAGGGCTTCTTCTTGATCGTGCGTAACGAAAATAAAAGTAATACCCAGTTTACGCTGCAGCTGCTTTAGCTCGATCTGCATCTGTTTGCGAAGTTTATAGTCCAGCGCCGACAGAGATTCATCCAACAACAATACTTTTGGCTTATTTACAACAGCACGTGCGATAGCAACACGCTGCTGCTGACCACCAGAAAGTTGGTGAGGCTTACGTGGGGCAAATTGTTCTAATTGCACCATACGCAGCGCGTCCATAACGCGCGGTTCAATCTCACGTTCAGCCACTTTCTGCATGCGCAGGCCAAAGGCAACATTTTCAAATACCGTCATGTGCGGGAAAAGCGCATAACTTTGAAAGACAGTATTTACATTTCGTTGTTCGGCTGGAATACCGGTTACGTCTTTACCAGCAATAACAACTTGCCCCGCATCGGCATTTTCAAAGCCGGCGATAAGTCGGAGTACTGTTGTTTTACCACAGCCAGAAGGGCCGAGAATGGTAAGGAATTCACCATCGTTCACATTCAAATCGAGACCAGTGATGATTTGCTTGCCATCGAAGCTCTTACTCAGCCCTTTAAGCTGAATCACCGGTGCTTTAGTTGTTTCTGCAGCGTTCAATTCTACGAGATCTCCACCTAGGGGTTTCATAGGTAATCCCCCCAACTATTAGGTTGAATTTAGGGGGCGCATAATAGTCCCCTAAACGCGTAATTCAAAGCGTTTTTTTCCAATTTTTTAGACTATTTTCATACTCGTATATCACTGTTTTCTGACAACCAAGATGTAAGGCCCACGCTTTGATATAATTACCTTTAAAATCAAAGCCAAAACTGTTACTTGCCGTAGGCATAACCTATTAATCATAGTGTATTGAGGCCGGCTGGCTAATTCGCCAGCAAAATCTGAACCTGAATAGAAAAACTGCTTTTTGTCTCAATGTTTCTCTATCGTGCTTAACTAGCGTACAATCACGGGCCAAGTGTGTAATAGTTAGTGAAATACAAATGAATAACAAAACAATCCAAGTTGGCGGTTCAATCGAAAGAGCATTGAAAGGTGAGAGTGAACTTCAATCACTTTCCGTGCTTCAAGAAGCCTGGAAAATCACAGCCAAGAATTTTCTGACTTTCTTGCCAGCGGTTATTGGTTTGTTTCTGGCGCAGGTTGCGCTGCTTTTAGTTGGCCTACAAGTACAACTGGGCAGTGCAATGGTGTTTTTTGATGCAGTGATTACTGGCGGCGAAATGGCAGCCTCTGTGATTGAAGCGGGATACATGGCTAACTTTTGGTCTGATGTATTAAGTGCGCCTTTATTGGCTGGCGTAAGCTTGATGGCACTCAATCATGCGGTTGGTCTACCGAGTAAGCCAAGTTATTTGGTGAAAGGTTTTCCTTTTGCTATTGCTTCTGTCATTACTGTCTTGCTGAGTGCTTCCCTGCAGGGTATTGCCAACGCGATATTCCCTATTCTGGGAATGCTACTTTCCATGGGATTTAGCCTTGCGATTATGCTGGTTTGTGAAAAACGTTTATCGCCATTAAAAGCAATACAGTTTTCACTTGTGGCAACTTTACGTAAACTACTGCCGATGACAGCGATTTTCATTGTCATCCTAACGATGTTTATTATTTCATTTGCCACTGCTGGTATTGGCTTAATTTGGACAATTCCATTCTTCTTCAATGTGAAAGCCATTATCTACCGTAACCTTTTTGGTGTTTCTCTACACGTTTCGACTGTTCAAAAAGGCCAGAATGATAACGACCAAGATCAGCAGGGGGACTCAAAGGTTTTTGACGCGTGATAAAAAATATAACTACCCGTAAAGTTGCCATTCTTGCGCTAGTCAGTGGATTGACAGCATGTGGTGAAATGCCTTCCCAAAGCGCTAACGATGAGGCCTTCCCGGCCTCACCTCAAAGCACCAAGCCAGACTTCTCTAAAATAACGGATGTTGGCCAGAAGAAAACGGCTTTCTTTGAATTTCTGCGCCCAGCCGTTGAACATGAAAACCAACGAGTTGAAAAAGAGCGCCAGTTCCTAGAATCAATTACACCTCTAGTTGATGCCGGAAAATCACTCTCAGCCGATCAAAAAACCTATGCTGAGAAGCTATCTGACGCTTACAAGGTACCGCTGAGTGATACTGGCGTGACATCAGAGTGGCTAGCGGCAATGCTGAATCGTGTTGATGTGATCCCAGAATCCCTAGTTCTGAGCCAAGCGGCTAATGAATCAGGGTGGGGAACATCACGCTTTGCTGTGGAAGGAAACAACTATTTTGGCCAATGGTGTTATCGTAAGGGTTGCGGTTTGGTCCCCAATGCACGAAATGATGACGCAAGCCATGAAGTGGCGGTTTTTGCATCACCTTATTTATCGGTGCAAGCCTACTTCATGAATGTGAATACTAACCGGGCTTATCAAGACTTACGTGATATCCGCTCTGCTCAACGTATGGCTGGTAACATCATTGAAGGTACCAAATTAGCAGAAGGACTAAGCCGTTACTCAGAACGTGGTCAGGCTTATGTTGATGAAATACAAGCAATGATCAGGCACAACAATCAATATTGGCGCCAAGGATAAAGGATGAAGTTGACCTATTGGCTATTAGCCGGCTTATTTGCCAGCAGTTCGCTCTATGCTCAGGATGCAGCAGCACAGAACATAGAAATGCGTTACAGCACACTTTATAGCAAGCTCAAGCAAAACGTTAAAGAGGGGCATGATGATGTAAAAATCGCCCTGTTTTTACTGAACCAGCAAGACGGCAGTGTCTGCAATATCCATAAAGGTTCAATGCGAAAAGACAAGCACTTTGAAGAGCTAGTGATTCCGGAAAACAATGAACTGAGTGTTCCGGTTGATAGCAACTTGCGTCAGGCTAATCCCGATGTGACTTTCGTGATTGATGATGGCATTACGTGTGATGTGTCTATGCAGGTCATTGCCAAGAAAGATTACGGCACGGCTATCAAGCAAACAGACGTTGCTGAATTGGTACCACAGATGAATCAATTACTGTCTGCTCTTGGCGGTATGTTCTCTGGTTGGTTTATGCCTGATGTTGAGGGGGTTGTCGTTCACTTCGGTAGTGGTGAAACACAGATCATTGAACTGTCATCATTGACTGAAGGGGAAGCTCTTCACTTTAACCAGCCCATGGTTAAGGTAACACCTTGGGTTCCGCGAGACTAATTTTAAATGATTGAAACCCGAGTTAATCTCAACTCGGGTTTTGCTGTATTGCCAGAGAGTTGGGCAAAGTCACTCTTTAGTGAGTTGCTTACTTAAGAGTGCAGTATTCCAAACTACACAGTTGATGTTTTTGTAAATCGCCATACGTTGACTTATCCCATTTATAGATATTTTCAAATTCAGCACTCTCTAGAGGTGGGATATAACCTAGGTCATATTGGCTTAAATAGTACTTTTTGAATAAATCCAACTTATAGTCTTTGTCATACCAATAAGATATTTTAGATATTGCATCATGCGGCAACCTTGCCTTGATCGAGTTTAACTCATCTTCAGCTTTATCAGGATTTGCGCCTGTATACGGCTGGTCCTCTCCAAAATAAATCTGACACTGGGCGTCATTACCTAAATCATGGGCTGCTTTCATAACGGCTTCACGAACAATGAAGTGATCAATATGTGAGCCGTTGGCAAGAAGAACAAATGCAGCACAATCTTGTTGTTTCAGAATTGGTGTAATATCAGCGGCTATTCTGTTGTATACGTCAATTTCTGCTTGTCTGAAATCGGCAAACGATCCAGCCGGCCCTCCACCAGCCGTCGGTGAACCCTCATATAGGCGCAAAGGTGCATCGTAGAAGCCAGCGGTTTTATAACGGAAATTATCCCAGCTACCAAACATTTCAGTGTGGGCGCTAAAGTCTTCGTTAAAGCGCATTTTCGTGATATCAAGTACGCGCTTATTGGTTAAAATATCTAGATGATTCGTCGAATAATTAGATAGGCTGAAAAATACTTCTGTCACATTTGTCTTGTGCTCAATACTTCCTTCATTGGCCAGTTTACTGATGAGACCGCCGAATGTAAGCAGTATGTCATCAGGGTGTGGACTCAGAAAATAAATATTCTGCTCTGGTATAGTTGAATAAGATTGTGCGCTGACAATACTTGGGGCAATAGCGAGTGTAAGTACAGCAGCAGCTGTTTTGATTGAGTTCATTCCTATCTCCATATGTCATATCTAAATTGATATCAAAAGGTTGAATCAAGTTTCTTTTTCCTAACACTACATTCAAATAATCTATTTCGTATTGTTTTGCTGACAACTCTAGCAATATATTTCCACTAATAAGTAATTTATGGTTGTTTGTTTGTAAGAGAACTCTTACAAACCGATAAAACAATACGTAGATCTAATTAATCAATAAATGCCTTGCCCTGTTTGTTGATTAAACATATAACTATTGCGCTAATGTTTTATAAGGTATCTTATGGAAAAGAAAAACATACTCGTCGTCGATGATAGTGAAGAAATTAGAGATGCGCTCAGCGAATATTTAACCCGTTCTGGGTTTAATGTTGTTACCGCTTCTGATGGCGAAGAAATGTGGCAACAAATGGCCATTCAGGAACCCCATCTTATTGTGTTAGACATAATGCTTCCTGGTGAAGATGGTTTTACACTTTGCAGTAAAATACGATTAAAATCACATGTCCCAATTATTATGTTGACCGCAGTATGTGAAGAAGTGGACCGCATTACAGGCTTAGAAGTTGGCGCTGATGATTATATAACAAAAACATTTAGCCCGAGAGAACTGCTGGCAAGAATAAAAGCCTTATTACGTCGCAGCGAATTCAATAGCAGCACCCTGTTTAGCAAAAGGGTTGGCTTTTTAAGTTGGACCTTTGATACGGTAAAAAGGCGTCTGGTGCATGCTGATGGCGAAACTATTCAGCTTTCTGGTGCTGACTTCTCCTTGTTGAGCTTGTTCGTTCAGAACCCCAATAAAATTTTCAGTAGAGACGAAATTGCACAATGGGTGTGGGGGCGGGAAGTCGAACCAATGGAAAGAGGGATTGATGTACAGATGAGTCGGCTTCGAAAACATCTGAACGATCATGACCGTTCAATAATCATAACGGTCAGAAACAAAGGCTATATGTTTGCTGTTGATACTTTCTTTGAATCGTAAATACTAATGACTAAAATTGATGCTTTTTTTAAGTCAATCACCTTTCGAGTTGGAGCGACGTTACTGGTTGTTATTATCCTGGCTGAGCTAATTGCTGGACTTATTTGGTATCAGGCCAATGAAGATGATAAGAAAGAAAACATAAAGCAGACAGCACTGAGTATCGCCGAAGGGGCGTTAGATACTTACAGTTATTTTCAGTCACTTCCGGTCAATTATCGCCATTTAATACTTAACCAATTGAGAGAGTCGGGGGGGACTCGATTCTTCATATCTATAAATGACAAGTTCATTCCTAATCATACGCTTTCCAGTTATCGTTACACACCGTGGTTGGTAGAACAACTCGAGCAAGAAATGTTACTTGAGCTGACTGACGTGGAAGATATTCGTGTTGCGATAACCAAAAGAGCCGATATTCGGGTTTTTAATTCAGGTATTCGATTGAACGAACTGCCGGAGATTTGGACAAAGTACAGCCTTGTTCTTGGTGAGCTAAACCTTCCGATTTTGGTTATGCAGATAAAAATGTCCGAGCAGGAGTGGTTTTACATAGCATCCGTCTTGCCAATGACATTTTCTAGCTTATCGACATCGTACATAGAGCAACGCCAGTTATTATTCCTAGGTATTACCTCTGTTCTTTTGATGCTATGCACAGCGTGGATCGTACAGAAAGAACTGCGTCCCATTAAATCATTAGCAAAAGCGGCAACTCTGATGGGCTCTCAACTCGTTGTTAAGGAAATTAAAGAGGAAGGCAGTACCGAGATGCAAGCAACGGTTCATGCATTCAACAAAATGAACAGGAGAGTGCGTTCCTATATTCGTGATCGCGAAATGTTGTTTAGTACAATATCCCATGATTTGAAAACACCGCTGGCATGCCTCAAACTTCGGACAGAAATGTTAGATGATGAGCAAACAAGGCTGCGTTTTGAAAAGTTATTAAATGAATTCGATCTCCTTCTTAAGGGGGCTTTGCAGTGTATCCGCGAAACCGATATTCATGAAGAGCCAGAGAGAGTCGATATCAATATGCTACTCATCCAATGCGCTGCATATTACAACCGAAACAAACCTACCGTGTCTTTTGCCCATAATACTGACGCTGACTATACCGGCAAGCCTGTGGCGATAAAGCGTTGTGTCTATAACTTAATTGACAATGCCGTTTTGTATGGCGGCAAAGTTGATGTCTCTATCTTAAATTCAGAGTCTTACCTTGTGATAACCATAAGAGACTACGGCCCCGGAATTGAGAATAAGCTGCTTGAAAAGGTTTTTGAACCTTATTTTAGGAGCGGTAAGCAGGATATTGATGGCTCCGGTCTTGGGTTGACGATCTCTAGAAGTATAGCGCGCTCTCATGGTGGGGACCTGATACTGAATAACCATCCAGAGCAGGGGTTGGTTGCGGAATTATTTTTATCGAGAGACGTATGAAAAAGCTTTTAATTGTTGGGTTCATCACGGCTATCTTTTCAGCCCACGCCGCTCAGGATGTGCAGTTTCTCCATTGGTGGACTTCCGAAGGTGAAGTCAATTCTGTTGAGGTCATAAAAGAAGAGTTAGTAAAAGCCGGTTTTAACCTCGTCAGCGTACCGGTTGAAGGCGGTGGAGGGAAGATTGCCAAATCGATACTCCAGGCACGTGCTATTGCGGGGAATCCACCGGATGTTGCGCAATTGGAAGGGCCCTCGATAAAGTCTTGGGCGGCACTTGGCTTTTTGCATAACATTAATGATACAGCCGAGCAGCACGACTGGGATAAGAACCTGTTCAAGGTGGCCAAGAAGATCCATCGCCACGACGGCGAATATGTGGCGGTTCCTGTAACCCTTCATCGTCTAAATTGGATGTGGGTAAACTATGAAGTATTGCAGCGATACCAGCTTGCTGTTCCAGAAACTTGGCAGCAGATGATTGAGGTCTTTGCCGAACTCCAACAGCGTGGTATTGCACCATTAGCTATAGGTAATGAGCCATGGCAGATTGTTCAGCTATTCGAAAATATTGCCTTTGGTTTGGGCGGGGCAAAATACTACAAAAAAGCCTATATTGACCTTGATCCTGAAGCACTTGCTAGCCAGACGACCTTGGAGGCTCTGCAACTGTTTCGGCAGATTAGTGCAATTGTTTTGCCCTATCTGACTAAGCAAACTTGGGATTCAGCAACCCAGCAACTGCTTGATGGTAGTCGAGCTTTTCAAATTACTGGAGATTGGGTGGCAGGAGATCTGATGGCATTTGATGGCGTATTTCCTGACAAGATAGGTTGTTATCCAACGCCTGCACATGAGCCAGGCTTTATCTACAATATGGACAGTCTCGTACTGTTCAAAAGTCCACATCTAGATGCTGAGTTGGCAAATAAAATAGCGAAATCACTGGCAGACCCTCGACTTATATCGGCATTTAACAAGCAGAAAGGGTCCGTCCCGCCGTATCGTAATATTGCTTTGTCTGGTTTTAATTCATGTACTATCGATGCATATCAGGACTTTCAGTTGGCTGAAAAGCAGGGCAACCTCGTGCCGAGTATGATTGATTCTATGGCTGTTAGCCCTGTCATTGAAAAAGCGGCAACCAACGAACTATTCCGCTTCTTCAATGATCCCTCCATACAGCCCGAGGATGTTATTTTGCATATGCAGAGTATGGGGGCGAGTAATATAAGCTTATGATGCAGATTTTGATAAAGCCCGGTTTTATACCGGGCTTTATCGTTTGATAGCAAAGCAGCTTGTTAAATGCTGGTTGTTATACTGTCTCAGTTTGGCATTAAATCACGATTAGTGGCTTTGATTCTGATACCTCCTTTCTGATGCTCGGTCACTTTAAGACCGTTAGGGGTTTCATAAGAGATATATAGCTTGGCGTTGTCATTGCACCATTTCGACACTTGAGAAGTTAAAAGAGAGTTGGGTAAGTAACGAGAGTGACAACATTGAGAAAAGTTAAGTTGCGCCTGGCGCTTGAACTCTGAAGCAATTCGAGGATAAAACAGATCGAGCTTTTCATTTCCGTCTTTATTACAAAAGTGTAAATTTGCTTTTAATTGGCCTTTTTTATACCTCAACTTTAATTTGGCGGGAATATTGTCATTAATGACGGGGATTTGAACATCCACAGTTTTTTCAATGGGTTCATGCGGTAAAAATAGATTAGTAAGCATAAGACCTCCTTGGTTTGAATTCATCTTATGCACTATTTAAGAAAAAATTTTCTACCAATGTCACACATACTGAATGGCAGCTAAATAAGATATGAGTTCTATAGTGGACGATCAACCTTTTACATTTTCACACACTTTATCTTCGGCTACGCCGAGGTAACTATCAGGCCTAAACGAAACATACATATACCTAAGTAACTTGGGTGTGAAATATGGCAACACAAAGTTAACCAATAAAGCAGATTTTTGCAGCGCACAAGCATGTCAATTATTGAGTTGTTAATCAAAAATGCTGTGTTTGATGTGATTCTCGTTAAAAAAATTGGTCAGCTCAGCAACCAATCTCCATTTAATGCACAAAAAACTGATTCATCGCAATTCATTTAACTGCTCCTATCGGGATACTTGCTCGGTGTATTAATCTAATTAAATGAAATGAGTGGGACATGGATAACTTAATTGAGCGTTTTCTACGATACGTGAGCTTTGAAACTCAATCTAACCCTGCCAATGCCCACTGCCCAAGTACTGAGGGGCAGCGTGTATTAGCTCAGCAACTGAAAGATGAACTGGTTGAACTTGGTCTCTCAGACGTCACTTTGGATGACAATGGCTATCTGACTGCTCGCCTGCCTGCCAATGTCAGCCATGAAGTACCAGCCATTGGTTTTATTGCCCATATGGATACGGCACCTGACGCTTCCGGTAAAGATGTAAAGCCACAGATCGTTGAAAATTATCAAGGTGGCGATATTGCACTAGGTATTGGCGATGAAGTGCTATCGCCAATTCACTACCCAGATCTTAACAAGCTTCATGGTCACAACCTGATCACCACCGATGGTACAACTTTGCTGGGTGCCGACAACAAAGCAGGTATTGCCGAAATCATTACTGCTGTCGCATACCTAAAAGCCAACCCTGAAATCAAGCATGGTGAAATTTGTATTGGCTTTACGCCGGATGAAGAAATTGGCCGAGGCGCAAACCTGTTTGATGTTGAGAACTTTGGTGCTAAATGGGCATACACGATTGATGGTGGCCCAGTTGGTGAATTGGAATATGAGAACTTCAATGCGACTTCTGCGGATGTTATCTGTCACGGTGTGAACGTTCACCCAGGTACAGCCAAGAACAAGATGGTTAATGCCATGAACATCGCGGCACAGTTCCAGTTGATGATGCCTGCAGACGAAACCCCAGAATGCACTGAAGGTTATGAAGGGTTCTATCATCTAAAATCCATGGAGCCTGCGGTTGCACGTACCGAACTTGGTTACATTATCAGAGACTTTGACCGTGAAGGTTTGGAGCGCCGTAAGGCCTTTATGCAGGCTAAAGTGGATGAACTTAATAGCCAATTGAAGAAAGGGCGTGTTGAGCTGGTATTAACTGACTGCTACAACAATATGCGTGAAATGGTTGAGCCTCATCCACACATTATCGAGATAGCGAAACAAGCGATGATTGAATGTGATGTAAAACCTGATATCAAACCAATCCGTGGTGGTACTGATGGTGCTCGTTTGTCATTCATGGGTCTACCGTGCCCGAATATCTTCACTGGCGGCTACAATTTTCATGGTATCCATGAATTCATTTCGATTGAAGGCATGGAGCAAGCCGTTAAAGTGATCGTGAAGATTGCTGAAAACACGGCAAAGAGTACTCAGAAGTAAGCTTTTAATGGTAAAAGCCTAATTCAGTATTTCACCAGATACCCAGCATTGGCTGGGTATTTTTTTGCCGCATATTTCCCGCGACCATTTATGGTTATTTTCAACCTAACGTGCTAACTTTGTCTATATATGTACAGGTGGAGTAGCAAGATGAATGCAGCCCAAGCCAATCAATCTCAACAACAGGCCCAGGCAGGAAATACCGTATTGCCTGTGATCTTCAATATCCTTGATAAATGGTCATGCAGCCAGAGCCAGCAAATGGCGCTGCTTGGCTTGAGTAGCCGCTCGACGCTTAACAAGTACCGCTCTCATCCTGAGTCGGCCAAGGTCTCGAAAGATCTTTTGGAAAGAATGAGTTACATTCTGAATATCCATAAGTGCCTGCGTATTATGTTCACTGCAGATGAGAGTGTTTATAACTGGGTACAAAAGCCAAACAGCCATCCTTTTTTCGCTGGCCGCTCGGCGATGGATATTATGTGTGAGGGCAAAGTGGTTGATTTATATCAAGTCGCGACTCGACTCAATGCATGGCGCGGCGGGCAATCATAAATGGACGTAAAACTAGAGAGCCTGAGCATTGCGTCTTTTTCTGAACAGCTTTGTTATCGATTGATCCCTTCCAAATATCCGCCAATCAACTTATATGAAGATGTGGCGGAGCCAGACCAACTTGAAGCGATCTTCGCCATTGAGGCGATCACAAACCCGAGATTGGCTGAGGAAACCGGTGACTTTGGTCGTATTCCACCTGAAGAAAGGTTAGTCGGCATCCCTCACTGCAGTTATGTAATGGCAGCGTTTACCCACGTGAACCCTGATGGGGCGAGGTTCAACCCTTCAGATTTCGGTGGCTATTATGCTTCGCCTGAAGTGAATACCGCAATCAAAGAGACTGTACATCATATTGAGCGGGTAATGGGCTATACCAATGAACCTGCACAAGATATCCAGATGCGGTGTATTGATGCCTGGTTCAATGCCGAGTTGGTCGATTTACGCGAGCAGCATCTACTCGATTCTACGCTGTATCACCCGACCAATTATACTCACTCACAAGCACTGGCGGCTGATGTCAAAATGGCAAAAGGGGATGGCATTGTTTACCAGTCCGTTCGCCATCAGGGCCATGACTGTTATGTATTATACAAGCCTGTGTCGGTGAGTAAGGTTTGTCAAAGCCGCCATTTCACCTATAAATGGAATGGCGATTCAATCAACTCAGTGCTGGAACTGAATTTGGTGTAATACCTTCTAGGCACTGGAGTATTACCAGTGCCTATATGGAATCTTGCCGTATTGAGTGCTATAGCTTGGGCTGATTTTTTACTTCAGGGTGTTTGTCTATTTCATCGACCATCCAGTCATTAAGGTGCTTCAAGATCGCCATTACGGCATGATCTTTGGTGCCTTTTTCATTTTCAGCGACTTCCAGTTGTTGCTTGGCATGCAGACCTGTTTGGTCTTCTGCAATGTGAAGCCAATCTGGATGCCAATAAAAGCTCTTACCTTGCTCGGTGATCCAATTGTGGACACCAGACTCTTCGCCTTTGTAATTCAAATCTCCAGCGGTGTATTTCATGATATGCCTCCGCAACTGATAATGCTTTGAGTATATACCCAAGCCACTGGAAGAATATACCCAAGTTACGTCAAGGCGAAGGTTTGCAGGAGTGGCGGAAAATGGTAAATGGTGTTTTTTTGTACTGTTAACCTATGGCCATCAGTTAGCGATGAGAAATAGTTATGTACATTATGAGTAGCATGTCAGCAGCATCATCGAGCGGTATACACGGTACTTTGCAGCACCTTAAACTGGAGGCTAACGAGTGGAAACTGCAAGTTGAAGAATTAAGAGTATGCTTGAAAGTGGCAGAGTATAAGATCGTTAAGAGTACTTCACTTTATCGTGAGGCCAAGTCGCTTGATAGGTTGCAAGGAATAAAGCACGCCAAGATTGAATCCGATAGGCTAGAAGCGCGATTGAAGTACGCATTATCGCAGCTTACTACTACAAGAGCCCAAATTACATTTTTGAAGAAAGCCGCTAATATTTAGCGGCTTTCTTGCTTTAAGGCTGAAATTACTTCAAATAGCGCTGTTCAAGGTGCTGCTTAAAGAACTGGGCATTAAGCCTTTCGCCAGTGGCATCGATCAATAGCTGATCGGTGGATACCGTTGAAGCGCGCTTCCAAACATGACGATCTAACCAGTTGAAAATAGGCTGTAAGTTACGCTCACGGACTAGGTTATCAACGTTCATTTCTTTATTTATCGCCGCCATAAACTGGGCTGCATACATTGCACCTAAGGTGTAGGATGGGAAATAACCAAAGGCACCGAAGGTCCAGTGAATGTCCTGCATGCAACCATCGGTGAAGTTCCCTTTGGTTGATATACCCAAGTACTCAGACATTTTCTTGTCCCATAACTCAGGGATATCTTCGACTTCAATTTTGCCCTCAACCAAATCCCGTTCGATTTCATAACGCAGAATAACGTGTGCTGGATACGTTGCTTCATCGGCATCGACACGAATATGTCCTGGTTTAACTCGGGTATTTAGCAAAGTAAGGTTTTCAGCCGATAAGGCAGGGTCATCACTACGCTGGAATGTTTCCGCTGCAAGCGGTGCCAATATATCGATGAACAATTCGTTTCTTGATAGCTGCATTTCAAAAAACAGGCTTTGTGATTCGTGGATGCCCATTGAACGCGCTTTACCTACAGGTAATCCCGCCCATTTTTCTGGTAAGCTCTGCTCATAACGAGCATGGCCAGTCTCATGGATCACCCCCATTAATGCCGATGTAAAGTCAGCTTCATCGTAGCGAGTGGTTATGCGCACGTCAGTCGGCACACCGCCACAAAAAGGGTGTACGCTCTTATCAAGTCGGCCGTGGTTGAAATCAAATCCAAGCTTAGTCATTAATTCACGACTTAAATCTTGCTGTTGCTCTACGGGAAACGGACCGACAGGCTGGATGGTAATATCCTGACTTTGGCGATCCATGATCTGATGAATCAGCTCAGGCAACCAGCTTTTGACATCACTGAATAATTCATCAAGCTCACGGGTTGTCATTCCTGGCTCGTACAAATCAAGCAAGGCGTCATAGCGGCTTAAACCTGTTGCTTCTGCACGGATTTTCGCTTCTTTCCTCGTTAGCTCAACCACTTCTTTTAGATTTTGGCTAAACCCTTGCCAGTCGTTTTTATCACGCTGCGTTCGCCAGGCGTGCTCACATTTAGAGCACGCCAGGGACTTTTTCTCTACGAGTTCAGCGGGTACAACATTGGCTTGTTGCCAGCTGCGTTTCATTTCATGAAGGCTTGTCATATCCTCAGCGTCTAACTGTTCGTCGTCCGCCTGCTCAAACCAATCAGAAAGGAACGGGGCAGTTGATAGTTCATGCTTAATAACGGCAAGTTCGGCCAGAGCTTCTGAACGGGCAGTGTTACCGCCTTCTGGCATCACTGCTGCCTGATCCCAACCACAAATAGCTTCAAGGTGTTCAAGCCGAGAAATCTTTTTATGATGGTGTACTAATTTTTGATAGAAAGTCATTATCATTCCTTTACGTTGACTCGTCTCTGCCTGAGAAAATGTTATTTTACTTTATCTTAACGGCATTTTTATACATCCGCTATGCATTGATACGGGAATACAGTGGTGAGGAGAAGCGATCAGCATCGAAATACGAGACGTTGAGCAGGAAATGTTGCTTGAAATTTTATATCTTGGGTTAAAAATACACCAACTTAAATACCCAGTTGTAACGGATTTTACAATAACGTAAGACTTCGTAAAGCTTACAAGATTTCATTCTTGGGTTAGATATACTGCCCCCAACAACACCATCGATGGCGAGAAAAATGACTATACAACTGAAACACACTTTTCGCACTTTAGCTGCAGGAACACTTTGTCTTTCGGCCTCTGCCTTTGCTGCACCTACAGTTATCCCCGACGCACCGGTTCTTGGTGCCAATGGTTATGTCTTGATGGATTACCATACAGGTCAAATTCTGGTTGAGAAAAATGCTCACGAGCAACTCAACCCTGCAAGTTTAACGAAATTGATGACCAGTTATGTTGCCGGCCAAGAAATGAAAAGTGGCAACATCAGCGAAGATGATCTTGTGGTGATCAGTCGAAATGCTTGGGCCCGTAATTTTCCTGATTCATCAAAAATGTTCATTGAGGTGAATACCGAAGTGAACATGATGGATTTGTACCGGGGCTTGATTGTTCAATCAGGTAACGATGCCAGTGTGGCGATTGCAGAGCATGTTGCAGGTTCAGAAGGGGCGTTTGTTAGCCTTATGAACTCATGGGCTAAAAAGCTTAATATGAACAACAGCTCGTTCTCTAATCCTCATGGCCTAGATAGTGATCAACTCTACTCGACGCCTTACGATATCGCGCTGTTAGGTCGTGCGTTAATTAAAGATTTACCGAACATCTATTCCCTTTACAGCGAGCGTTCGTTTACCTACAACAACATCACACAGCGAAACCGTAATGGTCTGCTTGCAGATCGCAGCATTAACGTTGACGGCATGAAAACCGGCTATACAAGTGGTGCAGGGTATAGCTTGGCAAGCTCTGCAACAGAAGGCGATATGCGCTTGATCTCAGTTGTTATGGGGTCAAGTAGTCCTAAAGCCCGTGAGGCAGAAAGCAAGCAACTGCTGAATTACGGTTTCAGGTTTTTCCAAACCGTATCACCACATAAACAAGGTGATGAACTGATTAACGAAAAAGTATGGATGGGTAACATCGATACCATTTCACTGGGTACTTTGGAAGATACTTATGTGACCCTGTCACGCGGTGATGTGAGTAAGATGAAAGCGACGGTAGAGTTAACGTCTGAGCTAACAGCGCCGATTAACGAAGGTGAGATTGTTGGTAAAATTTTCTATCAGGTAGATGGTAAGGATGTCTCTGAAGTACCACTTGTTGCGTTAGAGTCAGTTGAAGAAGGTGGTTTATTTAGCCGCTTGATTGACTACATTAAACTGTTCTTTATAGGTTTATTTAAGTAATTGAATATCTTAAGAACGGAAAGCTAAGCAGAGAAAGCCGCATCATTTGGTGTGGCTTTCTTTTGTCAGAGAGAAATATTTCAACTGGCTTAAAAAATCCGTATAATCCTCGCCTTACGAAAATCCAATCAGGAAATCAACAGTCGATACTATCGGCAGTGTGAGAAATCGCAATGAATCAAACAGATACTAGAAAAGAAACACTTGAATTCAACAAACTTCATAAGCGCCTTAGAAGGAATGTTGGTAATGCCATTATCGATTACAACATGATTGAAGAAAATGATGTTGTGATGGCATGTATAAGTGGTGGCAAAGATTCATTTGCGATGTTAGATATCCTATTGAATCTTCAAAAAGCAGCGCCAATCAAGTTTGATGTTGTCGCTGTTAACCTTGATCAGAAACAACCTGGCTTCCCAGATCATATCCTGCCGGATTACTTTGAGACACTCAATATCCCTTACTACATCGTAGATAAAGATACTTATTCTGTCGTTAAAGAGAAGATCCCAGAAGGCAAAACGACTTGCGGCCTATGTTCTCGCTTGCGTCGTGGTACGTTGTACTCTTTTGCTGAAAAAATTGGCGCGACTAAACTAGCTCTTGGCCATCACATGGATGACATCGTTGAGACAATGTTCTTGAACATGTTCCATGGTTCACGCTTAAAGGCAATGCCACCAAAACTGCGTTCTGATGATGGTCGTAATGTTGTTATTCGTCCACTGACTTACTGTCGTGAAAAAGATCTGATCAAATACGCAGAGCACAAAGAGTTCCCAATCATTCCTTGTAACCTATGTGGTTCACAAGAGAACTTACAGCGTCAAAGTATCAAGGCAATGCTGGTTGATTGGGATAAGAAGGCGCCAGGCCGAGTTGAAAGCATTTTCAAATCAATTCAAAATATTAGCCCAAGTCAACTGGCCGATAAAAACCTGTTTGATTTCGTTAATCTTCCACTGGATCGTGAAGGCGAAAGGGAAGAATACGCGTTTAGTGAGGCAACAGTTTCATCAAGTAATATCGATGAATCAATGTTTATCGATGTGACTAACGTTTAACGTTGCTCATAAAATATTTATAAAAAAGGCGACCAATTGGTCGCCTTTTTTGAATTCATTTTCAAGCTTAAAAAGCTATCTCATTATATAAAGTAGATAATTCATGCGCGTTTAATGATGTAGAAAAGTATTCATCAAAGGAAATGGCTTCATCAATTGATTGGAAGTTTTTTGACTCTAACTGCGATAAAATTTCGATGATTTTCAGAATCTCTCGCCAGTTAGGATCTATCCAATTGATGTCTTGGCAATTGCTTTCTGTACAAACTTCAACCATGTGTCTTACGCTAGCATTAATATATAAATAATTGCTATTTAGTGGATTGTTACTTAACAGCTTTATATTTGCATCTAAATTATCCAAATCAAAATCAGATGAGATAATCAGAGCATTTATATCTTGGGATGTACCATTTTCTTTTGATAAGCCAACCGTGTAAAAGGCATCGTCAAAATCAGAGATTAAAAACGGCGCATCGTAGACGAGGGTAGCTTCACCATCATCTGATTCTATTTTATTAAAAACATACTTATTATAGTTATCACAATACTCATCAGCTAGGGGCAAGTTCTCTCTATGATAGTCAGACTTTATTTTATCTATTTTGTATTGATTATCAGATAGCTTAACAGAAGCACAATATCTCTCGTTAGCTTGAGGATCGACATCATCACTGTTACAACCACTTAATGCAAAAATGGCCATACCTAAAAATATTGCTTTTTTCATTACTCACCTAAAGTCACACATTTGATGCATGATAAATTTTATGTATATTTACAAAACGCTGTATTTTAATCGGGATATAGTGATTTTTGAACAAAGAACGCAGGTTTTTCTATCAACTTTCAGCTTAGGTTTAGATTTGTCTCGCTGAAAAAGAAGACAATCAGTAAGAATATACATACCGCTTAGTATAAATTAAGCTGAAGTTATGATTTATACCCAAGTATGTTGCGCTAAAAACATTCTGGAAGTCAGAGGATTAGTGAGTAGGGTGCAAAAAATGAGGGGTGACTATTATTAATATTCTCAAGCTAGACTTAAATTTACTCAAAGTGCTCGTTGTTCTATTAGAGGAACCTAATACTCATCGAGCTGCTGACAAGTTAGATACCAGCCAGCCAGCTGTTAGCCGCTCATTAGCAAAGCTGCGTGAAGCACTGGATGACCAGTTGTTTGTTCGTAGTAATCGTGGCTTGAAGCTAACCCCTAGAGCAGAAGAACTGGCAGGGATACTCCCGCACCTTTTCAGCGATCTGCAAACGACACTTGATAGGAAACAATTTATTCCAGCTGAGATGGAAGGGCGGTTTCGTATTGCACTTAACGGCTTTTTAATTGAGAGCTATGGTACTGAAATCTATCGTTTGTTCAATCGTGCCTGCCCGAATGTAGAGTTAGAGCTATACAGTTTTGGCGCAAGTACGGTATCGCAATTGGAAGATGGCCGCTGTGATTTAGCCATTACTTATCAGCCACTTTCGACACCGAAAGCTATTTATCAGAAGAATATAGCCAAAAGCCAATTTGGCTTTATCTGCCGTCGCGGTTTACTGGATGAGCAGAAAACTATCTCTATTGAGGATCTGGATAATTATCGCTGGGCCGGCATGGTGGTCCCTGGCTTTAATGAGCAAATGGAGTTGGTGAAGAAGTATGTTCATCTGAATGCTAAGCCTGCATTCCGTAGCCAGCACGCTATACCGATCCTTCAAGCCCTTAGAAGTGAAGACATGCTGTTCATAGCGCCACGTGAGCTCTACCAAATTATTGATCATAATAAATTTCAATTTGTCGAAATGGATGAGGAAGGGAGCACAATTCGACGTGATGTTATGGATATTGTTATTGCCTACAATCAGCGGCACTGGAACACTGATAAGTATCGATGGCTCGAACAAGAGATAAAGCAACTTAAGATTTCTCGGCTAAACGACTAATGATGAAATAGCAAATTTGCATTAAGCATTCATTCAGAGATACGTTTTTGGTATTACTTAAATCCACTTCTGCCATGGGTTTTAGGCATTCATAATCTTACAATGTGTACATCAAGTGAGGGAGCTCAAACCTTACTGAAATTTTTCTCAACACTCTCAAGGACCGAGGGTACTGGTAATACACATAGAGGTAGATTATGAAAAAATCAGCTTTCGTTATCATCGGCGCTTTGGTTCTGTCTTCACAGGTAATGGCAAACGATGTTTTGGATTACCACTTGTCTACTACAGGTGAGCGTACGGCACCAACAGCCCATTTAATTCAGCAGGCAAATACACCAACAATGAGTGTGCTTGAGGCCCAGTTAACCACTTCAGGTGATGCTTCCATGCCAGCAGGACACATTGGTGATGCCAGAGTGAATGATTCAAGCAATTCAGTGTTTGAATACCACTACAATACTGCTGACTAAGTTCAAAAATCGAATCCTTTAAGGGCTGATAGTGCTAATCAGCCCTTTTTACGTTCTGTGATTAATGTTGTGTATCGAGCTCACAGTTAATTATTGAGAAACTCTGAGGCTGAATTTAGATTGGATGTAAGTGGTAATCAGTTATAATGGCGAAAGACAACAAATCATTATAAATCAATATTATGCTTATACCTTCCATGATTCGCCGTTCCAAGCCGCTAAAAACAGCGCTTATTGCACTTTGCTTATCAACCTTGGCAGGCTGCTCATCTTCGCAATCACAGCAGTTAGGTATGCGTAGTAGTGCAGTCACCAAAACGCCGCAGCAAATGAGCAACCTCGAAATCTGTGAAACTTACGCCTTTGGGCGAAGAGCGACCCATACACGTGTTGCCATTGCCAGTGAATGGAACCGTCGCAATATTAGCCATGATTATTGCAATAAGATTCGCAACGAACTCTACCTAACCGCATTTCTTAAAAAACTGGCTGATGCAGAAGAAAAGCCTGGAAGTAACCAGGTACAACCGGTTCAGCCTATCGAATTACGCTAAGAATCCATTCCAAAAAAAAGCCTCGAAAGAGGCTTTTTTTTGTTGGAGCCCGTTAAATGTTTGGGCTTAGCGGGCTGACATAGCCATCAGGCTTCAAAGCCAGTAAATCACAGTTCAGGCTATCTATTGTGTGCTCTGCCGTATTGCCAATGAATACCGCGGATAACCCTGTACGGCCCGTAGTACCCAAGATAACTAACTCCGCATCGATATCTTCGGCAACCTGGGGAATGATATCCTCCGGTAACCCTTCAAGCACATGAGTTTGCTCTTCAGGTAAGCCATGCTTATGACGCAGTGCTTTCATTGATTTCAAGTGATGACCCCTTACCGCATCCGTATATGAAGCAGGGTCGAACTCCGGAAGCTCAATCGTAATATTGACTGGTGTAGCAGGATAGGCATTAACGAGGTTAACTTCTGCGCCGAGCAAATCGGCAACGGATTTTGCTTCATCAACAATGGAATCGTTTAGTTGCTCGTGAGTCTCGTCATCTGCGGCAAGATTAACACTCGCGAGTACTTTTCCGTTTTCAGGCCAGCTATGATCTTTCACCATCAATACCGGACAAGGGCATTTACGCAGCAAGTGCCAGTCGGTCGGTGTGAAGATCACAGAGCCGATTTTATCGTGATCATGTGTTGCCTTGATCAGCAAATCGTGATGATTACTGAAGACTTCTGCAATGATGGCTTCATAAGGTCGGTTATGCCATACAACAGTGAGCTGGATATTAAATCCATCGTCGGTATATGGCCGGATAAGATCTTTGAGCCATTCTTCACGTTGCATAACCACGCCACGTCGCATGGCTTGCCGCTCATCAGCAGAGAGCATCGAAGTCATCTCGTAGGAGAAGTCATAGATAGCGAGGAAAAGGGTAATTTTTACATCGTCGGAACGACGAGCAAGGTGTATAGCGCGAGACAATGCTGGTTGATGATCCTGCGCAGGATCGGCAACAACGAGGATATTACTGTACTTGGTCATAACTGCCCCCTTACACAAACCGTGTTGGCGTCTAAACCAGTCTCTGTTCCCTCAAAGGAATGATATCAATCTGTCACTTTTGGGCAGAGAAACATTCAGAGTAAATTTACCAAAATCAGTTGCTTGTTATGAAAATGTCACAGAAAGCATTTTTGGTTACTAATAACTGTAACGTAAAGGGGAGAAATAGGGGAGTGGTGGTAGAAAATAAATATAAAAAAAGTGATACGGCTCGCGTATCACTTTTTATAATCATCGACTTAGGCGATTCTCTTAGGCAATAGTGTTTTTATTTACACCAGCCAGTTTTGCAAGTTCTTCGTGGTTGAGGATAGTAATGTACTTACCCTTAACGCTTAGCATTTCAGATTTCTGGAAACGCCCTAGCAAGCGGCTGATGGTTTCAACCGTTAGTCCTAAGTAGTTACCAATATCACCACGTGTCATTGTCAGGCGGAACTCACGCGGGGAGAACCCTCGTTGTGAGAAGCGCAGAGACAAGTTGTATAGGAAGGCAGCCAAGCGCTCTTCCGCATTCTTTTTGGAGAGCAGCAAAATCATTTCCTGATCCCCTTTAATTTCATTACTCATCAGACGCATAATTTGCTGACGAAGTTTTGGCATTTTCCCTGACAGATCATCTAGAATTTCAAATGGGATTTCACACACCATCGATGTTTCCAAAGATTGAGCAAAACTCGGGTGCATCATTTCATTGATAGCGTCAAAACCTACTAGATCACCGGCTAGGTGGAATGCAGTAATCTGCTCATCGCCTTGCTCAGTAATGGTGTAGCTCTTGATAGTGCCCGAACGAATTGCGTATAGCGACTTTAGCTCATCACCGGCTTTGAATAGCTCTTGGCCTTTCTGGATGGGCTTCTTGCGTTCGATAATTTGATCTAGCTGATCTAGCTCAGACTCATTCAACGTAAATGGAATACACAACTGACTGATGCTGCAATCCTGACAATGGATCGCACATCCGCCTGATTGGATACGTTTGGTTGTTAGTTTGTCTGAAATCATAAGCCTGTCTAACCAATTTGATGTAGGTCAATATTTTAACATAATATGAATCATTATGACGAGTATTAAAAAAGCCTACATTATTTGTTTGATTGCGATATAACCAGTATGAACCCCGTAGGCCAATAACAGCAAGGCACTCGCTCTTTTAAAGTAGAGGTTCTTTAGCCACTTCTGTAACTGGTTTGCCATTGAGCCCACTGCAAACATGGCGGGTAGCGTGCCCAAACCGAATGCAAGCATCACACTTGCACCAGAGGTAGCACTACCTGCAACCGCCGCCCAACTCAAAGTGGAATACACTAAACCACAAGGAAGCCACCCCCAGATTACTCCGAAGGGAATTGCGGCAAAAGGGCTACGTAAAGGTAACAGCTTTTTGGCTGCCGGTGATAGGTAACGCCATAAGCCTTTACCAATGACTTCAATTTTACTGACACCATGCCACCATTGACCAATGTATAATGCGAGTAAAATCATCATCGTAGCAGCAAGTAACCGTAAAGCTGCCAATGCTGTTACTTGTCCGCCATAACTTGCTAGATTTGCAAAAGCGCCGCCTATAATCGCGCCGGCAATCATGTACGATGCGATTCGACCTAGATTATATAACACTAAATACGGCCAGCGGGAAGACTGTTGATTACCTTGTATACCAAGAGTGATAGCGGCAGAAACGCCTCCACACATCCCTAAACAGTGACCAGCCCCCATCAAACCTATGACGAAGGCAGCATAGAAGTCAGCGCTCATCATGGCGGCCACTTATTTCACTTGCAGGCTTCTCTGTCTTGCTTTCGGTCGGCTTTGACTCATTCTCATCAAAAAGAATATCGTAGCCTTGGCGTTCAAGATCTTCGAACTGCTCACTACGAACAGCCCAGAGGAAAATTCCGATTGCGATACATACAAATATAATCGCAATAGGTATTAACAAGTAAAGACTAGCCATTTTCTTTTAATAACCTTAAAGAATTTGAAACAACGATGATAGAACTGCCTGACATCCCCACAACAGCAATGTAAGGGGCAACAAAACCGGCTACAGCCAGCGGCAGGATGATCAAGTTGTACCCAAGAGCCCAAGCCAGATTCTCTCGGATAATTTTACGTGTTTTCTGGGCCAGCTTTCTGGCACGTAAAATACGAGAGAGTTGATCACCCAGTAATACCATATCAGCCGATGACTTGGCTATATCTGTACCGCCCCCCATCGCAACAGAAAGGTGCGCACCAGCCAATACGGGGGCATCGTTAACGCCATCACCAATCATCAAGGCAACTTTGTCTTTCCCTAAGCTTCTAAGGTAGTCCAGTTTGCCTTCAGGGGAGACACCGGCTTTAAGGTTATCAACGCCCAGTTTATCGGCAACGACCTGCGCTGATGCTGAATGATCGCCGGTTAACATAGTGACTTGAATACCTTCAGCTTGGAACTGTTTGATAAGCTCAGGGCTGTCCTCTCGGATAGGGTCATCCAATTTAAAACTCGCCGCAAGTTCACCATTACAACTGAGCCATACTTGATAATGGATATCACATGAAGCTAGCAGTTGTTCTCTTTCGGGGTTTTGTTCCAACACAAAGTCTGCTTTACCAATTCGCCATTCTTGGCCATCAATGGAACCTTTCAAGCCGCTGCCAATAACATTTTCTACGTCATCAAACCGTGGTGTTTCATCACGGTAAACTGAAAATGCCCTAGCGATGGGGTGGTTAGCAAACCGTTCCAATTCTGCTGCCATTACCAAAGCTTGTTCTTCAGAGCAGTTATTGAAGGTTTGCGTTTTAACGAGTCGAATATTGCCCTCTGTCAGCGTTCCCGTTTTATCAATGACAAGTTGGTTTACATTACACAGCGTTTCCAATACATGGCCACGGCGCAGCAAAATCCCCAAGCGTCCGAGGCTTGAGGTGGAACAGGTTAATGCTGTTGGGGTAGCAAGAGACAAGGCACATGGGCAAGTTGCTACCAACACCGCCAGAGTGATCCACAGTGCATCTTCAGGGCGGTGCTGATACCAGTAGAGCCAGGTGCCCGCTGAAATGATCAAAATTGCCGCAACAAAGTATCGCGCAACAATATCCGCAATCTCTGCCACCTTGGGCTTGGAGCTTTGTGCTTCATCTTGTAAGCGAACAATGTTTGAGATGAGTGAATTCTGGCGGTCTTTGGTTACCTTAAGGGTAATATGGCTATCACCATTGATTGTGCCCGCAAAAACCGTATCACCTACGATTCTTGGTACAGGCATCGATTCACCCGTCACCATGGATTCATCGATGGCCGTTTGGCCTTTTAGAATTTCACCGTCTGCAGGCAGACTTTCGCCCGGCAATACCGTGACAACGTCACCCACTTTCAATGTCTTGGCTGCGACCTGCGAGCCGTCTTCCAATGTTGCCATGGCCGGGACCAATTTTAGTAAGTTGGCACTGGCGGCTGCAGCATGGCGTCTTGCGCGCATTTCAAGAAATCGACCAAGTAATAAAAAGAAAGCGAACATCGAAATCGATTCGAAGAACACTTCGCCTTTTTCCATTACGGTTGCATAAAGGCTTGCCACATAGGCAAATAACATGGCAATAGACACTGGGACATCCATCCCTAATGTTTTTGCCCGCAGGTTACGCCAAGCATTGAGGTAGAATGGCAGTGCTGAGTAGAGCATGACTGGAGTTGCGAAAATCAAACTGACCCAGCGGAGGTAATTTTTGAATTCGGCATCTAGGTCACCGAAGATTTCGAAATACAGTGCTACCGCCAGCATCATAACTTGCATGGTCGCAATCCCCGCGATGCCAAGGCGATATAAGTAGCCTTTCATGGTGCGGTGGTATTGCTGTTCTTGCGCATCAGCTTCAAAAGGGGCGGCTTTGTAGCCTAAACGGTGGATGACACTTAAAAGGTGACTGAGCTTGACGCGGTCGGGATCCCATGCGAGGAGAGCTCGGTGAGTGGTCGTATTGACTCTGATAGAAACCACACCAGGCTCGCGCATAACTTGCTTTTCGATTAACCAGGCACAGGCCGCGCAAGAAACCCCATCAAGTGACAGTGAGGCTTCTTTGCTGTTTTCATTATCCCGTACGAATTCCTGCTGAATTTCATCATGGTCATAAAGCAGGAGTGATTGTAGCTGTTGGGGCACCAAGTCGGCTTTTTCTGCCGGGGCCGTGCGGTACTCATAATAAGAGGTGAGTCCGCTATCAACGATGGTTTGCGCTACCGCTTCACAGCCAGGGCAACACATCTCCCGGATTTTGCCCAGTATTTCTACATGGTGCTGGCAATCCTGTGGAACAGGATCACCGCAATGGTAACAGTCTTTCGTCATTCCTTAATCTGCCCGTACAGCGAAATCGGGTCGGATGTTGGAAGGTTTACACGGCCTTGCAACATCCAGTCACCATCAAACGGTTCTAACTCGACAAACCATGGACCATCTAAAACCTGTGAAGATTCGAAGCGATAAGTCCCAGATAAATCGGCGCTCACCATTTGAGTAAAATCTTTATTAGCTAGAGTACGGTGTGTAAATGTCACACGCAAATTAGGATAGTTAGCTAGATCACCCTTATTGAAAAAAACATTGATGTCATTGTCATTAACGGCGACTTGCGCTTTCAAATTTAAGGCATCAGCGACTCGTAGGCGGGATAGGTCGAGGTTAATCGCCTTACCTTTCTTATAATAGTCCTCAGCTACAAGGTCGACTTTATTCTGAGAAAAGATATAGACAGCGGTCAGGCTATAGACAATTGAAGTAGCAGGAATGGCAAAAACGAACCATGGCCAGAACTGCTTATACCAAGGTTTACCCATATTGAATACCTATGTTACTTAGAGGGATTTAGCCCCTGAAGATAACAGGGGCTAGTCGTTAAGTCTCAGATATTTGTACAAAAAAGATGAACAAATTGTAACCGAGTGTTGTTTGAGTTGTTACTTTGATGTGTCGTTACTTAGGTTCCAGACATACGCTGAGATAACCTGAACTTTTTCTTCACCCAGAATATCTTTCCACGCTGGCATCACGCCTTGGCGACCGTGTGCAATCGTTGCTTCTACAGCACGACGAGAGCCACCGTATAGCCATGTATTGTCCGTCAGATCCGGTGCACCAAATGCTGGGTTACCTTTACCGTCCGTACCATGACATGCCGCACAGACAACAAACTTCTGTTTACCCGCGGCGGCTTCCTTAGCATTTACACTTCGGCCTGATAGGCTAAGTACGTAGCTAGCTACCTCAGTGACGCCGTCTTTACCCAATGTTTCATTCCAACCAGGCATGACACCCTGGCGGCCTTCCATAATAGTTGTCTTGATTGTTTCAGCTTCACCGCCGTATAACCAAGCACCATCTGTTAGGCTAGGGTAGCCAAGCTGACCACGGGCGTCTGACCCATGGCACTGTGCACAGTTCTGCAAGAACAAGCGTTGACCGACTTTGATAGCTTCTTCACTTTCAGCGATCTGAGTGATTGGAAGCAGAGTGTTACCAGATTCATCATACGCGAGAGTTTTGAATGTCTCGCCAAAGCGCGCTTGGGCATCATCCAACTCTTTTGCATATTGGTCCAAACGTTGTTCTTTCTGGGAATTGGCAATCGCCAACTTGGATTCCTCGATAGAACGAACGGTTTGATCTGAACTCTGCCAACCCAGAAGGCCTTTGAAGTTACCCAAACCTGGGAAAAGGATTAGGTAAAGTAGGCCGAAAATAATGGTGCCCCAGAACATGTAGGACCACCATTTTGGCAGTGGGTTATTGAGTTCACGAATACCATCGTATTCGTGCCCCATATCCTCACCTTCTTCAACCCCCATTTTGTCCTTGCTACACCAAACAAGCAGAGCAGAGACGCCGACAAAGGTACCAATGGTGATGATTGTTATCCATAGACTCCAAAACGTAGTCATGCTTCCTTGCTCCTGTCGTTCTCACGGGTTGCCACATCATTTTCTTCGTCAGCAAAAACGAGGTTTGCTGCTTCATCAAAACGTGACTTCTGACGCTTGCTGTATGCCCAAAGGACGATACCGATAAAACTAGTGAACAGTACAACAGTCCAAATGCTATGAACGGTTCCAATATCCATGGTATCTCCTTATTTCATTGCGTGACCGAGAGACTGAAGGTACGCAATAACCGCATCCATTTCAGTCTTACCTTTTACTTCTTCACCAGCATTGGCGACTTGCTCATCGGTGTATGGAACACCGAAGTTATCTTTGAAGATTGCAAGTTTCTTAGAAGTTAACTTACCGTCAAGTACGTTTTCTTCTAACCATGGGAAGCCAGGCATATTTGATTCAGGTACAACAGCACGAGGATCACGCAGGTGAACACGGTGCCAATCATCAGAATAACGTCCGCCAACACGAGCTAGGTCAGGACCAGTACGTTTTGAACCCCATAGGAATGGGTGTTCCCAAACACTTTCACCAGCCAATGAATAGTGACCGTAACGCTCGGTTTCAGAGCGGAATGGACGAATCATTTGGCTATGACAGACATTACAGCCTTCGCGGATATAAATATCACGACCTTCCATTTCTAAGGCGGTATACGGACGGAGGTTGTCTACCGGCTCAGTTGTTTGGTCTTGATACAACAGCGGGGTAATTTCAACCAATGCACCGAAGCTAATAGCGATAACAATTAGGATCGCTAGAAGGCCGACATTTTTTTCTACAATCTCATGACGATTATTTGCCATTGTCGGTACTCCTTATGCTGGTTGCTCTGCGGCTTTCAGGCTTTCTTTCGGCGAGGTAATGGTCTTATAAGTGTTATAAGCAAGTAAGAACATACCAGACAGGAAGATTAAACCACCGACAAAGCGAACAAAGTAGAATGGGTAAGATGCTTGTAGCGATTCAACAAAGCTATAAGTCAACGTACCGTCGGTATTTACCGCACGCCACATCAGACCTTGCATCACACCTGAAATCCACATAGCAACGATATATAGAACAGTACCAATCGTCGCTAGCCAGAAGTGAACGTTAATCAACTTAATTGAGTACATACGCTCTTGGCCGAACAGTTTTGGAATTAGGTGATATACCGCACCGATAGAAACCATTGCAACCCAGCCTAACGCACCAGAATGTACGTGACCGATAGTCCAGTCAGTATAATGAGATAGGGCATTTACAGTCTTAATTGCCATCATTGGGCCTTCGAAGGTAGACATACCGTAGAAAGACAATGAAACCACTAAGAAACGAAGGATTGGGTCATAACGAAGCTTATGCCACGCACCTGATAGCGTCATGATACCGTTTATCATACCACCCCAAGATGGTGCGAATAGGATCAATGACATCACCATACCTAGTGACTGTGTCCAATCAGGTAGTGCTGTATAGTGAAGGTGGTGCGGACCCGCCCAAATGTATAGAGATATCAACGCCCAGAAGTGGACGATTGATAGACGGTAAGAATAAACAGGTCGACCTGCTTGCTTAGGTACGAAGTAGTACATCATCCCTAAGAAGCCGGCAGTAAGGAGGAAACCTACCGCATTGTGCCCATACCACCACTGAACCATTGCATCGACTGCACCAGAGTAAATCGAATATGACTTACTCATAGAAACCGGGATCGCAAGGTTATTGACAATATGAAGTACTGCTACCGTTAGAATGAAGGCACCAAAGAACCAGTTAGCCACATAAATATGTGACGTGTTTCTTTTTATCATGGTACCGAAGAAGACTATGGCATAGGCAACCCAGACAACAGCAATGGCAATACCAATTGGCCATTCCAGTTCTGCGTATTCTTTACCTGTGGTCCAACCCATTGGCAATGTAATTGCCGCGGATAAAATGATGGCTTGCCAACCCCAGAAGGTGAACGATGCTAACTTCCCACCGAAAAGTCTTGTTTGACAAGTACGCTGTACTACGTAGTAAGACGTAGCAAATAGTGCACTGGTACCGAATGCGAAAATCACTGCGTTTGTATGCAGTGGACGCAAGCGGCTGTATGTCAACCAAGGGGTATCAAAGTTTAACGCCGGCCACACCAACTGAGCGGCAATCAATACACCAACGCCCATTCCGACAATTCCCCAAAGTATGGTAGTTAAGGTAAATTGACGAACGACCGTATAGTTGTAGTTTTGTTCAAGCTGCTTTACTTGGCTCATGTTGCATGCTTCCAATTTTAATTGTTCAACTACACTCTTTTCCTTGTGCGAACAACAAGTTGTCGCAATGCCACCCAAAGCTTCAAAAATCACAGTGTTGCTTTTTTAAACACCCCAGTAATTAAATTGCTATTTTGTTGTAAAAGTGGCATTTTCAGTGCCTTATACTACTTTAGATAACTAATGATTGACAGGGTCAAGCCCACACAATGTTTACGGTTAAGCAACATTTATGTGAAAACTTTGACCTCTGTAACATGGGAAGCACGTAAAATCATGGCTGCAGAAAAACTTACCAAAGGCAGATTTATCCAAATTCTCTTTCTAATGGCTGTATTGATTACCGCATTTGTATGGAGAACAGTTACCTATGATAACAGCGAGGGTAAAAATATAAGTGCAGTAACTTGCGAGTTAACAGCAGAAAAGTGTACCAATGATCAAAGCAATAAATCGTTAAATATCTCTTTATCACCTTATCCCGCATCGTCGAACCAAGAACTGACTATACAAGTTCATAACACAGATGTTAAACCTGAAGCGTCAGTTGAAGGGGTAGACATGTATATGGGCGTTATCCCTGTAACGTTTGAAGAAACATCAGAAGGTTGGCAAGGGAAGTTTACGGTGCCTGAGTGCATGCACAACGAAATGCAGTGGGCAATAACAATCATCCAAGGCGATGAAAAGATAATTGCTGGTTTCAAGGTAAAAAAGTCAGAAAAATAAATAGCTTAATCAGTAATATTTTCAATTGTAGGGTTTAGTGCATTAAACCCTACAATTTATAGTTAATTAACAAGTATGCTGATATTTGTAAGCCGCATACAAAGAGTCGTTCTATTCGCTGTAAACCATTTTTTTGGTCATACCGCCATCAATGACAATGTTTTGACCTGTAATAAATCCTGCTTCATCTGAAATCAAAAATGCCACCATTGAAGCAATATCTGTAACGTTACCGACACGGCCGGCAAGGTGTTGTGTGTGATCAGTTTCGCTTAATTGTTCCTGAGAGGTATGTATCCACCCCGGAGAGATACAGTTCACTCGAACATCGGGGCTAAGGCTCGTCGCTAAGGAATGTGTCAATGCAACAACACCGCCTTTAGTCGCACTGTAAGCTTCTGTATTTGACTCGGACTGTAATGCACGGGTAGAAGCAATATTTATAATGCACCCATTTGTATCCTTAAGTAATAGCGAAGTGTGCTTTGCCATCAGCATAGGAGCCGTTAAATTCACGGTTAATGCTTTATTCCAATCGTTAATATCTAGTTCATGCAAAGGGGCATTATAAGGGTTTGCAATAGCAGCATTATTAATAACTGCATCAAGCCTTCCGTGCTGCGATGTTATCTCGTCAATTAAAGAAACAATTTGCTGCTCATTGGTGACATCAAGCAGCCTAAAGCGAATGAGAGGGTTTTCGGAAACCAGTTGGAACCCAGCGTTCTCATCAATATCAATGGCTATTACCAACATATTTTTAGACAGATAATTCGCAATTCCTTTACCAATCCCGTTTGCGCCGCCAGTCACCAACACTACTTTCTTTTCCATCGTTCCCTCATCATTCTACTGCTACAAATGCTATCCCTAACAAAGCTAGGTATATACTTATCATTAACGGACATTACATCCAGATCTTTAATTTATTACAATAAAAAAGCAGACACTACATGTGATGCATGTAAGAATATGCCTACGTAACTTCAATGTGTTTGTATTCCACTCAGCTTTACTTAAAGTTACTTGGGTATCGTTACAAATCAAAATAATCTATAGATAATTTCCCCATGGATATCGCAACAAGCTTTTCTTCACAGGCAATAGCATCTGATGCCATTCAAGAGGCCATCGAACAATTACAAGCAAAGCTTGCCAACCCCAAATTGATCCTTGTTTACTTTTCAGAAAAATATGACGTTGTCACTTTTCAGGAAGCATTGGTCGTCGCCTTCCCAAATGCACAAGTTCTGGGGTGTACATCTTGTCAGGGAGTAATGACAGAAGGCGGATATCATCACGGTCGAGGTGTTGCTCTCTGGGCAATATCCGATTTTCATGGAGCTTACGGAACTGCCATTGTTTCTACCAATAACTCAAAATATGAAATGGCAAGGCAAGCCTTATTAAAAGCTATTGCCAATAGTGGCCGATCCGGAGAATTACCTGCGCTAATCGTACTACATGCCAGTCCGGGCCATGAAGAAGAAGTCATTCAGGGAATCGAAGATGAACTTTGCACGTCAGTTCCAATCATCGGAGGGAGTGCGGCTGATGATCATATTAAGGGCAACTGGTCCATTTTTACGCAAGAACAGTACACACAAGAAGGTGTAGGGATCAGTGTCATCTACCCATCTTGTCATATCAGTTACTCGTTCCACTCTGGTTATGCCAGTACCGGTCAATCTGCCAAAGCCACCAAAGTCGAGGGCAGGGAGCTGATTGAACTTGATGGAAAGCCGGCGATAGAGGTTTATCAAGATTGGATGAATCAATCTTTAGGCGAGTCAGAAAGCATCATTAATAACAGTAGCTTAAACCCGTTAGGGCGGGTTGCCGGTGTTGTTCATGAACTGCCATATTTCAAATTGGCTCACCCCTTGAATACCACTGAGCGCGGAGGGATAACCTTATTTGCCAAAGTGGAAGTAGGAGAGACCCTGTACTTCATGCAAGGTACAGAGGAGCGCTTAATTACCCGTGCCGGACGGGTCGTGAATGCGGCAAGTAACATTTATGCCAATGAGGCAAACCTCAACCCGATCGGTGGTATTACTATTTACTGCGCAGGTTGTATGCTCCGCGTACAACACCGTATGGAAGAAGTGGCCCAGTATGTCAAAAGTGCGATGCAAACCGCACCTTTTGTTGCTCCATTTACCTTTGGCGAACAGGGGCAATTTGTAGGTGGCGAAAATGCCCACGGTAACTTGATGATTTCAGCTGTTTTGTTTCACAAGGATTAAGCAATGGCAAACTATGAATCTGAAAAGCTCCAAGAAACATTGCTTGATTTATTGCGAACTCGAGAACGGGAAAAGCAATTACGCGATGAGAATACGGCGATTTTAGCGGGTATTGCCGCAATGGCGGGTGCCAACAATAAACGTCAGGTGTTCAATAGTTTATTGTCGGTATTACGTAAATACATCGGTTTTGAGCATGCACTTGTATTAACTCGTGAAGACGAAACTGCACCATTGCAGGAGTTGGTAACGACCTGTCGTTTCTTTGAATCAAGTATTTGGCCTATTGGTAATACCTTTATCCGTTCAATGAATGGCGACAGTATTGCACTTTACGACCCTAGCCAAGTGTATGAGTTTAAAGAACTATCGCCAGAGATGGTGCCATTTTGTCAGTCTGTATTGCTCACTGGTGTAAAGGTAAGCTCAGGCGATGCGCTTTTGCTCTTTTTCCATACTGAAAAAGGGCAGTTTACGCCAAATTGCCGCAGGGTACTTGAGCGATTCAGGCCTCTACTGGAGCGCGCTATCATAGATATTGACTATCGAGAGCGTTTGCAGTCATTAGTCACTGCCCGTACCCAGGAGTTAACACATAGCCAGCAGCGTTTTAAAGACTTTGCAAAAACAGTCGGTGACTGGTTTTGGGAAGTCGACCCAGAGTACCGTTTTACTTATATTTCCTCTCCAAATCTGACAAACCATACCGTCGATAGTAATTGTATCCTCGACATATTTGGTGACGCTGACAAGTATCGTGAGCGGCTTAAGGCGATTTTTGAAAATCAAATCTCATTTGAAGATCTTGAGTGGCAGCTGCCTGATGATGAAGGTGGCCTTTGGATCAGCTTAAGCGGTACCCCTTACTTTAATAAGCAAGGACAGTTATTGGGTTACCGAGGAACAGCAAAAGATATAACCAGCCGGAAGCAACAAATCGAAGAAATAAAGCAGGCCAGGCGCCAAGCTGAGGATGCCAACAAGGCAAAATCAGAATTCCTTGCGATGATGAGTCACGAAATTCGCACGCCATTAAATGCAGTTTTAGGCTTGTTAGATATGCTCGGTGATTCCGGATTGGATATAAAGCAGCAAGGCTGGATAAACCAGATGGATCAATCCGCGCAGTTACTGCTGACAATCATCAATGACATACTGGACTTGTCGCGGATTGAATCAACAAGCTTTGAGCTATTTAATAGCAGGCTATGCTTATCCGACTGCATCGATTTGGTCATTACTCAGTTGCGAGATCAAGCACAAAAGAAAGGGATCAAGCTTAACAGCAGTATCAACGATGAAGTTCCGGCGCAAATTATCGGTGATAAAAACCGAATCTCTCAGGTGTTGTTTAACCTTGTTGGAAACGCGATCAAGTTTACGAATGAAGGTTCGGTATCTGTTGATGTAACTCAAAGCCATAACAAGCTATACCTTAAAATATCTGATACGGGGATTGGCATTTCACCCGAAGCACAGAAGCAACTGTTTAAACCTTTTAAACAGGCCGACGGCAGTATTACCCGAAAATATGGTGGTACCGGTTTGGGCTTAGCAATTAGCCAGCATTTGATAAAAAAAATGCAAGGTGAAATCAAACTACAAAGCCAGTTGGGTACAGGCAGTTGCTTCACAGTAATTTTGCCATTAGACATTCTCGAAGCTGAAGACTCTGAAGCAGAAATACCGGTTGTTGAAGTTGAGCATTTACCAAAGCTCAATATATTGGTGGCAGAAGATAGCCCAACGAACCAGTTAGTCGCAAAATTGATGCTAGAAAAACGTGGCCACAAAGTAATGATTGCTAACAATGGTCAAGAAGTATTGGATATCGATGATAGTGCCATGAACGATCTCGATATTATTTTGATGGATATCTCGATGCCAATACTGGATGGAATCAGCGCGACGAAAGCCTTGCGTGGCAAAGGCACTGATATTCCAATCATTGCTTTAACGGCCAACGTCATGAAATCTGATCAAGAGGCTTACTCTGAAGCTGGGATGAATGACTTTATCGCCAAACCGATCATTGCCAACGAGCTTGATAAGATATTGGCAAAGTATCAGTTAATAGTTGCCAATAAACAATTACTCTAGACATGAACTAAAACGCCGAGCTTGTATGAGCTCGGCGTTTTTTCTTTAGGCTTGATAAAATCAAGCCTAGTAATTAGCACCTTGTTTTGAAGTACCAGGCAAACTGACCATTTGCAGCAGTACTTAAAAATAGGTGCTAATTACCTATTTTATGGTAAATTGCCAATACTGTTAAATTGTACAGTACTTCGAACATTGGGGACGAGCTAGAGAAAAGGAGGGGAAACCAGTCGTTAGCTATACCTGTCTTTATATACCTTTATAGATACCCTATTTAACATAAGGTACATAATGCGCACTGAGGGATATAAATTTAACAATGTCTGTAAGGTTCTTGTGGCTTATGGGTCAAGCCAGAAACGTCTACTTTTGGAGGCTTAAAATGTCTTGGAAACAGTTAGTTAAATTACAATGCGTACCTTTTTATATCTCACATGATCGCTTAGCGTCTTCTCCTTACAAACGTCGGCTTATGTCCGGTAATTTGTTGTTGGCTAACGTTATCGGTGTTGTCTATCAATCCACGTTTGATTAATCGAAAAGAACTTTTAATAAACGATAAATTTGCGAGGCACATCATGCTGCATCAATCCTTCGTCAAGCTGTTCTGGCGTCATTTCGACAACATTGCTCAAGCTTCTGCTTGGTTTCACGTTCGTCCTATCACCGTCAAACGTTGGTTAACCGGAGAAATCGACGTTAATCCAATGGCTGAAAAATTACTGATCATTCGTGCCCGTGGCTATCTTCCCGATGATACCCGCTGGCGAGGATTTAGAATTGATGAGCAATACTGTGTCATCATCACTCCAGATGGTCGCCGTTTTAGTCCCAAAGAACTGATGTCTTGGTCACTTCGTTATGATGAATACCACGCGTTAAAACGACTCTACGAATTAGACTATGTGCCCGTTCGTTCAAATGTCGTTACACCGTTGCCGTTCCGTGGCGGCCGCCGACTCCAACAGCCGATGCATGAGACTGTCAGCAAAGACAAAAAGAAAAAGTATCGCAATGTTCAAACCAAGCACGCAGCTAAGAAGTAAGCTCCCTAGCCTTTACAATTTGATCCGTTAACTGACTCTAATCAAAATACTTTTTGGGTTTCCAAGCTGCGCTTCATTTGCATACTTGGAAACCTAACCACCAACTCAAGGATGATCTGATGCAAAAAATATTTGTACTGTTGTTAACTGTCTTACTCACAGCCTGCGGCGGAGGTTCTGGTTCAAGCTCTTCTGGTGAAGGAAATTCCGCTGGTTCAGAGACCGGTACCCAGTTTGATGGCCTGTTTCAATCTGGCGAAGCTGTCATGCTGGTTGATAAAGCTAATGCAGGAAAAGTACTTATCTCAGATGGCTCGGCCATTTTGTACTTTGACCGAATCTATACGTTAGCTAATGAACTGAGATTAACTGGCGTAGCTGCCATTGCTGATGGCTTCTATTTCTCAGACCCCGATCAAATCGTTAATATTTACTATGACGGTGATACTGCAACAGTTTCTACCACCATTAACAACGAGCCGTTTGTTTACTCGTTCGATCGTCAAAGCAATACGCTTGAATCACTAGATAGCCTTGTTGGTACTTTCACTGATCCTATGACGGGCGAATCTTGGTCATTGGATAGCGATGCGAACCTCACCATCAATGCTGACTGCACACTCTCCGGTAAGTTAGTTAGTGAAGTTTCTTTCTATCACACGGTTGATGTTGATGCGTCGGGCTGCTTTGATTCAGGGTTTGACGGCAGTTATGAAGGAATGGCGTTTAATGTGACGGTCGATAGCACTAAATACCTAGCCGGATTTATCTATAACGAGGCCAAAGAAGCCTATATGTGGGGCTCGGTTCCGCTTAACTAACCAAAATACAGAGCCCGCTTGATTGCGGGCTTTAACTCATCAAACTCACCGTTGTTCGTCATTCTGCCATTCCAGCTTCAAGATACGTTTTTCATGATGCGTTATCATTTTTTTTAGTTCGGTTAATACAGCCTCATGGGCCTTAACTGATCGGAATAACAGATAGCAGATGATTAACGTGGGCGGATTAACACCAATCTCGGTAAACAGTTTAAGCAGCTCTCCCACATAAACCCCCTAGCCTTTTTCCCTGCGAACCGTGTCAAACAGGCCAATAAACATAGCGGCAATGGCCGGAATTGTGCCGCCCAATTGCGCACCAGATTCACCGATTGTCACGGTTACTAAATCGCTATTACCTGTTATTAAACCTACGGCAGCACTGCCGAGTAGCATCAAGCCAGTTTTGGTACTGGACTGTTTTAAATCAATCATAACCATCCTTTTTTACGTAGAAATTTGAGTGCATAAGCGCCGATGATCACACCTGTAACGCTGAGTGCTACCGAAGTAGCTGCAGTCTTTGTCGTCATGCCAATGCGACTCCTTCCATTACGTCATTGATTGGATACTGGCGGCCGACTTCCATCCGGGCCATGGCCTGAATCAGTACGGCGGCGGTATTATCATTGGTTGCATCCAATGCCTGGTACTTGTCGTAACCCGTCCAATTCGCCACCATATTGGCGTAATGATCACTGTCATTTTCATGGCTTGGTGCGAACGTATGAATGATCTCGTTAATGGTGGTGATCCCGCGTTTCTGATAACTACGCAAGATACGCGCCGCAGCACGGAAGCCCCATTTATTCTCTTCGAAAATAACAAATCGGCCATCACTGGACACTTGGCCGCGCCAGTTGTTGTGCTTGCTGTACTCGATATTCAGTGGGTTGTTATTACGGATACCCCGTGGCATTCCGGTGGTCATATCTTCATTCATCCCTGTGTTGTTCGTTGGTTGGCGTGGCTGGCTACTTGCGGTAACCAGCCCTTTGCGGCTATTGAGCCATAACAGCACCATGGCTAGTGCTATTAGCCATTTCATAAGCGGTATCCACTATGCGTATGGTGATTGATAATCAACCAAGGTATCGAATGCGCTGGTACCGTCAGGGTTAAAGAACCCAACTTTTTGCGGGTACGATGTCAGCTTGGCGCAAAGTGCATACGTCAAACTTCCAGATGCATCAGCCATGGTCATTGTGGTTTGGTTACCGTCGATAATTTCACTCACAGCATTGGTAGTGCCTTTGTAGGTGTTGTCCCACGTATCAAGCCAACAAACTCGGAGCGTGGCATGGTTAGGACGATTGTCTGTTATCCCCGTAAAGCGATCAGTGTTCGTCGCATAACCCGCTTGTAGTTCTGTTTGGCTCACCGTATCTAACACATGAAATTCATCGTGATGACTAGAGGGCCAAACTGTCGGCAGTAACTCGGGATTTTGCTCGTCATTGAAGAAAGCAGCAGCCCAGCCAATCACCAAACCGTCAGCACCATTCCCGTAGTCTTGCTGGATGTCATAAAACGCTAATGCATAGCTTTTGTTGTTATTAAGGAGCAGCCCGTCTTTACGCAAGGTAAAATGATTTGCTTCATATCCGTTGAAGGATTCACAAAATACGACATCTTCAATGTCACCCGTTGATGGGTTCAACTCGACTAAGCCCCATTTACAAATACTGCCTAAGCGAACCGATGCAGCCACCGTGACGTATTCATTGCGCACGCCGTATTTCATATCGATGGTGGTTTTTCGTTGAGGGGTAAAGTGAGCTAATGCAACGGCTTGGTATGCGAAACCATGAAAGACCATGGCAGCTTTCACGCCTTCAGGTTCACCGACCGTCACATAGTCACGATTGAATACATTAGCTCCGCGGTGATCAACACGTACCCCGAATGAGGAGCTGTAGTTGTTGTCATAACCAACCGCTTCACCGCCCCAGCCAGCCGGAAACATGGCAGCATTAGATGCCGCCTCGTTGAATGCCGAACTATCAAATGCATTCGCTTTAGGCGCAAAGATTGCGGTAGTGTTGAACGCTGGGTAAATCGTTGGGGCAAGAAAATCACCGTTATGAATGAGGTTCACAACCGGTTCGCCGCCTAATGATTTTTCCAAAGCTGACAGCCTATCAACACCTTGTTGTAATTCATCGGCTAAGAACTCCACTTTGTTTCGTGGATTACCAACAGGCAAACGCTCTCGCACTGTTTTGTCTGTCATCGTATTACCTCGATAATTTGGATTGTGTCACCGTCTGCGCCTGAAAAGCTCAAGGCGGCGGTGGTTTCAAGTTTGAGTTGTTCACCTGCGGCCAACGCCCAACCCTCGTTAATGACTATCGGTTTAGTGTTTGCTAAGTCTGCTTTTATTAAAATGTGACAACGTGACGCACTGGCATTTATTGATGAAATACCACCCTCAATGATTAGTTTATGGGCTGAAATGCTGTCGCCACCCACGGGTTTAGTTAAAAGTGGCGTAGTTGCATAGACTCTAACCGCCTGACCACTCTCAAATTTCACCCTTGGTAGCTCTGTAACGGCAACCTGCTGTCCTTCTGATAAAGATACTGCCGGAAGTTGTGACACCGTCACTGGCTGGTTGGGCTCAAGCTGAATCTTAGGCAATTGCGATACCACTACCGCCTGCCCATCGACTAACGCCACCTGTGGCAACTGGCCGATGTTTACCTGCTGATTAGGTGACAGGGTCACCGCTGGCATTTGAGTAACAGACACTTGCTGACCGTCTGTCGGCGGGATATATCGACCAAATCCACAGATAATGGTGACTGCCCCAGCCTCACCCATATTCTCAACCGTAACGCGACCTGTTAGCTGCGGGTCGATAATCTGGGCGCCCTGCTTTAAACGATAATCTCCACGTTCAGTAGTAATCGACACCGATTCAGTACACGTCTCGACATAAAGAAACTCGCCCACGGCTTGGAATTGTGAACGCTGGCGAGGCTGCATAATTTGGTGAAAATTCATCGCTTACCCCCAAGCATCATGATCGCCATAAATGTCACCACCAAACCAACAACAATGGTCATCTGGCGGCTTGTTGCTACTTGGCCGCCATCAGAGTTCATTGATGCCAGTTCCGTTAATGCTTCTAGGTTCTCAGTGTTTTGTGCGGCTTGGCTTCCGGCTAAACCTGCGACCATTTGTAGGTTTTCATGGTGGGCTTGGCTCACTTCATCAATAGCCTTATTGCTCACCTCAGCATTAAGCTGCATGGCATCACTACCAAATTCAAGCGCACCATTTACAGCATCCCGGCCAAAATCCATGGCCTCGCTAACTGAATGAGCTCCCATATCTAACGCCGCTTTGCTCACTGCGGTATTGCTCGATAACGCAAGCTCCCCCAATTCTGCAGCTCGTTCCATAGCACCATGGTCGGTCATGGTGACATTGATATTGGAGTCGTTGACACCTGACAGCATCAAGCCGTTGTTATCACCACTCGCTGCTGCCGAACCACTGACGTTGTTGGTGTTATTGGTGGTGTTAGTTGTGGTGGTAGTCTTGTTACTACTCTTGCTCTTCCCGCCCATAATCTGCCTTAATCATCAAATATCCCTCCCCGTCCTTGCCATCTTCAAACACTGGCAAACCAATCATGCGTAAATAACGCAGTTGAGCTGGGCGCATGGTATGGCACCGGATGAATCGGCAGCCAAGCTGCCGACCATATTCAAAAAGTGCTAATGCTCCCGCTTTCAAATCCCCAGCAAAGGCTACGGCGACAAGTTCAAACTCACCATTCGGATATTGCTCAACCCTGAGTAGTGCATAGGATTCCCCAATCCGATAAATGGCTTCCCTGCCTGCCAGTACTTCCCTGTAAGCCTCTTTGGCATAATCACCCAACGCAGATTCAAGAACGGGGATCGCCTCCTTCCATGTGCATGGCTTCAAAATCATTTCTTCACCATGATGTAGAAAACGGCAACACCCGCCAGTAACAACGCCCACGTTGGAATACCGTTATTACTGCCCATATTGATTGAACCGCCTTTAAAGCCAGATTCATTGCTGGTTGAATTGCTATTGGTTGTCGTGCTGGTTGCAGTGGATGGCCCAGCCGAGCCACCTTGCAAACCGCCGCCGCCAGTTAATGACGTCATAGCTCCAAACATTACTTAACTACCCCCGCAATATTGAGTAGCCACAACAGCATCAACACAGCTACCAAGATTTTGAACGTACGGGCAAAGGATTCGCCGCTAAACAACCCGGTGACATAACCAATTGTCCCTGTCAGCAACGGCCAAAATAGAAACGGCATTACTTCCCCCTAAGCAGTACAACTAAAGCTAAAACCGCAATGCTGCCACCCATGATCATCATGGCGGTATTATTCGGCGCTATGGTGTAAATCGGTTGGCCCGTTGGTTGTTGGGCTGGCTCTTTATGTTGTGGTGTGCGGTTTTCTTCCGGTGCTGCCGAGGCCACTTTGTTGGCCTCGTTATCGAACCAAGAATTTAACCAGGCTTCGCCACCATCGCTGGCGGTATCCCAGATACCACCGAGTGTTTCACCTACCGAATCAAGTAGACTCATTGCGCCTCCTTAGCCCTTGGTCGGCAACGCGTTTACCTGTTCAACGGCTTCAATGATCACCGGTACGCTACCCACTTCTGACTTATCCAGTTCAAACGCGAGTTGGCTACGAGCGGCAGTATTCAACATGCCATCAGCACCAAAGCCGTAACGGATGAAATCGAGACTGAACCACTCTGGATTTTGCTCTTTCTTGGCCTGAGCCAAGTCATACGCGTTATCTTCTTTGGTCACGTTCATTTCTTCGAAGCTGTCACGCAGTACACGAACGCGATCCACGGACTTATCAAGGAAATGAATCCGCTTGAGGTTCAGTGCTGGACTGCGCTCGGAAAAATCAAACGGCGTGCGGCCTGTTGCCGAGGCAAACCAAGTTAGTTCGTAAATGCGTGGCATGTAGTAACGCACCGATTGTGCTGGCAGAACATGGGCACGGGCACGGATACTTGGTGCTTTGGTTTTAAGGCAAGCACAAAAAAGCCCGCTAAGGCTATAGGCTAGCGGGCTTTGAAAAATGTGATTGGTTTAAAAAATAACGCCTGCAATAAGGTGTGCCCCACCGAACTAGTTATGTAAATTTAACGAAAGAGTTCATCAATACACACGTTTTTCATTTCAAACATGCCCATAGGGTCACCTTTGTACGTATTAACCATTTGTTCAAATTCAGATCGCCTAAACCGGAAAAATAAATTTCTTGATGAATCTGATGCAAGTGTGACATGAAATGATAGAACAAATGAGTTTATATCAACCTTTGAAGAAAGAAGTTTGCTTGAAAAGTGATACGCATACTTAGCCACTTCTGATTTCATTTCATGTGGAGTTGCATTTTTAACATCGATATAAATATTGAAATGTGAACATGGATCATTATTAGCTGTAAGAAAATAGATTTTCAACTCACCATTCAAAAATTGTCGAGGATACTGATCGTCTAATTCTGTTACACCATGTTTAATCAAGTATTCTTTTAGTAATGACTTCTCTTTTATAATCTTTTCTTTTGAACTATCATACAACTCGTCTTTCTCTACAGGTTCAGAAGACTTGAACTCGACATCTGTGAAAAAGAAAAACTCAGGTACAAACTTAGTAACTTTAAACAGAGTATAAGCTAATATATTCAAGCAACTATAAAACATTGCTTGTGTTGATAGAATTAAATTAAATCCAGCATCACTTGACAGAACGTATGGATAGACAATGATTAGAAAAACAGGCGTAAGTTGAAATAAGTTTCTCAAAAAACCTCTATTATTGATATACCTAAAATAACTGCGTATTTTACCATAGTGTCTAGGAACATATTTATGCGAATTCAAAGTTGTAATATAACCTTCTTCCTTTGAATAATCTAATGTTGCCATAATGAAAAAGCCAGCATAAAAGAAATAAACAAACGAAATAAATTCAGGCGTTGTTGGAAAGAATAAAATAAAGAATGGTGCCAACGTTAAATATGAAAGTGAAAATAACAATTGCCTGCCAAAGTGTAAATACAGTACAACAAACATTCTTCTAGAATATTTAAATGAAGAAAAACCACTTTGCAATATAAATAGCATAGCGGCAAATGCTATACCTAAAAGTACACCCGAAACAGAAATTAGTGCTTTGTAAAACTCATCCGCTGCCATAGGGACAGGTGGACTTAACAACGATTCAATCAAAGCTCTCTCCATAATCAATAATTTACATAACGCTGCGTTAAGTAGTGAGCAACGCCACCACCTTACTAAACCATTACACCGTAACCACAAAACTCAACTTAAGCTGAAACGCCGAGTATTGCGAATCACTCTTAAACAGTTTGTTAGCCACGTTCTAATTCATTCACCAGATTCTGAATTCGATCAGCTTGCTCTCGAATTCGCTCATAATATTCTCTTCTAGCTGAAGGGACTCTCTGCTCAGCTTCCATTTTAAGAGCTTCAACTTCCATACCAGCGGCTTGCACCCTTAGCTCAGCTAATGAAGCTAAGTACTGCTTCTCTTGGACAGCACCTTGGCTTGCTAGCTCTTCTCTAGATGCCGCCATTTCCTCTCTTTGAAGCCTCAATTCTTCTCTTTGCAGTGACAGTTCATTACGTTGCAAATAGATTGTATAAATTAACCCTACAAAAGCTAACCCACTGAACAGGGCATTCGTGGAGCCAAATAAATCACCGAACTGACCACGAACTTCCCATGACGGAAATACGTTATAAAGTACTATCGGCCCTAAACTCCAAAAACCTAAGACACATAAAAAAAGACCTATAATTTTCAAATTACCTCCTAAGTGGCTAACGCCCTGTTAAGGGGTGAGCAACGCAATACCAAAGCCGCCGCATACCACCTTAATCACTAAATTCAACGCATAGTAAAAATGCCACGCGTTGCGAATCCCTCTTGAACAGTTTGTTATGTTACAAATGTCTTTGCATATCTCGTAGTTTCATCGCTGTAGAGCAGAACTCTCTTGCGAGCTGGCTAGTGTCGTCTGAGTATTTTATCCAATATGATTCTGGGATATCAGGGTTGTAGCGGCGAAACTCTGGAATATTAATATAATCATATCCACCGATAGCACCTGCTGACTGTTGTGAAAAGTGGCGGATGAAATTCCATGCTTGCTGCAGAAGTTGAACTCTTAAACCTTCAAGATCGGCATTATTAAAATGGTAAACGGGATCATTTTCATAATATATCAGATCATTGAAGGGCTTAATGACACAATCTGGAACATATCTTCCAAATGGCTCATCGTCAATTTTCTGTATTACATCATAAGGTAAGATATTATTTATAAAATCAAAAACTCGACGATCTTGTTCAGAATATGAGCTTATGGAGGGTGCTACTATACTTGGGTTTGCTAGCATAGCGTAAGCAAAATTCTCAGCTTGAACTTTCCACTCTTTCAGTTGTTCGACAGTATAAGTATAAAAATCAGCATCAATCAAATTACCATGATTTCTGCACATCCAAATCCCGTTATCCAAACTTTTTCTTTGTCCCGGTGTCATATTCGGATCATATCTAGGTCCATTTTCGGCTGCAGCACAAATATGTGCAGCTATTCCGTTATTAATTTTTTTCTCGAGATCTGTGTTAGAGGGACCTAGAGTAAACTGTCCACAATTGGGGAAAGAGCAACGCCAGCCTGCTCGGTCAGCTAAAGTTCTTTTCGTACCCTCAGAAAAATCATCTCTTCCTTTACTCATTTTTCCTCACTTAATTTTTGTAACATAACAGCTTTATATATTGAAATTTTCAACATATCATTTCTACATTATCATACAGGGGGAAATGTAAAGCTTTGAATTGAATCAAGTAATTGAACACTCAATTAGAGGTAATGATGAGCTTAGAGGCTTATTGTGTTACCACCGAATGTTACCAACCTTCCACTCTTTCCCGTCCTGCAGCACATACTCTAACTTTTCTAGACCAACAATTTCAGTGGCCGGTATCCCCGTCTTCTGCTGCAGGTAACGCGCACTATCATCAGCCTTTTGCATCATTACACAGGCGAACTGGCAGTTATCAATGATAGTTTTCGATACCTCTTGCCCACGTTGGAACATGTTAATGGAATGAAGGCCAAACTTGCGCCCTAGCCTCAGAATCTTGCCGTGGTAGCCCGTTGCTTTGCCTGCGGTGCTGGTATGCTCTGCCACCTCTTCACAGATCACCTTTAGTGGCTTCTTATGCTTGCCGTTCCCCATGCCCCACACCACCATGCAGAACTTGTCGAAATCCTCCTCAGTGGTTTCGTGGTTTGGGTAGTATGCAATTTTGAAACCCTGATTAGTTTTACGCCCTGCTATCAAGGCGGCGGCAAAGGCTTTCAAGCTGGCATAGCTGCGAACCTTACGCCCGGCCAATAGCCCTTCGTAATCGCCAAGCGGGTCAAAGATAGCAACTTGGTCGGTTGGTTTGATAAATAGCTTTTTGGCTGCGGAAGTTTTCCCGCAGCCAGACATACCAACCACATAGACATGATGATTACTCAGCGCATTGTTTTGGTTGATAGGTTGTAGTTTCAAGCGGCCTCCTGCTGCTGGTCATCATTGGCGGCCTGCTTCGCTTTCTTGGCAAGTTCAGCATCTTTAATCTTGAGGCTACGCACCTGCATATAGCTAGACAGGCCAAGCATCCCAATGGCAGCTATAGCCATGATTTCATCCATGTACTTAGCTAGCCATGGTGGTGGATTACCGCCGTATTTCACGATAAGCGGTGCTATCTTTTGTGCTACGTTTTCAGCTTGTTGTGGATCAAATTCAAAGTTATGGTGCACCATGGTTTTCATGGTCTGCTCGATAGTCATCAAGCCCACAAACACCATCGCGCCAGCGGCTTGCTGTTCGAGTTCTTGCTGCTGCTCTTGGGGGTCAGCGGTGGTTGGATCAAAGTCATCATCTAAGCTGTTGATGAAGTCTTTCTCATCTTGTTCATTGTGGGCTTGAATCCCTTCATTGCTATTTAGCTCGTCATCATTGGCGGCTATTTGTTCGGTTTCCATATCGACTCTCTCGGTTTGATTAGGTTAAAAGCGGGCGATCATCCCGCCTGTTAAAGCGCCAAGCACCACGCCCGCTATGACTGACTTCCAACCGGATGGTTTCGCATCCGGTTGGGGGTCTTGTTCGGGTTCGGTTTGGCTTGATGGTGGTTCGTTTTCGGTTACAGCTTGCGTGATTTCGGTTGCTAATTCGGTATCTAGCTCGGTTAATTTCGGTTCAATATTGGGCTTCGTTTCGTCTTCCGGTTCCACTACTGGTGCGGCTTTTTCGGTTTGGTGCAACGCTTCAATTGTTGGGTAATGCTGTTCAAAGCGTGACTGCCAGAATGTCCCGGTTTGCTGGTTGGTTCCGCAGTCGTCACAAATCGCATACAGGTACTTGGATCGCTTACCCCTTGCCCGGTGGATGGTGCGGACGTTGCCGCACTCACACCGATTAACCCCTTCGACTTTGTTGGCCGACGCACGAACGGGCATTGATTCAGCCATGTTTCCCCCTTTGCTCTAATTCCATCAGTTTATTGTTTACGCCTTGCATCCAGACCAGCACCAAACGGAGCGGTGACATGATTTTGCTAGCGAACGGGTTTTTCGCCGCTTTAGTAACTTCACTCTTGAGCTGGTCAGTGATTTGGTTCAGTTCTTCCATTTGTTAGCGTCCTTTACGCAGCTAATTGCTGATTTTGATACCATTCGAGATCAGCTTTAGCGGCTGACACATCGAGTTCCGTTGGTTCTTCCTTATTTGGAGCAAGTGGATCATTCAAGACAGATTTCCAGTAAGCCTGTTTGAGCAAAAAGCGTTGGTACTGTTGGCCGTACTCTTGTTTGGCTATTGCTCGGGCTTCGGAAACGTTTTGGTGGTATTCGGGATCATCATCTTTGGATTGCATGGACCATCCTCGGGCCCCTGCTGCCCAAAGCAGAAAATCATAGGCTTTGTTTTCGGCCTGTTCGCCTTCGAATGACAAACAAAAACGGTTCTTGGTGCTGGCATGAATGCCACGCGCTTTAATTTGGTTATTAATGGCTTGTTGTTGGCCTTCAAGCCGAGCAATTAAGGCGGTGAGCTTTTGGATTGCGGCCTTGGGACGTTGGGCTTTTTTCGCAATGGCTTTGACCTTAATGGCGCGTTCTTTTTGCTTTTCCAGTCTGTAAAGGCTGCGCTGTAATGGCTTTTTCCAGTGCTCCAACCGATAGCCACACTCTTTGATGATCGCGGCCATGTTATGAGCTTCGAAATTTGCCAAGCAATCCCAACTGGGAGCACGACTGCAACGGGCAATGTTATAGCGGTTGCCTTTGATTAACCCTTGGTCGGCGTTCTCACCTTTGGCGGCATAGCCAACGGCTTTTATGATGTATGAACCCGCCGCTTTCGGTTGGCGGATCCGCTCTAAATGGGCGAACCCGTTACCCCAAATACCTTCTAACCGTTCGGACCAGGCGCGAAAATATTGCTTATCCACTTTCCAATTCATGATTAAGTGAACATGCGGGTTAGCTTCGCCATCTTCATTGGCCGGACACTCGGCTACCCAGATGTAATGGAACGGGTCGGCAATACCATCGAGTTCAAACGGTTCGCCATCAGCATCAATCCCATGCCAGCCACGCTGGAACATCTTTTTGATGCCATCAAGAAAGCGCGACACTTCACGGCCAAGCGTGGTTTCACCACCAAAGATGGCATTACGTTGCTCAGGGGTGAAAGTCAGGGTTAGGAAGGTGGTAAACCCTTCTTCGCAAGCGGCAACATACGCACCCGATTCGAAAATCTTGGTTACTGCTCGTTGGGTCAGTTTTTCGGTGTAGCGTTCACCGCTTTGTGGGTCCGGTGCATCGCCCGGACGAGTTTGGGTGTGGTGCAAAATGCGGAAACTGCCCGACCATTCACGGTGCATCAAACGAACGGAAGATAAGCGCTTGTCAGCAGGCGTGTCAGGAAGATCATACAGGCGGTCATGGTTGTAGTGGGACTCGGTGCTTTCCAACGCGATATCACGGCGCTGTGCCTTGCGTAGCCTGCCCACTCGGCTGGATATATTAACCACTTTCTGGTGTGTCGGACTTTTGCGCCCTTGGACAAGCCTATTGTCTCCGTCACTTCGTGCCGCCGCTTCGCGGATGGGTTCGGCATACATTTCACGCCCTTGCTTGGCGAGTGCTTTGATATTCAGATGGTGAAGCTGGGCAAACCGATTGAGTTTTTGCTGTTCATGTTTTAACCACTCAGCAGAATTAGAACCAAAAAAACCAGCTTCATGGCTGGCAATATTCTTTTTGGTTTTGTCATGTGGCTGGACGACGCCAGCCACATACAAGAGATCGTTTATGGGGAGCATCAAAGCCCTCCCATTTCAATGACAGCCCGTCGAAACGAAACGTAGATACGGCGAAACTCAGCAGCATCATTAAGAAAGAAAGCTGATCCCTCTTTGTCACCCATTCGTTGATGATGGCGAACCATCTTCATTGAATGCTGCCATTCAACCAATGCATGTTTTGCCATGAAATCAGCGGTAACAGCTTTGTCTAATGGGATCGCAATTTCGTGTAACGGCATAGAAGAAACCGCCGCCCCCAAGTTGGGGGCTTTGGCTGCTTGCTTAGGGATTGAGGCTATTGAATTCATTTTGTACCTCCTGCCATCAAGTCGCGGTTGTATTGAAAGATAGCTAATTCCTTGAGGTACTGGCTGTGCTCCTTGGCACGTTGTTTGGTGGTTTTGAAGCCAAACTTTTTACGAAGTTGGCGAACAGTTTCGAGAGATTTTTGAGTAAGCTCTGGTTTTGGATTAACACACCCGGCCATATCTGGGCAGGGCTGATGTATTGGATTTAAAATTGGTTGTTTGACGTTTTCCATGTCTGTATCCCCATACAAGCAAGTTTTGATATGCAACAATAGGATTAGTCAATATCAAATAAACGTCAACATGGCTTCAACTGTGGTTTTAGACATTTTGTTAGCCTAAAATTTAACAAATAACGGATTTTCGTGGGTAAATGATGACATACACAAATGAATTGTTAGACATGGTCAAAAGCAAGTATGGCCTGCCCTCAGACTATAAACTTGCCCAGAAAATTGGGGTAAGCCGTTCTCGGTTGAGTAAATGGAGAAATGAACTAAACTCTATGGATTGGGAAGTTGCTTTCCAAGTCGCTGATTTACTTGAAATTGATGATCAAAAAGTAGTTTACGGACTACTAGAAGACAAATATAAAAACCCCCGCCTTATCAATGCCTTGGGTGAAGGAAGACCCGCATAACCTTACAAATCAGTGCTTTACCCTATGGTACATAATGCGCACTGAGGGTGTAAGATCTAGTTAGAAATGTCAGGTTTTAGCCAGATTGAAATGTCATGTTGTTCTAGCTTCAAAACACGCTTTCTTAGCCGTGTTTGGAGCCCTTGGATGCTATTGACTATGACTGACAATGAATTACTGAGAATCAAACTAATCCAAGACATCTGTGAGAAACGGATCACCGGTGTCGAAGCTGCCCGCTTACTTAAACTCAGTCCTCGCCAAGTTTATCGCTTGGTCAAACGCTTCATTGAATTTGGTGCTGCTGGTTTGGTTTCCTTAAAACGTGGTCAGCCTGGCAACCATCGCCATGATGAGAAATTAAAATTACAGACACTGGCCTTGCTCCATGAGCAATACGAAGATTTCGGCCCGACGTTGGCGCACGAAAAACTCTCTGAGCTTCATGATATCCATGTTTCTGTTGAAACCTTACGCCAATGGATGATCGCTGATGGTCTTTGGGTTCCCCATGCCAAACGCAAGCCACGTGTCTATCAGCCTCGTCACCGGCGAGATTGTCAGGGAGAACTGGTTCAAATCGACGGCTCCCACCATGACTGGTTTGAAGGTCGCAGCTCTAAATGCTGCTTGCTGGTTTATATTGATGATGCCACTGGCCGCCTAATGAACCTGCGCTTCAGTGAAACTGAATCAGCCTTCGATTATATGGTGGCTACCCGTGAATACCTTGAACAGCATGGTAAACCCACGGCATTTTATAGTGATCGGCATGCGGTCTTCCATGTCAGCAAACGCGATGCCCACACTGAACGCTTGACTCAGTTTGGTCGTGTACTGAATGATCTCAATATCGAGCTGATCTGTGCCAACAGCTCACAAGCCAAGGGCCGCGTTGAGCGCGCGAATAAAACGTTACAGGATCGCTTAGTCAAGGAAATGCGCCTACAAAGCATTGATACCATTGAACAAGCTAACGCATGGCTCCCCGACTTCATCGCAGATTTCAATCGCCGCTTTGCCAAGCCTCCGCGGTATCCGAAAGACATGCACCGGCCTTTGCGGGAATCGGCCGAAGAGCTGAATGATATTTTTGCCTGGCAAGAACTGAGGAAACTCTCCAAATCACTGACATTTCAATATGATAAGGTTGTCTATCTCATTGACCCAACAGAAGAAAACCAGCGATTGGTCAATCAGGTCGTCAAGGTATTAGACCGCCCGGATGGCACTAAAAAAAGCCCGCGATTGCGGGCCTTACCTTTACAATTTAACGTTACTTTTAATCAATTGCGGTCTACCTAATACCTTAAAACCACGAGATTTAAAAATTGAAATGACTCGATCGTATTCATCACCGTCATCAACTAAAAACTCTTTATTTACTGTAAAGTCATAAGCATTACTCAAGGTGATTAACTCTTTTTTCAGAACTGGTCCACGTTTCCATGTTTTCATATCGTCCTGAATCCACTGCTTCGATTTACCATGAAATGAAATATGAGTTGATAAAAACGCTTTATTTAAAGACTTAGATGTAAACGCAAATACTTGATACATAACAAAACCCCTTTACAGTATAGTGTATTATAACAATCAATTGCACTTAGATATAACTGTAAAGTTGCGATTTGCTTACTGACAATGAAAGTTATTGTTTTTCATTGTGTTAGCTGCTGCTTTCATTCTTCCATTCTAATTTCATGATTCGCTAACATTTTTTTTGTTCACTCAATACCGACTCATGGGCCTTAACTGATCGGAATAACAGATAACAGATGATCAACGTCGGCGGATTCACGCCAATCTCGGTAAACAGTTTAAGCAGCTCTCCCACACAAGCCCCCTAGCCTTTTTCCCTGCGAACCGTGTCAACAATTGCGCACCGGATTCACCGATTGTCACGGTTACTAAATCGCTATTACCTGTTAGAAACCTACGGCAGCACTGCCGAGTAACTAGCGGCAGTCTTTGCCGTTATGCCAATGATAGAAGATTGATCGCTTTGTTTTCTAACAGGCTGTAAAGTTCATTGGCCGTTCGTTCGAACTCATCTTCCAGGTATTCTACTTTGTTCCGTGGGCTACCTACGGGCAGACGTTCCTTTAATGATTTCCCTGTCATCGTGTGACCTCGATAATATGGATTGTGTCACCATCGACGCCTGAAAAGCTCAAGGCTGTGGTGGTTTCAAACCCTCGTTAATGACTATCGGTTGAGTGTTTGCTAGCCCAGCTTTTATTAAATGTGACAGCGTGACGCATTGGCTATTACTGATGAAATACCGCCCCTAATGGTTAGTTTTTAAACTAAGACGCCATCACCCCCACGGGTTTAGTTAAAATTGGTGTAGTTGCATAGACTCTAACCACCTGACTACTCTAAAATTTCACTTCTGGTAGCTCTGTTACCGCGACTTGTTGCCCTTCATCCATAAAGACCGCTGATATTTGTGACGCTGTCACGGGTTGGTTGGGTTCAAGCTGAATCTTAGGCAATTGCGATACCACTACCGCCTACCCGTCGACTAATGTCACTTGCAGCAACTGGCTGATGCTCTCACTTTCTGATTGGGTGACAGTGTCACTAATTATTTGAGTAACAGACACTTTCTGCCGCAAACCAAGAATCCAACCAGGCTTCACCACCTGTCGTGGCGCTATCCCAAACCTCGCCTAAGGCCTCCCCGAGGCTATCAAGTAGATCCATTGCGCCCCCGGCAACGCGTTCACCTGTTCAATGGCTTCGATGATCACCGGCACGCAGTACACGAACGCGATTGACCGAGTCATCGAGGAAATGAATACGCTGAGGTTCAGTGCCGGACTGCGCTCGGAGAAATCAAACGGTGTGCGGCCTGTTGCCGAGGCAAAGCAAGTCAGCTCATAGGTGCGTGGCATCACCAAAGGAAATGATATAGCGCCCGTCTTGGGCGTAGTTCTTACGGTGGGCTTGCAGTTTAACCAGCGTTTCGCCTGTTACATTAATTTTTGCCGAACCATTCAACGACACTTCAACGGCATCAACGTTATTCGATGCCCAGACAACCGCGCCAGCTGCGATCACCCCAGTGATCACATAGCCCTTAGTTTTTGCACTCATGATGTTTGCTCTCTGTTGGTTAACAAAAGTTCCCCAACAGGAAAGCAAGTGATTTGGTTTTAAGGCAAGCACAAAAAAGCCCGCTAAGGCTATAGGTTAGCGAGCTTTTGTAAATGTGATTTATATTAAAGTTATTTTGGTTCTTTACCAGAGCCACCACAGTTTTGACACTCTATCGGCTCATATTCAATGGGTTCATTCTTACTTAAATTTTGTGCTTTTGCTTTATTAATGCCTGTTCCACCACATACATTACAAACTTCATCTTTAGTTTCCATACAATCACCTTGTGCTTTTTATTGTATTATTACACCTAAAGACAGTAACAAAAAAATTATGACCTAAAGGTGTTATAACTATATCTTGGTTGTTATGATTCTCCTGAAAGTTCTTCACTATAATATTTTTAAAACCAACAAAATCCCTTATTAGTTTTGTGTATTCTGTTGAACTAACGAAATTATTTCTAGGTTGTTGATAATTATAACGCCCAACAAGCTTGTTCAATTCTTGTATTGAATATTTTTTAGGCTTGAAGTCAAGGATACCTAGCCTTAACAAATTATGCTTCGATTGTGCAATGGCATCATGACTAACATCATTAAGCTGCATGTTTCCATTAATGCAAAACTCAACGAGTAGTCTGGCATCTATAGCTGTCATTTCATTTAATATCGATGAAAAGCTAGGGTGTACTTTTTCATATGTGTCTTCATCAATAGCAGATGCTAATAACTTACCAAAAAGAACTTGAATTTCTCGTTCATCAGCTACATATGCTACATTTTTTAAAACTGAGCAACCGACCCTAAAGCTTGGTTCAATACGTTTTGAAACAGGAATTTCCTCAATACTTTCATGAAGAGAGTCTCTAAATGATTTCAAGTGTATATTTAGGTAGTCTATGGGCAGGCCAACAATATTATCAAATAGAGTCAAAAGTGATCCAGTTGTGTTCGCGAGAGGCTTTACCGCTCTTGTTACTAATTGTACAGGCTCCCCTTTAATTGAAAACCCATCTTTCCCAACTGTAATTTCATCATTATCACTCATATGAAAATATATCCTTTTTACTTATTTGATAAACAACAAACTTACAACCACGAGCAATTAGTACTCAAATTCTTCTATTTCACGTTCAACACTATGTTTCATATTGTCGATTGAAGTTTCTATAATTGCAATGGAAGTATTAACTCTCTTTAAATGCATGTTTATATTTAAAACAGAGCTGTTCGTCATGTTTTCATGGCGTTTAACTTCATCAGAAATTGAAAATAAGTCATCCGCTAGCTTATCCAAAGACGTTAATTGCGTTGATATCATTGAATTATATTTTTTTAATTGTCTGCCATGATTCAAAATAACTTTTCTAATTCTATTTATTTCTTTGCTTAGTTTGTTATGCTTCTCTTTTACGTCCGATAGCTGTACTGTTAACTGAGATATTTTTGTATCTAACTTTTCAACCTTAGAGTTATTTTCTCTTGTGTGGTTATTGAGATCTTTCTCCATTTTTTCTTTATAGTTTTTAAGGTCTGACTCAACGCTTGAAATTCTTGTGCTTAAATTTTCTATTGTTGAATCTTTAATCTGAAGATTTATTTCATTTTTTTGTCTGAGTTTTTAATCATTAGATGACTAACTAAAGTGGCTGCAGCTAAAGTAAGCGTGTTCGTTGATAATAAATATGTAATAAATTCTGTTTGATCCAAAATATCGTCCTTGCTTTCCTGAAAATAATCATATATTAGCCATATTAACGTACACTTTGATGCTACATTAATTTTCAAACCATAAGGTACTGAATTTATTGATTTAAGTATGTGATCTCTGCGTCATATCTCTAAATGTTATCTATCTTATCTAAATCGTCCATTAAGTACTGATATACTGTTCTAAGGCTTTTTCACCACGAAATTATATTTTTCTCCCACTCCTTCCCATCCTGCAAAACATACTCTAGCTTCTTTAAATTGATAATTTCACTAGCCGGTATCCCAGTCTTTTGCTGCAAGTACCGTGCACTATCATCAGCTTTCTGCATCATCACGCAGGCGAACTGGCAGTTATCAATGATGGTTTTCGATACCTCCTGCCCACGCTGGAACATGTTTATAGAGTGAAGACCAAACTTGCGCCCTAGCCTCAAAATCTTGCCGTGATACCCCGTAGCTTTGCCTGCGGTGCTAGTATGTTCGGCCACTTCTTCGCAGATCACCTTTAGTGGTTTCTTGTGCTTGCCGTTCCCCATCCCCCACACCACCATGCAGAATTTATCGAAACCTTTCTCGATGCTTTTCGATATAACGCTTCGTGATTTGGGTAATACGCAATCTTGAAGCCTTGGTTGGTTTTTCGGCCTGCAATCAAGACAGCGGCAAAAGTTTCAATGTGGCGTAACTGCGAACCTTACGCCTGGCCAATATCCCTTCGTAATCCCCAAGCGGGTCAAAGATGGCGTTTTGTTGATAGGTTGTAGTTGCAAGCGGCCACGGCCATGATTCCACATAACCAATGCATGAGGCTGTCAGCAAAATTTTTCTGTCTTAATAACTAAACCAAAAACAAAACCACAATGCCAAATATAACAAATCGCGCTGATGCATTTACCCTGTGAATATAATAGAGATAAGATTATCAATCATGATGTCATATAAGAAAGATGCACCGTCTTAATGGAGATATATGTAAATATAAAGACATGGTAGCATCAATTTTTTACGACAATGATCGAGTTACTAATGAAAAAAATCACCATCTCAGATTTAAATAACTGGAAAGCCTTAGGTGAAAAATTTGCATCAATAACGGCTTATGATGCTAGCTTTGCCAAAATATTTGAAGAGCAAAACATGCCTGTAATAATTGTCGGTGACTCACTTGGTTCTGTAGTACAAGGTAAACCAACAACTTTAGATGTAAGTATTGAGGATTTGGTTTACCACACTAAATGCGTTAGAGCAGGAAGTCCAAATGCTTTCGTCATTTCAGACCTACCTTTCATGAGCTACCATACTCCTAATATAGCATGCGAATCAGCCGCTAAATTAATGAAAGCAGGTGCCAATATGGTAAAGATTGAAGGCGGTAGCTGGTTAATCAATACAGTTAAGATGCTGACTGAGCGCGCAGTACCAGTTTGTGCTCATTTAGGTTTAATGCCACAAGCTGTAAATATATATGGTGGATATAAAGTTCAAGGAAAAACAGAAGAACAAGCAACAAAAATGCTAGAAAATGCAAAAAAACTACAACACGCTGGTGCTCAGGCATTAGTACTTGAATGTATCCCCGCTAAGTTAGCACAACAAATTACATTAGAATTAAGTATTCCAGTAATAGGAATTGGTGCAGGCAGTGATACCGATGGTCAAGTTTTAGTTATGCATGATATTTTAGGCGTATCCGCTAATTATATCCCAAGATTTTCAAGGAATTTTTTAGCTGAAACAGGTTCGATTGAAGCCGCTGTGAAAAAGTATATAGATGAAGTAAAACAACAGACCTTCCCTGATGAAAAACATAGTTTTTAATGTAATAGGTTTTACAACTTAGAATTCGTATAACGGCTTTATATGTTGATTTTGCAACATATAATTAGCTGATATTCCAGTCTTCTGCTGCAAATACCACTCAATATCAACGGCCTTTTGCATCATCAAACAAGCGAACTGGCAGTTATCATTGATGTTTTTTAATACCTCCTGCCCACATTGGAACATGTTGATGGAATAAAGCCCAAACTTACGCCCTAACCTCAAAATCTTGCCATGATAACCAGTGGCTTGGCCTGCCGTGCTAGTATGTTCGGCGACGTCTTCGCAGAGCACTTTGAGTGATCTTTTGTGGTACGTGTTTACATGAATGGAGATATAACTTTAGAAGGTTGTATCTCCATTCATGAATTAATTGATATTTGGCCGCCTTTAACTCCAATAGTATATATAAATCCTCGAATTTCTACTCTTGTTGTCTGTAAACTGGACTTGGGCACTATAGGCAACGTCAGGTTCAAGTCCATTTAAAAATAATGCAGCATCATTAAATAAATCTTGATGACCTTTACCTATAGATAGTATTTTTAAGTGCGCATTTTTTTTATGAGATTCACTGAAGGAGTGTGCATCGGTTTTTTGATAGAAAATAGCCCCATGAGCAGTTCCGTCTGTTCTATCACCAAGAGTAATTTTTATTCCCTCCTTTTGATCATCTGATAATCCATCGATGGAATTTTGTAAGCCTTTAGCTACTTCGCTAGCACTATCTTTTGTTACTGTGTCAACTACCCAGCCCATAATAAACCTCACTTAATAGCAGTTTGATTAGTAAATAAGTTAATATGGATAGAATTTATATCCATATTAAGAATGGTAGCTAAATAGTTTTGACTTAAATATTACATAGCATTACATTTTGCGTGATATTAATGAACAAGCACCCTGAAGACGATAAAATTTTGTGTTCTATAGCTGCCCTGCTGGCTGGACATGCCAGATCACGTCGGGCCACCTTTTTGATGCGCTAGAACTCGATAAGTACGGGTCCGAAATGATCGACCCAGGTTCTGGCGCTGCACTTGCTGGTACCATAGCCAAAGCTTATGAACGTGAAAAAGCATGGTTTGGTTATTACTGGGCACCAACACCAGTATTGGGCAAGTTATGTATCCACCGTCTCCTGTCCATACGATGACGACAGAATCTTTCGCACAGAATGAACCACAAGCGTTAGAGTATCTCGCCAAACGCGGTTTTACCAATCAACAAATGAGCTAATTACTGGCTTGGATGGAAGATAACCAAGCCTGAACGCATGAGAAAACGTTCAGGCTTTTCTATTAAATGCGTTCAGTACATGGTGTTGCCGTTAAGGGTCTCTTCGGGGATTTCTTGCAAAGCATCCCAATGCTCGACGATTTTGCCATGCTCATCAAAACGGAAAAAATCCATCGTCACATACTCGATATTGTCTGGCCAAGTTTGATGAGTATGAAGCGCAACGAGATTACCCTCAGCGATAGCACGAACAAAGGTGATATCTTTATCCGGATACTCTTTTTGCATGCGCTCGAAGTATGCAATGAAAGGTTCCTTGCCGTTACCCACTAATGGGTTATGCTGGATATACATGCTACCAACATACTTCTCTACCGCTTGTCTTGGATTTCCCCGATAAGCCATTTCATAAAAAGCGATCGCGTTACGTTTGTTGTCTTGCAGCTCCATGTCTATCTCCTCAGCGGTTCACCGTATCAGTTGCATTTCATTTCAATGATATTAGCTTAGCGTTATCTTCAGGAGCTCTAGATGTGGTGCTGACTCCTTTCGAACACGGCTGCTTAGTAGGCAAAAGTTGAGTGTGTCATCAATGATACATCAGCGTTGTATAGATATTTATTTGTTATGGATCGAAATATAAAGTTATAGTGCATTAGGAGTAAAGGGATAAATAATATTATAAATCAATGTGATGCGAGTATTAACAAATTAATTAATATGAATATTCACCGCCAAATGTTTCAATTTTCAAAGTCGTCACTTAATCTCCGCACCGATTTAGGAGATTAATATAATGAAAAACGTTTTACCTCTTTTCGCTCTTGGCTGTGCCATTACAACATCTGCAATTGCTGGACCTGTTGAGCTTCAGCAGAACTATTCTTATGTCTCGGCGGGTTATCAGTATTCGCTATACAGTGAATATCTTCCTACCGACATCGACAGTAGCTATGACAATATGTCGGGTTACTATGCTCGCGCTAGCATCAACCCTGTCGGTCAAGTCTTTCTTGAAGGCCGTTACGATGACGTATCACGTGATCGTCTTGGTTTTAGCCACTCTTTGATTGGCCTGGGTTACTACACTCCCGTTGGTAAGAACAGCTCAGTTTATGCCCTTTTAGGTGCTGAAAAAATGTCGGCTGAATTCGACCTATCAAACCCTTTATTCTCAGATGTTTCGACAACCTACTCCGACACAGCATTTACAGCGGAGATTGGCGGTAAATTCAATCTGATGAAGCGCTGGACAGCTGAGCCTGCTATCCGAATCGCCACCTTTGATGAGCCTCTGTATGAGCTGCGCTTGGATAACCAAATCCACCTTACGGATGCATGGAGCCTAGAAGCCAATATTGCACATCGTGCTATGGACTTAGGCACCACACAATTTGGTGAGCTTCCAGTGCTAAAAGAAATGAACTTCCGCATTGGTGCGCGATACCAGTTTAACATCTTGTAATTCAACGATAATTAATATTAATTAACTAGCTATTTGGGTTTTCTGATTATTGTATGTGCTAACTTTCGAACGCCATACAATAACAAGGAGATCCAAATGTTAGGTAAAGTCATCCCCACTCTGCTTCTCTCGCTCGCTGTTGCTCCAGCCAGTGCCGAAGTCACCCTTATTAATCCTTTTCACGTGCCTGAATCACAGGAACAAGCGGTACTTGAACATTGGGAACAAGCCAGGGACCTCCTAGAAACACAGCCGGGCTATATTTCTACAACACTACACCGCTCGCTCCAGCCGAACAGTCAATTCCACTACATTAATGTCGCGAAATGGGAGTCGACTGACGACTTTAAAGCCGCCATTTCCGAAATGAACAAGTCTCTGCCGCCACTGAGTATTCCTGGCGTTGAGTTTTACCCTGCACTGTATGAAGTTATCAGAAACTAAAAGGAATTTAGTATGAAGCAGTTCAAATTGATCCCTCTTGCCCTTGGTTTAGCACTGTCTGCAACGCAAGCACACAGTGCAGCATTTGGTGTCAGCCTAGAGTGGAAAACCGATGATGCACTCACTGTGTTGGAAGGCATGAATGAGCAGCGCGGTGCTTTTTCTGAATTGGTACAACAAGGTATCATTCATGATTTGTTTGTTCGTCATTCAACCGTAGACGGCAAGCGATTCCCAATCATTAACTTTGTGATGGAAGCCGACTCTGCCGATCAAGTGCTAAAGCGACTTGAACCGCTACCTTTCTTTAAAGATAACGTAGTAAAAGTCAGTGATATCAGAAATATTGGCACTAAATGGCTGGATAAAGAAATGATCCAGAATTCCTACTCATTGGAACTGACTTGGCTAGAGCCTCAACAAAATCTATTAGCCGATCAAATTCTAGGGAAAGACCTACAAAAAGTCGTTAATTGGAATGCGCAAGGTGTCGTTACATCGGCCTACCTCAGTATTCAAGAGTTTGATGGCAACCTGAAACAACCAACCTACTCCATCGCGATCCAAGCCCGTGATGAAAACCATGTTCAGGAAATGGCCAAGGAGCTAGAAGCCGTTAAGACAGAAAGTGCGTCTTACAACATCATGTACCTTGGCTACAAACTGAATATTTAGTAGCCATATAGGCCGAACTGAGCCTACAGTTCGGCCACTCAACTACTGATACCCATTCAGATTCTAGATTTTCACCCTTAACAACATTGTTTTGAGCTATGCGTTCCCCTAAAATCCCCAGCTCAAAGTGGTGAATATGAGGAAAATTATGCGTGACATGACAACACCGGTTTTACTTGGGGATTTTAAAATAGACCCTGTAACACAAGTGCTGATCCGCACCACTGATAATGAAAGCGTGAAACTGTCCCGTTCAGAGTCCCTGATCATTTGCATGCTTGCAGAAAAACCTAACGTTGCTGTTAGCCGAGATGCATTACTGGAAGCCTGCTGGACTGGCAAGGTGGTCACCAATAGCTCTTTGACGGTCGCAATAAAACACATTCGGTCAGCATTTTGTGAGCTTGGCGCTGAAGATGTGATTGTTACCGAACCCAAAAAAGGCTACCTCATTCGTCTAAATGCCGCTGAAAACATTGCCTTGCAAGCAGAGGAAAAGCCACCAGCGGGATGTGAAGTAGACAATGAAGAGCAGATTCAAAACGCCAATAATCCAGTATTAACTGGCATTCAACAAGCGAAAGCTAATCTTCTTCCGATACTGGCTACACTGACCAAACGTTACCTTGTCACATCGGCAACCTTCATACTGACCGTTGTGACGCTTTGGCAGATGGCGCTTTTTGTCGAAGGCACACATATTGATAAACACCACATTCTTTATGATGGCCAGCCTATGCCACCAGCGGTAATAAGTGCCATCAAAGACTACCCAGAGCCAAAATCGAAGATGATTGCTTATCCGCTTGGGGGAATTTGCGATCGTTACCAGTTGATTGCTATCGATCAGCAAAATGGCTTTACCGATCTAACGTCTAACATTGAGCAAGGTGGTTGCCGTGGGTAAATTCATTACTAGAGCCATGTTCGGTATTGTACTAGGCTTGCTGTTTACGGTCAGCGTCGGTGTTGTCTCGGCCTTAAGCACGAATGGACGTTACCAATTTGAGTCCAATTACCCTGGCATTGGTCACGAGCGCCTCTCTACGGTGCTTATCCATGGCCGGATAAAAATGCAATTCTTAGGCTACAACGTGGCTAATAAGATCACTATTTCCAAACAGTTCTACGGGCTATTCTTGCGCTATGGGTCTCACTACCTTGTGATTGCCAAGGAACAGGACACGGCAGATAACAGGCAGTCACTCACAACCCGTAGTTTTTACATCATAGAGTCCGCAGATAAAGCCGCCTATATTTCAGATCAACGCGGATTATTCATCACAAGGGATAACCGCCCACTTCACTTAAAAAGCGTGTTACTTGGAAAACCGATTGCCAGCTAAACCAATGAGGCTGTACGTTTATGTGCAGCCTCTTTTCCTTTACACATAAAAGCCCTACTTTTTATATCCATTTAAAATGATTTAAATTCATACAAAGCTTAAAATTATAGTGCGTTAGGATACTGATAATATAGATAGCGATCACAACATGGTTCGCATTTACGCAAGTTGATCGTTTATTATCCCTATCATAATATATACCCACTACATGGGAATATAAGTGCTTTGTTGTTGTACTTAGCAAAAACACGATGAGTTTAAGGAAAAACCAGTATGAATAAGTTTCTCATCATTGAAGATAATAAGATGATGGCCAAGATTATGGCCGAACTGCTAAGAAAAAGCGTCCCTATTCAAAAACTGCTTTATGCGCCTACTGCGCAGCAAGCTTATAATGCCTTACTGAAAAGTACAGTTGACTGCGTGTTTCTCGATTTGAACCTGTGCAAGCCTTTAGATGGCATTGAAGTATTGCAATATATAAGAGCGCAATACCCTTCTCTGCCCGTTGTTATTGTAACCGGTGATAGCGAAATTGATACCGTGAAACGAGTCATTTCTCATAACCCTAACGACTATTTAGTCAAACCGCTTTCGATGCAAAAAATTCAACGCTGCCTTGAAAAGCTGGAGATACTCCAAGTAAGTGACGATTAGTTTAACCTATAGGTTACAGTGTAATGGGTAGCGCAATTTGTTGAATTGCAGCTTGCCCTATTTCTTAAACGAGAGTTTAGCGCCATCAAAAATAAGCTTACTCATTAACTCCCTCACTGCGTGCTGACCGGCTTCATCAAACTCGATGCCTAGCTGTTTATTCACCCCCATAGGCTGATGATTACAGACTTTTCCCGACAAAAGATAAATCACTTCCGTTCTAGGGTGCATCACCTCAATCGCCAGTTCACTATTGATCTCAATCGTTGGCCCATTGGCTTCGATATAGAAACTACACCCCGAAGGTGACAGGTCTTTTAGCATCACGTTGAGAGTACGGGAAGGAAGTACAATTTTACCTTCAATATTAACGTTATAACGAGGTTCTTTTCTCAGCTGAACAACCTCTATCTGAGGTGGGATATCAACTACTAGCAGCGGCACCGGATCGGTAATGATACAACTGATCTTAGTTCTGACATTGACCAAAGCCCCTTCGCCTTTTTCAGAAACTCCCTTAATGGTCATCCGGTAACCAAGCTGGAAAAATTGATCTCTTTCGATCTTGGTCACTTTTGGCAGTTCAATAAAGAGTTTATCTTTTCCATTCGTACCAATAAACACGGAGCTAACTTGATAAAGCCTTCCTACCGGTGTTTTGACACTAAGTGTAATCTCACTTCCGTGAGAGATTTCCATTAACCCTGGTAGCGATGGTTTTGATAGCTCCCTCGTACGATTCTCCATCGCACGTCGTTTAATCTGACTCAGTTGCTGGTTCACCATTATTCCTTACTACCACAATTTTGCTTTATTGGTGAATTCTAATCGCTGTCGAACCGTGTCTACAATAGTCTCCACCAGCAAATTATCGTTAATTGGCATTAGCGCAAGATCTACCCGGATGCCTATCATTTGCTTTACGGAAGAAAGTGATAGCAAAATGCATTTTCAATGGAGATAGAGCGTCGGACGAAAGACATCAAAAACATTGACAGATATATTAACTAACCCATAATGCTATCTTTTACGCATTATTCAGAACATGGCTATTACAATAAGAGATATCGACCAGCACTATTATATGATCGAAGAGCTAAAGTCGCTTACTGAGAGCAACGTCACAACCAAAGCCTTAATTAAAGGCGGTTATATGGCCGTTGAGCTTGGCAAACAGTTAGAACAAGAAAAGGAAAATAGAATAAAAGCCGAACAGGCATTAAGCGACCTTCAGCAAAAGATCCAGCATTATCTAGCCAGTCATCAGGCTTTGATTGATATCGCTAACTCCCACCCTAAAAATACTCAGAAGAAATAGAACATCTCATAGCCGAGTAATTAACAGCCGTAGACTTGATACTCTACGGCTGTTTTGCAAGGTATCAATTTACTTTTGCGCCGCCAGAGCCGCCTGCCACATTGGAATCGCTTTAAATGCTGTCACCATGTCATAGTCAAGCGCAACAGGTTTAATGCCTTTACTATCATTAGGCCCCATTGGGGTTAAACCATTATTGCTTTGAAACCATCTCATCCATTCTTTACTACCTGGCATAGTTAGTACCAGCGAGTTGGTACTACTATCACTGGATAATGGCGCTTGTTTGGTTTGTGGAGGATATGTTGTTGTCGGAAGCAAAAACGACGTCATAGGATATTGAGCTGAGCTGTGGCAACCTAAGCAACCCGCAGATGCAAGCCCTTGGTGATAGTATTTATCAGCTGTCCAGGCCGGAGTCACGACAGCACCATCATTCGGTCCTGATAGCCGCCCATCCCAAGCTAATGTCGAACGTGAATATTCGGGGGCTTTTAAGTTAATCCAATTCTGCTTTAATGATGTATTAACCGTAACTGGAGGGATCAGCGCCTCATCTTTGACATTAACAATGTCAGTATCGCCTCCCCATGTTGCCCCGAGAGGGATCATTTTATCCCAGACATCTTTTCCTGGGGCGCTTTGATCATAAACAAGCGTCGAGAAAACCCATCCCGTTTCTGGTGCTGCTTTCGTATCTTTAACGATGATATCAAACTGCATCAAATACACATTCGTTAAAACAGGGTTCGTATTGCTCCCTTCTCCTTCAGTAGCGTCACATTTAGATTGAGTCGATTTTGCAGTGCCATTACTAGTGTTTATTGGCGCATATATTTGCCATATGGCTGTTCCTGTCATTGGGCTCCAATCCGTACCACAAGCCGTTACGAATGCAAACTTAACGATTACGCTACCTTCACTGTATTGCGTCGTCTGATCAGAGATCGTGGGCTTGAGTGCCGAATCCAACGTCCTACCCCATATATCTCCTAGTGTCTTGGCTGCTCGATTATCATATAGCGTATAAACATAGGTGGTTATATCCACACTTTGATCAGTCAACGTGCCAGCCGGAAAGCCCGAGCCGACATATATCCCATGAATGGGCTCTCGTTCCGTTCCCAACCAAATCGACTGAAACCAATTATCAAGGTTAGGTTTATCCGGGTTATTTATAAGTGCACGCATATCCTTGGAAACATATTCTTTTAACGCGAGAACATAATCCATTGCATTGTTCGTAGTGATTTTTCCTGAGTGAGTGACCTCCGTCCAAGGGTATGGTTTAGCGGGTTGCTCAAGTTGAGCGGGATAGTCGTGGTTAAGTTCAAAAAACTCACCAGAATACTGTTGTGGCCGAGGTATTGAGGAGTTTAAGAATGGATGGGCATTTATTTTTGATTCGTAATTATTGATCGCACCTAAAGTGACAAAAGATGCTTTACCTTCAACCTCTTGAAGGTCTGTTACGGCTTTAGTTACTAATGGCGTAACCAGTATCATTGCTGTGCTTATTTTTATCAACGGATGTATCATCTTGCTATCTCCAAGCTGAAAATCAGGTGATTTATGCCAACTTGGACTGGCACAACAACATAAAACTATAACAATGCAAGTTAGCTTTTAAAAAATAGACAAGCAGATAGAATCACTCACACATTGTTCAAAAATAAAGCGGATCGCTGAGAGCAATATCACAATCCCGACATTAATAAGCTAGGTTGATTCCTTCATCCAAGAGTCAGGTACCCTTACAGCCGTTAGCTCAGCCTCTACGGCTGTTTTACCATTCGCCAATAACTCACACCTTAATTCAGCTTTACGCTCATCAGCAGCCATTACACGCGCTTTTAATACTATCTCCGCGTTGATAGAAACCGGACGCAGGTATTGTAGCGACAAACCGCCTGTCGCAAACCATATAGCTTCACCTTCACCAATTGCTCGGCCTGAACGCCTGTGTGCGTCTGCCATTGCAGTACAAATACAATGACAATCAATCACAGTGGCAATAATGCCGCCATTGAGAAAGTGCATGGGAGCCGCACAATGATAAGCCTCAGGGGTAAACTGGCACACAGCGGTATCATCAGTCTCCCAATAGCTTTGAATGTTTAATCCTTGGGCGTTCTCTGCCCCACACCCAAAGCAATGATTCCCTTTGATTTGAGCCTGAAATGACAACCCGGTCTCTGCAGCCTTATCCATAATTTCATCACCTGTATATGCGTATTATTAATACTAACAAGTATATACAGCTTGATTAGCCCAACAGGACTGAGGTAATAACTATTTCACCACCAGCTCGGTAAAGCCGGTCGTGGCATCAAGCTCGCGGGTAAAAGACAAATTCGCATATTCGGCAAGGCAAACCTCTGCGGTAAATGACACGATAGAACCCTCTTGCAGGTGTCCGCCGTAGACACGGCCTGACTTATCTGCCACCGAGATATGCAAGTGGACATGCTCTGGCGTTAAGGTACCACTCAGGGTGAGGATTTCTAGCGGCCCTGCCAATTCGAGGCTCTCTGATTCATTTGCAAGCCGGATAGAAGCGTGAGAAAGACAACCGACGCAACTTAGCAGAGAACCCGCTTTAATATTTTCTTGTTGCACATACGCCAAAATAGACGACTTTAGATCGGTGCCGAGAGTTAAACGAAACGCATGTGGTGTCAGCATATAGGTAAGCTCTGTTATTTTTAGTTTGAGAGGCACAATGATACAGAAAAGCAGTTGTCAAAAATGCCGGGATACAAAAAAGCTCCCCGAAGTGGAGAGCATATTGACGGCGAATCTAAAAGAGCCTTTAAGCGCGTCTTCCCCGCTTCTTCGAGCCACCGTTATGCGGAAAAACATTGTGGATACGCTGCTTCACCTTGGCCGGCACCGACTTTGAAAAAACCAGTTTGGTCGCAAAGCGGTTCTTATAGACTTTGATTTTGCCAGAAAACGGCTGCTTATGGGCGATATCTTTGCAGCCGACCAAAAAGCCATTTGGGATCTGGCCTTTCTGCTTGGTGAGTTTTCCCTCTTCAAAGGTCAACACCATGATTGGCCGATCTTTGAACACCAGAATAAATACAACAATGGCAAGGACAATCACAAATCCTATAAATTCCATGTTTGACTCCTTTCTAAGTTCCTTTTCATGCCTAGATCTACAAAATGGTATCTTAAAGGGTTTTGAGTAGATCTTCGCTTTAGCTAGATTCTAGTTCTTTTCTTTACTAAGCCTATTCAAAATCAAGCAGTTCATGAAGGTCATGTTTGAGATCCAGGACCTGTTTACTCGCCACCTCTGTTTTGTTGGATTCACTCAACAAATACTCTATGGTGTCAGACAAGGTACAATCCAGCTCTTTGGATTTCTCCGCCAGTCTTTCCCAAACACGGTAATCGAGATCAATGGATTTTTTGCGGGTATGAACTTGCTCGGCGTTGAAATGACGCTTACGCTTGGCGCGGATAGCTTGTTTAAGCTTCTTATCAAGCTCCGGTGACATATGGCTACCAATCCACTTCAACACCTTGGTTGGCTCATGTTCGATAGATAAGAGGTCATCAACCGCTGCTTTCGCTTCACTGGTATCAATGTACCCGGTGATCGCTTCACCTTCTTTCCATTTTTTTACTAGATAATTCCATTTCCAACCGGCTTCAAGGTTTTCAAGCTGCTGATATTTCATAGTCGTCAGGGTTTCTCGATAAGTCTAAACTTAAGTAGTGACAGTGTAACTGTTAGACCGATAAAGCTCAATTCCATTTTGAACTTTAAGCATTTGTTTTTAAGTCGATCTCAACGAAACTGCAAATGAAGTCAATAACATTACACACTAAGCTATTATGCGGCCATTGATTCATTTATACTGCTGACCTTTTCACATTACGAAATAAAGCACACGCCCATGCATGAACAAAACTGGCGCTCGATGACTCCAGACTACTCTCAGTACCAAGCCATCCTTGAACAGTATGATGACCTTCTTCCCGCAAAAACTGGAACCTTGCAAGATCGTCTATCAGATGCTGTGCGCCGGTTTACTGCTGTCGAACTTCAGCCTCGGGTGTTGCGTATTACCGCACCAGACAACAAGGTTTACCGCGATTATGTCATTGAGCTGATTTCACAACAAGCTGAAGCTAAAAATGAATCTCCGGTTATTGTTGCTGGCGAAAACGTGACAGAACAAACCCTTTTTGGCGCGGTGTACCCACCGATTGAAGAAAACAACATCAGCAAACAGCAGGTAAAACATGGGCTTGTTCACCAGGCCAACAATGGCTACTTGGTGCTGTCTGTCACCGCTATCCTTGCCAATCCAAGCTTGTGGCCTCGTCTCAAGAGTATTCTGATGAACGGGACACTGGAGTGGCAAGCGGCCTCAAACAAGTCCCTATATCCGCTGCCACCAGCCGAGCAGCTCAATATCAAGTTGGTGCTGATTGGCGACCGTTACCTAATGGCCGAACTGGAAAATGCCGAGCCGGATATCTCTTCAGGCTTTACCATGTATGGTGAGTTCGAACAGGACTTGATCATAAACAAAGATAACCTCTCGCTTTATCTCGCTTACCTCAAAGCCATCATCAAAAAAGCCAAACTGCCAGAGCTTGCAGATAGCCAAGCAATAGAGATGGTGCTAAAGACCGGTGCCCGTTACGCCGAAGACCAAACCCGTGTGCCGCTTTGCCCTATTTGGCACCAGAGCCTACTGTGTGAAGCCGCCCTTGAATCACAAGGGCAGAGAATGACCGCTCAGCACCTGAAAGATTCAATTCAAGCGCGTGAATATCGCGAGTCATACCTTCCGGAGCGTGCTATTGAAGATATCCACCACGGTCAGGTCCTGATCAATTGCCAAGGTGAGGAAGTCGGACAGGTCAATGGGCTTACTGTGGTTGAAGTACCGGGCCACCCTCGCGCCTATGGCGAGCCTGCCCGTATTTCATGTGTGGTGCACTTTGGTGATGGAGATATCTCGGATGTTGAGCGCAAGGCAGAGCTCGGCGGTAATATCCATGCCAAGGGTATGATGATCATGCAGGCATTTATCAGTACCGCATTGGATTTAGACCAACCTTTACCCTTCTCTGCCTCTATTGTATTCGAACAGTCGTATTCCGAAGTGGATGGCGACAGTGCCTCTTTGGCTGAGCTATGCTCGTTAGTTTCAGCGCTATCCATGCAGCCTATTAATCAACAAATCGCCGTAACCGGTGCCGTTGACCAGTTTGGTCGTGTACAGGCTGTAGGTGGCATTAACGAGAAGATCGAAGGTTTCTATCAGGTTTGTGCATTCCGCGGCCTAACGGGTAACCAAGGTGTCATATTACCGAAAACAAACATGACTAATCTATGTCTCAATGACGAGATACTAGATGCCATTAAAAACGGGAAATTCCACTTGTGGAGCGCAGAAAGTGTCGATGATGCCCTACCATTACTTACCGGCCAAGCTTTCCGCAGCGATGATCAGGATGCAGAGACTTTGCTAGCAAAGATTGCGGAGCGCATTGATATCTTCCATAACGGTGAAATGGTGAAGCACATCGGTTTGTTAGAGCGCATCCGTAACTGGTTGGTCCAGAACTGATCCGAGTTGTTTGGCGTACATGTGTAAGCTAAATTGCCTCCATACTTTTTAAGGAGTTTTAAAGTCTGATGAAACGCCAGCAATCTTATAATTACGACGAACTTGTTGCATGTGGTAAAGGCGAACTTTACGGTCCAGCTTTCCCTTCCTTGCCATCTGACAACATGCTGATGATTGACCGTATTGTAAACATCTCCGATGAAGGTGGTGACCACGGTAAAGGTTTCATCCATGCAGAATTAGATATCCGCCCTGACCTGTGGTTCTTTGACTGCCACTTCAAAGGTGACCCTGTAATGCCAGGTTGCCTTGGCCTAGATGCTATGTGGCAGCTAGTTGGCTTCTTCCTTGGTTGGGCTGGCGGCGAAGGTAAAGGCCGTGCTCTGGGTGTAGGCGAAGTGAAGTTTACTGGTCAGATCCTGCCAGAAGCGAAAAAAGTAACCTATGAAATCCAGCTTAAACGCGTTATCAACCGCAAGCTCATCATGGGTGTTGCCGATGGCCGTGTATTGGTAGATGGTAAAGAAATCTACGTTGCTAAAGATCTGAAAGTTGGCCTATTCAAAGATACGTCAAACTTCTAAGCAACAATAACAAGCTATCAAAAGGTCGCCAATGGCGGCCTTTTTTGTATCTGGCGAAAGTGGCTAGTGGCTAGTGGCTAGTGGCTAGTGGCTAGTGGCTAGTGGCTAGTGGCACTATGCGATACTGAAAGTATGCAATCAAAGTTACATTGTCACCGAAATCATGGACGTAATAATAGGAACGCTTTGGACAGTTTCTTAGGTTCAGCCTTAGAGCTAATCTAGCCTTTCACTGCCTTCCATAGACCCTATAGCCTCTAGCTAAGCGCCTCTTGCCGCCTATATAGAAAGAGCCCCTGTTCCTAATAGGGGCTCAATAAGGGAGATATGAAGGGAGGTTTATTATTTAAACAGGCCAGATTGCAGATCTTCTCGTGCTTCTCGCCAGCCACCTAGCCAGTTAGTACGGGCATCTGTCGCTTGGTACGGACAGTCTTCACTGGAACGACCATTTATGCCAGCTTTATAGCCTTGAGATTGTGCGCGTTCCAGACGATCCCGCTTTTGTCTCTTCATAAGTTCGATCCTCATCCTTATCATTTACATTCATTACTATTGCATAATGATGGAGATGTTGTGTCTCCACTATTAAGAATTAGCGAAACAGAAGCAGAGATCAACTATGAAAACAAAACAGGCTCACAAATTGTGAGCCTGAGTGTAATTTAACCAATTTTGACAAAAAATTACTTTCTTCGACGGAACCCTAGGAAGCCAAGGAAAGCCATTGCCAGCATACCAAGCGATGCACCACTACGTTCAATATTGGCTTCAGCGGCAGGACGTTCCTGTACCGTCGGCTCATCTGCAGCAGTAATTGGTATCAACTTAACAGCAACCGTACGCTCAACACCTGGCTCACCACCTTGACAGAATGATTCTGTCGTCAGGTCGTCATATCCGCCTTCACATTTGTAAGCAGTCGCTGAAATAACACCGGCATCATTCACACCAGTAGCGTCAAAGATACGATATTTGTTTGCATTTCCGTTCGTGTCGCCATCGTTGGTCAGATCATCAAGGAAATACACATCACCTTTCTTCAATGCTGCCGAACCTTCAATGTCACCCATTGCGTATGTGAAACCACGCTGGCGACGGAAACGACCATTAACCTGGTTAACCGACTCGCTGTCCAATCGTCCAACAATCTGATTACTGTTGTTGATTGCCGCCGGATAACCATTGGCACCGCTGAAGAACAAGGATGACACTGAAGAATCCAAGAACTTAGGTGCACTAGGCTTAGCCTCATTGTCATAGACAAACATACGCTCTACGTAAGAACGGTTATCCGCATTCCAGTTCTTTGTATAACCGATGACTTGGTTATTGGTGTTCACGCCTGTTGCTAGCGTATACGTCAGCACACGATCGCCACCACTTTCTAGCTGAATGCCAGGAATAATGGTTTGCGTAAAGTTCTCTGCCTCTGCGCTACTGCCCTCTGGCAACTCCCAAATCGCCGCTTGCATTGCGTAGTAGTCATTGTCGTAGTTACGGGTAGTGAAACCAACGACAACCGGCTGACCATTAACAAGATCAACGGCTCGTGCACCCGCTTGGAATGAACGGTCATTGTTATCAGGATCGAAAGTGGCTAGATCATTCTTTGTTAGCAACTGAGCATCTACACTGTTGCCCTGTGAACTTGCATCAAGCGTCCAGAATACACTGTCGTTGGCAAACACAGACAGTTGACACTCTTTAGTACCGTAGAAACTATCTAGACCCTCATCAAACCTCGTTGGACAATTACTGAAATTTGACTCATTGAAAGTTGGATCATCTCGCTCACTGCGATTGTTAGGCACTTTATTATCGCTATCCCTAAAATCGCTTCGAGCATAAGACGCACTGCCGACAACCAGTAACTTGCCGTCATATTCAACCGCATCCCACGCTACAGATTGACCAGCAATCTGCGTTAGTTGATCTCCCGCAACCGGATCAAGGCCAAACTTGTTACCACCAAGATTAACGAAGCCGCGTTTATTGAACTGACGAGCAAACCTTGAGTTGTCAGTGAAGTAAGCACCGCTTGTTACACCCAAAGTATATTCGCCAGCCGCAGCAGTTCCCTGCGCATTGATCACACTGTTGGTGGTTTTATGATTGCCTGAATCAACGATTGATCCCAACGCAGCAACTGCATCAGGGTCATACTTAGCTTGATCATCAGCAAAGGTGTCAACTTCTGTGAAAGAACCAGAGCCACTGACTGCCGTCGCATTGGAGAAGAAGTTTTTGCTCCATGCTTCCTGCTCACGAACTAGGCCACCAAAACCACTGCGATCTGAGATATCGTTGGTGTTGTAACCTTTTCCATAGAACTGCGTACGCGCCCATTCACGGCACGTATTTGGCCCTAGGTTTCTATCACAGTAGCTGTACAGGCGGTCTTCATCGTTAATACGTTGAAGGTTATCCAGAATAAACGGCACTTCATCACGGTAGTTGATGCCATCGGCACCAAAGCGACTTTCACCAAATACGGAGTAATCAGCCTCGTTACAGTTACCCGAGAAGCAGTTATCACTTGCTGCAGAGGCGGTAATACCCTGCCCGTAGAATTCGACTTTCTGATTAATTTGCGACTCTAAGTTACTATAATAACTTTGAGTCGTTACATTTGAGCTATCCGTAACTTCAACCACACGGTAGACCGCGGCATTGGCACCTGTCGCACCGGCAACTAATACGGCCAGTGCTGACAATTTTAATGTCTTATGTTGCATTAAGCTTCCTTCTGCATTGCCTCAAGCTCTTCCCAGCGTTCAAATGCCAACTCAAATTCAGCTTCTGCTTCCGCCAAGCGGTTCAGCGTACCTTCAGTGTCATTTTTCACGTCCTGGAAGAAAGCAGGATCGTTAATCAATTCCTGCAACTGCGCAATTTCATTTTCCAGTTCTTCAATTTTTAGCGGCAGGTCTTCCAGTTCCTTCTGCAGTTTGTAAGAGAGCTTCTTACCTGCTTTAGGACGTTCAGCCTGACGCTGCTTGTTCTCGTCTTTTTTCTTTTCTGCCTCTATATCGGCAGCGTGTGCTTTCGCTTTTTGGCTCAGCGAATTTGCACGTTGTTCCTGGGCATCGTGGTAGCCACCAACGTATTCATCGATGACACCGTTGCCTTCGAAAATCCAGCTTGTCATCACAGTATTATCAACAAACTGACGATCGTGACTGACTAACAGCAAAGTACCCTGATAGTTGGCAAGAATATCTTCCAAAAGTTCCAATGTTTCGATATCTAAATCATTGGTTGGTTCATCAAGCACCAATAAATTATTAGGCTTAAGGAAAAGTTTCGCCAACAACAGACGGTTTTTCTCGCCACCCGATAGCGCTTTCACCGGTGTACGGGCACGACGTGGGTGGAACAAGAAGTCTTGAAGATAGCCAAGAGCATGGCGGGTACGGCCGTTCACCGTCACTTCCTGCTTGCCGTCAGCCAGGTTGTCCATGACGGTCTTTTCCGGATCCAAGATTTCACGATACTGGTCGAAGTACGCCACTTCGAGTTTGGTTCCGCAATGGAAGTGACCCTGTGACTTAAGATCACCCAGCATGATTTTCAACAGCGTACTCTTACCACAGCCATTAGGGCCAATAAGGGCAATACGGTCGCCTCGCATAACATTGAAGCTGAAATCATTGATAATTGGCTTATCGCCGTAGCTGTAACTAATATGCTCAGCTTCAAACACAATTTTACCTGAGCGCTGCGCATCTTGAAGCTGCATGTCGGCCTTGCCAACGACTTCACGGCGCTCGCTGCGTTCACGGCGCAATTGTTTCAGCGCTCTTACACGCCCTTCGTTACGAGTACGACGCGCTTTAATCCCCTGACGGATCCATACTTCTTCTTGCGCCAGCTTTTTATCGAACTCAGCATTCTGTTCAGCTTCTACCCGCAACATCTCTTCTTTATCTTCGAGATACTGGTCGTAATCACCTGGGAAAGACGCTAGCTGACCGCGGTCAAGATCGACGATTCGGGTTGCCATAGAACGAATAAACGCACGGTCGTGCGAGATAAAGATGATCGACCCTCTGAATTCTTTTAGGAAGCCTTCAAGCCATTCAATAGTCGAAACATCCAAGTGGTTGGTAGGCTCATCAAGCAGCAAGATATCAGGGTCACAAACCAGTGCACGCGCTAATGCGGCCTTTCGCTGCCAGCCACCGGATAAATCTTTGAGCAATGTTTGTGGCTCTAACTGAAGATGCTCCAACACCGATGAGATCTTGTTATCGAATTGCCACGCATCAGCATGATCAATCTTTTCTTGCGCACGGGCTAATTTGCCGAAATTAGACTCAGATGGATCATGAGTGATCAAATCCAACAGACGGTGGTACTCTTTCAATACCTGCCCTATTTCTGCTAGACCTTCTGAAACATAATCAAAGACGGTCCCTTCTGCATTACGAGGAGGATCCTGCTCTAACCGAGAAACAACCAGCTCGGACTCACGCTGAATACTACCGTCATCGAGTAATACATCACCAGCAATCACTTTCATCAAAGTGGATTTACCAGCGCCGTTACGGCCCACCAGACAAACACGCTCTTTTGGCTGTAGAAGAAATTCTGCTTTATCAAGCAGCGCATGATCACCGTACGCCAATTGGGCGTTACTAATATTAATTAATGCCATTGTTGTTTAACCATAGTGCCAACTCATTAGCGTCAAAGGGCCAACCGAGTTCTGGGCTTTTAGAGTCTGAATCAGGATTAAGAATAGAGAGCACAGGAATTGTGACGCCGTAACGAGAAAAAAGCACGTCATCAAAAGCGATATCCACCACTTGAACGTGCTCTTTTACACCGGCTTGTACGAGCAGGCTATAAGCCTGCTCGCAAAGGTGACACCCTTCTGTGCTATAAAGCGTGATTAGCACTTAACCTTCCTTGTGGGTAATGATCCAGCAGTTATGAATCTGTTTGTTGCGACTAAAATCCATTGGCAACGTTTTATCAGAAATGTTCTTCGCTTGTAAGCCAAGTTCTTCAAGTTTCTCGACGTCCATCTTGAACTGACGCTTATTATTCGAGAAAACAATCTGACCATTCGGTCTTAGCATACGTTTTAGGTTCTCAAGCAACATGATGTGGTCACGCTGAACATCAAAGCTCTGCTTCATACGCTTCGAGTTTGAGAACGTTGGTGGGTCAATGAAAATAAGATCAAAGTCACCGTCGGCTTCTTGTAGCCATTGCAGACAATCCGCTTGAACAAACTGGTGCTGAGGGCCAACCTGACCATTCAGTTCCATGTTTTCCTGTGCCCAACGCAAATAAGTGTTAGACATGTCGACGGTCACCGTTGACTTCGCACCACCACAAGCAGCATGACATGTTGCCGAACCTGTATAAGCAAACAAGTTAAGGAAATCTTTACCTGCGGCCATTTTACCTAGCTGCTTACGCGTCACCTTGTGATCAAGGAACAAACCGGTATCCAGGTAGTCGTACAGGTTAACCTTAAGATCAACACCGTATTCATTCACAATCAGGTGGCGCTCAGCACTAGAAAGCTTCTGATACTGGCTCTTACCCTTCTGGCGCTCACGCACTTTTAGGATAACCTTGTTATTCTCAACACCCGTTACCTGAATCGTGGCGCGCATGATATCCATCAAACGGCGACGTGCTGTCTCTTCCGGAACCGTCTTAGGCGCCGCATATTCCTGGATAATTAGAAAATCTTTGTACTTATCAATCGCTGCATTGTAGTTCGGCAGGTCAGCATCATACAGACGGTAGCACTCAAGCCCTTCTTTCTTCGCCCACTTACTTAGCTTGGTAATATTCTTCTTCAAGCGATTGGCAAAATCTGGTGCGATTTCTTTCTCTTCGACACGACCTTCAGCTTCGCCTTCAACATGCTTAACGCCGCCTGCTGTGATCAGGTACGTTTTCAGTACACAATCAAGCGCACCGTTGCGCAGCTTGAACTGCTTATCCGCACGCATACGCAAGCAGCTTAGCAATTCATTAGAAGATGAATACATAGAAGCCGTAGAGCCAGCAAAAGCAAGCTTCAAGCGGTTACCCAGTTCACTGTACAGGGAGACAAGTTCAGGGGTTGTCCCCATACGCTCACCATACGGAGGGTTACACAGGATCACACCTTCAGAAAAACCTTCAGGGCATGTCAACTGAGTCGCATCACCGTATTCAAAGTCAATCAGATCTTTAACACCGGCACGACCTGCATTATCACGGGCAATAGATAGAACACGGCGATCCATTTCACGACCAAAGAACTTGGTTGTGACATTGGCAGGACCACGGCGGGCTTTTACCTTCGCTTCTGCGTGAATTTCGAGCCAGCCTTCACGGTCAAAATCTTTAATCGCCTCAAAGCCCCAACGTTGGCGTTTGATACCAGGGGCAATATTTGCCGCAATCAGCGCGGCTTCAATAAGCAAGGTACCCGAACCACACATTGGGTCTAGCAGAGGTTTCTCTGGGGTCCAACCTGACTTCATCACCAATGCCGCAGCATGGGTCTCACGCAATGGCGCTTTACCTGCTTCGCTACGGTAGCCACGCTGGTGTAGGCCACTCCCCGCCATATCAAGGCCCAATACCCCTTTTTCACCTGACAGACGCATGTGAATACGGAGTTCTGGACGTTCACGGTCGATGCTTGGACGACGTAAATCGGCCTTAGTAAAGCGGTCAACAATGGCGTCTTTCACTTTCATTGCGCCGTATTGGCTGTTGCGGATTTCACGGTTGGTACCATTGAAGTCAACAATGATACGGGTGTCACTACCAAAGTAGTTCGGCCAATTGATCGCAGCCGCACCTAAATACAAATCCATGTCATCACGAACGTTAAATTCGCTCAGTACCAAAATGATGCGCGATGCAACACGCGTCCAAAGACAGCATCGGTAAGCCGTTGCTTGTTCGGCCTTAAAACGGACGCCAGCATGGACAACCTGAACGCTATCAGCGCCAAGTTGCGTAAGTTCTTCTGCAAGGAGGTTCTCAAGACCTCGTGAAGTGATAGCTAAATATTGATTCATGGATTTCTTTTCACACTTATGTTGCGGTGAATTATAACTGAAAACCCACTAAATACCTTGTCATAAAAGGTGCTAACTCGATTATTTAGCTAAAAAAACAGCAATCAAATGCCTCTATATGCTGCATTACTCTCCACATCTAGATTCTGATGCCACCGACTGGATGCGATTCGCAAAGAACAAAGCCCAAACCAAGCGTTTCCCACGATAAACAATAAGGGGAGAAGCATTGTCCACAGATGTAAACAAACGATCAAAAAAGACAACGCACCACACCCAACTTTATTGTGCACACTCAGAAACCATTAATTTAATCAGACACATATCAACAACTTACAGCCTTCGATAGATATAAAAAAGCAAAAACAAGTAGGTGCCAACTAACCCCGAAGCCTCTAGCTTATGTATATCACGCTAATGAATACACCTGTATTTCCCATTAGGAAATAATAACCAAAAGGAAAGAATTCAAGAAATACACCACATACTGTTGGCGGGTAATTTAATTACATAAAGGCGGAAAATGAGGAAAGACAGTGCAAATCACTGTCTTTTAAGGTGCAAAATTATGGTGATTTATTGCTCATACGCCGTTAAATGGGGCAGAAAAAAAATGATAAAAAGATAAATTTTTTAGACTTGCGTCACTAATAATGGCGCTTTATTAAGCAGCTAAAATAAGAAAAGCCCCCTTCTGAGTTCGTGATGTTCTTCACATTCCTTGATACGATACCCTTTTAGATAATCGTTTTATCGGTCAAACAACGGACAAAAAAGCCCGCCTCCGGCCTCTATGTAGCGAAATAGCGGTAAATCGACACTCGTACTAAGCGTTTGCTAGCCGCTTACTGCAGCGACGAGGCCGCCCGCAGCAACATAGATTTGCTTCAATCCGTTGAAGTTCGCTTTAATCGGTTGGTGAAATGAGGTACATGAAATAACAGCGGAGAATTGAGAGCAGAGGAATTAGGACGTGACAAAGCAGGTATCTTTGAGGGGGAAATGGTACTAGGGCTCACGGCTTAACGACCAAGGTAGATGCACATGAGATAAGCTTAGATAAAGGCTGAATTGGACTTGTCTAGTTTTGCTTTAAACGTTTGATGCGTTGTATTTCGATTTAGAGCCACTAGATTTCAAAACAATGCCTTGTCTACAAGCTTATATATTCTCGCTGAACCTGCATCTTGAAGCAGCTTGGGTATAAAAGCCTGGAAGCAATTGCGTATCTGATTCGCTGTATCGTGTTATCCAACAAGAGCAAGCGTCATTGGCGCTTCTACAGCCCTCTCATAGGCCATCATACGGTCGTTCATGACTTTTATCGTCTCACAGAAAGCCATTTCTTTCGCAGGATTAAGTGGCAATGAGGCGGTATCTGCCATCATGCATAGGCTTGCAGAACCACTATTTTCAATAATAAGAAACTGCCCTTCACCAAGATCGGTTGAAAGTGTGACAATGTCACCAAGTTTAGGCTGATGACCACCGGATTGCTGATTGAAGAACCAGCTTTTAGGCATAAGCGGCTTGTGGAATCGGCTTGCTGCTACTGCATTTAATGCAAGCTCTGCTTTACGAGGTGCAGAAAGTTCAAGGATGGACATCCCTTCGAGGAACGTTTGATAAACAGACGCATCGTCAACCGTAAAGGTTGTACGGTTAAAAGCGCAAGGAACTAAGTTTTTGGTAGGAATAGCGACGCGGAAAATCATGTCATCACCAAGATCCAACATGAGAGCATCGTACTTCTGGTCGTAATACCACATCCATGAGTTATTGGGTTTCAACATAAATACCGCTCCATATCCGCATCCGTTACAAAGCTTATCCACTACAACAAACAAAACTTTAGAGCAAATTCTACTTCCCTATTGGCAAATAAAAAGAGGAAAAAAGTACAAAAAAACACGCGTAAAACTCTGTATATTTGACAAAATCCCTATTGATAGGATGCTCGTCATAAAATCGACATAAAAAAAGTACCTGCAAAATTTCTCTTGCAGGTACCTTCATGTCTGAGTGTTTCTTGAGATATTATACTGGAGTGCTAATTAGATATTAGTAACGATATCTTTTACCAGTTTAGGACCGTGGTAGATAAAACCAGAGTAGATCTGTACCAGGCTTGCACCAGCAGCCATCTTCTCACGGGCAGACACTGCAGAATCAATACCACCTACACCGATGATAGGTAGCGCACCATCCAGTTCTTCCGCCAGCATGCGGATAACTTCCGTACTGCGGTTCTGCAGTGGACGACCACTTAAGCCACCGGCCTCATCGCAATGCGGCATGTCTTTGACCAAAGAGCGATCCAGCGTAGTATTGGTCGCGATGACACCGTCGATCTTATTTTTGATCAAAGATTCAGCTATCTGCTTAATCTCATGATCTTCTAGATCCGGCGCGATCTTAAGAGTCAGAGGTATGTATTTACCGTGTTTCTCAGCCAACTCCTTCTGCTTCTCTTTTAACTGCGCAAGCAGATCGTCAAGCATTTCTCCGTACTGAAGTGTACGTAGACCTGGCGTGTTCGGCGAAGAAATATTCACCGTGATATAGCCAGCATGCTGATATACCTTTTCCATACAAATCAGGTAATCTTCTGCGCCCTTTTCAATCGGCGTATCTTTATTTTTACCAATGTTGATACCGATAACGCCGTCATACTTGGCTTTCTTCACATTCTCAATCAGGTTATCAACACCTAGATTATTAAAACCAAAGCGGTTAATAATGCCTTCTGCTGGAATGACGCGGAACAAACGAGGCTTATCGTTACCCGATTGAGGACGTGGAGTAACGGTTCCAACTTCGACAAAACCAAAACCCATCGCGCCAAATGCTTCAATACATTCGCCGTTTTTATCAAGGCCAGCGGCCAGACCAACAGGGTTTTTGAATTTGATACCCATCACTTCAACAGGACGATCAGGAACATGTTGGCGATAGAATAGATCAAGAGGAGTGCCAGTAAAGCGAGAAAAGTTCTGAATAGCTAGATCGTGCGCTTTTTCAGCATCAAGCTTGAAAATAGCGGATCGAGCGAGGCGGTAAATCATTGTACCTCCTAATAAAAGCCCCGTATAAACGGGAGAACATTATTCACACTTTGCCATCTAAATTCAATGGTTAATTTATGTTTATGTCGAAAAAAATGGCCTACTCCATAAAATATACGGTTAGATGCTTGAAAATGATGCTTTTATTTTTCGACGCCCAAAGCAAACGTTTGTATCCATGCCTTTTAAACGAAAAAAAGCCACCATATGACTGATGGTGGCTTTTTGAACACAGATTGATTGAAATATACAAGCTTCAGTTAAAAATCAAAACAAAAAGCTTATTTATTCTATTATGCTACTGTTTGGCAGTTCAAATTCAATAACATAAGCTCACGAAGTGCTACTGAAAACTTAGCAAATTCATGGGTTGTACCCACTTTGAACTCTGCCAGTACAGTATTCCAACGCTGAATTGCCGATTTATGTTCGTCCATCCAGTTTTCGATCAAGCTTTCCGCATCAGGAGCTTCTAACCCACTGCTTATAACCGCGAGGGTCAATTGACGTTGCTGCCAATCAAGATCTTCACGGAATGATGCTCGAGCCAGTGCCTGCCAGTGGTTCTCTACTGGTTGGTTGTGAACCTGCTTGAGGAACCAGTGCAATGACAGGTCAGCACCGACAACAAAGTAAACACGAGAAATGAAATCGAGATCTTTTTCTGAGTTCGTTGCAATCTGAGCGATATCCATTGCCGAGTACAAGCTGCTCAAGCGCGCAATATTATGCGCTAGATCCTCAGGGATCCCCTGCTTCATCATCGCATCAGCTTGCTCGTTATGCTCCTGGACCTCTTCCGTGACAAGGTAACGCTCCAGGTTCTCGCGAAGCTTGTTAACAATAGGCTGGTAGAACGCAATCATTTGTTCAATACCCAGCTTTCTATCGCGATTACGGAGGATCCATCGAGTCGCACGACGCAACATTCTGCGACAACGGTATAGCACTTCGTACTGCACTGCCGCTGGGATCACATTATCCAGCGACCGGACCTGATCAAAGTACTGCTCAAAGTTAAACACTTCACGGCCCACAGAGTAAGCTGAAGAAATTTCTGCAATCGTGGAGCCTGTTTCTTCCTGAAGGCGGGTAACGAAGTTACAGCCCATCTCGTTAGACATCTGGTTTGCCAGCGAGGTTGCGATCAACTCTTTACGCAACGGATGGTGTTCCATATGGCTACGGTACTTCTCTTGCAGCTCTTTCGGGAAATAAGCAGGCAGTAGTCGAGCGTGGTACGGATCATTGGCTATCTCTTCCGTTACCAACTCTTCTTTCAATACCATCTTGCCATATGCCACCAATACCGCGAGCTCCGGACGGGTTAGCCCCACTCCCGACTTCTCACGCTCTGCCAGAGTATCGTCATCTGGTAGATATTCCAGAACACGATCCAGTTTTCCCTTTTTCTCAAGGTGATGGATGAATCGAATCTGCTCTTTGAGCAACTGAACTTGCTGCTGCTGGGTGACAGAAATTGATTCACTTTGGCAATACGCATCATCAAGAACGATATCACCTACTTCATCTTCCATACGTTCAAGCAGCTCGTTACGCTGCTTATAAGTGAGATCTTCACTCGCAACCAGTGAGTTGAGCAAGATCTTGATGTTTACTTCGTTATCCGAGCAATCAACCCCACCGACGTTATCGATAAAGTCTGTATTGACCAGACCACCATTCTTCGCGATCTCTACCCGGCCTAGCTGGGTCAAACCTAGGTTACCACCTTCACCCACAACTCGTGCTCGAAGCTCACTGCCGTTAATACGAAGTGCATCATTAGCTCGATCACCGACATCGGTATGGGTTTCAGATTCTGATTTCACGTAAGTGCCGATACCACCATTCCACAACAGATCCACTTCCATTTTCAGGATCAACTTGATCACTTCGTTTGGCGGCAAGCTCTGCTTACGAGTCCCCAGTAATTTCTGGATCTGCGGGGTAAGTTTAATTGACTTACTGCGACGGGAGAAAATACCGCCACCTTCGGAAATCAGTTTAGAATCATAATCTTCCCAGCTAGAGCGTGGCAAATTAAACAGACGATCACGCTCTTTCCAGCCACTAGCAGCATCCGGGTTTGGATCGAGGAATATGTGCATATGGTTAAAGGCGGCAACCAAGCGAATATGCTTCGATAACAACATACCGTTACCAAACACATCCCCTGCCATATCGCCGATACCCGCACAGGTGAAATCCGTTGTTTGACAGTTGATGCCCAATTCACGGAAATGACGTTTTACCGACTCCCAACCACCTTTCGCGGTGATCCCCATTTGCTTATGGTCGTAGCCATTTGAACCACCAGAAGCAAACGCATCACCCAGCCAGAAATTGTAATCTTCAGATACCGAGTTAGCCAAGTCAGAGAAGGTCGCAGTCCCTTTGTCTGCAGCTACAACCAAATACGGATCATCTTCATCATGGCGAACTACATTAACAGGTGGATTCAGTTCTCCGTCAATGATGTTATCGGTTACATCCAACAAGGCGCGGATAAAGCGCTTATAACAACGCTGCCCTTCAGCCCAGATCTCTTCGCGGGTTGATAGCTGAGGCTGACGCTTACAGACAAAGCCCCCTTTGGCCCCGACCGGTACAATGACGGTGTTTTTCACCTGTTGGGCTTTTACGAGGCCCAAGATTTCAGTACGGAAATCTTCCTGGCGATCCGACCAGCGCAATCCACCCCGGGCAACTTTACCACCTCGAAGATGCACACCTTCAATATCAGGGGCATAGACAAAGATTTCGAAGAAAGGTACAGGCGCTGGGATCTCTGGGATTTCAGACGGGCGCAGTTTCAGTGACAGCCAAGGCTTTGGTTTGCCGTTGGTGTCCAGTTGATAATAGTTTGTCCGTTGCGTTGCAAGGATCATTTCCATGTAACGACGGATGATCCTGTCATCATCCAAACTTTCTACGTGTTCGAGCTTTTCATTGAGCTTAACGATAAGCGCATTTTCTGCATTTTCCGAATGCTTACGACTTGGATCAAAACGCAGTGAGAACAATTCAACCAAGGATCTAGCAAGATCACTATGCCCAGAGAGTGTTTCTTCAATGTAGTGCTGGCTGAATGGAAAACCGACCTGACGCATGTAACGGGCAAAACTACGCAATATAGTAATTTCACGTCCGGTTAAACCGGCGCACAGCACTAGGCGGTTAAAGCCATCACTTTCTAGCTCACCATGCCAGATTGCAGAGAATGCCTCTTGGAAACGATCACGAGCTTCGCCCAAATCGATCCCGTTACAAGCATTGTGTAACATGGCGAAATCAAGGATCCAGTAAACCGTTCCGCGCTTAGTAACCACCTGATACGGCGACTCACCAATCACACGCAACCCCAAGTTTTCCAGCATCGGCATAACATCCGAAAGGTGGATAGGCTCGTCGCGGTGGAACAGCTTCAGTTTTACAAAGCGAGAGTCACTGGCCTCTTCCTGCGGACGATAGAACAGCATACCCAGCTTATTATCTTCGCTGAGGCTTTCTAACTGTTCAATATCAGCAACAGCAGAGCCTGGTAGCATTTGTTCTTTATAAGAACGCGGGAAGGCATGGCCATAGTTTTTCGCCAGAGACGTTCCATTACTTTCGCCAAAGTTCGCGATAAGCGACGCACTCAAACGATCATCCCAGGAAGCGGCAGCTTCAACCAGGTTATGTTCGATGGCTTTGATATCGACATCGAAATTATTATTTTCTACTCGCACGATATAATGGGTTCTCGCCAGTGGGCTTTCAGAAAAGAAAGTAGTGAACTCCACATCCTGCTCTGAGGCAAAGTAGTCTTTCAATACTTCTTGTGTCTTGCTACGAAGCTCAGTGTTGTAACGTTCTTTGGTGACATACACCATGCAAGAGAAAAAGCGACCGAAAGGATCACGGCGCACGAACAAGCGCAACAGATCCCTATCCTGCATTCGAACCACACCGCAGCCGACATCCAACATCTCTTTTTCATTGGCCTGAATCAGCTCATCACGCGGGTACGTTTCGAGCAGATTATTCAGTGCCTTCCATGAATGTGAACCTGCCGGATAACGGCTCTCTTCCAAGATACGCGTAACCTTGTTGCTGATCAGCGGAATGTTCATGGTCGATTGATGGTAAGCCGTAGAGGCATACAAGCCGGTGAAGCGGTGTTCACCAATGACATTGCCGTCTTTATCAAAACGTTTAATACCAATGTAATCGGTATAGGCTGGACGGTGTACTTTCGACTTGCCATTGCTTTTTGTTAGGATCAGCAAGTCAGGTTTGCGGGCTTCAATTCGGGCAGACTCGGGAAGCTGTGACAGGCGAAGAGTTCTGACTTTATCGGTATCGCTTAGAAGCCCTAATCCTTGTTCATCACAAGGACGTAATTCATAGTCACCTTCTATCGGCACAAGATCATACTTGTGATACCCCATGAAGGTGAAGTTGTGATGCGTCACCCAGTCCAAAAAGGCTACGGCTTCTTCACGGTGTTCTTTATTGACAGGGAGATCGGCTTTCTTGAGATCTTTCACAATCGTCTGCATTTTTGTTTGCATCGACTGCCAATCATTAACGACCAAGTCAATATCTTGAAGGACTTGTTCTAGTTCTTGTTTTAACGCTTCAAGCTCTTTCTTATCGTTAAGGCGATCAACCTCAATATGGAAAAGTGTCTGTAGGTCACCATCCTTACCACACGCTTCAGAAATTGCGCCCTCTGCATTTCGCTTAAAGAAATACGGGCCATTAAGCATCATGTGACTGGTAATACCCAAACGGGTCAAGGTCATTCGAACTGAATCAACTAAGAAAGGACGGTCTGGTGTTACGATCTCTACCACGGTATGAGGTGACTGCCAGCCATAGCGGCTAAGTGTCGGGTTATAAACACGAACTGAAATTTGGTCTGGCTTATTTTTCACAAGGTGATGCCATAAACTCAATACGGCACCATAAAGGTCAGATTCATTCCTTTGAAGCAGATCATCATCTGCCAGTTGTCCTAACAATCGCTGAGCAAACACTTCTACTAATGACTGCTGGGGTGTCTCAATCTTATCCTGGATTAAGTCATACACTTTCTCAAGCAGTACCGGCACTATAGGGTCAGGTGCGGTCATAGCAATGCTCCATCGTTATATATTATCAATCAAGTATAGAGTTTTTATAAAGCTTCAAACGGATGGTTATTGGGGAACATGCCGTTGGAAGACGCTCTCCTGCGTGCTTGCTATTGTAGGGTGTTTTGTTGCGAGATGGTTACGTTAATTACTCTGGTTATGAAGGAAAAAATCGAATATGTGACTGATGTAGATATTTTGGCTGGGGGGATTATCTGAGGTTGGTGAAATTAGCATCAGGCTACGATGTGATAAGTGTAAATTGGTATAACCATTTATTTTTAAGGTTATTTTTCTTGGCTCCTGTGATTATTAAATCTAATGGCAAACGATACGAATTAGGCATAACAGCCTTTGCCTTGCGGGTTATGCCAACAAAGGCTTTGGTAATCAAATGTTACAACTTCATCGTCGGCCCATTATAGAATCTGCTCAAGGGCTTGTAATTTGTTGGCTTCGCTCACCGTTACCCGGAACCGCCCCCGGATCCCTATCTGAGTCAAAAAAGGACGCAAGCGTGAAGCCGGTAGCTGAAGGCGCAAGCCGGTATCTGTCATCACCAGTACGTTACTAGCTGCCCCCGAGTAATGCTGGAGAAATTGCTGGTAAGTAATATGCATTGAAAAGGTATAGGCTTTCATGGGACAAGAATTCAGTGGTTAATTGTTCGGTAAAATAAATAAGGGGCAAGATAACTTGCCCCTTCAAGGTTACAGCGACACCTTACAGCTCAAGCGCTTTTTGAACTTTCTCAAACAAATCTTTGGCTAGGTTTTCTAACTGAGACAGTTTTTCAAGCTCTGCACGCATCAAACCTTGACGCTGCTCATCGTACTGACGGTACTTAAGGAACGGTTCAATCAGACGAGAAGCGACCTGTGGGTTGCTGGTATTCAACACAGTCAGAATTTCCGTCAAGAACTGGTAACCAGAGCCATCTTTAGCGTGGAAACGTACTGGGTTATTGCCACAGAAGCTGGCGACCAAGCTACGGGTACGGTTCGGGTTCTTTAGATCAAACGCTTTGTGCTTCATGGTTTCGCGCACATTTTCCAATGCATTTTCTGCTGGGTTCTTACCCTGCAGAATAAACCACTTGTCCATCACCAGGCCGTCTTGGGTCCACTTGTCACTGAAGTCAGCCATTTGATTTGCACGACAAGCCAACTCAGCATCATTTGCTACCGCCATGGCCGCCATCGTATCTGTCATATTGTCTGACGCTTCATACTGCTTAGCCACAAGGCTGTTGCCTTGCTCTGTATGCGCCAGATACGCCAAACAAGTATTACGAAGCGAACGCTTAGCCATTGCTTCATGCTCAATCGTATATGACTCTTGTGTCAGCGAGTGATAAATAGCGCTGAATTCATCTTCCATCGCTACAGCCAATACTTTTTCAAGCTCACCCATCACGATATTGATGGCATCAACATCAACGGTCTTATACCAACCAGCCACTTCATTTTCGCTTGGTAAGGTTAGCATTTCTGCAATGAAAGCAGGGTCTAGTTTCTCATCAAGCAACACACCACGGAACGCGTCTACTACCGCTTCCGGCAATTCAAAAGACTCACCATTCTGGCAACGAGTAACATTCTGCTTGATGTATTTCGCCAGCAATATTTGGCCAGCATCCCAACGCGCAAACTCGTTACGTGCATGAACCATCAAGAAAGTCAGTTCTGCATCTGAGTAGTCATACTCTAAGATCACCGGTGCTGAGAATTCGCGTAGCATAGAAATGACGGGTTGCTGTTCAATGCCGTCAAATACAAACTCTTGCTCTGCTTCTGTTACATCAAGTACATTGTGGATAGGCTGGCCATTACACTGTAACGGAATGACATTACCTTGCGCATCATATAGCTCGACATCAAACGGAATATGTAGCGGCTGTTTCTCTTCTTGGCCAGGTGTTGGTGCAGTGTTCTGCTTAATCGTGACACGGTAACGGTTTTCTTTTTCAAGAAACTCTGTCTCAACCTGTACCACCGGAGTGCCCGATTGGCTGTACCAGCCACGGAATTTATCTAGGCTGATACCCGATGCATCTTCCATTGCCTGAACAAAATCATCACAGGTCGCAGCTGTACCATCATGACGCTCAAAGTACAGCTTCATACCAGCTTGGAATTTATCCTCTCCAAGCAAAGTGTGCATCATACGAATAACTTCACTGCCCTTCTCATAGACTGTTAAGGTGTAGAAGTTATTCATCTCTATCACTTTATCAGGACGAATTGGATGTGACATCGGGCCGCGGTCTTCAGAGAACTGTGGACCGCGCATAATACGTACATTGTTAATACGGTTTACAGGACGGGATCCCAAGTCAGACGAAAACTCTTGGTCACGGAAAACAGTCAAACCTTCTTTCAGACTAAGCTGGAACCAGTCACGGCAAGTTACTCGGTTACCTGTCCAGTTATGGAAATATTCGTGACCGATCACCGCTTCAATACCTTGGTAGTCGGTATCTGTCGCCGTTTTCGCATTTGCCAGGACGTATTTAGAATTAAAGACATTCAGTCCTTTGTTTTCCATTGCGCCCATGTTGAAGAAATCGACAGCTACGATCATGTAAATGTCGAGATCATACTCTAGGCCAAAACGCTCCTCGTCCCACTTCATCGAGTTAATCAAAGAAGTCATGGCGTATTCAGCGCGATCAAGGTTGCCCTTGTCGACAAAAATTTCAAGTGCAACGTCACGGCCACTGACAGTGGTATATTTATCGCTCAGAACATCAAAATCACCGGCAACCAAGGCAAACAGATAACTTGGTTTCGGGAATGGGTCTTGCCACTGTACCCAGTGACGACCATTATCCAAATCACCACCGTCAACGCGGTTACCATTACTCATTAGGTATGGGTACTGTTCTTTGTCTGCAATCACCTTTGTGGTAAAGCGAGCCAATACATCAGGGCGGTCAAGGTAATAGGTAATACGACGGAAACCTTCTGCCTCACACTGGGTGCAATATGCACCGCCTGACTTATATAAACCTTCAAGCAGCGTGTTTGCTTCAGGGTTAACTTCAGTTTCAATCAGCATGTCGAACGATGCAGGTAGCCCATTAATCGTTAGCTTACCTTCGCTCTCTGCATAGTCCGTCCAGCTTTCGCCATTGATTTCAATACGAACCAAAGTCAGTGCATCACCATCAAGCTCCATTGAAGAGGCACCTTCCACCTGCTGCTCAACCTTGCTAATCGCTATAACGCGAGTTTCGGTATCATGCAGGTCAAACTCTAGCGAGAGATCGGTAATTGTGAATTCTGGTGCTTGATAATCTGAACGGTACTTTGCCGTTGGTTGGATAGTTGGTTGTTCGGCCATGTTTATTCCTTTTATTTCCGCCTGTTAGTGTCGCGGTATGTGTCCATTATTCTGCGTTAGACCAGTGCAGACAAGCTTATTACCCTGATTTGGCGATATGTTTCTCAATTGTCCACTCACTCGGTCAATTAATGCTCATCCAACCAATTATTTCGCTGGTTGTGCTTTGAAGACTGGCTTATCATCTTTACTATACTTAACTTACGAGCAGTAATGTTTACCCAAATTCCGCTTTACAGCAAGATCACCGTACAAACAAAGTGTTAACAGTGTATCGACAATTACGGCAAAAAAGCCTCTACAGGCTTGTCGTTAGCGGTATTTGCGCGTATCTTACGGCCCCTACTTTTTTCATCAATCTGAAACATTTTGAGACAACCAAGCCTCAAAATAGGGTAAAATTACCGGATTGCAAAAAACAGCCAAATTAGTTATGAATCATTTTGGACACACTGGGATTATCGACTCCCTGCTTGATACTGATGCATACAAGTTGCATATGCAACAAGCCATTTTTCATCAATACCCCAATGTTGAAGCTGTTGCCGAGTTTCACTGCCGGAGCGACGAAGATCTCCGTCCATACAGCCAAGAGATTCAAGAGCATATAGATCGGCTTGGTGGCCTCTCTTTCACTCAGGAAGAGATTGACTACCTGTCGACTCTCAGCTTCTTCAAGGCAGACTACCTTGATTACCTAGCGTCGTTTCACATCGATAGTAAACAAGTTCGCCTTGACACATCAGGTGATCAACTGGCGATTACCATTACGGGTAAGTGGATTGATATTATCCTTTGGGAAGTGCCATTATTGGCGATCATCTGCGAAGTTCGATGCAAGCATTGCTACCCTACATCTTCAACGGATGACGCACTGAGCTCACTCAAGCAAAAAATGGCTGCCTTTTATCAAAAAGCCAATGATGAAGGTATCAATCTCGACGCATTCTCGCTGGTTGACTTTGGTACGCGCCGCCGTTTCTCCCGCGATGTACACCACGAAGTTGTTGACTACCTGAAGAACAACATGCCAGAGTTCAAAGGTACATCTAATTACCATTTGGCCCGTACCTGTAACTTGACACCTTTTGGCACCCAAGCCCATGAGTGGTTCCAAGCGCACCAGCAATTAGCCGGTGAACTGGCTGACTCACAGCTACTTGCACTAAACCGCTGGCTTCAGGAATACCCAGATTCATTGGGCATCGCCCTCACCGATTGCATCAATATGGACGCTTTCCTGCGTGACTTTGACCTTCGCTTGTCAGAACGCTTCATTGGTTTACGTCATGACAGTGGTGATCCGATTGCCTGGGGTGAGAAAGCTATTGCACACTACAAGTCATTAGGTATCGATCCAAAAACCAAATCTTTGGTCTTCTCAGATAGCCTGACGTTGGATAAAGCGCTAAACATCTATAAGCACTTTGCCCACCGCATCAATACCAGTTTTGGTATTGGCACCCAGCTCACCTGTGATCTGCCTGATGTCAAAACATTGAACGTGGTTTTGAAACTGACCGAATGTGAAGGTCGACCCGTTGCTAAGATTTCAGACGAACCAGGCAAGAGTATCTGCCGAGATGAAAATTACCTGACGCAGCTTCGACAAGCCTTTAAAATCGTTAGCTAATCGCACGCATCAGTCGATACGATAGAAAACAAAAAAAGCGAGGTATTCACCTCGCTTTTCTTTTATCTGTGTTGATGGGCAGTTGATCAAGTAAGATCTTTAGGCTGCGAGACTCTACTCCCTTCTCATTACCGCTTCCATACCAAACTGTTTGTTACTGAGCGTCAGGGTATTACTGCCTAAGCTGTACTGGCTATCTTGTTGGCCATCTTCATAAATCAACACAATGCGATCGTCTTCAATAAAATAGATCCCTTTGTGCTCTTTTTTCTTGCCGTTCTTACCTGACACCTCAGCCGAAAACAAGAAGTCGGGGCGAAGGGACAAAGCAATTTCCGAGACACCATCACCAACATCCTTCCCTGTAATTTGTGAAGAACGCCAATTGCCCGGCAGGTTTTCTGGCGCCAACTTGGTAAATCGAGCACCATCAAGCAAAAATTGGTTGTAGCTTAACATGTAGCTATGCTGCTGCTCGGGTTGGCCGTGCGAAAGAAAAGTAACCGTGGTTTCATCGATATCGTATGTCCCATCCCACTCTTCCACGTTGCCATCTATCTGAAGAAGTCGAATAACAAAGCGATAGTTTGATTTGAACTTGATGTTCATTGCGCGGTAGCTCGCACCTTCACTTTCAACACCAGTATCAGTATTACTAAACCAGTACCAATCTCCCAAAAGTAGTGGATAATCAAATTCAGTCAAATCGGTTGACCGCGCACTGATAGCAAATGTCGAAAATAACAGCGTTACAGCAAAAATTACATTTTTCAGCATAGCATTCACCTAACACCAGAATTGATCACCTATATTTAACCCTAGTCGGCAATTACTACCTAGAGGGTAAAAGTTGAGACTTATCAGTGTTAATGTTTCAGCAGTCTCAGGGGTGAAACACCTCTTTTCCTCTGTAGCTAACTGATTTTATCCATAAAAAAACGGCACCTTAAAAGGTGCCGTTTATAGAGGTCTTGCCTATTCTCACAGACTAGCTTTGCGATCTCGACAAATCAGACGTGATAGCAACCGCTTCTTCTAGGTAGGCATCAGGAGCTTCATAATCCTTTGGCACATCATCCAATGTGGCAAACGCTTTTTCACCATCCGCTTTCTGACGCTTATTCAACCTTGCTAGACGATCCGCATCATCTTTGTCTTGCTCAGCAATGCGCTTGTTCTTGTTCAGAGAAATCGTGTTGATGTCTTTCTCTGCACGGTACTTGGCGATGTCATCTTGGATAAAACCAAATTCCATGTCCTTGTTGATCCGCTGGTCATGCTTCGTTTTCAGTGAAGGCAGAACCGCCGAGAAATTGTAGAGTTTCTGATAGTCCGCCGCCTTGATACTATCCCAAGGCAGTGCATTATCCTCGACACTCTCACCGGTTTCAGATGGGTCAACAGCCGTTGGGAATGCCAAGTCAGGTACAACACCAAGATTCTGGGTACTACCACCATTGATGCGGTAGAACTTTTGAATGGTGTACTGAACATGGCCCAATGGCTTATCGAACAAGTCATAAATATGATTCAGTGAACGGTGCTGCTGTACCGTTCCTTTACCAAATGATTGCTCGCCAAGAATGACAGCACGTCCGTAGTCCTGCATAGCGGCAGCAAAAATCTCAGACGCTGACGCACTGTAGCGGTTAACCAAAACAGTTAGAGCGCCATCAAAATAAACGCGATCATCTGAATCGCCATTCACTTTAACTCGCCCATAACTATCACGAACCTGAACAACCGGCCCACTGTTGATAAACAACCCGGTCAAAGCTGTCGCTTCAGTCAGTGCACCACCGCCATTGTTTCGCAAATCGATAACCACGCCATCAACCTGCTGGTCGTTCAACTTCGCCAGTTCTTTCTTGGTATCTTCTGACAAACCAACATAGAAACTTGGAATTTCAATCACCCCAATTTTCTTGCCGTTCGACATTTCTACCGAAGACTTCGCTGCGCGATCTTCTAGGCGAATTTTGTCACGGACAATGGTGACATCGTAACTTTTTGCGTTACTCCCCTCAGGAAGGATCTCCAGAACGACTTTACTGCCTTTTGGACCTTTAATTAGCTGCACAACATCATCAAGACGCCAGCCAATCACATCGATCATGTCTTTGCCGTCTTGCGCGACACCGATGATCCGATCACCTGCAGCTAGTTTTTTCGAAGAAGACGCAGGGCCACCAGCAACCAAAGAGCGGATTACTGTATAATCATCAACAACTTGTAGAACAGCACCAATACCTTCTAATGAAAGATTCATTTCAGACTGAAACTGTTCTGCGTTACGTGGTGACAAATAACTGGTATGAGGGTCAACCTCACGCGCAAAGGCATTCATGTAAATTTGAAATACATCTTCGCTATGAGTTTGAGTCAGACGCTTAAGGGCGTTGTTATAACGCTTGCCTAATGTCTCTTTCGTCTCATCCCAGTCTTTACCCGCAAGCTCTAAATTAAGCGCATCGTATTTTACCCGTTTACGCCAAATTTCATTGAGCTCGTTGCGATCTTTAGCCCACTCCATTTCGGAACGGTCTAAGACTATATCTTCATCAGCATCAAAGGTAATTTCACGATCAAGCAAAGTAAGTGCGTATTGATAGCGGTCATAACGACGCTTCAGCAGGGTATTGAAAATATCGAAAGCGGCTGATGTATCACCTCTTTTGAGTTGATCATCTAGCTGCTCTTCCCATTTTTCAAATTGCCGAATATCGGAAGCAGTAAGAAAACTTTTGTTGAAGTCCAGCATCTCGATATATCGAGTGAAGACACTGGAAGAAAATTCGTCATCAAGTGAAAACTGCTTGTAATGTGAACGAGTAAAGCGTGAAGCTACTCGCTTACTGGCAGTCGCATGCTGTTTTTCTGGTGCCAGCTGCGGAAGATCACTTAACGTGTATGTCGCCTCTAGGGCTTGCGCTGAAGCTGCTAGCATCATGCCAGCAGCGATCAGTGAGAAACGGAATCGACCTTTCATGCGTCGAGCATTCTCCTTTACGAACGCAGGTGCTCCGCTTTAACTACCATGGTCAAACCATTTGATAGGCGAACACGCACATCGTCCTTATTAATTTCAACGATAGTTGCCGGCATGTTTCCGTTGCCCATATTAACACTAACGTTATTGCCAACGACGACTTCATCAGCAGTCAGTGCACGGGTCGTTTCTGCAGGCTTTTTATTTAGCTTAGTCGTTTTTTGTTGTGTGTTCTTTGGTTTAGCAGTTTTTGGACGAATTTTTTTCGCCTTTGCTTCACCATCCTTGCTAGCAGCAGCTTTAGCTTCTGCTTGCTCTTTACGACGAGCACGTACTTTAGCCTTGCTTTCTTCAAGCGCTTGCTTAGCGTGATCTACGTGTTCTTGTTCTAACACACCACAATCGTTGCCATCAAGGTCAACGCGGTTTGCACCCGCTTTCACACCGTGAAGATAACGCCAGGAAGAAGTGTATTGACGCAGAGCGGTACGCAGCTGAGTTTTACTTACTTTCGGGTCATCAGTTAGACGCTCTGCTAGATCTTGAAAGATACCGATCTTTAGAGGCTTAGCTTCACCTTCAACAGTAAAACATTTTGGGAAACGCTCAGCAATGTAGGCAATGACTTCTTTACTGTTCGTTAGCTTTTCAGAGTTTTCCATGGACTTTCCTGACAAAAGCGAGTTTCCTCGCCGTTAGTACTTTAATCAAAAAGAAATTGTTCCGCTATTATAGTTACCTAACGCTGAAAAACCACCGAAAGCACTCAATTAAAGTCTTTTTTGTAGTTCATTCATCAAAGAAACCAGTCCATCTTCATCAAATTGATTAAATCTTGATAAGATTGGACTATCAATATCCAGCACACCGTACAATTCACCGTTTACAGAAAACGGAATCACGATTTCTGAATTGCTGGCAGCATCACAGGCAATATGCCCTTCGAACTGGTGGACATCTTCGATCCGTTGAACGCTGTTTTCAGCTATCGATGTACCACATACACCACGCCCTACAGGAATCCTCACACAAGCGGGTTTACCTTGAAATGGCCCCAATACCAATTGGTCACCTTTGAGCAAATAAAACCCTACCCAGTTAATCTCTTCTAACTCCATGGCCAGTAACGCACTAATATTAGACATATTAGCAATGAGATCAGGCTCACCTTCAATCAACGCGATAGCTTGTTTCGTCAGCGTTTGATAGTTCACTGATCTAATTTCCATGGCTTACTCCTTTTATAGCCGCTAGAATGGCTTTTTATCAATAATGGGAATCATTATCATTGTGAAAAACGATTCAAACCAAATGATTAACTGGTCTTGGCTATTAAAGCAAGCAAAACATCACCGTCCCCGTTTGATTACCGCGAATTTTATCGCGCTCATCGCGACCCTTATCAGTGTCCCTATCCCACTGCTAATGCCTTTAATGGTTGATGAGATCCTCCTCGACAAACCAGCGGGTGGTATCGCCTTCCTTAATCACTTTTTGCCTGATTCCCTGCAGCAGCCTACAGCTTATATCCTGCTGGTTCTTCTATTTGTCGTTTTGATGCGAGTGGGTAGCCAAGCACTTAATATCCTACAAAGTCGTCAATTTACTTTGGTGGCTAAGGACATTACCTACAAGATGCGACAGCACCTTATCGACAAGCTTGGTCGTATCAGCATGCGCCAGTATGAAGAACGCGGCAGCGGTGGGATCACTTCTCACCTTATTACTGACGTTGAGACAATCGATAAATTTGTGGGTGATACTCTAAGCCGTTTCCTTATTGGTTTCCTCACCGTCATCGGTACTGCTGTCATTTTGCTATGGCTTAACTGGCAGCTTGGGCTCTTTATCTTACTGGTCAATCCTATTGTGGTTTATGCCTCCAAGCTGATGGGGAACCGGGTAAAGACCCTTAAGAAAAAAGAAAACAAGGCGTTCGAGCGCTTTCAACAACGTTTGGTGGAAACCCTAGATGGTATCTACCAGTTACGAGCGGCTAACCGCGAGCGGGAGTTTCTTGATCAGCTAAAGTCCAACGCCAATGACATTCGCCATGATGCCGACAAATATGCATGGCAGTCAGAAGCTGCGGGTCGCATCTCTTTCTTGCTGTTCTTAGTCGGTTTTGAGTTATTCCGTGCTATGGCAATGATCATGGTGTTATTTACCGACCTGAGCGTAGGCCAGATGTTTGCCGTATTTGGTTACTTGTGGTTTATGCTTGGCCCAGTCCAGGAGCTGCTCGGCATCCAGTTCGCTTGGTACAGTGCATCGGCTGCCATGCAACGCTTGAATGGCCTTATTGCCATTGAAGAAGAAGTTCGTCCAATACAAAAGGTGAATCCGTTTACTGATAACCATCACCTCGACATTGAAGTCAACAACATCCATTTTGCCTATGATGAAGATAAAGAAGTCCTACGTGGTATGAGCCTCACTATCCCTGCGGGCAAGCGCGTGGCATTAGTCGGCTCTTCAGGGGGCGGTAAATCAACACTGATCCAACTACTACTGGGTATCTACCAAAAGGACACCGGGGACATCTTAGTCAATGGCTACCCCATTGAAGATGTTAGCTATGAAGCGCTACGCAACAAAATGGCCGTGGTCTTACAGCACCCTGTATTATTTAATGATACTATGCGCCACAACCTGACATTAGGCGGCAACTACAGTGATGAGCAACTTTGGCAGGCACTTGAGATCGCACAAATGACAGATGTTACCCAGCGCCTGACGGAAGGTCTGGATACCGAAATTGGCCGCCAAGGGATCAAACTGTCAGGAGGTCAACGCCAACGACTCGCTATTGCACGTATGGTTCTGACCAACCCCGAGTTCGTGATCCTCGACGAGGCCACATCGGCATTGGATACCGCTACGGAAGCGGCCTTGCATACTGCGCTTAACCAGTTCTTGGCCAATCGTACCACGCTGATTGTTGCTCACCGTTTATCTGCGGTTAAACAAGCTGATGTAATCTACGTGCTTGAAGATGGACAAGTCAGCCAAAGCGGTACGCATCACGAGTTGGTGAACAAAGAAGGCCTGTACCAAACACTCTATGGCTCGGTACAATCAGCTGAAAATCAAAATGATGTGATAGCACAAGTACCTGTAGCCAGAGTGAACCTAAAATAATAATATAGCGTTCATTTAAAGCCATTTTTAAAGGATTAAACATTAATGACCACAGCGAGACTATGCCCCGGTTGCGATTTACCTTTGCTTCCGCAAGTCGCTGAACAGGGACAAAGTGCGTACTGCCCGCGTTGTAACACCCGCCTGTACCGTGGTGGTCATTTTCGTTTTTCCAGTGAACTGGCTATTGCCCTAGCCTGTTTAATCCTCTTCATTCCGGCGCATTTTTTCCCTATGATCACCATTCGCTTGTTTGGTGTAATGATCCCGGCAACCATAACTTCAGGTACCTTTTCATTAGCACCAACGTTCCCGGTGGTTGCCGCCCTTATTCTATTTTGTAGCTCTATCGCGCCATTACTCGTCTGCGGCTCTATATTAAGCGCACAAATTGGGTTGAGGTTTCGACGCATCAAGCTTTTCCGTCGTTCATTGTGGATCATTGAACACCTCAAGCACTGGGCGATGTTCGATGTCTTTTTGGTCAGCCTTGGGATCTCTTGTTTCAAAGTACAAGATTATGCCGATATTTTCGTCGGCCCGGGGTTATATTCTTTAGTGCTGCTGCAACTGCTGACAGCACTTCTCCTTACCCGTATCAGCATTAACCGATACTGGGAAGCGTGGCAGCCTGAAACTGAACATAAGAAATATAACCATGCCCGTCACTGTCATCATTGCCACATGACGCAAGATGACCACGAGGAATGTGTGCGTTGTGACAGTCCGCTTCACAAGCGTATGCCTCATTCCATCCAGAAAACCTGGGCATACTTGATAGCAGCAACCGTGTTTATATTTCCTGCTAATCTCTATCCGATATCTATCTTTCTGAATAATGGTAAACGTGTCGAAGATACGATCTTCTCGGGTGTCGCCTCATTGGTGAACTCCGATATGCTAGGCATTGCCATCATTATTTTTGTCGCCAGTATTGTCGTACCTGTCGCCAAAATTCTTGGCCTGGCCTTTCTCTTGTTGACTATCCAATTCAAGCGCAGTGTGAATCACCTGCAACGCATGAAGCTGTATCGATTCATTCAATGGATCGGCAAGTGGTCAATGATGGATTTATTCGTTATTTCAATCATGGTCGCCCTGATAGACCGTGATCAATTACTCGATTTCACCCCCGGCCCAGGCGCTATTGCCTTTGGTGTCGTTGTAGTACTGACAATGCTTGCCGCAGAAAGTTTGGATTCTCGTCTGATATGGGACAACTATGAACAACGGACCTAATAACCAACAACCTAAACCGGTCAATATAAAGCGCGATCGCGGGATCTCTCCTCTCTGGATCCTGCCCGTACTTGCCTTGATTCTCGCCGGATGGCTTGTCTTCAAAGCCGTCAATGAAGCCGGTGAACGGATTAAAATTCACTTCAATGATGCTGCAGGCTTGGTTGCTGGACGGACGACTATCCGTTACCAAGGACTTGAAGTCGGTATTGTTCGTGACGTCAACCTATCAAACGATTTGAAAAGCATTTATGTTGAAGCCGACATTTACCCAGAAGCCGTACAAACCCTCCGTTCAGGTACCCGTTTTTGGTTGGTAAAGCCAAAAGCCTCCATTACCGGTATTTCTGGTCTGGATGCCCTTGTCTCGGGTAACTATATCGCTTTGCAGCCGGGCGAAGGTAAATTTGCCAACGAGTTCGATGCACTTGACGGTCAGCCAGCCGACACCCCTGTCGGAGAAGGCCTTAAAATCCAACTGCGCGCCCCGCACTTGGGTTCAATCAATATTGGTTCGCAAGTACTGTATAAGAAAATCCCTGTTGGTGAGGTGTACAACCATACCCTGAGCCAGAACAATAAACAGGTGATCATCGATGTATTGATCAAGCCTCATTATGCCGATCTTGTTACCAATAAGAGTCGTTTTTGGAATGTCAGCGGTATGAGTGCCAACATTGGCTTCAACGGTGTCGATGTACAATTCGAAAGCCTGTCGGCAATGATAAGTGGTGCGATAGCGTTTGACTCACCGGATAAAGGGCTGGATATCGAACCAGATCACCTTTTCCGCCTCTATCCAGATCTCAACACAGCCGGCCGCGGTATCGCAATTACTGTCGACTTACCAGAAAACAGTAACATCAGTGCGAGTGGCGCTCCGATCGTCTACCGCGGGCTGCAAATCGGCCAGATTTCGGATATCCGTCTTGATAAAGAACGCGGGACCATTGTCGCCCATGCCGCTATCGAGCCGATGATGAGCGACCTGCTGACCACAGGCTCTAAAATGCTGTTGGAAGAAGCCGAATTGTCGTTAAATGGCGTGAAAAACATTGGCAACCTGCTTCGCGGTAACTTCCTGACCTTGATCCCAGGCCCCGGCGAAACCAGCCGCCAGTTTGTCGCCATCAACCAAGACGAGCTGCAAGAACAACAACCCGGTGTCGCCTCTTTCTCTCTTTATGCAGATAACAGTTACGGTATTAAGCGTGGCACCAAGCTTAAGCACCGTGGTTTAGAAGTCGGGCGAGTAAAGTCTGTAAAATTAGATGGCAATAAAGTCCGCTTTAGCGTTATTGTCCGCCCTGAGTACACCAAGCTAGTGCGTTCTGGCAGCCGCTTTTATATCGATGGTGGCATTCAGGCGAATTTGAGCAGCCAAGGACTCGATGTTTCTGTACCGCCTGCCGATCAACTGATCAGTCAAAGCATTAGTTTCACAAGCAGCGGTAATAGCCGAGTATTAAGCCAATACCCGCTTTATAAGAGCCACCGGCTTGCCACATTGGCAGCAGAAAAAGCACAGGGGTTTGCTTCTATTCAGCTGTATGCCGATGAGCTGCCGCCAATCTCGGAAGGCAGTCCGGTGTTATACCGAAATATGGCGGTGGGTGAAGTCACCAGCTATGATCTGTCACGTGACGGCGTCACTATTAAGTTGAAAGTTGACAATAAATACCGCCATCTTATTACGCCTAACACGGTATTCTGGAACCGCTCAGGCGTTGAGGTAGAAGCGGGTCTTGACGGCGTACAAATCAAAGCCGACCCAATCAGCACCCTAATTAAAGGCGGAATTGCGTTCGATGAGCTTGAAGGTGTCACCAACCGCAGCGGAAGCCGCTATAAGCTCTACAAGAGTTACAAAGAGGCCAAAGACTTCGGTTTGATGGTAACTATGATTGCCGCTGATGCCAAAACGATAAAGGTAAACACCGATATCCGTTACCAAGGGGTGAACGTAGGTAAAGTGATTGAAACCGAACCTGATTTCAATACCGGCAAGGTCATTGTAAAGGCCCGCCTGTTCCCTAAATATGCCGAGCTACTGGCAAAAGCCGACAGCCAATTCTGGATTGTCAGCCCGAAAATCAGCATCACTGGTGCCAAGAACCTTGATACCCTACTCAGCAGTTATATTGCCGTGACGCCGGGTAAAGAAGGCCACTATTCTCAAAGCTTCACCTTGGGCAATGCCCAGCTACAAAATAAAGGGCTGAGTGTGATTTTGGAGACTGAAGAGCGCAACTCAATCAGCGAGGGAACACCGCTGCTGTACCGTGATATCCAAGTTGGTGAAGTGGTTAAGGTCAGCCTTGGTGAACTGGCAGACAGAGTCATTATCGAAGCCCAAGTCGAACAAGCCTTCAGCCACCTCGTCCGTGCCGACAGCGTATTTTGGAATGTCTCGGGTATCGATGTCACCATCGGCCTGACAGGCGCCTCGGTACAAAGTGGTACGGTTGATAGCTTGATCCGCGGCGGCATCGCTTTTGCCACGCCAGAGACCCAGCCGTTATCACCAATTGCTGAGAGTGACAGCCACTTCTTGCTACACGATACCGCCAAGCCTGAATGGAAAACATGGCGCACAGCAATTCCAAAACATTAAATTGCCAACAGACCAATAACTAAATAAAAGGAGCAGCAATGCTCCTTTTATTTTGCCTGTTCCCCCTTTCTTTTTACGTAGCTACCGACAAATGATAAACTCCCGCCCCACTGCTAGATAATCGAGACATTCCCTTGCACCCTAAAATCCATATCCCAGACGCATTCATTGAACAAATTCGTCAGATCATGCCAGAACACCTGAGCATGGATGAGTTCATTGCTATTTGTAAAACGCCACTGCGTCGTAGTATTCGTGTAAATACCCTAAAAATCAGTGTGGAAGACTTTCTTGACCGTGTCGCCGACAAAGGCTGGACGCTCACACCGGTACCTTGGTGCGATACCGGATTTTGGATTGAACGAGAAGATGAAGAGTCCGTCTCTCTAGGCAATACTGCAGAGCACATGGCCGGCCTGTTTTACATTCAGGAAGCCAGCTCAATGATGCCTGTTGTCGCACTATTAAAAGATAACGACAAGCTAGATTGCGTATTGGATATGGCCTCTGCTCCGGGTTCAAAAACAACCCAAATTGCTTGTGCCATGAAAAACCAAGGTGCCTTGGTGGCCAATGAGTTAGCCGCAAGCCGTATTAAAGTGCTGCACGCTAACTTGCAGCGCTGTGGTGTCTTCAATGCGGCACTTACCCACTTTGACGGTTGTGTCTTTGGTAGTTGGGCGCCTGAATCATTCGACTCTATCTTGCTCGATGCCCCCTGTTCCGGTGAAGGCGCCATCCGCAAAGACGATGATGCCATGGCAAACTGGAGTCTTCAGTCTGTAGAAGAAATCGCAGCGGTGCAGCGCGACCTTATTATCAGTGGCTTTCAAGCACTGAAGCCAGGCGGAGTAATGGTTTATTCAACCTGTACCCTGAACCTGAGCGAAAACCAAAAGGTATGTCAGCACCTTAAAGAGACCTTCGGCGATGCAGTTGAATTTGAGCCTCTCTCAGACCTCTTCGACGGCGCTGAAAAAGCCCTAACCGAAGAAGGCTTCCTGCACGTTTATCCTCAAATCTTCGACAGTGAAGGCTTCTTTGTCGCACGTATCCGCAAGCTTGCAGCGGTCGAGTCTCCTGAAGTTAAAAAGCGTAAAGGTAAATTCCCTTTCAGTCCTGCGAACAGCAAAGACAGTCAGGCCATTACCCAAGCATTCAAGCAAGACATAGACTTAACGATTCCAGCGGATAGTGAAATTTGGCTTCGCGATAAAGAAGTATGGTTGTTCCCGTCAAAGCTGCGTGATCTACTTAGTGAAATCCGCTTTCAGCGCATTGGTATCAAGTTGGCCGAACAACACAAGAAAGGTTATCGCTGGCAGCATGAGGCGATCATGACCATTGCTACGGGTCAGGAGAAAACCGCTGTTGACCTTGATGCGGCACAAGCAAAAGAATGGTTTATGGGGCGGGATATCCGCCCTGATAACCTATCAGGAAAAGGCGAAGTCATTGTTACTTACCGTGACTACCCGATTGGTATTGGCAAATGGGTGAGCAATCGCATCAAAAATGGCTTGCCTCGTGAACTGGTAAGAGACACCAACTTATTTGACATCTAATTCCATTTTTTGAGCAAGTAAATTGTCGCTATAACAACTAGCATTAAGTTACTGCAACAGGTTTGCTCAAATAACAGGATATTTTTGTTAAGTATCAGAGATGAATAACATTCTTAGTGGTAAAACTGGCAAATCATACTGCTTGAACTAACATTGATAGTGTAATTGATCTCCATTTACTAACCAGTTAGCGCAAGGCTCTCACGAGCCATTCCCCTAAGCCCGAAACAGGAGTCGTTTCGGGCTATTTTTTATCTTTCCGGCCCCACTCTCGTCATTCAAGACTTGTTTATTTTTCCGTTCATACTCCAAGCAAATTTTCACCACCTTTTCACTCCAACCAATAAAGATACTATAAATCAGAAGCTTAACTGCAAAAATCACTATTCAGTTTTTTCGAATAACTTCACCGATTTTTTCCGCTATCTTCAAAAGTCGTCCCTTCGTATAGTTAGTTCCAAGCCAAACGGCAATGCACTTCAAGGAGCAAACTATGTCAAACGTTCTAGTACTAAAATCAAGCATTCTCGGTGACTACTCGCAATCAAACGGTCTTATCGATCACCTCGTTAATTCATTAAACACCACTGCCGTTATAGAGCGTGACCTAGCGGCTCAGCCAGTACCTGTTTTGGATGGCGAAATTGCCAGTGGCTTGCGTGGAGGTGACAACCTGAATGAAAAACAACAGGCAGCACTTGCGCTTTCTGATCAGTTAATCAATGAAATCAATGTCAGTGACACAATTGTTATTGGCGCACCGATGTATAACTTTTCTATTCCGACACAGCTTAAAAATTGGTTTGATTTGATTGCCCGTGCCGGCGTTACCTTTAGCTACACAGAGAATGGTCCTGTTGGACTATTAACAGGCAAAAAAGTCATTGTGGTTACCACACGTGGTGGGATGCACAAAGGTGGCGACACCGATATCATGGTGCCTTACTTGAAAACATTCTTGGGCTTTGTTGGCATGACTGATGTTGACGTGGTTTATAGCGAAGCGCTGGCTATGGGCGATGAGATGGCAGCAAAAGGCATTGCTCAAGCGAAGCAAGAGTTAGAAAGCCTCGCTCAGTAATTTACAAAATCAGTTTCGAATAGTAAGCAGTGCCTTCTATCGGTACTGCTTATGCCCAGTGACATTAAGTTACGGGGTATACAATCATTGCCTTACCCATACTCGCTACTGTGATTTCACTAATGGGTAAGGCTTTTTTGTGATCTATTTTCGTGCTGTAACAGCCCTAGAAATCAAACTGCACATACACTGTGTTGTAGTTGCTCCCGCCTTTAATACGCCCAAACTGGGAAGCACTTTCAAATATCGCTGAGCGGTGATGCAAGCTATAACCTAGCCACACGCCATCCAGCGGTTTATGGTTGAAAACATCACCAAGATTCATATCAAAAGAGAAATCTAAATAGTTAAGCAACTTACTTGGTTCGTACCCTTTTCGATCCATTTCTGACTGTTCAATGTAAGTAATGCGATTGACATAAGACAAGCCTTCGGCAACACCAAAGCGCCATTGGACCGGCCACGTGAAGGTGTAATACGCTTTTATCGCCATCACATATTCTTGCGTTGAGCTTTGAACATCAGAACTCCAATGCCATACAAAGCCAGGAGTCAGATAGATATCCAGCGGTAAACCAAACAGTTCATCAGTCAAAGGATGACCATAAAACACAGAGGTCAACTGATTATTGAACTCGTCTTTTTCTGCATTGCCTGAGAAAATTTCACCGATATTTGAGGGTGTCGCCCACCCATGGGCAACGCGCAAATACGGCTTATTACTGATACTCGATTTTCTCGATTTCTTGGCATCATTAAAGAAGCCAAAGCCAAGATAAGCTTCACCTTGCCAGTTGTCACTAATCAAGGCGGCATCACGGGTATTGCTATCGAAGTAGCGAGCATAAGCCCCACCCACGACATACAAATTGGACGAGACATGGTAACTAAAAGCAGAGCCCAGTTTCAGGTCTACCCCTGAATCAATTTCCTCTAGATTCAGCCCATAGTAGTAACTGTTGTAATCGCTGTCTTTCCAAATTAAGGATGCCTTGGGAAGAAAGCGCCAGTCATCATATTGATAGTCTCCACCGATGGAAAACTGAGAGCTAAACCTACCATCAGGATCCGCAAGCAGTTCAAAGTCGGTATAATAATTTTCGTCCCAATGATATTTGTACTGGAATCCGTAATCCGCTGTATCGCCACCTATCTCATTCTGAAAAGAAGACGGTATATCGATAAAATGCATTCGAATGAGAGCATTAACTTCCCAATCTTGCGCACGGTAGAGGTTAAGGCCACCTTCCGTACCGTTAATAAACAGACGGTTTCCCTGATAAAACATCATGGGTACAAAGGTTGATACCGTTGAATCTTCTACAACAGATTCTGTTGCATAAGGAATCGATGCTCCCCGCATGACGGCAGCGAGCCCCCACTTTTCTTCACCGTCTCTTTTTTTCCGCAAGTCATCAACCGAGATATAGCCTAACGGCTTCTCTTCTTTATCTATCGATACGGGAGGATTTTCTGTATCGGCAGCCAATGCTGCGAATGGCAAGCAAGCGATGAGCCCAAGATGTTTAGACAATCAAAACCCCTCAAAAATAACCATAACTGTAATAATAGCTTTTATCAGCTTATATATACCTGAATTTAAGTACATTATTGTCGACATGAGGTAAAAAAAGCATAAAAAAAAGCCCGATCACGATCGGGCTTATATGAATCTATTTCACTATTACTGCTGAGAAGCAATCTCTGCTTTTTTCAGATCTTTAACGTTTTTGCTAACTTCACGGCGTTCTTTAGAAAGCTCAGCACTGATGATGATGTGGTCATCAACACGATCTTCGTAGTCACCTTTCATGTTTTCAACAATCTCGACAATCTGATCATGTGTCATATCAGCTTTGATATAGTCAAGTAGGTTTTCCAGCAATTCAACACGCTTACGGTTGTCGCGTACTTTACGGTCGTTGTCTAGGATCTCACGCTTTAGCTTGTTCTTGCGACGAGTTTGACGAACTAACTCTAGGATAGTGTTCATTATTTGTCCTTATATGAATCTACAAAACCTAACTGCCACCGTTATAGCAGAAACTTGTATTGCCACTCAAGTCACATTTTGAGCAGTTAAACCAAAACTGCCTGCTTCATTGACTTATTTCATCAAACTGAACGATACACTTCCTGTAACACGAATATTCCAAAACTATCTCAAGACACTTAATTCACCCTCATACGCTCATCAATCTAGTACCTTGAGCCACTAGGAGGGAGTTATACCCAAGCACCTTGACGTCACTTGGGTATAAAGCTAAAAGTAAGATTTCGTTAAATTTGTGAGATTATTTAAGTGTCGGTTCAGGTTCTACAAAATCCTGTGAAAGCCGCCACAAATTTCTTATTTTTTTATTTGCAATTAGCCCAATGCTGCCTAATCTTTGAAGTGAGCAATACTGTTTGGCACTGATATGACATTGGCTTCTGAATCACTTCGTCTAGCAATTCTTTTTGCAAGTCCAACCGGTGTATAAGGGTTCAATTGTTACAGATTAGATAGTATTGGCATATGTACAGATGTAAGTTATCCAGGAGACAACATGTCTAAAGCAACAGGTACCGTTAAGTGGTTCAATGAAGAAAAGGGTTTCGGTTTCATCACACAGGACAACGGCGGTGCTGATGTATTCGTTCATTTCCGTGCAATAACTGGCGATGGCTTCAAGACCTTGGCTGAAGGTCAAAAAGTAAGCTATGAGACAGAGCAAGGGCCAAAAGGTTTGCAAGCTGCGAACGTAGAAAAAGTTTAATTTTCTCTGTTCCCACTTGGATAAAAGGGCTTTTTAAGCCCTTTTTTACGTTCTACATTAACAGCTTAACTGTACGCTTATTATCCCCCTCTAAATTAACTGCTTGAATTTCGACCTTCTGCTCTAATCTACTGTGAAATCAATCAAAACAGCGAAAACATCTTGTATACCATCATTAAAACAACAGCTTCAGTACAATCCAAATCACACTTTTCGATATGAATGACTTAATTTTAAAGTAATTGCTTGCCACCCTCCCTCCCGTATGGCCTAATGTGCTTGGCCTGAAATGCAGACCTATTTATGCAACAAATTGAAATAGAAAACTTCGTTACACCGCTTCACCGAGCGACGTTGTCCTGAAGAGCTCAACATTCTTTTGTCCATAAGTAATTCATTATGATGGCTTAAGTACGCAACACGCGTTTATTAATTTTTTGATTCAGGAGACATTCCATGTCTAAAGCAACTGGTATCGTTAAGTGGTTTAACGACGAGAAAGGTTTTGGTTTCATCACTCAAGACAACGGCGGCGCTGACGTATTCGTTCACTTCCGTGCTATCGCTGGTGAAGGTTTCAAATCTCTAGCTGAAGGCCAGAAAGTATCTTTCGACATCGAACAAGGTCAGAAAGGTCCTCAAGCTGCTAACGTTGAGCGCATCTAATTCGCGTTAACGTGAAGAATTTTGAAAGGGTGCCCTAGGGCGCCCTTTTTTGATCCTGCCACCAGCTTCGATAATTTCAAACTAACTTTTTACCCATTTCTCTTAGTTATACATTCGGTTATTCCCACACCGTTGAGTGCACTGTGGACAATTTAAACTCATTTATATACTTACATAATTCAATAGAGAAATTGTTGAAACCACTCATTAAAAAAAGCAACAAAAGCCCTTGTCTTATTTGGAATGAAAAGGCGATCGGGATACATAGCACAAATGTCTAACGTCGATGGCGTGTAGCCGGAAAGCAACACCGTCAGTTCAGGCAAGCCTTGGCTCATATACTCAGGCAGAAATGCAATGCCATGGCCCTTTTTAACAAGGTGCCTGACAAAGTATGTATTATTAACACGTGCCTTTTGCCGGACGGACACCCTCTCTATCCCACTTTTGCCTTTAAACGAAAGTAAATTGCAATTGGCAAAAGCATGGGCAATAAAGTTATGGCTTGCTAGTTCTTCAGCGCTTTCTGGATAACCGTTAATCTCTACATAACTTTTTGATGCGTACAAACGAATGGGCAACGTCCCCAGTTTTTTCATAACCAAGTTCGAGTCTGGGTGGCTGAAACTGGCTCGAATACAAACATCAAACCCCTCCTCAATCAAATCAACCTTGCGGTCATCGAGATGAATGTCCACATCAATATTCGGGTATGCTGCGATAAATTGACTGCATAATTCCATGATCTCCTGTTCACCGAATACAGATGGTAAACTCACTCTCAGTCTTCCTGAAGGTGATGATTCTGCCTCTTGAATTTTCGATTCTGCCAGGGCTAACTGCTGAATAACAGACTGGCACTCATCAAGATACCGCATCCCAATATCAGTCAAATGTAATGACCGTGTGGTACGGTGTATTAGCTTGACCTGCAGTTGCTTTTCTAAAAAAGATATCTGTTTGCTAACAAAAGACGGAGAGCAGCCTCGGTCATAGGCGGCTTTAGAAAAGCTTCCAGCTTCAGCCACTCTAACAAACATTTCCATTGCCTCTAGTTTATCCATTACCTTTTCCATTTCGGAACAACTGTCTGCACATTGTGCCGCTTTATCATCGCGCCTGGAAAAAATACTATCACCGGGAAGCTAAAAGAAGGAACTGACTCGCATGAAAGCACTTCAACTTAATGAAAAAAACGAAATCGCTCTCCAAGATATTGCTATACCCACCATTGCCGATGATGAAGTATTAATTAAGATCGCCGGTTCAGGTATTAACCCTGTGGATTGGAAAATTGCAGACGGGATGCTAGCATTTCTTATCAACCAACCACTGCCCTTGACCTTAGGTTCTGATCTATCAGGCACAATTACGCATATTGGAAGCAACGTTAAACAATTCAACGTAGGCGATAAGGTTTATGCGATGGCAGAGATTGGCTTTGACGGTAGCTTTGCTGAATATTGCAGAGTCAACGTTTCGGCGCTATCTCTTGCACCGAAATGTGAGTCTCTTGAGCAAGCGTCGGCCTATCCACTGGCAAGCCTGACTGCATGGCAATCTCTCTTTTCTATCGGGCAACTGCAAGCAGAGCAGCGCATCCTGATCCATGCCGCCGCTGGTGGCGTCGGTCATATTGCCGTTCAGTTGGCTAAAGCGATAGGTGCCTATGTTATTGCAACAGCCTCATCCCATAACGAAAATTACTTGCATGAACTCGGTGCTGACGTCGTGCTGGATTACCATAATGATGATATCACCGCGACCTTACAGAACAGTCCCGTCGATATGGTATTCGATACACTGGGTGGTCAAGCACAAATAGACTCATTGCAAATTATTCGATCTGGTGGCCGTTTAGTTTCGATCACGGGCTTATCCGAAGAGACGGAAACGCTGGCGGCGCGGAAAAATATTCACGCCCTTTTCCACTTTGTTCAAAGTAATGGAGAACAGCTAACACACATTGCCGAACTCATTGATTCAGGCAAACTCAAAGCCAATATTCAACAGACCTTTGAGCTTGAAAATCATAAAGCCGCTTTTAGTCTAAGCGCCAATGGTCATATCAGAGGCAAGCTCATTTTTACATTATAAAACGAGTCGTCGTACCGCTCCCTCAGGCACCATAATCGGTGCCTGTTTGCTTCAACGACATCTCTTCTTATTCATCCAACAGCAAGCAATATTCCGCGGTCAAACGTGATACCCAGCCCATACATTCACGCCACGAATGAATCTTTATCACCTCCTTTTCATTGCCTGCTAAAAATTACAAAAGAAACCAGAAAAGGAGGCAAGGATGCAACGACTCAAGTCCAGAGCATGGTTGTTGATAACCATACTTTTTACTCTATCCCTACCAAGCTACGCACAGCTAGAAATTCCCACCGATATACAACCACCACGAGGTATCGTTGGCGAAAAATATCGCTGGAAAATCCCAGTAAACTACGATGGCGAAGGAACACTAAGTTGGTCTAGTGAGAATTTACCCAGCTTTATCTGGGTCAATGGAAATGGCATATTCTGGGCTAAACCTTGGGCTGACCGAATGCCACCTCAGGGTTCAGAAGGTTATTACCCTGATGTCACCTTTACGGTAACTGACGGCACAGAAACAAGTACTTACGGTCCTTTTACCTGGATCGTTGAACCCAATAACAATATCTCAGGTTCACTCGTCTACCCACGAATAGACCCTACCTCACCCGCTACCGAACTGCCCGAAGTATCACTCACGCCCACGCAAGCAGCATCATTGTTATTTCAGGCGACCTTTGGCCCGAAAGTTGGCGAACCTGCAATGCTGAGCACAAATGGCTTTGAATATTGGTTTAACGAACAAGTAGCAATCGAGCCCAGCTATCACCTGAGCCGCTATGACAACTATCTTGCTTACGGCGCCGACGATGAGGCTAAAACCCGATATCGAGTATGGTGGGACAAGAGTATCAATGCTCCCGATCAGCTCCGCCAACGTATGGCTTTTGCCCTTAGCCAAATTCTGGTGGTTTCAGAAAAAGATGCAACATTGAGCCAGCATCCCCGCCTGCTTACCGATTACTATGATGTTCTGATCCGCCACGCTCTTGGCAACTATCGGGATCTGCTACTTGATGTGTCCCGCCACCCTGCGATGGGGTACTACCTGACGGCTATCGGCAGCCAGCAAGAAAACCCCTTTGAAGGTATCCGCCCTAATGAAAATTACCCCAGGGAGTTAATGCAGCTCTTTACTATCGGCTTAGATGAGCTCAAGCCAGATGGCAGCCCCTACCTAGCAACGGATGGTAACCCAATTGCCAGTTATAGCGAGGACGATGTCGGTGAGTTTTCCCGCGTGCTCACCGGATGGCACCTGGCTGGTAATACCGATTGGAATAATCTTAGCGATGGCGAACTTTTCGCCTCCATGCAACCTAACGAAGGCCGCCATGATAGTGGCAGTAAGCAAGTAATGGGAATAACCTTTACCGGGGGGCAATCAGCGGAACAAGATCTCAATCTTGCCATCGACTTCTTGTTCAACCATCCTAATACCCCACCCTTTGTTAGCCGGATCCTTATTCAACGCTTAGTAAAATCCAACCCTTCACCCGAATACATTACACGTATCGCCAACATTTTTCGTAACAATGGAAAAGGTGTTCGAGGCGATCTCTCCATGGTGGCCAAGGCCATTTTGAGTGATGAAGAAGCGCGAAGTGGCGACGCCGATAAACTCAAAGAGCCCCTTATAGTAATGGCCAACCTTGCCCGGGCTATGGCGATGCGAGGGAATCTTGATGGCTTTTACCAAGACATCAATACTGCCGAGGCATACGGCCAAATACCGCTCGGCTCACCGTCAGTATTCAACTTCTACCGTCCCGAAGACACACCGGAAGGCAGTCTCAATGACGCGGGTCTGGCAGCGCCGGAATTTACCGTTCTCAATGCCTCTTCATTCAAGGCATTTAGCAATATTCTCAATTCAGTTATTTCCCAGAACAAAAATTACGACACTCCGGAAGTCAACGAAAACAACAAAGTCGATATTTCCGCTTGTTATGCAAACAGCAACGTCTCCAAGTTCGAAGAGCAAATGACCTATCTCGAGCAAACCTTCTACCACCGCCCCATCAGTGACACCATGCTTAATGCCTACCGGCAATTTACGGACTCTATTGGGGCTAACAATGGTCGTATCCGCTGCAAAGGCATGATCTGGCTCACCGTCACCTCACCCGAGTATTTGGTTCAGGAGTAACGATAATGAAAAGACGTGAATTTTTGAAAAAATCCCTTGCTACAGCAGGTTTACTTTCATTATCAACCGGAGTTGGCATGCGCAATTTGGCCATGGCTGCTGGAGGCGACTACAAAGCCTTAGTCTGTGTTTTTCTTGCCGGCGGCAACGACTCGCACAACATGCTAATCCCTACACACTCTGCACGTTATGATGAGTATAGTGCCGCTAAAGGGGCTCTGGCCCTCGATAAGAACCATTTGATAGATCTTAGTATCGGTGGTGATCTCGCCTTTGGGGCTCATCCGGCACTAAGCCCGCTGTCTGATTTATTTGCCCAAGGGAAAATGACCGCCATCGTCAATACCGGCAACTTGATTGCCGCTGGCGATCGGGCTGACTTTGAGGCCAAAACCGTCCCGTCGATTTCTCGTTTAGGGTCGCATGCCGATATGCAAGCAGCCAAAAGAAGTGGCTTTGTCGGCGGAAACATCGAGACAGGCTGGGCAGGTAGAATGCTCGATACCTTGGCCACACCTGTCTATGATTTCAGCCCTGCTTATAGTACCGGAGAAGAAACCGACTTCTTGTTATCAAACAGCTACCAACAAGTGTTGCTATCGGAAAGTGCCAATATCAATGCCTTCGGCTTGGCGGCAGGGCTAGAGCAAACCTTCAAAGACGATATGGCTGTTGAGCGTACTAATTTGTTCAGACAACAAATCAACCTCATCAAACAACAAATGCTTTCTTCCGGCGCACAGTTAGATCCCTTGCTCGAAGCCGAACTAACGACCTCATTTCCAAAAACATCCTTGGCTAGCAAGTTGGCACTGGTTGCCAAAGTGATCAAGGGCAATGCCGCATTAAGCCAGCAACGCCAAATTTTCTATGTCGTACAAGGCGGTTATGACACTCACAATAACCAATTAGCAGCCCAAGAGCGTTTATACAAGGAGCTAGCAGATGCGTTGGCAGCCTTCCAGGGAGAGTTGGATGTATCAGGGCTCGGCAGCAATGTTACTTCCTTCACCATGTCTGATTTTGGCCGCTCGCAGCTCACCAATGGCACGGGGACTGCTCACGGTTGGGCTGGCCATGAGTTGATGATGGGCGATGCCGTTCTAGGCGGACGGTACTACGGCGATATTCCAGATTTGGTTCATGATGGTAACTGGTCGATCAACAATAATGGCCGCATGATCCCAACCACCTCTGCTGATCAAGTAGCAGCGACACTCGCCCATTGGTTCGGGGCCCCTACGAACACACTCGATAGTCTCTTTCCCAATCTCGCGAACTTCAATCAAAAAACACTGGGCTTTTTGAGCTGAACAACTAACTACCAAAATGAAGGAAGGATGTGAAATACTGTCACATCCTTCTTTTTGTAAGGGCAACCTATCGATACGTTACCCATACCAACTTCAGCATGGCGCTATTTATCATAGCTGACACACACAGCTCCCAGCCCATCCATGTATTTCCATTCCCAAGTCGGCTTGGAAGTCCCCCCTGAAAAACGGTTGATATTTGCACTACTGCTCGAGCTTTGGCGTTTCCCGTCACCGTCTGATGACCAAAAATCTGTCGACCTTGATGAATCCAAGCTAAAGAATTTATCTAATCGACCAAACTTTTCAAACAGTAAGCTGTACTCTGCATCATGTGCAAAACCGTCGAATTGATTACAAATATCCCTCAGCCCATTGTAAGAAATGTTGAGTGTCTCCCCAAAGTCATTCGCGAAGTAGAACTCATCACCATTGGGTAAGCGATAGAATGCATCACCGACAGTACGAGGTGAAACAAAGTCAAATTTGATTTCTAACTCATTACCAGAGCTTTGCTCAAGTACTCCATTGTACGCACGATAGGTTTTCATCCCATTTTGGCGCCACATTGTTGAGACAAAGCGATCCGAGCTATCAAACAGGCCTGGGTTATCGGCTTTACGTATAGTGAAACGGAGTGATTGATAATAAGTATTATCTACTTCAGCAATGTCATTTACCGCTAAGTCAAGCCAACTGCCATCATTGAAATAGATACGGCGCACAACTTCCATTTCAATCCAACGTTTATCGTCCGTCATTACGGTGACTAATGAACGATTAGGCAAACCACTATTGATAAGCTGTGATGCGACATGACTTGGTGCTTCGAAAAAGCCAGCAAGGGTAATTGCACCTGTCTCGGTAAAGTATGGCACTTCAACAGTTTGTTCAGTGCAATCTTGGTTGACGCAGAGACTGGTGATTGCAATGTGTGTGTAGCCTGCCATCTCTTCACCGACTTCTACTGGCACTTCTGGCTCATTGTAGTCATGAAGATCGGTTCGCTCAGCGAGCATCGTGACTTTATTGATATCAATACTGGGATACGGTTGTTCCGTTTTATATAGCGCTACGCGATAAGGCAGATCTTTAAACGAGCTATCCAAATCGAAGGGTAAATTGACGCCGAAGGTATAAAGACTACTTGAATCTGGATCTAACGCTTGGCTAATTAGATAGCGCTCTGTTGACCCATTAATGTAATTAACTTCAAGATAGAACTGACTCCCGTTATAGCGAGCATCTAGATTGGGCTCTGTCGCTGAGGCATGCTTAAAGGTATTCCCTCTGGCATTCAATACACCCGGAAATAAAATACCTTGCTCACCATTCTTAGCCAATTGCCCTGTAATCAAGATCACCGGAGTATTCACTTTATCAAGTTTGATATCGTATCGGTCACTAACATCTAAGTCTCTGTTTTGCTCATACTCCCATTGATAAAAACCAGCGGTGCCGTTGACCTCTTTCATGACCGGGCGTGATTGCAAACCATTTTGCGCCTTTTGCGCAAAGTAACCGGTATAACCATGAAAGCAAGAGACATCTCGCGGCGATGACCAACCGATATAGCTCATTGGCTCATTTTTTCCCGATAAAGTACCATTTTCTAGAATGGGCCCCTTACTGTTGACACGGTACCAAGTGCGTGGCTGTTGTGAAAGCGTATCAAATGGTGATGGGTGGCTTGCGAGTTGCCTTGGACCATTGGGGTATTCATCTTCAATCCCCCAGGAGATCTCATGACCGTCGAAGAAATGACTCAAGCCAAAAGCATGCCCAAGCTCGTGCTCAAAAGTATTGTTACAGTCGGAGCCCCACCATACCGCAGACCAGCCATTCGAGCCGCCAGCGACACCTTGATCGGCAAGATCACGGCTACCATTTTCCGATTTATTGGCGCGTCCCATGCCGACGTGAGTAATTTGTCCTCGTGGCTGTTTTTTCATGCCGCTAGGTACGAGACCCCAACCATAGTTAGCATTCTGTGCCCCCGCAATGGTGAGCGGTTTGAGCATTGTACTGTAGTATGATTTGCCATAAGACTTGAACTCATCATCATTGGTAACACGAATGACTTTACCCTCATGAGAGATCAAAAATTCATCAACGTGCAGTACACCGTAATCTGAAAATGTCAGGGTACTCGCTGGGGCTATATTGAAGAAATCGCGCGCGATCTTTTGACCATCATTGGTATGGAAATAAGTCGGGTCTTCCTGCTCATACCACTTGCCATACCAAGCAAATATCTTTAAACGGGATATATGATAGGGAACATTTGAGACCAAGTCAGGCACAGTAAAAGAGAAGGTGTCCTCTTCGCCTGTCTTGTCGTTTATTGCAAATAACTCAAAAGATACACCGTGAGTCACCCAGTAGTGAGGCAGTGTGATTGTCCATGCCTGCTCACTATATGGGGCTAGTGGTACCTCTGTTAAACGTTGCTCTTTATAGGCTGGAAACTCATTGGGTGGGGACATTTTTAGCGCTGGTAATAATTTTCCATCCCGTCGCATCCCCCGAATCCATAATGTTTCATTCGTAGTAATAGCACGTTCTGGGGTATAAATGAGCAATGTTGTTCTATTTGCCATCACCTTTGGAGCCAGCCTTTGCTCCTCTTGCCCAATAATATGTGTTTGCCCATATTCGATGTGGCCACTAAGAGCATATGCTTGACTACTTATCGTCCCTCCGAGGAATAACAACGGCAGCACCCTTGACCATTTTGATAAAGAAAGCTTTATCATGTGAACGATTCCTTGTATTGAAAATTAGATGTCGTTCAGAAATATAGGCACCTGATATTCACCCCCGCATATACAATACGTTGCAATATTGATCTTAGTTCCAGCGATTAATCGGAAAATGTGGGGTTGATAACTCAATAGGAATAATAGGTATTTATAGTATTAAATTTTGATAAGCTCCCCCCCTTTCAATGACCAACAATAACTAAGGTTTACCAGTGATAACTCACTTCTAGCCCCCATGCGTAATGGTCGTCATATTCGCCGACAATACGTCCTCGTGCAGGGTCGTCGCCAGTGTCTATTGGTGCATTCCCGGTATCAAACAGATTGAGATTCACATCCAGCTTATGACCACTTTGATACTGATATTGAATGCCCGCGCCCAGCCCATAGATCCTATCAAGAGCAAACGAGAAACTTCGGTTTTCATCACTAATAGCTGGCTGAGCATATAGCCCACCAACTCGTCCTGTTATTCGCTCGCTGACAGGAAACGACAAACCCGCAGTAAACACCCAGAAGTCTTGATACCACTCATCTGGAGCCACAACCTTATTATCGACAATGCTTATTTCCGTAATGCCAAACTCTGAAAAATTCACCCATATCGCATCGAAAGTGATCTCCCAATCATTCTCCAGCTGATGATAGGCACCAAATTGAAACTGGGCTGGCACCTTACTGGTAATACTCAGGCTGCTGATTGCCGCTTCGAGTTGTTCCCTTGCCTCATCTGGCGCATCCAAGCCGCTAATCTTCACATCAGGGGTGCTGTCAGCATCAGATTCAGAGTGCCAGTTAATGGCAAAACGTGTCGTCGGCGACCACTCCACTAAGGCGCTCAATACCAGTGCAACACCTAACCCATCAGATTCGACATCCAAATTGCCGTCTGGCCGGTTTGGGTCACTATTGGCAATGGCCGAGCTGATCTCAGAGGTGGTGTAATTAATATTGAGCCCAAGCCCTAGCGAATAGCGTTCATTTATCCGATAGGCCAATGATGGGCTTAGGCTGACTAAAATAAGGCTCGAATCCGTCGTGTAATAACGACCGGCCCAACTTCCCCCGCTTGAAGACCCAAAACCCGATGGAATTGTTAAGGCGACGCCTGCGCGCCAATCTGGATCAATTACCCGAACATAATACATTGAGGGAACCAATATAGGACTGCCAGTATCTGGCGCTCCACCACTTACTGTGGTCAAGCTGTCGTCAATATCAAATTCACCTAGGTATTGAAACAATAAACCAGAAACTACCCACGAATGGTCGTCAAGTCGCGTCATACCTGCCGGTGTAAGATAGGCGGTTTCTGCACTGTCTGCAGCTGCAAACAAGCGTGTAAAAACCGGGGCCGCTGCGTAGGCTGAACTTATAGATAAAACAAGCACAGAGATAATTGCTATTTTCACCAAAATGCCCTGTTTATTACTAGGACCTGTTGTTGGTTAAGACTAGCAGTGAAATCCGCCCCATTTTATAGCGTTCAGCTAATGTTACTCAGTTTTGAGTCAGACTTATTAAATATAAGAAAATCGCCCCCTGCATTTTACAACTTTGAGAAACTCTCCTAGTTTTTTAACACAACCATAGTAAATAAAATTGGATTCTTAATATGATGCGGCCGATATTGCCTCTCGTCATGACAAGCGCCTTTGTCTCTAGTGCCTATGCCATAGAGCCTATTCCAACTGAAAGTGGTTTTTCTGGTTTTGTTAACGTCGGTATCGGTGGTATGAGTGTTGAATCGAATAATTTAGCCAAATTTGGCTCGATTGACTTAAGCAACAACACATTAAATTCGATCAATGATAAGCCCAGCAGTGAAGACTCTGCAATTCCAGTCATCGCAGCAGAAATAGCGTATACATTCGCCGATACTCGAACCCAAATATTCATTGGTAACCAGTTAGAAGACTATATTCGTTTCGATTTCTCAACCCTTGCGGGCATACGACAAGAAATTGGCAAAGCCGGTGTCTTGGGGGCAAGCTTCCTTTATACCCCAATGGCAACTGAAGTTTGGGCTGACCCTTTCCTAACCGATACGCCAAGAACTAAAACCGATCGTACCGCTAATGGTTATCGCCTGATTTGGGATCGTATGTACGGTACGGGCCTTGAATTACGGTACTCATATAGAGATGTCGACATCGATAATGAGCAAAGTGGTATATCGCAAGGCTTGGAACCCGAGGAACTCGCTTTGCTCAACCGCAATGGTGATTTTCACCGCTTCGCTGTGCAATACACCTTTGCATGGGATTTACCCAGACACCGTTTAGTCCCTTCTTTCTCCGTTGTCGATCATGACAGCGATGGCGATGCCATGTCTTATGACGGATATACTCTCGGCGCAAACTATATCTACTCCATCAACCGCTGGCGTTTTGTCACTAACGTCCACCTCTCTGAACTTTCTTTTGATGAAGTTCACCCGCTATATGACAAAAAGATAGATAGCAGCCAACTCGGGGCGAGCTTCACGGCCTTTTATGCCAGTCCTTTTGGCTGGAAGAATTGGCTAGCGAACGGCTCCGTTGCTTGGTTTGATGATGATAGTGACGTCGATTTTTACGATGGGTCAGTGAGTTTGTTCAGTGTCGGACTACTCTATCGCTTCTGAATCAAAACAAGCTATCCTCCTAATAGCGCCAGGATCACGCATTAAAAGGATCCTGGCGTTGTTTATTTGAGCGCCATTATCATTGTTTTATTTCAACTTTTTTATAGCTGCTACCATTCATAACGTTTAATGACTTCATCAAGGGATACAGCAATGCAAAAAGTAATTATTGTTACTGGCTCAACCGATGGCATCGGATTCGAAACAGCCAAAATGCTCGTATCTCAAGACCATCATGTCCTTTTGCATGGTCGTAATCCTGCAAAGCTCAAAGACGTGGAAGAGCAACTCACAAAGTTACAGGGTAGCGGGAGAGTTGAAACTTATGTGGCTGATTTATCAAAAATGTCAGAAGTTAATACGCTTGCCCATGAAATCAAAGCGCAACACTCTCAATTAGACGTTTTGATTAATAATGCTGGTGTCTACAACACACCCGTTACAGCGACGAATGATGGCTTTGATGTCCGTTTTGCCGTTAACACCTTTGCCCCGTATCTACTGACTAAGGCGTTACTTTCTGTTTTGGGACAAAGCGGCCGCGTGATTAACCTCTCTTCAGCAGCACAAGCAACCGTAAACTTAGATGCACTTGCTGGCAATGCTCCCTTATCAGCAGGCGAAGCTTACGCACAAAGTAAACTGGCGATCACCATGTGGTCTCGCAGTATGGGACTTGCGCTGAAAGAAAGCGGTCCAATGATAGCGTCAGTCAACCCAAAATCGCTACTTGGCAGTAAGATGGTGAAAAGTGCATTTGGTATCGCTGGTAGTGATCTTAGTGTCGGGGCCGATATACTGGTGCGCGGCGCTTTATCTGATGAATTTGCCGATGCTCATGGCCAGTATTTTGATAATGATATCGGCCAATTCGGACAGCCACATCCCGACGCATTGAACGATCAAAAAGTCCAGGCAGTAATGGCTGCAATGGATGCTGCTCTGGAAAAACTCCGGAAGTAGCCCACTCTACCGCTCATCGCTATTTCAATCTCGCCTTTAATGACAAGAAGGGCTAGCAATTAGCCCTTCGTTATAGAGAAGTCGGTATGTAACGGAAATACCAACCCTTTTCTTTGGTTATTGCAGCTTAATCCCAGCAAGGGCATCAAACAGTGCACGCTTATCGGCTTGCGATAGGTAGTTCATGTCTAGCACCTTAGAAAATGCGTTCCAATCTGCTTCCGACAGCTTGCCACCTTCTTTTAGGTACTCAACGATCTCTTGATTAATTTGATTACCCAAGGCAATCAATGCAGGACGCACCTCTGCTTTTAAATCACGAGGCTCTTTGCTCGTTGGCTCATTAAGTAAATCAGCACGATAGCGATACTGGATAGCTTTGGCCGCAGAGATCTGTGCCCGGAAGAACCCCTCAACACTGCCGCGATCCAACCCCACACTTGCCGCCGAAGCTGACGCTTTATCGATAACCACTTCCTCCCTCGCAACATCTTCAATGGGCAAATGATGGTTCGACTTATACAACCCTACATCTTCCATGTAGCTCAACCGTTGGGCGATCGTACTAAATAATTCATTCGTCGAAGGTGTCGCCTGCACTTGGAGTGAGAATACACACATCAAAGTCGCTACGATTGCTGGAAACACCGATATTGCTTTAAACATTTACTATCCCTTTTAATTCAATAAGCAATAAGTTGAGCCCGATCATATAACCTACAGATGAGCATATCAATGCATAGCTTAAGCTCATGGCATTAACATCTAATCCGAGGGATATCCCGCCATTGAGTTGTATATTGCGGTGACAGAAAATCACGCCGCATGGTCCACTTTGGCTCAATCCCTTGAGCTGCAAGAAACACACTATCTCGGCCATAACGCTGGTTAAGGCTATCGAATACCGCCATCAAAGCTGGGTTCGTTGTCGATTCATCAAACAAGTCTCCCTGCGCATGCTCACCGCTGACCAAATCGATCAGCCCAACACCGATTTTGTAATACCTAACACCCGACGCATAAATTTGATCGAGCAGTGAGGCTACCGCCTTGGTAATAGCTGTAGAGTCATCGGTGGGATAAGCGAAGCGATAGATTTGCTTGAATCCCTGCGGCCGCTCGTCATAAGGCGAGTTCGAGGCAAACACCAGCATTACCCGTACAAGAGAATGCTGTCTTCTCAGCTTCTCTGCTGCCATACCGGCGTGCTTACACAGCGCTTGGCGCAGACTATCAGGGCAAGTGATCCGCTCACCGACACTACGGGTAGAGAAAATCTGTTTCTTGTCTGCTCTTGCGCAATCCCACCCTTTGCACACCTCGCCATTGAGCTCCCGTACTGTACGCTCAACCTCAACGCTGAATGATTTCCTTGCCAAATCCGGCCTCATCGCAGCCAATTCCAATGCAGTGTTAACCCCCATGAACGCCAGCCGTTTAGCTATTCGCCGGCCAATTCCCCAAACATCAGAGGTTTTCATCTGGCTCAAGATCGCATACCGCTCCGCTTCGGTTTCTATCACGCACACACCTTGGTAGCCCTGTACCTTTTTAGCGGCATGGTTTGCCACTTTAGCAAGGGTTAATGTCGATCCTATTCCTACGCATACGGGTAACCGACACTCGCGCCAAACAGCCCGCCTTAGCAATTGTGCATGGTGGGATAAATCCGGTATTGCTTGCTGGCATTGGTGGAAAGCCAAAAAAGACTCATCAATAGAATACACATGCTGCTCTGGAGCAAATCGGCCAATCACCTCCATCATCTTGGCAGACAAATCACCATAGAGTTCATAGTTAGACGAACAAGCAATCACACCTTTCGCTTCGCATAAGCCGCGCATTTCAAAATAGCCTTTGAATTTCTCCACCCCCGCTTCTCTGGCCAACCGATTAGCCGCGACAATAATTCCATCGTTATTCGACAAAACCACCATGGGCTTATTGCGCCAATCTGGCCGAAACACTTGTTCTGCCGAGCAATAAAATGAGTTGGCATCTACTAGCGCGTACATTACAGCCTCACTTTATCTACTTTCACCAAAAATCAGGCTCTTCCGGTGACACCGGATCGAACGGGTTACGACGCCTTCCAAGGTAAACTGATCGTGATGCGAGACAAATACAGGCATATAACCCGACGCAGCCGAAAGTAGCCGCCGTTGCTTGGTATCAATGAGCTTACAGACAAACTCTCCATTAAAATTCGCCACGACCACATCGTGATCTTTCACCTCGATGTGGCGATCGACAATCAATACATCACCGTCAAAAATGCCGACGCCTTCCATACTCCGGCCTTGTGCCAAGCCAATGTAGGTGGCACTTGGGTGCTCCACCAACAATTCATCCAGCGACAAAGGAAGTTGCAAGTAATCCGTCGCAGGGCTCTCAAACCCAGTGATCCCCGCACTGGCATAAAATGGAATAAAGTTCATAATTTACGATATACTGTTTATTTATACAGTATCATTGTTATCCTAGATGCAACATTGGTCAAGATGCACCTTGATCAATACCCTCTTCTATTTGCCCCATAGCGCTAGAAGTGAATCAAGGAGAGAAACCATGTGTGGAAGGCTCAACATTCTGGCTAACATGCTGAATAATCAGGTTTCTGATGAGTTACGCGTGCGCTATAGCACTACCGATAACCCAGATCTTAGGCCAAGCCAAACAGTCGCGGTAATTTGTAATAGCCCTCACGGCAACACCCGCGGCCTACAGCAATTTGATATGACATGGGGGATAAAACCAGATTGGGCAAAGAAGCTATTGATTAATGCCCAAGTTGAAACCGCATCAGATAAACCTACTTGGAAAAGTGCGATGCAACACCGTCGCTGTATTGTTCCCTGCTCAGGGTGGTACGAATGGCGCGATGAAGGAGGGCCTAAAAAACAGAAATACTTGTTCCGTCATGAAAGTGGCAAACCTTTGTACATGGCAGGGCTATGGTTTGATACAACCGATGGAGAACGACCCGAACTGGTTACCCTCACCACAGCGGCTGATACGGTTTGCCAGCCTTATCACCACCGGATGCCGCTGTTGATTGACGTTAACGAGATTGAAAACTGGCTACGGAACCAACAGTCGATTGAACTGTTACTAGCTCAATTACGGCAGGTCCAAAATCAAGGCAGAACGCATACTCTTTCAATTAATCCAACGAATACACCAGCATGAAAGCTAGTCGCTAACCTTACAGTCTTTCGCTCAAACTGGCTTTTCCTCTGCCGTTTTATTCATTCTGTAATAGAATACACGCAACCAACCCTCCTTCTTATTGATAAGGAATGCCATGAGCAGCCAGAATGTACAATCAGATGATGTAGTGATTGTCAGTAATTCTTCCGACAACCCTTTCGCGATTGATGTCGCATATGCAATGGGCCAGGATGAAGATATCTCCGATGTAATCAGCATGAAGCATTTCATGAACACTGAGTTTTGCCCACGCTTTATCTCAGATGAAAATGACATGGAGAATATCGGCAATAGCTTAGAAGGCAAAACAGTTGTCATTGTTAGTACCGGTAACCTGGTTACCAGCCGCCAGGAATTGGCCATGCACAACCTCATCATTGCGCGAGCAGCCAAAGAAAATGGGGCTAGCCGTGTGGTATTGGTTGAGCCAGACTTATTTTTCTCAGCTCAAGATCGTGGACCACGTGCAGATTTGGGTGATCCCCAAGGTAAACGAGATGTATCCGACATTAAGAAATTTGATGGCCAACCCTTCACTTCTAAGCTCTATGCACAGATGCTAAAACTTTCAGGGGTTGATGATGTCGTAACGGTGCATAACCATTCTGTATCTGTACAGAAGATGTTTAGCGAAGTGTTCGGTGGCCGTTTCTACAACCTCATTCCTTACAAAATTTACGCCCACTACTTGTTGAATTCAAATATCTTGAGCTACGGACCACAAGGTGAAGGTCTCGTTCTTTGTGCACCAGACAAAGGTGCTCGCGACTTCGTAAAAGAGATGTACAACACACTTGGTCTAACCAAGGCTAAGTTCATCATGTTAGACAAAGAACGTACCGCTGAACGTAAAGTAGAAATCACTCTTCACGAAGAAAGTGAAGACACATTCGAGGACCTGAACAATTCTAGTATCGTTCTATTTGACGATATGGTTCGTACCGGCTCAACAGTAGTAAAATCCTGTCAGTTCCTTCAGCAGTTAAAACCTAAGCACATGGTATTCACTGTCTCACACTTCTACGCTAGTACTGAAGGTCGTGAGCGTATGTCTAACCCTGCACTGGGCGAGATCCTGACACTGAACACAATGCCAACTATCCTGAACCGTGATGAACAAGGCCGTTTGCGCAAGAAAATGGTTGTACTGAAAATTGAGAAATTCTTGGCTCAAGAGTTGTGCAAGATCCTGGAACTACCTCAGCGCTCTGAAGAGACTAACCCTTACAAAATTGACATGTCATCAAAGAACCCTCGCTTCCAGCGTAAAATTTGGTTCTCTGATCAACTGTCCGAACTGTAGTAGCTGGTAAATGAAATATTTACTAAAAAATATGCTTTAACGAACAATAACAGGCTACTTCGGTAGCCCGTTTTATTTTGCGGACGTCTAGCTAAGATCTGCCCCTTTTTGTTTTAGATAGACTTATCACTATCAGATACAGATGACGGAATGACCTACTTTTTCTAATCGAAAAATACTGAAAAAACAGACCACACTATACTGATATCAACGCCTTTATACCTGCGATTCCTTTACACATTCCTTATCTCTTAGCTCTCCATTAACTGAATGAATCACTTTCAAAAATGCAATGTTAGCTTACCTGCTTTAGATTGATGTAGCGTTGACGACTACGTTTGAGAAGCGCATTCTTTTATGTCCGAGCAGAACAGAGCTTGCTTTCGTTAATAGAGCAATCTACCAATAGTTTGTTCTGTGCAACGCATCTATTTGAATGGCAGATTACATGAATAAAATTGTTATGTTAGTTATGGGGCTGTTTTTTACCAGTCGATTATACGCCAGTATTGCACCGCATGTTACTCAACTTGAGCATGATGCGCCTATTCTCATTCGTTCTGCACTCACCGTCGGCGTTGTGGGCTATCTCATCTGGACGGTATTTAGATATATTAAAAAGAACAAAGCCTCTCGTTAAAACTAACTCTAGCAAAAGCCTTAATAGAGAGGCTTACCTATGTTTAAGGCGGAAATACTGAATATTTGAGCGTACAAAATCGAAACAAGTATAGCCGTGACACTTATTACTTAAAATGGATTTGGGCTATGACCATGGATAGGCTCGCCTGTGGTTGGGTGAGTCAAGTAAATATCACTGGCATGGAGCATTAAGCGCTGTGAGATGTCATTCGCTTTAAGGTTGTTACTTAGCTCTGTGCTGTTATAAAGATCACAACCTAAAATTGGGTAGCCAAATTCAAGGCTATGGATCCGTAATTGGTGGGTGCGACCTGTAATGGGGGTGTATTGCACTAAAGTTCTAGGCGGGTTATCCAAGCGACTAATTACCTGATAGTCACTAGTGGCACTTTTCCCTGTATCGTAGCAAATCTTTACACGGGGAAACAAACTCTTATCTTTAGCAATAGGGGCCGATATTTGGCCACTCTCAGTTTTAACCCACCCCGCTAGCATAGCGAGATAACGCTTTTGCACTGTCCGTGCTTGAAACTGTTTATTCAGACTCTTAGATGCAGCACTGTTAAGCCCCACTACCATAATACCAGAAGTCCCTAAATCAAGCCGATGTGGCAATTTAGCATCCACAAAAGCAGGTGTCGCTTTTTGGGTCTGGCTAGCGGCTTGACCATTAACTAAACGATAGTGCACTGAATCCCAATTAAGCAGGTTTTTACCCGATAAACTTAACAAACCACTCGGCTTATTAATCAATAAAATATCATCATCCTGATAAAGGATCTCTACTCTAGCCAGACACTCAGGTGCCAAAAAATTATCAATTATTTCACTAGTAGAAGAGTCAAATTTAGACATTTAAGAGTCCTGATGTAATAAAAGAGAGAAGGTTTATATAGTGGATGAGTAAAATTGGCCACTACTTTGTCGATAAACCTATTGCTTTGCAATAGATGAGATTATCCGAAATTTCTCAGCCTCTGAAATTCGCAACAAGGTTTTGTCTAGTTATGAGTGACTACTAGATCGTAAGATATAGTCGCGGAACCTTAAATCTTCAGCAACATCATGAATGAATTTCACTAATTCATCGTCTCACTCCCCCAACCTCTCTAATGTACGCCTTAGGTACTACTGGAACGGAACCAGTAGTTTTCAGCCCTATTTACCTCGTTAAAGGACAGTAACGCACGGTAGGGATACCTTCAAAAGGCTCATATGTTCAAGATACTAAAGCAAGAATACACACTGATTACCGGTATGCTTGCCATATTATTTTTTAAACTCGGCGGAAATAGCCTGCTAGATGGTGACAACTCTCCCGCTTTATACATAGTGACAACTGGCATTTTGTTTGCGGCCGTAATGACAGCAATCTTTGCTGTTGTTCGCCACTCTGACGCGCTTGCAATTAAATTAGGTGACCCATTCGGGACGCTAATTCTGACTTTGTCAGTTGTCTTGCTTGAAGTCATCATGGTTTCATCTGTCATGCTGACTGGCGACTCTAATCCCGTACTGGCAAGAGACACCATGTTTGCCGTAGTAATGACTGTGCTCAATGGTTTTGTCGGCATTACTTTGTTGATCGGCGGCATGAAGTACCACACCCAAACATATAACTTGGATGGAATAAAAGCCTATCTTGTCGCCATCATTCCGCTGGCAATGCTCTGTTTGATTCTCCCTAACTTCACCAGTATGGATGCCTTTGGCAACATGTCTGCAGGTTTAACAGGGACTCTAGTGCTCGCTTCGATAGCACTTTATGCCGTATTCCTATTTATTCAAACCCGCAGTCATACCCACTTTTTTATTGACGCAGATAACAAAAGCGACCACGACTGCCATGGTCCATTAAAGAGCAACACATTCCATACCATCATGCTTATTAGCTACTTGGTGGTGGTCATTTTGCTGGCAAAAAGCTTAGCAATTCCAATCAATGATGGAATCACCGTGATGGGCGCACCTGCTGCACTAGGCGGTTTAGTTGTGGCTCTGATCATTCTTGCACCTGAAGCAGTTGGTGCGCTTAAGGCTGCCTTTAAGAACCAACTTCAGCGAGCCATAAACCTGTTTTTTGGCTCGGTGCTTGCCACCATCGCATTAACTGTACCTGCAGTACTGCTTATTTCAGGGCTAATGAATGAGCCCATCCGATTAGGGCTCGAACCGGCTGAAATGGTGCTTCTTATTGCAACTCTGTTGATGAGTAGTGTCAGCCTCAGTAGTGGCAGAACCAACTCACTCAACGGCGCTACGCACCTCATTCTTTTCTTTGCCTACATCATTTTAATGTTTGATTAAGCGACAAGGCATAAACCATGACATTTATTTCCATGCCCCTGCACTCAACAAGCGCAGAGCAACTCTACGAACAACTTCTCATTTGCGTTGAAATACAAAACGCTGAGCAGTTACAAAAACATATAGTCACCGCGAATGCTGAAACACTTCCATCAACTTTCAGGATGCTTACTGACCACGAGCGTGTCGCCGTCTGGTGTTTGCTCAGCAACACATCACCACAGCTGGCTGCAAGCTTACTCGACCACTTTTCGGATAACGAGTTACTCGCTTTAATGAGCCAGTTGCCAATAGAGGTCACTAAAAAACTGTTTGAATACCTACATTCTACAGACAGAAGGATGCTAATCACTCAATTGCCAGCTCAGCGGCAATCTCAACTAAAACGAGCTTTACCGCAAAAATGGCGAAATGAAGAGCAAGCAGCACTCATCTATCCCGAGTATTCGGCAGGCAGCATTTGTAAAAGTGAAATCATAAAGTTACATCAAGACGCAACTATCGCCGTCTTAAGGGACACCTTAAAAGAAAAAGAACAAGACTCAGAATATCTAGACCCTGAACAACTAGAGTGGCGTTATATCTATTTACATGATGATAAAAAGACCTTCCTTGGAGCCTTGAGATTAAGGGATATTTTTCTACAACCACCAGAAACAAAACTAAAAGATCATATCGACCCAACCATTCCCATTGCATCACCAGACCAAGAACTTTATGCGCTAAAAAGTATCTTAGATACCACACAGCACCCCATAGTCCCTGTGGTTAACGAACACGGTTTTCAAATCGGTGTGATTGGCTATAAGCAACTTAACGAAGCACTCTATGAACAATCAAAACACCAACTGCTTGAACAGTCCGGCCTCTTTGGCGGTGATGAGTTTCGCTCAATGCCAACACTCACCCGAAACCTACGACGGTTAGCCTTTTTGCTTCCATCGGTCGTTTTAAGCTATGCCGCCGTCTCTATCATTGCCGCTTACGAACCCATTATTGAGCAAATCGCGGTTCTCGCCGCCATTTTACCGCTTGTCGCCAACCTCTCTGGCGCAGCAGGTAACCAAGCCGTCGCGGTCTCGATTAGAGAGCTCTCAATGGGTCATCTTAGCGCAAAAGATTGGTGTTACGTTATCGCCAAAGAAGTCCCCATCGGCCTTATCAACGGCATGTTGATTGGCGGGGTATTAGCCGTACTGACGCTGTTTACCCATGGTAATGAACATTATGGATTACCTTTGCTGATTGGTCTCGCTTACGCTTTTTCATCCATTATTGCGGTGATGATTGGCGGGGCATTACCTTTGCTCTTAAGGCGCTTCAACCTAGACCCAGCGATGCTATCGAGCCCTGTCTTAACCACGTTAACCGATGCTATTTCATTCTTTAGTGTCCTTTACCTCGCGCAATTATTTTTACTGTAAACAAACATTCAACCCATCTATTGAAGAGCTCGCTTATGCATATTGAAACTTTATTTACCTATTTAACATTAACAGTTATCGGTTTATTGCCGATGATGAACCCACCAGCCGCAGCAACAGTATTGCTGGGATTAAGCAAGGGTAAAGATAAAAACTACATCGTCTCGCAAGCTAAAACGGTCGGCGTTTTTTTATTCTTTGCTCTATGTATTACCTTCCTGATTGGTTCATCAGTATTAGAGCTTTTCAGTATTTCGATACCTAGCTTGCGCCTAGGTGGCGGAATCATCATTGTCGCCATTGGCTTTAATATGCTATTTCCCCGCCAAGAGACAGGTAATGGGCCCCCAGGACAAGACTCGATTGCGCTTGTACCTTTGACCATTCCATCACTATGCGGTCCTGGAACAATGGCACTGATCATTAGCCTCGCTGCAGAATTAGCCATTCATGGCGATGAGCTACACATGCCAAGTGTTTACAGCGGGGTAATAAGCGGTTTTGCCGTCGTTGCCTTAGTGGCTGCAATTACCCTTAGCATGGCTTACCCACTACTCAAAGCCCTCGGCCAAAATGGCATCAATGCATTTACCCGAATCATGGGCTTTCTACTGATTTGTATGGGCGTTCAGTTCTTTACTCTGGGCATTGAGGAGATTGTTCAAGACATCTATCAACTCCTATAAGCGCAACATCAGTCACCAAAGAGCTATCAACGGCCTAATATAATGAAGTGATACACTCGATACCAAAAATACATAGTCGCTGAAGGGACTCAGCGATAAGTCTATCCTCCAGCCGAACTCGCCGACCTTATTTATTAGTCAAATCTCCCTACCAGTTAACAATTTCGTTAGTAACCTATTGAAATAAAATGTCTTAAATCTATTCTTAAACTAGCGTAGAAAACAGCATAGTACGCAATGAAAACCGCGAAGGGAAAACGATGAAAGATATCCGAGATTTAGACCTAAATCTTCTAAAACTGCTAAAAGCGGTGGTTGAAACACGCAATACACATGCAGCGGCGGATAAGCTGGGGATCTCGCAAACCAGCGTCAGCCGAGGGCTGGCAAAGTTAAGGGAAACCTTTGGTGAGCAACTTTTCATCCGTAAAGCCCACGGTGTCCAGCCCTCAGAATTAGCCGAAAAACTGGCTGAAGCCGCAGATGAAATGTTTAATCCATTAATCAAGGTTGTCGACTCCTACCAAGATTTCAACCCGCAAGCGTTTAAGGGTGAAATTACTATCGCAATGAATATCTTTCTGCTTGAGCTCTATGGTGACGGTATTTTTACCGCATTACGGGAAGCGTTACCTAAAGCCAGATTTAAGATGATTTACTGGCAAGAAAACTCGCTGGCAGAGATATTAAATGGCCACATAGACTACATGATCCATTTTGCTGCATTTCCACTTCCACAAGATATTTATCAGCACAAAATCCAAACGATAAAACTCTGTTTAGTTGCACGTAAAGATCACCCAGTATTAAAAAATGGTAGTGAGTGGGAACGCATTCACAACTTACCATTAGCTCGAGGCATTATTGACGGCATAAACTCAAAACGCTCCCCTTTAGAAGAGCTTTACCAAGCAAAAGGCTACAAGGCACAAATTGATTTAGAGACACACAGCGTACGGGTTTTACTCAGTAAGTTAAAAAATACAGATGCCATTTTGTTTGGTAGTAGCTTCATGACACAGCTTGAACCTAAACTAGCTAACTACCCCTTACCGCCACTACCACAAGAAACGCGCCAACTTCAGGTTAACGGGGGCTACCTACAATCAAAACGCGGTTTTCCGCTCAATCAACTGCTTCACCAAATCATGCAGAGTTATTTTGATAGTGTCATACAACCAGAGTAACGATGGCAGATAATGGAAACCGTCACCTGTCATCGTTAGTTTATACTGTCGCGTTTTTACGGGTAGCGGACGATGTAGCTGGGTAGATAATCGTATCTTTTATCTCATACTTATATTCGAAACTAAAATCAGGAAACGGATAGTTGTCGGTTTCATGCCACTGCTTAACCGTCGTGGCCGCCTTCTCTTTGAGCGCGTCATCAACCGCTGAAAGCTTGCCCGCGAACTGATATTGATTAGAAAAAGCCAGCTGCGCGCCAACCGTTTCCACCTGCCGCATCACCATCAGCAATATATCTTCTTGCACAGCCATAAACTCATCATGATCACGGCACTTAATATAAGCGAGTACATTCACCAAAATGCCATACTCGCCTACCCCCATAAAACGGGCACGGAGTGGTTCGGCTTCTAACTGCGGGTGCCTCAACAACACCCTTCGAATATTAACCATAAGCAACCTTAACTGATCCCTTGTCAGCTCGGCACGCACGCGAAAGGTATGTTCCATTCTTCGCTTATCACGTCGCTCTAAATTATCTATCTCCATATTGGCGAATTCTGAGTTTGGAATTGTTATCAGGGAGCGTTCTAACGTTCTGATCCGAGTCGAACGTAAGCCGATACTTTCTATCGTACCGAGCTTATCGCCATACCGGCATAGCTCACCAATCTTTATCCCACCATCAGCATACAAGGTTAAGCCGTTAATCACATTCTCCAGCACAGGGCGTATCGCCAAAGCCACCGCTAAACCACCAACACCAAGACCGGCAACAATCGGTGAAATAGAAAACCCCATAAACTCAACAACATAAATCGCGAGTATTGCGATGGTCAAGCCACCAAAAATGCGGGCCAAAACCGTAATCAAGGAGGAGTCGACTTGCTTGCCATTATGCTTATGATAAGCGTAGATAGAAGCAAAGTAGTTAAACATCGCCATGATAAGCCACGAAGTGAAAAGAAATTGCCAAAGCAAGAAAGCGGTAGACAGCAACTGATACACACCTCCAGTTACCCAGATTCCATTATCTATCACTCGCCTCATTACCAATAAAATCACAACGGCACTGAACAACGAGATCAGACGGCCGACTTGCCAGCTTTGTCCTCGACTTTCCCAATAACTATTCCACACTCCACCTAATAAAAACTTAATTTAATAAGCAACTTAGATAATATAAAAACCCCCAGCAGTGCTAACCATTGCCACAGAGGCAATGGGCCATACAAGCGAATAAAATCAGAAGGCAGAGAATAGATAAATCCTTTGGAAAACAGTGGGCCCGGAGTGATCAAAAACTCTTGATAATAGTCAGTCCGAGAATCCAGCGCATAAGGCAGCGCTTCCATTTTGCGATACCAAGAAGGGATTTGTTGTACCGTATTCGCCGAGAACACAAACTGTCCCTGCCTGTTGCCCGACTCTAACCGAACAATGGATAAATCCGAGTTTGCAAAACGCCAGTAACTCACCCCTTGTGCTTGTTCATTGTCAGGGGCTGCCTGTAAAGCCTCGGCATCAAAACGGTCTAAAATCTCTCTAAGCAAAATGATGCGTTCCATCAGTACCACGGTGCGAGTTCGATTCGGCACCAGAGAGATATCCATCGTTCTAATTGCCTGATTGTAAGCCTGCTTTGCTTCTTTTGAATCTAACGTCTCTTGTTGCCAGTGCTTGATCACAATTTCTGAGTAATACAGGAAGTTAACTAATGTCCGTTTCGGGCTTGAAGTATCTGCAAGTGAAAATGGCGAAAGAGAAAAAGAGGAAGCACTAAAGATCATCATACCCATGATCAGAAAGCGATGACTAATTAGACGGATATTCATGCAAACGCCCATAACTTATTTTCTGTTCGATATCTACTGACTGCTGTCACCCAGCAAAAAGCAAAGCGCTCACTTGAGCGCTGCTTTTAAAGCATAAAAATGACTATTTGAGGTGGGTATTAAAAAACAGTCCAATCTCCCTGATTGCATCATCCGATTCCGGTACCTCGGCCACCAAGCCATTCATGTAATCCCCGTGTGACTGACCGTCGTACACATGCAGTTGTGTTTCTACATCCGCACTGCGTAGCAGGCGATGCATACGAACCGTATCGCTTAGCAATACATCACGCGTACCGCTTAGGAACAATGTCGGAGGGAAATCCTTTATCTCAGCATACACTGGTGACAACAAAGGATTCGCTAAGTTTTCACCATCTGCATATACATCAAATGCGGCTTCAATCAGCCCTTCTCGCTGCCCCAACGGATCTAAGCCTTTTAGCGTATGCCAAGAATCAGAGGCTTGTGTTAAATCCGTCGCCGGTGTACCCGCATAAATCGCACCCGGTGTCGGTAAACCCATCTGCTGGAGTTTCAACACGGTTGTCAACGTTAGGTTACCGCCAGCTGAGGTGCCGAAAATTGCCGTCGCCTCTGGCTTCTGGGTTTTTGTTAATTCTTTCCAAACAGCGACTGTATCTTCTAATGCTGCAGGGAAAGGGTTAAGCGGCGGCTTACGGTAGTCAATAGAAATAACTTGCGCGCCAAGACCATTGGCTACCCATGCCGCTTCACGCAACGCCGACTCATCACCACCAAAGACAAAAGCACCACCGTGAATATGAATCAACCATTTGTCTTTGTACTCTGGGGCGACCTTTTTAGGGGTAACAAAGAACGTCTCTACCCCAGCATAGGTTTTCGCTTCGTAAGTCACACCCAAGCGCTCCATACCTATATGGGCTAACTCAATACCAGACACATTGAATGCTTTCTGAAAGGCCAGCCACTCTTCTGTTGACTCAGGAACAGGCATAACTGGCGGTAGCTCCCGATTTTCAATGATTGTCGCCATCTCTGATGAAATGCCCACAGGTGTCGGGATAGAGCGTTCATCTAAAGTAATGTTAGCCAGTGCAAGTGAGCTAGACATGCTAACCAATAATGCTGGAACAATAGTGCGTAACAATTTCTTTTTCATCATGACTCCGATAACCGGTTTGATTAATGCCCTGTGGACTGTAGCGCCATTATTCAGCACACCACGATATCAAGCGATGAATTAGAGAAATTCAAAACTGAGCTAAACAAGCACACACATACCGCCACATATGAATTACTCAAACCCATGGTTATCAAGGTAGAAAGCAATGACAATGTGACTATCAGAGAATGGATGATTAAGGGGATTAGAATGAAAAAGTACTTGCCTGTTATTGTGATATTTAGCTGTTACCTCGCGTTCTTTTTCGGACTTGTAACTCGGATATCAGCTTTGTAGAGAGGCCTTATAACCAAAGCATGCTGAAAGGCTAAGTGAAGCATTACCTTGAAATCAAAACATGTAATAGTCCGCTATGGCTGCAGGAATTTAGCCATGCCCCTACCCCTAATTCTTTGTTATCATTAAGTCATCAGCTAGAGAGCCAACCAATACTACTGACCTATTCATTGTATATGAGTTAAGCGATTACGAATCCGATGGTGAATACATTGCCAAAGGTGGTGATATTAAGAAGATTGATGATTGGGTACCACAAGAGAAAGATCTAAAGCCTACTGCTTACACCTATTTTGTTCCAACTCAATAACCAAGCTAAGTGATATTCACTCAAAGACATTGGCCGGTGCGCTTACAAACTTAATACCTGCCTTTTATCCCTCCTACCAACATCCACATCATCACATTCATAAAACCTTACAATCGACCAACACCTGGAAATATCTAGAGTATTATACTTTACGCTTTGCTTTTTGGTCGAATATAATGTCAGATAAACAAGAAAATCAGAATGTTACCGTTGTGGATATTCGCATGCCATTTACCTCAATGGTTACCTTTATGGTCAAATTTGCCATTGCATCTATCCCTGCTGTAATTATTCTATCCTTCCTATTCTTTGGGCTAGCTATCTTCTTCGGTGTCTTTGGCGCCTTACTTCAACCTTAGAATCCCCTTCAGATTAAGGCGAAGCATTATGATGCATCTCTTACGTGGTTGGTTTGGTGAAAAGAAAACAACACTAAATATGTGGATGTCACTTGATAACAGTGACTACCACCGATTTCACAATCTATTTGTTCCTACATTTAATGGCACAGCTCAAATCGACCATCTGATTATATCTCAATACGGTATTTTTATTGTTGAAACCAAAAACCTTAAAGGATGGATTTTTGGTAATGAGTCCTCAAAACAGTGGACCCAATCACTATATGGAAAAAAATATAGATTCCAAAACCCTCTACATCAAACATACAGGCAGAAAAAAGCCCTCTCCAACTATTTCAATATCGATGAAAGCCTTATCCAAACAGTAATATACTTTTCAGGCGATTGTAGCCTCAAAACAGTCATGCCAATAAATATTATGGATAGAGGTCTTGGGCGTTACATAAAAAGCTTCAGAAGAGAGCTGCTATCAACGACTCAAAAAAAACAGTTGATAGGGCTACTTCACTCTCATGTTTCAACATGCACCGTCACGAACCGAGAGCATGTTAAGTCCCTTCGTGAAAGGCATAGCTCTTCAACATCTTGCCCACGATGTGGTTCAAGCCTAGTTGAAAGAGTGGCCCGGAATGGTCCCAACGCAGGTAGAACTTTTCTTGGTTGTCAGAGCTTCCCGAAGTGCCGGTTTATAAAGAATAACTAGTTGCAATATTCTGCCTCACCCCTACGTACAAAAGAGGTTTACATTGACTATGTAAACCTTGCTGCTGTTACGCATAACGGTACTACTCATTACTAGTAGATACTGACTTAATCATAGATAGATGGTGGTGACTAAGGCACTCAGAAAATTTTCATTTCCCGCGCTGTCGCCTCATTTGCAATGAAATAGGCCCTCAGAAGAACCTATTCGATTTACTATAAAAAAAGAGCTAGAGGACCAACTTCTAGCTCCTTTAGTTTATTGCAAAATCATACTATATAGATTTTGATATTAAGTCTGCTTTTAAGAGTCCACCCTTGGTTAGCAACTTAGGCGAAAAGTTAGGGTTTCTGCGCTGCTTATAAGCTGTCAATATTTTTTGAAGCCCTTCAGCTTCCAATAAAGAGATGTTGATATCCGTATCCATATCAGCAGCATCAATGAAATCTTCTGAAAAACCAGGAGCAACAATAAGAGCTTGTGCAACCCTATGGCCATTTGCTTCACAACGTTTAACATAAGCTTTTACCTGTCTTGATGTCGAAGCGTATTTAGCAAACTGTCCATTCTTGAATGATTTCACTTCCCCAATAATCACATCATCATTTTCAAGCGAAACAATAATGTCTGCTTTATCCTTAGCTGTATTAATGTCTTTTCTTAAATCTTCATCAACATTCATCCCTAGTTGCTCAAGGATAGAACGGGTTGCCTCTTCAAACTTAATTCCAATATCACCTTCTTTAATGTCGATACCTGCGGAATGTAGCCCTTGAAGATCTCTACTTGCAAGAAGATGATAGTTCTCAATTAGTCGGTCATTCGCACTAGCAAAACTATCAATAATTTGACTTCTTGGGTTTCCTCGCCTTGGAAGCCCCAAGTCATTTCTTATCGTTTTAACTTCATCATTACTATAAAGATAAAGAATATCTAGTGGTGTAATGCTCAAGGCTTTTAAGCGTTCAGGGTCTATTGCTTCTTTGTTTTCTATTTCAAAATCTGCTCGTAACCTATGGTCAACATTAGGAAGTGTTTCACTTAATTTTTCAAGAAGCTCTTTATAGCCACTCACACTAAGAATATTAAACTCTTCTTCTTCAGAAGTTCTTAAGAAATTAATGATTACTTCAATACGATCTTGTAGCCTTGTCCCAATTTTGTGAACATTTAGGTCCATATCTTCTATTAACTGCTTTATACGCTCTTTTCTTTGATTTTGTGTAGCATCATCAGCATGAACATCATTCATCAGAATACTACGTATGGATAAACCAGAATGAGTAATGGTCGCAATCTTATCTTGCCTATCGACTCCTCTAATCTTGTATCCATGGTTTTTTAGCACATTTGATAACTCACCGTCCGTCAGAGATCTCAATATTCTAAGAGCGTATTTATCGTGAATTTCTTTGCCAATCACATCATGAAGAATCTCAACCACTTCATCAGCAACCATAACCTCAGAACGGCGTCGATTGATTAGAATAATCCCATGTTCCCTTAAATACTCTAAAGCGTTCTCTATACCAAGCTCAGGAATAGGATCAATCGTGTGTTCAATAGCGTGTACCTCTTCACGAGACAACCCCAACCTCTCTGATAGAACATTTAAAATGCTCCTTTCATCTTCTGAAATCTTAGCTGAACGGTTAGACTTTAAATCATTTGTATATGCAGCAGTCATACAGTCACGATAAATTTCTAGGCGATGATACCGCTCAAAATCATTAGTTTCCCTATTATCAATTTCTTCAATAAGCTCTCTACTTAGCTTATCAATCTCCTGATACTCCTTCGCATAAAGGCTCTCAATCCATGGGACGGTAGCTATACAATTACCGTCTCTAGCCAATATATTAATGAGTAAGGAAACTTGAGGACCACCAATAGCAACTTGTTCAACGATATGCTTCTTGAAGTGTTTTTGAATCAGAGTAAAAAGCTGAGTGATTTCATTACCAGATGCCGACTTTAACTGGCCATCAATCTTATCAAGCTGCTTAACTAAATCAGGATCGTCCTTATTGTCTTGACATAGCTTATCGATACAATTTACAAATTTCGACCGCTCAACTTGATTGGTATGATTTAAAACCTGACTAAGTTTCATAACAGCAACCTGCTAAAAAATAAGGAGAATAATAAGATAGTAACTCTCCATTTGTATTAGACTGGGAGTTAATTTTACAAAATGTTAAGTATGTCACTAGTTTAATATCATTTCTGATTGGTCAGACCAAGTATCAACTACATTCATCAGGTCATTTTCATATATAAATCTCCCTCCTACATCCAGCGTCAGCTCAAACCCTTAACGTTGTACGAGTCCAGACCTCAAACAAACATCAGCGAGTTACAATATCATCCTATGATTTTTATCATTCTCTAAGATTTAGAATAGTAGTTACTTTAATCTCAATAGTAACAAGCCTTAGTGAAGGATTGTCTAGAACTCGAAGCAGTTAATAGCCAGTCATGTCTGAGGATCTGAGCTAGAATTAGCCATGCCCCTACCTCTAATTCTTTGTTATCATTAAGCCAGATGACACTTTTCTCGTGTGAAGATAATAATGAGCAACAACGACAATCAGCCAACCCTGTTTTGGCTGGATTGTGGAAACAAATAATTAACCACATGTTTTTAAAGTGGTTTTTATTGTATCGAATCATTTTAGGACGCAGCTTGGACACATAATATTTAAAATCATACGGAAAACCTAATAATCATATTGACAAACATACCAAGCTTTTAATCTTTAAAAGAGCTGCATCAACAATATATTGATCTGTATTCTAATTTAATGTAAGTTACCATATTGATAACTAAAGGTAATCATGGAGCGCGAGTAGCTTTATCCCATATGGGTTATTTGTGAATGCTCCTTAACATTCCCGAAGGTTTGCATCGTAGATGCGCATTACCCAGCAATGGGTACGTCCAAGATTTCCCTAATTAAGTAAAAGGATATCAGTGTGAAAGCTAACACATCACAAGCCATCAGCAAAAAACTCTTCCCAACGTACGGTACTACGCTAAGTGCAGATCAGTTTGGGGCCTCACATATCGAAAATCAAACTCAAGCGACTAAGTTGCTTAATGAAGCAAAAAGAGCTGGCAACAACTGGGATTTTCAAGTTAAAACACAAGCCGCCATCGTTTTAGCAGCAGGCAATACAGTTGGGCAGAAAAACAAAAAAGGAAAGCTACTTCCAGCCTCTAAAATAGTCTTCAGCCGGACGGCTGGCTACGATTTTATGTGTCGTTCCAACTTACAGGGTAGCTATCTAAACGCATTAAACAACGAACTTGAACCATTTGGTGTCTATATCAGTCGCCATAAAGGCGAAGAACTCATTGTTAGCTACGATTTTGGCTCTTCTCGACCAATATGGATTTCCGATATTGCCCAGCTTCCCGATGACATACAGGAAGCCCTAAATGTCGCCACTGAGATATTTAAGAGCGGAATCCGAAAAGCTGCCCTTATTGACTTAGCAGACTTATACGTTCGCCCGCTTTTTTAAGTAAGGTATAGTAGATTTACAGCAAAGGCCACCAGGTTTTAGGTGGTCTTTTCAATTACTACGTAGGCACAAACATATGAACCCAACAAAAGCAGCAATTCTGATCATCTACAACTACAAAGATTACGTCCTACAACAAAGAAAAAAGGACAAAGTTATATCAGGCACAAGATTTCGGATGTCCACTAAGAACTTGAGAAACGTTGTTAAAAAGGAACGACTTTCACAAAACTACCTTGAAAGCCTATCCGGAGAGATGATGGAAATGGGTTGGTTGATGGCTTCTGATGGAGGCGATTATTGGTTATTTGTAAAACTTGACTATACGTCAAAGTGGAGCAGAGTAACCATGCAAACGCGAGCAGATAGCGACTGGCCTCACGCAGCACATAGAGACAATGTATTAAATGGAGGCACGATCAACTTTGAAGAATTAGATGGGTTCGTCGATGAGTCTTTTTTAGCAAACGTGCAATTGTAGTTTTAATAGGCCTTGGCGTTGTTAACGCCGACTTTAAACTACTATTTCCTTAGCTCATAACAAAGTAAATGTATACCGACCATACTTATCCCAGACCAGCTCTCATTCATAAATACAACACATCAACACGTTACGCATAACGCGAATATTCAAAATTATGGCTAACCACTTCTGATTCAGGCTCGGTGGTGGTGACCATAGAGTCCGAAAAATTTTCATTTCGCGCGATGTGGCATCGTATGCAGACTTTAGGCTCTCAGAAGAACCTATTCATTGTTTCAAGAAAAGGGAAGTAAACCTCCCTTCCCTGCTGATGATAGAGTTATGTATCAATCTAAGTTGTATGCACGGGAAAATGAATGTCTCAATTGGCTGATATGATAAGGTTCTCTGTCATATGAATCTCTTATCAAATCTCCTTCCTTAGTAACCCAGTGAAACATTTCATCATCAACTTTTAGGTACATCACAGCCTTTTGAGCCACACGTTCAAGGCTTGTTACTAATCCACGCTCAAGACCGAAGAAGTGATTTAAGGCACGCTTCATCTGCTCACAATTAACTCTTCTGTCTTTTTGTACGCAGTCGATAGCTTTAAGGTACTGCTCCGCATTTAAAATTTTCTCTTCATCAGTCTTACCTGGAATACTGCAAACATATGCGAAAGTAGCAATTCCACAAGTTAACTCGGCTTCATCTTGTAAAACATGCTCGCAATGAGACATAGTTTTACTAATAGAACTCATATCAAATTGCTTTGTCTTTTTTAACTTCAGTGACACCTAGCGAACTCCCTTCTAACAATCAAAATATACAACCAATTTAATATCGTATATAAATAAACACACCACCTCCAGCTAAAGCTGATTCAAAGTGTCGTGACAAATATGACTTCTCACTCAACCGCCTCAAAGTGGTACTCGCCCAAGCAGAGGACAATCCACATCGCTCTGCAATATCACCCGCAGTAACCTCCTCCCCATACTTGATAGACTGAAGCACCCTCAGCTGCGTCTTGCTCAACTTAACCAAGCCAACCTGATGCGGAACAGACCGAGCTGCACGAGCCAAATTCGGGTCGATTGGGCCGCTTTGAGCCAAATTATCCATATTTTTTATCATCCTCTAAGATTTAGAATAGTAGTTACTTTAATCTCAATAGTAACAAGCCTTAGTGAAGGATTGCCTAGAACTCGAAGCAGTTAATAGCCAGTCATGTCTGAGGATCTGAGCTAGAATTAGCCATGCCCCTACCTCTAATTCTTTGTTATCATTAAGCCAGATGACACTTTTCTCGTGTGAAGATAATAATGAGCAACAACGACAATCAGCCAACCCTGTTTTGGCTGGATTATGAAACCTTCGGTGCCAACCCGGCACTAGATCGCCCATGCCAGTTTGCCGGTGTACGTACCGACATGGACATGAACATTATCGGTGAGCCGCTGGTTATCTACTGCAAACCACCTGTCGACTACCTGCCTTCGCCTGAAGCCTGCCTGATCACAGGGATCACGCCGCAAGAAGCGCATGAGAAAGGCTTGTCTGAGCCTGAGTTTATAGCCCAAATTCACAAAGAGCTGTCAAAGCCAAATACCTGTGTCATTGGCTATAATAATGTCCGCTTCGACGACGAAGTCACTCGTTATACCCTTTACCGTAATTTCTACGACCCATATGCTTGGAGCTGGCAAAACGGCAACTCGCGTTGGGATCTGCTCGATATCATGCGTACATGCTATGCGCTTCGTCCTGATGGCTTAAGCTGGCCAACCAATGAAGATGGTCAGCCAAGCTTCAAGCTTGAGAACCTGTCTGTTGCCAACGGCATTGAACATGCTAATGCGCACGATGCCATGGCCGATGTTTACGCCACCATCGAATTGGCGAAAATTATTAAGCAAAACCAGCCGAAGCTGTTTGATTACTTCTTCAAGTTGCGTAACAAGCGTAAACTTCAAGAGCTGGTTGATATCGTCGAGATGACACCGCTGATGCATGTGTCAGGGATGTTTGGTGTCGAGTGCGGCAATACCAGTTGGATTGTGCCGATGGCATGGCACCCTGATAACAAGAACGCGGTTATTACGGTGAATCTGGCCATGGATCCTACCCCGCTTATCGAGCTATCGGCCGATGAACTGCGCGAGCGCTTGTATACCAAACGTAGTGATTTGGGGCCTGATGAACAGCCAGTCCCCCTTAAGCTTATCCACCTGAATAAGTGTCCGGTACTTGCTCCGGCGAAAACTCTTCGCGCCGAAGATGCGGCCCGTATTGGTATCGACCGTGAAGCTTGTCTGAAAAACCTCGCGACGTTGAAAACCCATCCGGAAATCCGAGAAAAACTGCTGGCGATTTACAGCGTCGAGCGCGAGTTTGAGAAAAAAGACAATGTCGACACGATGCTTTACGACGGCTTTTTCTCTAACGCCGATCGTTCAACCATCGATATCATCCAGAAGACGCCAGAAGCCGAACTTGGCAAGCTGGAGTTGAACGTTAGTGATAAGCGTATCAAGCCGCTACTGTTCCGCTACCGTGCCCGTAACTTCCCAATGACGCTGGACTTCCAAGAGCAACAACAGTGGAAACACCACTGCCAGGACTTCTTCGAAGAAAACCTACCAAGTTACATGGAAAACCTCGAAGCGGTTGCCATGGAGCACCAGTCGAGCGAGAAGAAGATGAAGATCTTAAAAGCTGTCTACGATTACGTACAAACACTCGTATAAATGACGACAGCTTATCGGAGTCTTATTACTCCACTAGCTTGCTGATATAGAAACACAAATTAAAAGCCCCTTGCGCTTATCTAGCCAAGGGGCTTTTTAACATCAATGATTCTTTGTTGTGAGATTGCGCAACTGGGTATGAGCACTAACACTATTAATGATGGATTTTAAATTGTCATTCATGGATTCGAAGGGTGAATTGTAGTGATTGATATGACAACACAATCTTTAACACGCTGTTTCCGGTTCCCAGACGTCGACTTTGAGCCAGATGTACACTTACTGGTATGGCGAGACAAAAAAGAAACACCACTCACATTGCATGAGTCTCGGTTACTCGAGGCGCTATGCTATTGTGCTGGTGAAGTGATCAGCCATGAGCAGTTACACAACAAAACCTTCAGCCAACTGGATCCCTATGAAGACGGCGCCGATCAACACTACGATCTAAACAACATACTAAAACCTTTGGCAGCGAAGCTTATCCTTAATGAAAAAATGGCTATCCCCATTGAAGTCGTCCCACATTATGGCTTTAGGGTGCCACTACCCGAGAAAACCTGCCGACTAGTCCATGAGCCTGAAAAAGTGGAAGACCAAGAGCAAGTCACCCCTCCTAGCTCAGAACAAGAAGAGGACGAATTTAGATCTGCCACAGAAGAGATAGTAAAAACCAGTGTGGTACATAAAATCTCGGTTGCCATATTGGCATTGCTGGCTGCGGGGGTCATTACTGCTTCATTTCTAGACTATTTATGAAGTACTAGCTCTTTTTAATGCACTAAATTCATGACAACTAAGTGTGGCTTAGATCACATTTATTTTGTATGATAAATGCGTTTCTTCTACCAATTCTGAAGCGCTCATGGCATATCTACGATCTTTTTTTATTATCTTTGTCTGCCTAATGTTAGGCAAAGGCATCCAACACCTTACCGGTTTAGCCATCCCCGGTAGCATCATCGGCATGCTGATATTGTTCACCATTCTTTCTATGGGGCTTATTCCTGCCCACTGGGCAATGCAAGGCTGCCACCTGCTGATTCGCCACATGGCTTTATTGTTCGTCCCTGTTGGCATCGGCCTGATGAACTACCTCGATCTTCTGACCAATAATGCCCTTATCATCCTACTTAGCACGATAGGCAGTAGTGTGGTGGTCTTCGTCACCATAGGTTTAGCAACACACTATAAGGAAAAACAATGATCTGGCTGCTGACTACCTTAGTCGTGTTTTACACGGCCCGCTATATTTCCAAGCATATCCAGCATCCGATCGTTAATCCGCTCCTTATTTGCTTGCTCGTGATCATCCCTCTGCTCATGTGGCTTGAGGTTCCTTATGAAACCTATTTCGAGCAGAACAAATGGCTAAATGCGTTACTTGAGCCTGCGGTGGTTGCCTTGGCTTTTCCACTTTATGAGCAACTTAGCCAGATCCGCAAGAAATGGAAGGTGATCTTTTCTGTCTGTTTAATCGGTAGCTTGTTATCTATGATCACCGGTGCTGGCATCGCACTGATGCTAGGGGCTGATGCACAGCTGACAGCATCGATTCTCCCTAAGTCGGTGACGACCCCAATCGCGATGGCCGTGGCCGAACAAGTTGGTGGACTCCCTTCGGTTGCCGCTATCATGGTTATTATTGCCGGGTTATTTGGTGCAGTTTTGGGCTACCCTCTATTCCGCCTGATTGGTGTTAAAGCGCCGATCGCCAAAGGGCTAACCATGGGTACCGTCTCTCACGCATTAGGCACAGCGAAAGCGGCAGAGGAAAATTATCAGGAAGGCGCATTCAGCTCATTGGCCTTAGTCATTTGTGGGGTGATCACTTCAATTTTAGCGCCAGTATTGTTTCCACTCATCATGACAATATTTCGCTAAGATGTGCTAGTAATCGAATACAAAACTAAATAATTGATTATCTTCTATAATTTATTTACAACCTGTGTGACCCGACTCGCATTGCTGCAAATGATGCAACAGTTGATTGATAAGTGTGATCACGATCACCCAATTATATCGTTACCAAGCCTACAATGTTTCTCCATACACAAGACGGAGTGAAAACTCATGCACACTAAAGTAATGGATGCTTTAGGCGCTCTACCCGCTGATCTGGCTTCTGCAATTAAACCTGTACTGGAAGCTGAGAATTTCGATGCCACCTTAAACCCTGAGGTGTTTGCTCAGTTAATGTCGAAAACCAACATGACTGACAGTGAATTGCGTGTTGCATTACTTCCGCTTGCCGCTGCTTATTCTGTTGCACCTATTTCTAATTTCTATGTTGGCGCAATCGTCCGTGGTCAATCTGGCACGCTTTATTTCGGTGCTAACATGGAATTTGTAGGTGCTTGCCTTTCTCAAACGATTCACGCAGAACAATCCGCCATTAGCCATGCTTGGGTAAAAGGCGAAACCGGCATTTCTGATATCACCATTAACTACAGCCCTTGTGGTCACTGTCGCCAGTTCATGAACGAGCTAACAACAGCGAACGAATTGGTTGTTCAATTGCCAGAACGTGCTGCTAAGTCACTGCAAGAGTACTTGCCTGAGTCTTTTGGTCCAGCCGACCTGAATGTAACTGATGCGCTACTATCTAAAGTTGATAACGGTGTGGAAATCGAAGCATCAGAAGCCCTCATTCAACAAGCTTGCCAAGCGGCTAACCGTGCGCATGCGCCTTACACTAAAAACTTCAGCGGTGTGGCACTGAAAGCAAAAGACGGTAAAACGTTTATCGGTATGTATGCCGAAAATGCAGCTTTCAACCCTAGCCTTCCTCCGTTACAGGTGGCATTGGTTAACATGAACATGGCGGGTTACCCGCTTGCTGACATTGAAGAAGCGGCACTGGTTGAAAAAGCGGATAGCACTATCAGCCATCTCTCTGATACGCAGACGACACTGGAAGCACTGAACCCGGATATTCCACTGTCTTATGTTGCTGCATAAGCACAATGAAGATAATAAGCCGCCATTTGGCGGCTTTTTTGTATCTGTTGTCGCTTAGCGAACAGAAAGCGGTTTTCTCTTACCAAAGGTAGGAGTATGATTTTCCAGTTATAAACTCAATAAACCTTAATTTCATGTCTCATCAACACAACCCGATTCAAGGGGCTAGCTGGATGGTCACTGCCGGCTTAGCTTTTGCGATAGTCAACAGCCTGGCACAGTACCTCAGTATGGTTTTACACCTTCCATCAACCACTGTTGCCCTATTCCAGTACTTCATTGCCTTGGTGGCCATTTTTCCTTGGTTAAGAACCTTAGGTATTCGCAATGCACTGCGCACCCAACATTTTGGCCAACACTGTTTTCGTGTATTGCTCGCGGTAATCGGTATTCAACTGTGGCTATGGGCGCTGGCGTATCCGGTGCCAATCTGGCAGGGTATCGCGCTGCTGATGACCTCACCGCTGTTTGCCACGATTGGTGCAGGTCTATTTCTTAAAGAGAACGTCGGTACCGCACGCTGGATCGCCACACTTGCTGGTTTCTGCGGCGCGATGATCATCCTAGAACCTTGGTCAGACGGTTTCAGCTGGGCAACGCTACTCCCGGTGGCTGCTGCATTCTTCTGGGCTTGTTACTCGCTCATGGTGAAGAAAATGTCATCCAGTGAGTCACCAACCACCATTGTGGTATACCTGCTGATCCTTATCACACCGTATAACCTGTTCCTAGCCGTCCCAGAGTTTACACTGCCGCAAACAGGTTTAACTTGGATATTGCTGGGTGGTGCGGGGTTATTAACTGCGCTGGCCCAGTGGGCAATTGCCAAAGCGTATGCGGTGGCCGACGCCTCTTTTGTTCAGCCGTTTGATCATGCCAAACTACCTCTGAATGTGCTTGGCGGCTGGGTCGTCTTTGGTTGGGTTCCACCAGGCAGGTTGTGGCTCGGCGCCGCAATTATCATTGCCTCTGTTGCTTTCATTACCCAGTGGGAAAATAAAAAAGCGGCCACGGCAAAAGCTTAATATCAAGACTTGCCCTCGAGCATTTACCCAAGCATCCTGAAGTTATTTAGGTAACTATCTGAAATAACGGTACGCTCGGGGGTTGTCTTAATCCCACGACAAGTCTCACTTCACCACCGTCTACACTCTCCCTAAACCGCCCAACCTATTGCTAAGTTAAAGGTTGAGTCGTCATGTATGATCAACAACATGTGAGGTTTACGGAATGTCTTGGCGCGCTTTAGTTCTCTCGTTTATCGGTGGCGCTCTGCTATCACTTTCTTCAGTTTCACAGGCCCAATCTTTCGTCACGATCGGTACCGGTGGCGTAACCGGTGTTTACTACCCGACGGGGGGTGCTATTTGCCGACTTGTAAATAAAGATAGGAAAAGACACGGGGTGAGGTGCTCGGTTGAATCAACCGGTGGCTCGATCTATAACATCAACAGTATCCGGGCTGGCGATCTGGATCTTGGTATTGCCCAGTCAGACTGGCAATATCACGCTTACAACGGTACCAGTAAGTTTAAAGATAAAGGCCCTTTCAAATCACTCCGCTCTTTATTCTCTATTCATCCTGAACCTTTTACTGTCGTAGCGCGTGCAGATTCAGGCATCAAGAACTTTGAAGATCTAAAAGGCAAGCGGGTAAATATCGGTAATCCGGGTTCAGGCCAACGTGGAACCATGGAGGTGTTGATGCAAGCCTACGGCTGGACAGAAAAAGATTTTGCGTTGGTGTCAGAGCTCAAAGCATCAGAGCAATCCAAGGCCCTGTGTGATAACAAAATCGATGCCATGGTCTATACCGTTGGTCACCCAAGCGGAGCTATCAAAGAAGCGACAACCGCCTGTAATAGTGTGATCGTCAACGTTTCTGGGCTCATTGTCGATAAACTGGTTGAGGAGAATAGCTTCTACCGAAAAGCAACAGTACCGGGGAAAATGTACCGCGGCAATGATAACGATGTGCAAACCTTTGGCGTTGGTGCCACCTTTGTGTCATCGGCTGCCGTAGACGAGAAGATCATCTACGAAGTCGTGAAGTCGGTGTTCGACAACTTCGATAACTTCAAAAAACTCCATCCTGCTTTTGCCATTCTTAGCAAAGAAGAAATGGTGACAGATGGCCTCACCGCTCCCCTTCATGACGGTGCGAGAAAGTATTACATTGAGGCAGGGTTAATCGAAGAGGAATAAGCCCAATAAAAACGAGGAGCCCGTTGGATAACGTGGCTCCTCGTTTATTGAGTCGTCGATTAAGACGTCTATCAAGAGTAGCGGTGTTCGCTTAGAAGCGAATACGGAAACCTAGCTGACCTTCAAGATCAAGATCGACATCTTCAACCACATACAGCGTCGGACCGACTTCACCGTAGAACTCGAAGTTGTTCACTGGTACTTGAAAACCAATACCGCCACGTACACCAAGCTTGTTGTATTTGTTGTCTACGTACTGAGCGCCAACAAAGGTATATAGGTTGTTCATGCCTGGGTCCTGAGTTAGCGAACCTAGGTTGAAGGTTTTATCGAACGCGAGGCCAAAATCGTCGATACCTAGCGAGAAACGCAAGTCATTGTGCTTATATTGGATACCCGACATCGGGCTACCAAAGAAGATACCAACAGCTTGAGATGCATGCGCTGAAAACGGAACCGCCATCATAAGGCCTAGAGCTAGCAGATATTTTTTCATGATGTAATCATTGTCGTTGCTAAACAAAACTGCGGCTAATCTAACGGTAAAACAGAGCAAATTCGACCCTCATCGCTGACTAATGACAGAACTTTGACAATCATGACAGAATATTGCTGAGCTTTTGTTGTCGCTCTAAAACGGCCACCTCGTTGATAAAACCACCAGCTTGAGCAAGCAATAAACGCGACTTCCAAGAACAAGTTACCCAATGAAAAAGCAAATTTCACGATGTGATTAAATCATCGCGCAATCGTTTGCGTGATGATAAATTTCCTGTATGATCCGCACTAGTTTCACGTCTCCTCCAGTAAGGAATTCCAATGTTAGGATCTGCAACCCGCTTAAACGCAACGCGTGTACTTCTTCTCGGCTCAGGCGAGCTGGGTAAAGAAGTGGCCATTGAATGCCAACGCCTAGGTCTGGAAGTTATTGCCGTTGACCGTTATGCCGATGCACCGGCAATGCAAGTTGCCCACCGAAGCCATGTTATCGACATGCTTGATGGTGAAGCCCTGCAGCAGCTTATTGCCGATGAAAAGCCTGATTACGTTGTCCCTGAAATCGAAGCGATTGCAACCGATATGCTGGTTAAACTAGAGGCCGAAGGCTTGAATGTTGTGCCAACAGCCAATGCAACCAAACTTACGATGAACCGCGAAGGCATCCGTCGTCTGGCAGCAGAAGACCTTGATCTTACCACCTCCCCTTACCGCTTTGCCGATAACTATGACGATTTCAAAGCTGCAGTTGATCACGTCGGCATCCCATGTGTCGTGAAACCGGTAATGAGCTCTTCTGGCAAAGGCCAAAGCGTCATTAAATCACAAGACGATATTGAAAAAGCATGGGGCTATGCACAGGAAGGCGGTCGTACCGGTGCGGGCCGAGTGATTGTTGAAGGCTTCATCGACTTTGATTATGAAATTACTCTACTGACGGTACGCGCGGTTGATGGAACCCATTTCTGTGCACCGATCGGGCACCGCCAGGAAGACGGCGACTACCGTGAATCGTGGCAGCCGCAGGTAATGTCAGAAGAAGCACTGAAAGCCGCTGAGCACGCTGCAGGGAAAGTTGTTAACGCACTGGGGGGCTATGGCCTCTTCGGCGTTGAACTGTTCGTAAAAGGTGATCAGGTTATCTTCAATGAAGTCTCCCCTCGTCCACATGATACCGGCATGGTAACGCTGATCTCCCAAGAGCTATCGGAATTTGCCCTACATGTTCGTGCGTTCTTAGGACTGCCGATTCACACCATTCACCAGTACGGTCCATCCGCTTCTGCGGTTGTATTGGGTGAAGGTGTGTCCGAAAACATCCGTTTCGATAACCTTGCTGCAGCGCTTGCTCGCCCGAACACGCAAGCTCGCCTGTTTGGTAAGCCAGAGATCAATGGTCGCCGCCGCTTAGGTGTCGCCCTAACCCGTCGTGATAGCATCGACGGTGCTATCAAAGATGCGCTTGCTACCGCATCCGATATCAAGGTTGTGTACTAGGAAAAGAACAATCACCTAGGCAAAGAACAATCAAAAAAGGAGCCATCAGGCTCCTTTTTTATCGTTTTTAATAACGACAGCATTTGCGACCGTTATTTAGGCAACGGTAATCAACCAAGCTTCTTCAGCAAAGCGGGTCAGGCCACGTTTGCGGCGAGGGTGCGACTCATCCGCATCATCACGGGCTAAATGACGAATATCGCAACCTTCAAACAAGGCTTCAATTTCGTCCTTAACGACAGAAAATGGAGGGCCATCCATCTCATGCTGTGGGTAATCCAGGGTCACAAGCAAAATACGTCCGCCCGGCTTCACCATTGAAAGCAGCTTCTGGGTATAGCTCTGGCGCATTTCCTGCGGCATCGCAATAAGCGCAGCGCGATCATACACAATGTCGACAGGATCCACATTTGCCGTGAAATAATCACCACAATGAATTGTGATTTCGTCAAACTCGTAAATTGACTGGCCATTGCCCACCGGAATAACCAGCGGGGTGTAAAGATGCTCGGCAAAGAATGCACGTACTGCGATTTCACTCAGCTCAATACCGACCACTTTGTTGTGCTTCATCGCTAGCCATGCCAGGTCGACGGATTTACCGCACATAGGGACCAGCACCGTATCCTCTCGGGTCGGCTTCACTTCTGGCCAGTATTTTTCAAGTATCGGGTTGGTATCATCCAGGTGAAAACCAATTCGATTTTCAGCCCAGCGGCTATGCCAAAACTCTGCATCCATTTATTGTTTTCTCTTTCTTTTGACTGACTGATTGGCTTTATATCAAACTTGGCTTGATATAGCGAATCAAGGCACGTTAAACATATATGTATAGAAGGCGCTGTAAGGCATTTAGGAAGGCTTTCTCTGCCAAGCTGAGGTGATGCTATTGCTCATACGTTAAAAATCGCCATTGCGACGTATGCGAAATAAGCACAACGAACAAAAATCAACCAGCACATACATACAAAAAAAGATGCCGAAGCATCCTTTTTCGTTAGCTAAATTTCAAAGGCAAATCCAGCTAAGAATCTGTTCTTCAATTTTCTTTTATGAGAGTCATTGAATAAACGATACATGCTAGCGAATTAAGAAATTCGGAATAGCTTAATCGAGTCACGGCGAACAGTCACACCGCGGAAAGTTACAGGCTCAAGCAACGTCATTAGCTGCTTAGAAACAAAAAACTTACCGCCGTAGCTACGATCACCACCACGATTTACCCAATCTGCAAATTCATCTGCCAAGTTGAACATAGAGTTTCCAACAAGCAGAACCAACACTTTAGCGACTTCACTGTCATTCTGTTTATTAAACTCCGCGTCGCGAACTTTCTTACGATATTCTTCGACGATTCTTTCTAGGCACTCAAATCTGCTCATATACACCACCACAAAAAAAGAGGTGCGGATACTACTGCTCATACTCGCTGAAATCAACCCACTCAGGGCCTATTCTTGGTAGAAATTCGTAATTTTTTCGTTCTCTTAACATGATTCGGGGCATTTATAAGGAAAATGACGACTTGTGTCATATTTTTCACCTCGCCAATAAGTTACATTTGAAATATAACTTTATCTGTACCGCCTTGATTTCAAGCAAGAGAAATGACCATGAGTGACCAGAAAATAGACGCAACTGTCTTAATGGGAAACCTAGAAACTGAGTATAAAACCATTGAGGCAATGGTGAAGATTTACTGCAAGGATCACCATGGCACCAAAACACTGTGTGAAGAATGTGTCGACTTTTTGTCCTATGCTCTGACCAAGCTCGATCGCTGTCCTTATGGCGAAGAAAAACCGACCTGCAAACTGTGTCCCATTCACTGCTATAAAGCCGATTACAAAGAGCGATCACGAATTATCATGCGCTATAGCGGCCCCAAAATGCTATACCACCACCCTATTCTCGCTATCCGGCATCTTGTTGCTGGTAAGAAGCCGGTACCAGTAAAACCGGCACCGAATGCTTCCAACCGCCATAAACGAAAATCACACAGCCAATAGCGAATTAATTTCGGTAGTAATCGACAACCTGAATGGTGCTAGGTGGATCATTTGCTTCAAGGGTTAACTGGAAGCTTTTACCCCCTTGCATCTGCACGGTTGATCCACCACGCCCAGTCACGCTTACGCCCTCAATCTTTTCGAAAGACCGAGACTCGCTGTAATGCATGGTCACGTTCAAATCCACATCCTGGTTGGAAGATAACTCAAACTGACAAATCCCGTTTAGGCAGTAAACATCAAGGTTGCCATCTTGGTACTTCACATCCTCGACGTTCTTTATGGGTTTTGCTGTAATTTGTAACTCTTCGCCACACCCTGACAGTAAAACCGCCCCTGCGATTGCGGCAAACATCAATCGTTTCACGCATCCTCCTTTATCTCTTTCGTTTTCAGAGAATTACTATCACACCAATTACCACCATAGTGCAACCCATAGCGATTTATTCAAGCTTCTATAAAGAGTTGTCGATAACACTATCTATCTTAACTATGTGTGTTTAACAGAATCTACACACTGTCTCAAAATTAGCTTACCTACACTTCCCGTGACTGAGTTACTAGACACAAAATTGGAAGTGACAATGAAAACAGACGCTTGTAATCCACATAACTCTTCTGGGCTATGTATTGCTAGTTATACACGCCATCACCTTCGGCGGGTTCTACGAAAGGCTCTGCGAGTGCCTTTGATGTCGTCTGAATCAATCATGTGGCCAATAGCTTTTAAACTCAAAGCGATCAAATCCGTAACCGCCGCGATTTGTATTCTCTTTTTCGCTTCATCTTATGCTTTTGCTGATCAATCGGGAAACAACAAATGGCTCAAGCCACACAAGCCTTCCTCTGAAGAGCAGATCCATAACGAGTACCCGTTCTATCCCTCAAGGGCGCAAACTGCGGGCAAAGATTTGAAGCCTGAAATGTTCGAAGATCCAACAGTATGCAAGGCCTGCCATGAAGAAATTTACCAACAATGGGAAAACTCCGTCATGGCCAAATCTTGGGATGATCCCATTTATAAGGCCTTATTTAAACGTGCTAGTGAGGCAACCGATGGTGAAATAGATAATTTCTGTATTGCCTGTCATAGCCCTATCGGTATGACGAGCATGAATGCCTCCGCCAAAATGCTCGATACTGATGAACACCTACCGGGTGTGAACTGCGAAGTTTGCCATAACATTTCGGGTATAACCGGTCACGATAATGGCGCTTATGTACTGACTCCAAACCGAGAAGAGCACGTGAAACTAGGGCCTCGTACTGATGCACAATCCCCCTACCACAAAACCGCTTACCTCGATGTCCAAACCCGTTCGGAGTTCTGCTCAACATGCCATAACGTCACCCACCCAACTAACGGAACGGCTATTGAGCGTACATACGATGAGTGGCAAGAAAGCATCTACAACGAACAGGGTATCCAATGCCAGGATTGCCACATGACACCCGGCCCGGGAATCAATAGTAACCCAGGCAAGTCCGCCATTATGGGAAAAGAGCGTAAGCATATTTACTCTCACGAGTTCACTGGGGGCAACTCAACCCTGCACAATTATTTCAAATCCCCCGAACGCGCCGAAGCCGCAAGGGCAATGCTACGTTCTGCAGCCACTATGGAACTGGTCGACATTCCTGACACCATTCGAGCAGGTGACGCCGTCACGCTAAAGGTTAAAGTCAACAACGTCGGCGCAGGACATAAGCTGCCCACGGGTTTTCCTGAGGGACGAGAAGTATGGGTCGATTTCCAAGTAAGCTCTGATAACTACCCTAGCCTCTATCGCTCTGGTGCAATCGTTGATGGCCACACCGAGCCCAATACCCGTAACTTTAAAGTTTGGCTTGGCAATGCCAAAGGGGAAGTCGTTGATCTCAATGTCTGGGAAGTAGACAAAGTACTGGCCGATACCCGCATCCCCCCCAAAGGCTATTCAATTGTTGATTATACCTTCGTGGTGCCTGCCGATAGCGGCGATACACTTAAACTAGATATCACCTTGAACTATTGGCCGTTCTCACAACAACTTGTTGATGAACTACTTGGTGAAGGAGTACTGGAGGTCGATGTAGTTGAAATGACGACCTTAAAAGCAAGCCTTGACGTTTCACCCGCTGCACCTGCAGTGGCTCAACGCCATTAGCCCGTACAGCAGACAAAAAAGCGCCAGCAATTGCTGGCGCTTTCTTTCTGTTTATATCAGTTTATGCTTGGCAATGAATTAATGCTGGGGAGTCAAAGACTTCGCCTCTTCTTCCTTCTCCAACTCTTCGCCTTTTCTGATCAGCTTGTTAATCACTTTTGAAAGTGCCAGCGTAACAAACGCCATGACGACAGCCAACACCGCAAGGTTAAAGAAGTAGCTCGCATAAACGCTTTCAATAATATCCTGAGTTAGCTCAACATCTTTCGGCAATGCAATCTTTGTCGAAATAACCGCAGCCAGAATACCACTAAGAGACAACGCCACAGAACGCAGACCGATTGAGAATGCAGATAGGTAGCGAGGTACCATTTCAAAGATAAAGCCTGCCCCCAATGCACCAACAATCAACTCAGCCAGCGACTGGAAGAAGTGTACCCATAGAATCCAGTCTGCAGAGATCTTCCCATTGTCACCAACGAAGTTGGTTGACAGGCCAAGTAGCGAAAACGCTATAGCACTGAAGATGAAAGCCGCTGCAAATTTAGTTGGGATTGACGGTGAAATTCCTTTTCTTTCTAACCATCCATAGATAAAAATAACCGGACCACCCAACACAAAACACCATAGCGGGTTAAATGCCGCATTAGATTCAGGGCGGATTGGGATCAAGCCAAACAGGTGGTCACCCATTAGGTTGATAGCATAAATGTTCATCGAGGTTAGCATCTGACCGTAGTAGAAATAGAACACAATCATGATGAAAATGAGGATCAACACCCCGCACATTTTGTATTTAAACGCAGTGGTGGCCCGGGTAATTTCAAAAATGAAGTAACCAATAGCGCCAGCACCTAGTGCGTATAATAGGTATTTACCTTCATTTAAGTTAGAGAACACCCAGAATACCAGACCCAGCATAATTGCCGAACCTAGAACAAAAGCAGCCCATACTTTCATCGAAACTGAACGGCGGTCGATATCGTTACCTACACCGATAAGACGATCACGGAACAGAACAAAAAGCACCAGGGTGATCGACATCAATCCAGACGCAATATAGAAATTCCCTTGGTACGCTAAGTAAGCCACCATGAATGGGAAAAGGTATTTCGATGCGAATGAACCTAGGTTATTTATCGAATAGTTAACCGTTAAACCCTGCTGGAATGAATCACGGTTATCTGCCGCATAGGAATTACCCAATAATACCGTTGGGCTTGTTGCAGAAAGTCCCCTTGCGTATCCGATAAGTGCTATAGCAAAAATACTTAGCGGAACATTCAGCGAACTCGCCCCATATCCCAGTGTAAAGAAACCGATGGTATAAACTGTGTAGCCAATATACACCGCACGGAATGAACCAATATAGCGGTCAGCAACAAAGCCACCCACAGCCGAGAAAACAGGTCCTACAGCACCGAAAGCACCCATCATCATAATGGTATCGGCTTCGCTGTAATTAAGTTCAACGAGGAAGAACTTAGTAAGTAGAACGTAGGTGCCGTAGAATGCTGCACCCCATAGAAACTGTCTTAAGATAAGTACTCTAGCAATAAAAGGGAATCTAGAATTTGCGTCTTGCATATTATACTCCTTCAATATTATGCACTGCACAAACTAGCAATTTACAACCAATAATTTCATGATCAAAAGCAACTTATTCAACAAATCACCTATGCTAAGCGCACTTTTTTGCATATCTGTGATATTGATATAAAAATTATCAGTAACTCACTGATTAAAAAGAAAAAACAATATCATCATTTAAAATCATTCCCATTATCCGCGTGTGTTTTGTATGATGAATATTGTCCGCCAATAGTGTTACGGTTATTTCTTAACCAAAAGTGGTATCAAAGTAATAAATCGTTATGTTTGAAATAAAAATAGCTGACGCAGCGCCAGCTATTTATTGGAAAAGTTCTCCCTAAGTGACTTCAAGTTGCTTGGGGATAATGATGAAACAGGATAATTAAACCTACTCTAACTGTTTATAAAATAACAATGTGGCGTCCAAGTTACCGCTCGCGCTAATTGCAAACGCAGGGATCTCTCCTGCAAACTGAAAACCCAAATCGGTATACAGCTTCGAGGCTATGTCACCTTTGCGTGTATCCAAGACTAATAAACTTCGGCCTAATTTCACTGCTGCTTGTTCTGCAGCATCCACCAGCGCTTTACCTAATCCATTGCCTCTCTGCTGCGGTAACACCATAAGCTTTTCAATTTCAGCACGGTGGATCCCATTGGCTTTCTGACATAATGCCAATTGCACAACACCGACAACTTTCCCGCTGTTTTTGGCGATAAATAATCGTCGCTCACCTTTTGCAACCTCACCCTCGATACTATGCCAATAACCCGTTGCCTCTACTTTCCCTAAAGGGGGTAAGAAACCAATTGAGGCACCATCGTTCACACACTCAAGCAGCAACTCAATAAGTTCTTGCTCAATCTCACTCATAGTGATTATTTCTTGAACATCCATGTAATCTTCTCTCCTAATACGAACCTATAAACTAATCTGGCATGTCACTACATGACTGGCAAGCACAACGAATAATAGCCATTGCTTTCCATAGTCGGAATGTAACAACTACCTATTAATTCATTGTGATAAGCTGCATGTCACATTATTATCGATGTCGTACACATACCCCAACAGGATAAAAATAATGAAAGGCATTCTTTCTGTTCAGTCACATGTCGTTTATGGACACGCAGGAAACAGTTCAGCCGTTTTTCCACTACAGCGTATGGGTTTTGAAGTATGGCCAATCCATACCGTTCAATTCTCTAATCACACTCAGTACAAAGAAGGCTGGACAGGACGTGCTTTTGCCGCAGAAGATATCACCAGCTTAGTCTCCGGTATGGAAGCAATTGGCCAACTTGCTAATTGTGAAGCGGTGCTTAGTGGCTACCAAGGCAGTGCCGAGCAATGCCTAGCAATTGAAGCAACGGTGAAAAAAGTAAAAGCAGCCAACCCTGAAGCGCTATATGTATGCGACCCTGTAATGGGTGCACCTGATAAGGGTTGTATTGTTGCACCTGGCATTGCCGAACACCTTATCAATACCCTAATGCCGATGGCAGATATCATCGTGCCTAACCAGTTTGAGCTTAGCCAATTTGCTGGTATGGAAATTAACTCATTGGATGATGCAGTCAAGGCTTGCCAAGTTGCTCTGAACAAAGGCCCGAAGATGGTCTTGGTTAAACACCTACACAGTGTATCGAATGAGATGTTCTCTATGATGCTGGCCACCCAAGAAGGTTGCTGGTTAGCCCAACGCCCTCACCTTGAGTTTGATAAGCAGCCTGTTGGTGTTGGCGATCTTATCTCTGCCCTATTTACCGGCCAGTACCTAGCAAAAGGCAGCGCAGAAGCGGCATTCAGCCACTGTAACGATGCCTGTTACGCTGTATTGAAAGAAACCTCACTACGTGGCGAGTGGGAACTGCAGACCATTGCGGCCCAGAGTGAAATTGTTAAGCCTTGTGAGCACTTCCCAATAGAAGCACTCTAACAGCTAACAATATTCAACGCAGAGTGTAGACTGCTATCTCTGCGTTGAATGTTAAGACCAAGACCAAATAATACTAAGCCACCGACTGCGGCACCTTTGACTTATAAAGCAAGCGTTCAAACTCAGCGGCAGGCAAAGGCTTACTGAAATAGTAACCTTGCCCGTAGTCACAGCCTCGCTGTAACAAATATTCGGTATGCCACTTCGTTTCAACGCCTTCGGCAACAACTCGAATATTCAACGCTTTTGCCATCGCAATAATCGCATTTACCAACTCTCGGTTAGATGCATTTTGGTCAATATCTATCAGAAATGATCTGTCTATTTTCAACTTGTCGAACGGAAACTTTTGCAAGTAGCTCAATGCCGAGTAACCGGTACCAAAATCATCAATTGTTAGCTCAACACCACGACTACGCAAACCATCAAGCAAGGAAACAACTTCTTGATTGTGGTTGAATAGCAAACTTTCTGTCACTTCAATATCGAGCATATTTGCAGGTAAACCCGAAGATTCTAGCCCCTTTTGTATTTGGGCTGACAACGTATCGCAATACCTGAACTGCACGCTAGAAAAGTTTATCGAGATTTTTATTGGCGCAATACTTTGCCAGTGAGCCGCATAGTGACAAGCTTGGGAGATAGCAATCTCACCCAGTCGGTGAATCAAACCGTTCTTCTCGGCCAGCAGGATAAATTCATCGGGTTGAATATAGCCTAGTATTTCATCCTCCCAGCGCATCAGAGCCTCAGCCCCCACAATTTGATTCGTTTCCAAATCAATGATTGGTTGGTAATGCATCTCGATTAAGTTGTTTTTGATTGCTTGACGCAGCCGCCCGTCGAGGTCCAGAGTACGTTGCACATCAGTCATCATGCTAGTTTCATAGAACCGGTAAGCATTACGGCCATCTTGTTTGACTCGGTACATGGCTGTATCAGCCGCCGCCAGCAACTGATGGGTGTTTGTTCCATCGCGCGGGTAAACCGCCATACCAATACTGGTAGTGATGAAAAATTCTTGATTGTTCCAGATAAACGGGCGTTCAAACAAAGCCAAAATCGACGAGGACAATGCTTGGGCATACTCTTCGTCACGGAGGTTGGGAATAATGAGCAAAAACTCATCCCCCCCCAAACGCGCTAATACACTTGACTCCCCAATGACTGACAATAAGCGCTGGCTACTATCGGTGAGAATGAAGTCTCCCGCTAAATGACCCAACGTGTCATTGATCTGCTTGAAGTTGTCGAGATCAATAAACATCACTAACACTGCACTATCGGCATCAATCGCATCAGCAATGATCAACTCCAGCTGCTCATTGCCATATTTTCGATTGGGCAAACCCGTTAACACATCATGCGTGGCCTGGTAAGCTAATTTCCGCTCGGAGTCTTTTCGACGGTCGATTTCTTCCATCAACCGTTCATTCTGTACGGCAAGCACGCGCTGTTGCTTGTGTGACTCTTCAAACTTTGTTTTTAAAATGATATTGGCGCTATTAATATTAAAGGTATAAAACAGACCTATAATGACTGGCACAGCTAAAAAAGAAATACCGGCAACAAACCACCCCGACGTAAAAATGTCTTTTTCATTGACCGGAGAAAACCAACCTTTTAACTGATACGGTGTATTCTCAATCTGCAGTTCAAAAAAGATAACATCTGATTTTTCTAGAACGTCGTCAGTAATTGAATTCCACACTAATATATTTTCACCCTCAGCAGAAAGCAACATTCGACTCCTACTACCTTCGTACTCCTGAGCGGTTAGCTGTTCAATTATTACAGAGGTATTTATATAGGCAATCAAATAAGCGACGGGGCGGCCTGAGTAATATACTGTTTTGTATATTTCAATATGTGGCTTCCTAGAGTCATGACTAGTATGTAAAACATGCACACTACTGATAGAACTCTTTAAGCGATTCGTATCAACATGCATGCTTATTTTTTCAGCAGTATCAACGATCACCGAACCGTCATAACTGACAAGAGTGAAGCGATCATACACTGGTATATCATTGATTAATTTGGTCTCAATTAACGTATCTAGCTCATGATCGAGCTTAATCAGGCTCGCACCAAGACCATATTCCATCGACATTCCCGATGCCAAGTTGGCAAAAAACGTCGTCATGGCCCTATCTGTTGTAAAATCGGTTATTTCTTCACTGGAAACGCTAAAAAAATACTCCAACATACTGGCATAACTTTGTACTTTCAGCGTCAATTCACGATGCTGAGACTCATTCAATCGAGTTTGACCAAGATTGGTAACAGCCAATATCAATATCAAATACGCCGCTAGCAATACTGCTGCGAGTATAATGAGATTACTACTTGATAATTTTTGTATCCATTTCTTCATAAATCAGCTTCATTGCTTTCACTAAAGTAATCACCATAAAAATAAAATACCGATGGATAATGCTTTTCTATAAGCTTTTGATAGGTCCCATCTTTTCTAATCTTAGTTAAGTATTGGTTAAAAGCATGACGTAATTCGGGGCTATTTTTCCTAAATGCCGCCGCCATTCTTTGATCTTGTGAGATTGGTCCAATAACTTTGATCTCTCCTGGCCATTTTTCTAAAGCAATTAATGTATCAGCTACGTCTAATAACGTAGTTTCGGCATCATTATTTAAAATTGCCGGCACCATTTCATTTAACTTACGTCCAGGTTCAGGAAGAATGATATTTGCCCCTGTGTCATATAAATTATACAAATTTGGATCGAGGCAAGACTGCTCCATTGCCAATACATCTTTGTTTTCAATCAAGCTTTTTACAATATTAATATCTTTATTTATATCGCCAGTTGGTTTAATTGGCGTCAAGGATGAATCAGAACGCGCCACTAACCATACAGCTGAAGGAAAATAGTCTATTGAAAAATCAGCTAATTCTGCGCGCCAATCTAAAACCGTTACGCCATTTGCGACAATATCGCCTTCTATCGGCGATTTCTCTCCCAACACAATCTCACTATTCAAATACAAGGCATTTTGGCCGTTCAGCTTTCCAACAACAGTATCCCATTGGGCAGGAACATATTCGTATTGGACACCTAGCGATTTGGCAAAACCTTTTACGATCTCAACATCGAGCCCGCTTAGCGATTCAAACTCATCTGTTTTGATATAGGAAACAAAGTTAGCGTAAGGCACGCCAATATGACGCAAGACGCCCCGCTCCTTGATTTCCGCTAAATCGTCAGCCATTGCCAAAGAACTGGCCTGTCCCCCAACACCAAGTACTATCGCGGCAATCAAGGATCGTAATAATTGTCTCGTTCTTTTCATTAAGCACTGTCCTCATCCTTGCAGTACAGCATCCCAAACACCTTGATGTGACTGGGAGATATACGCCCAGCGAACTGGGCGCCTTATGTTATGCCATTACTTCATACAGCTGTTTTATTGCTTTCACCAACCCTTTCACGTCTTTCTCATTGTGGAATAAGTGAGTAGAAATACGCAGAGAGTAAGTCGAGTCGACATCATCTTTGTACAGCTTGAAGTCAGTGGTACGAATAATGTAGCCATACTCTTCACGCAACCTATCCCTGAATTCAGTCAACAAATCGCCATCAGTAACATTGAATGGGAACGGATTGAATGTCGTTAAACCGCTGTCTAGTCCCTCTACATCCGGTGAGAACACCAAAGCTTGCGGCAGTGCATCAGACAATAAGCTTTTGCATAATTTGCTTAGATACAACACACGAGATTCAATACGACGGCGGCCTATGTCATCCCACATTTTGCAGCTATCAGCCAAGGCTTGTTTCGCTGGGTAATTATCATTTCCGATGTACTGCATCTGCAGCTGGGTACCTAGGTAGTCGGCATGAGATAACGAAGAGTTGATATACCAAAGTGGGTTTTCCCGTTCAGGCCAATACTCATCTAACCGTGTCGCATTGTCGCGCACATACAAGATCCCTGTCGCACCCGGCCCACACTGCCACTTGTGACCAGAACCCGCATAGAAATCACAGTCGATATCATGGAAATCCAAGTCCATCATCCCAATGGTATGCGCCCCATCGACAAGCGTCGGCACTGCATACTTTTTCGCAAGCCGACATAGTTTTTTGGCTGGCAAACGCGCACCCGTTTTGTATGTAATATGCGAGAACACCATTAACCGGACATTACTGTGTTCGTTTAACGCTTTTCTGAAAGCCTTAACATAATCTTGCTCGGTAACTTCTTCAGTTCCTGTATACACAGGTAGTTCAACCTCAACAACTTCGACCCCAAAGCGCTGTTTGACCACATTCAATGGCGATGAAGCAGCAACATGCTCATGATGAGTTGTGAGAATGACGTCTCCCGGCTCAAAGTGCAGGCCGTTGATAATTGAACACATGCCATCGGTGGTATTACGACTTAAAATTATCTCGTGAGGATCGGCACCAAAACCAGCGGCAATATCAGCCACCATCTCAGAAACATACGGCCAGCCGCCAAATTTACCATCCATATCCCACGGATATTTAGCAACGGTTTTATTGTTCTCGTGAAACGCTTGCAACACTGACTTCGGCATAGAACCTGTTGTCCCTATATTCATATAAGTTGTGTTGCTATCTAAAATAAATTGCCGTCTCACTTCTCGCCAAAAATCACTATCACTCCCACCGAAATGAAGTGACTGCCAATCAGTAACATCATCAGCAGCACTTGCTGTGCTACTGAACAGCCCACTTCCTACACCAGCAACGGCAAGCCCTGTGGTTGTTTTCAAAAACTGTCGGCGTTTAAGGTTTTTCAGATCCGCATCTGAGTGACTCATTTTTATCTCCCTGTGTCATGCACGAAAAATTGAGAACAATTAACAACTCAATCAATAAAATCACAAAATATTACCAAATGTAATTATTCTTTTCGTAAATACCGAGCAACATCAAACTATCCTCATGCAAATACTGCCATGCATTTACAAAACAGTTATACCTAAAAGGCGATGTTCATTTTTTTGCACAGCGTTACCCAAATCCTTAAGAACACCGTGCGACAGCAAACAAAACTCGCCACCCGAGTCTATAAAGCTAGACCAAAAAAACCTGATGGGCATAATTGACATCGTGATGAAGCACTTTTCTCCCCTACGAAAAACACTCGAAATTACAAGGGTATATTTATAATTGTGCATGCAAAAACGCCCCGCAGAAGCAGGGCGCTAATATCAAATTGGCTCAATGGCGTACTACCCAACACGAAACACTTTAGTTTTCTCCAGTACCAGAACAATAGATCTCAAAGGCTTCTTCTGTGTTATCAAAACCTTCACGCTCGGCTAGCTCCCAAGGCCGTTCGCACTGCTCTGTTGTTGCACACCAACTGTATCCTGCTGAGCTCTTGCACCCATATTCATCTTCATCTGCCCCTACCATCGGCTCTGTAGAGTCATTACAGCCAACCAGTACAGCACCACTTGAAACGAACAGTACAACTAACGCTGAGAATGTTGAAAGACGACGCATCATACACCCCTCTCTGTACCAAGAATTAATTATTAAGGATAGGCCGTTATATTTATGCTGGGCAACAACTATGAGGACAAACACTTTTTTCACACCACTACTGATAAAAAGGAGCCTGATATACTTTTCATGAGATATAAGCAGGCAATAAATGACATTTAAGAAAGCTCCCCTAATCATCATTGCAATTACGCTTTTTGCCAGTATTTTAGCTTACGTCCTGTTGGCGAATTACCCTTATTCAACGGCCAATATCGATAATGGTAAAACGCAATATCTCGCTAATTGCGTGTTCTGTCATGGCGATAACGGTCATGGCGATGGAACGGCAGCGGTAGGTTTTGAGGTAAAGCCTGACAATATTTTCGATGAACTTCAAAATCCATTTGGCTTAAAAGCAGAGCTCATCCATTCGGTACTTGATGGTGAAAACGGCCAAAACGGACAGATGCCCGCATTTGGGCATACACTATCCAAAGAAGATGTTAATGACATCTTCGCGTACATAGAAAGCGTTAATGAATAACAGTAGAACGACATACTGATATACGAGTTGTTTATTAAACAATCAACTATTGAGTTAAGGTTGCTTAAAGCGTGATAGGCGTAACAAAATTCATCTTTTACGATTGCGAGAAACTCACTACAGGCTTATCGTTTCTTTGTAATCAGTGACTTATACGCGAGCATCGTATAATGGTATTACCTTAGCTTCCCAAGCTAATGACACGGGTTCGATTCCCGTTGTTCGCTCCAAGCGCTCTGGCGCAAAGAGTAGGCACTGATGAGTAAGATGACATGCGGTGGTGGCGGAATTGGTAGACGCGCTAGCTTCAGGTGCTAGTGTCCGCAAGGACGTGAGGGTTCAAGTCCCTCCCTCCGCACCAATCTTACATATCAAACTAATCAGCCTTTCTAGAAATTCCCCTTTTTTTCGACACTAACCCATCAAGCTTTGATACGCATCAAACCCGATTAGCTACATCTTCGATCAATATCACACCGGTTGCACACTCTGCAAACTACGCTTCTTGTACACTCAACACCCCAGACAAGGAGAGTAAAATGGCTTACTTAATTGTGTGTTGTGATGGCACTTGGAATGATCCAGATAACAGAGACAAAGGAGAGCTTGCTCCAACTAATGTTAAACAGCTCTTTGATGCACTACCTGAAAAACCAGTTCTTCAGCGTAAACGCTATCAGGCTGGTGTCGGTACCGAGGGGGGAATAGATAAGTTCACCGGAGGGATTTTCGGCTTCGGGATTTCTGAAGATATTCGTGACTGCTATCAATGGATAGCCGACAAATATAAAGCGGGTGACAAAATCATTTTAACGGGCTTTAGCCGAGGCGCTTTCACAGCACGTAGTTTAGCCGGAATGATCTGCAAATTGGGTATCGTCGATCTACATAAACACAAGGAAGCTGAATGGGACGAAACAATAAAAACGGTTTATACCCAAGGGTATAGGGAAGATGAAACGGCTGAATTTTTAAAAGCCCACCATAACATCAAGTTTCATGATAATTCCAACACAGTGTTCTTCCTCGGTGTTTGGGATACTGTTGGTGCGCTAGGTGTACCGAATGATAAAGCAGTCGCCGATCTGTTTGATAATCCCAAGAAGTATCAATTCCATGATGTAAAGCTAAGTACAAACGTCGAGCACGCCCGACATGCCGTGGCTATTGATGAGCAAAGAGGTAGCTTTAGTCCTACGTTATGGGAAGGCAATAATCACCCATCAATGAAACAATTATGGTTTCCTGGTGTACATAGTGATATTGGGGGTGGCTATAAAGAAGATGGACTCTCAGATACAACCCTTAGCTGGATGATCAATGAGCTGAAAGGTGTTACGGATGATCTTGTATGGCACGAGGACATGCTTAACCAAATCAAGCCTAACCACGCGGCTGAGCTTCATGATTCGCATGTTGGCTTTATGAAGGTGTTAGTCACCGCTCCTCGCAGTATACCGTGCTTTGAAAAACAAACTGGGAGCTTTCATGAGTCGGCGCTAGAAAGACGTGAAAAGCCACCCATTAAGCAAGGCCCCTATCGCTCGACACAGTCCTTCACTGAAGGAAGCCCTATAGAAGTTGATATCTATGCCAAACACCCATGGTCTTGGACTGGGATCTACCTGAAAAAAGGCAAAAGCTATCGCTTTACAGCGACAGGTCAATGGGTAGATAAAAGTGTTCCTTGTGGCCCCGCAGGAACCAATGATGGCCGGTTCTACCTCGGTGAAATCGCCCATATTGCCAGTGAAGGTCTGGGTTTTGTGGAAAGGCTATACAAAAAACTACTCGATAAGCCCGATGCGAATTTCGTTCTCACAAAGCGTGTGGAAGAAGCGTCATACTTCTGTTTAATGGGTGCAGTCGCCAATGGTGGCAACCCCAACAAAGACGGTACACACTGCCCACTTCGCCAATTCAGCATCGGCTCGGGCGCGACGATAGAGGTGAAGAAGTCGGGATATCTCTATTGTTTCCCCAATGATGCATGGGGGTTCTACGGTAATAACCGAGGATATGTAACGCTGAAGGTCGAAGAAGTGAACTAGCTAACTTTCGGTTATGAAAACAGCCAAGGGTAAAACAAAGCTTCAGAGTACAAATTCCGGCCTCAAGTCATGGCCGTATTTGTACTCTGTTGTTTTTTTCGATCCAAGTGCTGTGAATTTATGGTAGATCTCTCAGTTTTCTTGCTGGGTTCCCCGCATAAATACCTTTATCAGTAATGTCTTTTGTCACAACACTACCAGCCCCAATCACAGCGCCCGAACAAACACTCACTGCGAGGATCGTCGCATTGGAGCCAATTGTCACGTTATCTCCAATAACCGTCCGGCCCCAGCTATTAGGGTTTGGATCTGGCTCGCCATTTTTGAATAAATCATTGGCAAACATAACACCGTGACCAATGAAACAGCCCGAACCAATAGTGACAAATTCACAGATAAAGCTATGTGACTGAACTTTCGTTCTTTCACCAATAATAGTGTTTTTCTGGATTTCGACGAATGGCCCGATGAACACCCCGTCTTTTAGCTTACAACCATAAACATTGGCCGGTTCGATTATGGTGACATCCTCCCCACACTCGATATCAATAATTTTTGCCTGCATAACCCTTGGTAGTGGCATCTGAGTTCCTTAGTAACTGATATTTAGTGAAAAAAACACACTACAGACATCCCACTAATATGGCAATCCACTTACACACCCGATGCATGCCGTCCATCACCCTACCCTAATAATACATCCCAAGCTTGCAACCCTAACTCGGATTGGTGGAAATGATACTGCTGTCTCATAGGGATCCTATTTACTCCATTAAATCAAAGCTCGCGGCAAGCGATAGCGTTAGCTCTTTCGCCGATATCTCTTTACAACCCGATGTGTTCTGACCACTCCACAGCGGTGAGAAGTCCCCACTGCCGCGTTTTTCAAACTGAGTCCGTAATTGAGTCATTTCAATGGACGCATAAGGAAAATCAGGCGCAGCATTATTAATACAACCAAGTTCTTTTATAGCTCGATTAACAATCCCCCTAGCAGGCCTGCCCGAGAAAATATTGGTAACCGCCGTATGCTGAGAACCGGCCCCCTTGAGTGCTGAGCGGTGAATTTGTGACGTTTTAGTTTCAGTACAAAGCAGGAAAGCGGTACCGATCTGGACATAATCCGCGCCAAGCTTCAATACGGCCTGTACGCCTTTACTATCGGCTATTCCACCCGCGGCAATGACCGGTACGTTTATCTTACTGGCAATTTGGGGGACTAATACAAACAATCCCATTTGAGTAGAGAGATCAGCCGACAAAAACATCCCGCGGTGGCCACCCGCTTCAATACCCTGAGCAATAACCGCATCAACGCCATTTGATTCAAGCCAAATGGCTTCCTCTACGGTCGTGGCCGAAGAGATAACGGTTGTTCCCCACCGCTTTATCCGCTCTAGTAAGTCTTTATCAGGCAGGCCGAAATGAAAGCTAATAACAGGTGGAGTAAAGGGCTCTATCGCATCAGCGATATCGTGATTGAACGGTACCCGGCTGGCGCCGTTTGGCTGACTCATACACTCAGCGCCTAGCTCTGAAAAATAAGGCTGTAGTCTTTGTTGCCACTTTGCATGCCGTGATTGGTTATAAGGCGACATATCATGGCAGAAAAAGTTAAGGTTAAATGGATTCTTCGTTGCCGACTTTATCGTCTTAATTTCACTGACTATCTGGTCAATATTTAACATGCCGCAAGGTAAAGACCCTAACCCACCCGCTTCACTCACTGCAATTGCCAAAGTGCTGTCTTGAACACCGGCCATGGGCGATTGAATAATGGGTAAAACTGTGCCGAACAAGTCATTTCGCATAATCACCCCTACTAAGTGTGCATTAAAAAGAACAGATTATTGACGTAATTTCATTCTTGTTTCTTTCTAAATATTGGGCATCTTCAAGATAAGATAAATGATGTCCATTATTAATGTTTTGGGCAAAAGAGGCGTCTCCGCTATTCGCTTCAGAAACCATAAAATCAACTAAGGCATTCAATCTCGCTATCATAATATCAACAAGCTGAAGGCGGTTCTCATGGGATAAGCCGTATGAATCGCAGAATACTCTTGCCCTAACTGACTGCTCTTTTAACTCACCCAGAGCATCATTCGGATGCGTCTTAAATGGCGCCCAGCAATACACAGCATAAGCAACATCCCATATCCTCGGCGCTGGATGAGCAGTATCGAAATCAATAATACCTATCACGGTATTGCCATCTAATACTGCATTGTAAGGCGCAAAGTCACCATGACAGATCACTTCCTGCGGCTCTCTACTGGGTAACATCCATTCCAAGTCTTGGTGTTTATCGCTTTGGATCCAACTCGCAGATACATCATGATATTGACGAAGCAACCGACCCGCAGAAGACAGTGCTTCCATACTGGCTACAGGCCCAACAAGGGGATAGTTAAAAACGTCGCCTTCGAGATAAGAAAGTATTTCATAACCATCACGGTTAATACCAAATACCTGCGGAGCCGCATCAAACGATTCTGCCTTGAGATGATTAAGTAACAAATGAATAGAAGGTGTCCACTTTTGACTTGGACGATAAACCTGATTATTCACGCGATAAATTTGGCCCTCACGACCACCTTGTAATTCTTCCATGATTCTCCAATGGCAAGATAAGCAAACAGTTTGACCTACCTAGGCTCGAACACTAATCTTCGATCGTCTTCTCACCACAGTTTTCACAGACAAGATGACGGCAGAATTCATCCATTGAAGCAACAAACGGCCCAAGTGCCCAACCTTTAATAAAACCGGATATAAACTCTTTCACCTTACGGTCATCTGCATTCTTATATCCCGTTGGCTTTCTGACCAAAACGACAACATGATATGTTTCAGCCCTACAACATGGGCACAGACGCACTTCTTTCTGTAATGACAACGGTTCTTCCTCCTTGAATTAAGCCTGGTGATAACTACCAATAACCTTCATTTTTCTAGTAGACTACCCGCCTTTTTGTATCACTCAAAGTACGGATTTATCATTTTGCATTCACTTTCTCAGCTAAAATCAGGCGAACTAGCAGGCATTCAGCACTTGAAATTGTCGGAAAACTTAACAGAATTCCCACTCGAGATACTCTCACTCGCAGATAGCTTAGAAATTCTTGATTTATCCAACAATCAGCTAAGCTCAATGCCAGCCGCGCTAAGCCAGCTACATAAACTCAAGATTGTATTTGCCTCGAATAACCACTTCGAATCTTTGCCTGAAGTACTGGGGCAATGCCCCGAGCTAGAAATGGTCGGGTTTAAGTCAAACAAGATCAAACAAGTTCCGGCGAACTCATTACCGCCAAAACTACGCTGGCTTATTTTGACGAATAACGAGATTGAAACCCTACCGGATTCTTTAGGCGAACGTCCACGTTTACAAAAGTTAGCGTTAGCGGGTAACCGTCTAACCAACCTGCCGCAAACCATGGCGCAATTGAGCAAACTAGAGCTCTTGCGTATTTCAGCAAATGAACTGACTGAGTGCCCAGATCAACTACTCAACTTACCCAAGCTCGCTTGGTTTGCCTTTGCCGGCAACCCGTTTTGCCACTCGGATATTACAATTGAATCAGTGCCGGAAGTGCCCTCTTCCAGCTTCTCGCTGCAGCAAGTACTGGGACAAGGTGCTTCGGGGATCATTTCAAAAGCTACCTGGAGTCAACCTCAACCCGACTTTCCTGAAGATATTGCCGTTAAGGTATTCAAAGGTGAGGTCACCAGCGATGGTTATCCCCAGGACGAATTGCAAGCGTGCTTAAAAGTCGGCAATCATCCAAACCTTGTACAGTCCCTGGCACAAGTCAATGAAAGTGGATATTTGGCACTGATTATGAGCCTTATCCCCTCTCACTACCGTAACCTGGGACTGCCACCCTGCTTCAACAGCTGTACCCGCGACACCTTCTGGCCAGACTTTACCCTAACCATTTCGCAAATTGATAAAATCGTTGCCCAGATGGAAGGCGTATTTGAGCACTTGCATGAAAACCAAGTCTGCCATGGTGACTTATATGCCCATAACACCTTGTTTGACGAGCAAGCCAATATCATTTTTGGCGATTTTGGCGCAGCGACCATGTATCACATGCTCACAGAACAACAACAAGAGCAAATTAGGCAAATTGAGCATCGTGCCCTTGAGCATTTTGTTGATGACTTACTGAGTATTTGCCGCAAAGAAGATCTGAATAGCGAGGAATTCTTCAGCCTCAAGCAGAAAATCAACCAATAACAAAAGAAATATTTGCCTCGCAATACCTAACACCCGGATAACACGACTATAGTCATAAATATTAGCGTGTTAGACATTGCGAGGGAAAGCACATGTCATTACCCATACTGTACTCACTTCGTCGTTGCCCTTATTGCATAAGGGCAAGACTTGCTTTGCTACTGGCCCAACAGCCCGTAATGCTGCGTGACGTCGTAACAGCAAACCTTCCCGATGAAATGCTAAGCGTTTCCCCGAAAGGAACAGTGCCGGTATTGGTATGCAATGATTCAGCCGTTATCGATGAAAGCCTAGATATTATGATTTGGGCATTAGAACAAAGTGACCCAAGCAACTTGCTGTTAAGTGATCGCCCAGATAAATTTCAGACCATGATGACGTTAATCAACCGCAATGACACTGAGTTTATTGTTTCATTGGATAGGTACAAAATTGCGGCCCGCTACCACCACAGTAATGAAGTTGACTATCGGGACCAGTGTGAGCGGTTTCTGAGTTACCTCGAACAACGTCTTGCCGAACAGGAATACTTAATGGGTGAGAATCCAAGTTTAGCTGACTACGCAATATTGCCCTTTATACGCCAATTCTCTCGTGTTGATCGCCGGTGGTTCTTAAGCGCCCCCTACCCGAAACTTCAGCGGTGGCTGACCGTTCATTATCAAAACCCACTGTATTCAAAGGCCATGACTAAATGCCCTTTGTGGCTCAGCAGCCACGAAGAGTTTCTATTTGGTAAGATCTAAAAGGACATCATATCGACTCGTTACTGACGAGCTTCTATTTGTGCAACTCGCATCAAGTTCGAAGATTTTCTTATCAAGGCTATCAAATATTTGATATACAGTGATGGCCTGTTTAGCTTCTTTCTTTGGTGTTTTCCGTGTTGTTTTAAAAAAAGCATGAAGAATAACAACATCTCCGCTTTTTGTTTTTGTAAAAAGTACTCTTGCTGACTCACTTCCATTATCAACTCTTAACTTATAGATTAAACCTTTATATTTCCATATCTTAGAGTTTAAAACTTTCAAGTGGTTACAGTGATAGATATCACCATGAACTTCATAAGACTTAAACTTTTTATATATATTTAAAGCAAGCTTTTCTGAGGTTTTATCAAAAAATTGAAAAAGAGGATAACTAATGTCGTCATTAAGAATAAAAGTAATCATAACATAACAAGATATGTGTTTATTGATGATAATAAAGAATTCTGTGTCGATTTCACAATCACTTTTAATTAACATAGCGTTTAGATATATTTATACCAACAAATGCTACTTATTGATACTCCAGCAGCTGGTGTTTAACGTTTATTCAACGCTTATCTCACAAACAACCGATACCCTTAATTAACAGCTAGTCCCTTCACTAACATCCCGAGACTTTAAATATTCTTCCATTTCAACTAACGTTTTCATCTGGTGAACAGTTTGAACCATTAAATCATTGCGAGAAACTCTTAAGTCTTTGATTATATCAGGCAAACTTAATGTATTTGGACGATTCATTACCATTGCCGCTATTGTTTGCCCTGTTCTGCCAACGCCAGCTCTACAATGTATAACAGGAAGTAATTTATCAACCTCATGGAAGGCACGGCTATTTCGCTTTTTGTAAAACTCTTTACGCTCAAAAGCTATCGATTCAATTAGCTCAACCAAATTAAGGGTTGCTTCTAGACTAATCGTTTTGTGATCAGGCCAATTCCAGACATGTACAACAGGAATATCAATAGTTGCTTGGTAGCCAGATACATTAAGATTGAACACTGAAGCGTCTACGTTGGGCGAAAGTACAACCTCCTCTAGCCTTGATGAATTTACGTTGATCCCACCGTAACGATCTGAACGAGAAAAGTAGTCCGGTAAGTTATCATTCCTCATATCAGCATGACTTGCCAACACAACCAAAATAGGAGTTCTATTGATAACTAAAGTCTGAAAAAAAGTCTCCAATTGAAAATAAATTGGATACTGCATTGCAATAGCGACAAACTTAGAATTGACGATAATAAAGTTAGCATTTAGCCCATCATTAATTCGGGTTTGAGCGCTATGAGGGATGTTGAAGCGATCTCGATCTGGGTTGAATATCACTCGCTTCGCACCCCCTTTGATCCCCATTAAATTCATAGACTTGGTTTGCATTAACTCACGTTCACCCTGCATATTTCTCCTTAGTCTTTATTTCCTTATTTACGTCTTGTCGCTTGTAGCGTAAATCATCGTTCCTATTTTCCGAAACCCCTCGCCTTCAATCGCAAACCGGACATCGTAAGTATTATATTAATCTTTAATGAGATAGCCAAAAGGTGATGTTTCATACCTTACCTCTATCTCACCGTATAAAGGACTATTTGCATACATACGAGAAGAAGAACAAAGGTTGCCATCTATAACGGCATTTTTCAAAGATAATTTGTAGCAACTGATGCTATTTCGGTAATAGGTTATCTTTTTATTTTCAACATTAACAACTACTTGCTTATCAAAGTCAGAAAAATGGTACTCAACCCAGACTATGCTTGGGATTGAGAACAAAATAAGTACTGTACTTGGAATTAATGATATTGCCACCGGCTTCCAATTATACCCACCTACCTTTCTAACTTTAAGTTCAATCACAGTTAAACCAACGATGATACACGAAAGCAAAAAAGCAGACACCACTGATTTGTACGTATAAATCAGTGGTGGACTAGAAACTATGATTGAAACAAAAGTAAGACCACAAAAAACAAATAGTGAATAACAGTAGACATAACTTGAATTTTTCATTGTTTCTTTAGAAAGCATATTTACTGCCCTTGTTTAGCAAATCACACCGAACTCCATACCAAAACTGCCAAGTGTAATGCATCACATTGGTTGCTTTATTACTCATTTTTTAACAAATACAAATCTGCTCTCGGAAGGCCATAACCAATCATCTGTCGCCCTGTAACCGCGTAACCAATAACTTCCATCAGAGTGACTCAAGTAAAAACCGTTTGGGTGCTCTTGCGAGGTAAATGGCTTGATTGAAGCGATTGTTAAACTTATACCTTCAGGTTGATTTAGATACTGTAGTCTTAAATAAGGAGCTAGCTCTATTGGACAAAACGTCAACCCATGAAGCTCTGCTTCAGTGATAATATCCTGATAAATGGCACCATCGCTAAAACCCAAAAGTTCAACGCTTGTTTCTATGACCGTAACTCTCTTACTTACTTGAGAAATAACGAAGCTATTGTTCAAAAAAAGCATCGTTGCATAAGCATTTAAATTGATTTTCCGCTTTGACAACTGAAGTAACAACTCCTCTCGGCTTAATCCGCCAAATTCAAAGTTCCAAGAGTTTATTATCATCGTTAAATGTCCCTATTTACTTGATGAGCATAAATGCCGCGTGTAACGCATCACCTTGATTGCCTAACGTAAATTTACCTCGCATCGCCAAAATTACAGTTTTCCTCGACCATACTTGCACGATAATTACTACTGCGGCCTACCTTCAACATCCCCTCTTATAATGGTGGATTCGTGATAATACCTTCAGAGCTCACTCGATAAAGCTAATCCTATTGAAAACTAAGTGATAAGCCAACACCGACATCCATAACATTCGAAGACTTTGATAGCTTAATTTTGTACTCTAGGCTAGTACAGTGACACGGATGAATGTTGTTTATGTCTTGAACTTTGAAATAATTGAGAGTGCCTTCTGATTGAATATTACTTGGTTCAAGAAGATGAAAACCACCGATGACATCAAAAACCCTGTCATCACCACAAACTTTCTTGGCATACTCAATAATATTGCAAATACCAGCATGAGAGCACCCTGTTATAATGACCAACCCTTGAGGCGATTTATATACTAATGCTGAGTCATCTTTAACATAGTCATCAACCATTGAATCAGAATTTTCACATTGGCCAATAGGTTCGATATTCTCAAAGTAGTTGGTTCTGTCAATTTCACCTAGAAATACTAATTTATCCGTTATCCATACCGGTTTATGGCTTAATCTCGTTTCAAAATACTTACCAACCTTTTTTCGATCTAAAACTGAACCTATTTCATCACTAGAATACTCTTTGTACGAGAACGCTTCTGGATGAGCAATAATTGTTGGACTTAGGCAATCTATACCTTCAGCTTTTGCTTCAGAGTAATGTTTAACCAACGGAACTAACCCACCGGTATGATCATTATGACCATGGGATATAACAACATAGTTAACATCCATTAAGGGCTCATTCATTTTTTTAGCATTCTGAATAAATACGTCTGAATAACCAACATCGAACAATACCTTTGTCTCACCTTCTGTAATCAAATACGAGACACCCGGCTCACCTAAATAATATCGGTCGATTATTGTATTGTTATCAACTAAAACTTTCAATTCCATCATCTATTTTCCGTAGGTCAATTTAACGATGCCCTTGTAGAAGACTTAATATTCGAATACTACACGAGTCGCCAGAAAATCAATGCTCTAACATGCATAAAAAGAGACTCAGATCACCTATGGATCCGGAGCAATCAGTATTGCTCGGTTAATCCACAGCTAGCCAAACGAAAACGCATCACCTTGATGACTTTGTTACACGACGGTTTACCTTCATCCCAACTAACCAACAGGTTAATAACAATATAGCCGATAACACGAGCACAGTTAAGCTATGTTTAGACATATTTGCGATGAACAAACCATTAATCAGTAATTCACTTTTTGCAGGATAACTATGAATAGCCACTAGTATATGCACATTCTCGATAACGTCGGATGCCCCAATACCAAATGGTAGTAAGGCAATGTATTTTAGCGATGAGCTAATCAATTCACATGATTTAATTAGCTCAATAAGCAATAGAGAGTATGCAAATGAATAAACCAGCGGAAAAAGCATGTCTACGGTCATTTCATTTAAAAAATAATACTTCCTTCCAGCTGTGCCAATTTCGTTAAAAAAAGAATTCACAGACTCAGACGTGAGACCCACTTGTACATCAAGAGGATCTATTGATGCAGAAATTAATGGGTATATAATTAATAATATTATAGCTTGAAGCGCAAAGTTCAAGCTAAGTAAAACACCTGCTTTCTTCCATGAAGAAAAATTGATTAACCAATTCAAACTTACCATCCTTGTAAGATAACGTCTAGGATACGGTGCGTCACGATGAACTCACCAAATTCACTAAATTCCATACCCAAAATGCCGAGTGTAAACCATCATCTTGATGGTCTTGTTATAAGCGGGACTAGTTGGTCACCACAACCATTACTTGCTATTGCAACTGCATTCTCGGGAAAACAACCAAAACCCATGCATGATTCAGTCTCAGTTATTATGTTATTGCAGCTTCGAGAGAAACGCTTTCTATCTGTTTTATCAAGAATTGGGTATTGTTCCCATTCGTCATCATCAGCTTCCACCTCACCACCATTGCTTTGCATCATGGCAAACCTGTAACTAGCAGGAAGGGAACCAGCCAAAACTGACTCTGCTTCAACTATGAATTTTTCGTCTAAATTAAACGACATAAATATTCCTTTGTGCATCAAACGTCTAACTTAAGCTGTGGCTTCATGAGCCCACACTGTTACACTTAAATTTCACAGATTCGTACATATCTATTGGCCTTTACTGGGCCGATAGAAAGCATGATGTCTGTTATGGCAATTTATTCAAAACCCACGTACTTACAGATATCAGGCCCAATATCATCTTGAGTACCTAAGGTGCTATCTGCTCCTACAGACCACAATTCAAATCGACTTTCCTCCGCCTTGTAGATATAGTCATTTCCCCATGGATCTTGTTCTATTACATCCAGATAAGCATGCCCATCGGTATAACCTTCCTCACCCTCTCTAGCAAATGAAAGTACATATAGACCTTCTTCTTCTGTCGGCCATCGTCCCCTATCAAGTTTAAACATCATTAAAGAAAGGCATATTTGTTCAAGTTCTCTACTTTTGGAGATATTACCTGATACTGACTCACTTGCATTTGAGGATATAGAAATAAAGAAAAAAGCCACTATAACTATGTAAATACTCAATTTCATATTTCTTGATAAATCCTTTGCTTACATTTTTTCCATAACGCCGGCAGAAGTTGCCCGCTACCAATTCAAATTGACTCTCGTAAACACAAAAGCCTATTTGTACCAAAAATGCGCCGTGGTAAGGGTCAAATTGATGGCTTTATAGGCCTATAGTAATTCCTTTTTGAAGTGTTCGTACAACTTGTGAACTATTGGTTCTGATGCAGCAACTAAATATTGATTGAATGATTCAGGAGAATAAAACATATCTCCAATTGTTGATGAGTAGCCGGGAGCCGGTGGTATCGGGATCGAATTATATGACCAAATCAAATCATCGTCTGCATTGAATAATTGACCCGATATATTAAACAAAGCGTTGAACTCATCAGAAAGCCCATGCTTCATTCCCAAAACAACTACATTAATAGTTAAAACAAGTCGATTTGGAGAATCATTAGTGAAACTTACCGCTAAATTATCTTTTGATATTTTTTGCAGAAATTGAGACTGTACAAGCTGATTAAAGCTAATGCTATTTTTATCCATAAAATAAAGAGTAAATTCTCTCAAACCCATTTCGTCTCCAGAACTTGCAGTAAAACCGACACCCAATGATTCAATGTCAACATTACTGATGACATGTAGCATAGAGTTATCATCATGAGGTACAGACGCTAACTTCACTGTCCGTAAACTTACAAATTCATCTTGTTTAAGCTCAACCGTAGGTACAGCAGAGCAACCTCCGAGCATAGTTGCGACTAGTGCCAATGCTATTACTTTTAATTTCAAACTTTACCTCCATGTAGGCCTAACGCCTGTAATAAGGTGTGCCCCACTGAACCAGAAAAGCGCAACGAACTGCATACAAAAACCGCCGAAGTCCAGCGTCACACTTGACGGCCTTGTTAAGCAAATGCCTACTTGAAACCGCCATAAACAGAGAAGTTATAATACTTCCATGCAATGTCTATATCTGAAAACCCTATCGCTTCAAGCCATTTTAATTGATCAATCAGCTTTGCTGGCCTATCTTCATCTCGATAATTTTGAAGCCATTTACTTTCAATATCTTTCTCTGAAACAGTCTTTTTCATGAACAATTTCCATTTGCTCATATATACATCTTGTAGCTTGTCGTTTGAACCTAGTATAACGTCAGCATTGAAGAAAACACCGCCTGGCCGAATTGAATCATAGACCTTTCGATAAAAATTAATTTTATCGCTATCTGTTACAAGATGATGTAGCGCAAGAGAGGAAACAACAACATCATAGCTATCATCAAAATTATAATCGCTAAAATCACCTACCTGATAACGAATATCATTGAAGTTTCTCAATTTAAACTGAGACATTTCAACCATGTTTTCAGCAAGATCTAGACATGTAATTTTGGCATTTGGATATTCTTGCTTAATACGTTTTGATATTGTTCCCGTACCACAGCCAAGATCTATCACATTTATAGATTCAGACTTATCAAATGGGATCATTGAAACAAGAGCATCAATCATCTCCTCGTAATAAGGAATTAGTTTCAAGATTATCTGATCAAATTCCTTCGCTTCTTCCTCAAAATGTTTCTTTACGATATCCATATCGTCTCCAATAATATGCTTAACGCTTCAATAATTTGCCCACAACTAATTCACATAGACTCTCGTAAACACAAAAACCTCTTTGTAACAAAAATTCGCCTTGGTAAGGATTAAATTGGTGGCCTTGTTATGTTTGTCACATTGACAGTTTGGTATCCATTAATTCTTTTTTTGCTAAAGATTCATCAACCTCAGTAAAAATAGCTCCAGTTACGGCGAAACCAAAACCAGATACATCACCTACATGATCCCCAAGACGTATATATACAGTTTGCCTTTCTAATAAGTTAACATTTACTTCAGACCGACCATGAAACCATGTTAAAAGATTACCATCGATTACTACTTGATAACTCCCTGGCTCAAGGTTATAGACTTGATACCCACCATCATTTAACTTGCTATATTTAACTCCATTAATATAAACATCGGGGGCCATTCCACTATTGACGATTGTTGATGGCCTATATAAGTAGATCGCGCTTCCATCATCTTCTAACTCAATTATTTTTGTAAAGCTGGGACCAGTAGCAACACAGCCTGATAATAAAATCATCAACAAGCATACAATACATTTTTTCATTATTACCTCTTAAAAACATAACGCCAACATAAGGTGCACCACGATGAACTCACCATGGTCACCGAACTCCATACCAAAACCGCCGAGTGTAAATCATCACCTTGATGTTTATGTTATAAGTTCGGGCGACTCACGACCAGAGAGATACCTGTCCAGACACCACCCTGTCGCTTGTTGCTACTGATATCCCAAATGCCAATCTTATCCCAAAATAGAGGGTGCTCATCTAGTTCTGTATCTAGCCAGCAACCTTTTTCATCATTGATGATATAATGGCTAGTTAAAGTTCCATCGGGTAATTCATAAAATATAACCGATATTTTCAAGCTTCCTGGGTCTGTGAATTGTTCTGAGTTATCTATTTTTAATCTAAGATTAGAACTTTTTAACCTCTGATACTCTTGCGGGTATTGAACACTCAAAAATACTTCTGCATCAGGTGAACAAGCAGTTTCCACCTCAAAGCCAAAACACTTAAGTACGTGAACAACCATAAATAACGGGTTGAAGCCGCCTGATTCAACAAACTTTCCATCTGCCATCGGATAACCGATGCCAGTAATTTTATAAATACTTTCCGCTACATCATTCGCTTCTAATGAAGTATCAACTTCAGTGTATTTCTCTGAAAAACAACAATTTTCCACATCAAATAATGGAATTTTCACTTTTCTATTTATCAACTCAAAATACTTTATGCAAGCGACTATACTGTATGCTCCACATAGATAACTTCCATCCTTCTGCCTTAAATTCGGCAATGACATATTCACTTCCCTTTAAAACTTATAACGCCTGTAATATGGTACGCCACGGTGAACCCACCAAGTACACCGAACTCCATACCAAAACCGCCGAGTGTAAATCACCTTGATGACCTTGTTAGGCTTATTTGCCTTGCTGTTCTTGCAACGCTCTTATGTTTTTTGCCTCTTCTTCAATCATAATATCTAGCATATAAGCGCTTTCCATCATTCGCTTTTGTCCAATTTCAACACCTTTTCTCATTAATAAAGGAGAAAGCTTTAGTGACTTTTGACCGGTGGGAGTTTGTAAGAATGCAATCATTTCTTCTAATTCATCTTGTGTATAAGCATCCATGTATAATTGTACAAAATCATCTCGCAAACTCTCACCACTCATATAGGTATTAAAGAACTCTCGTATTGTATGCTCAAAAGGTTGTAGCTGTGGTTGGGTTTGAAGCTGCATAGCTAACAGTTGATCCACTGATTCAGACATTAGTGAGTCTAAGTTCATTGTCTCTATCAATAGGAGTGCTGAATTTTTATGCCCATCAGCTAAAGCACTCCCACTAATCAAGCCTAACGACAAGATCACTATACTTTTAAATTTTTTCATTAAAACACCCTTATTTACCTAGTATGTCCATTATTAGCCTACCGCCTGCTATAATACGCCACAACGTATTACGATAATGTTGATAGACCGCCGCAAACACCATAGCCAATTCAGACCTAGAATGCCGAGCGTTGGAGGTCGTATTGATGGCCTTGCTATGGCTACTTTTCTGAGCGTTTGGTGTTCAATTTTTCCACGCTACCGCCAAGCAAGGTATGTAATTTTCTGCTTGCACTCATGATATACCACCAAGTGCTTAACGATAAGGGCACTTTAATATTTTATTGTTTAAAATCATATTGTTGATAGTTAGCGTTGCTTTTAGACATGGCGCAGCTTTTACGTTAGAGAAACGAATATGATTTTGGCTGGATCATGCAGAGATAACCCGATGCGCGTTGTAGAGCTGAGGAAAAATCCTAATAACTGACGAGATAGTAAAACCTAACCACTTAACTGGCGTTGGAGGAGTTGTTGATCTCAAGATAAAACCGTGACCAAGTAACGACTTAAACAATAGAAGCAACGCATCGAAGATTCATAGAATTGCCAGCTTTATTGCTTTTGAAGCTCTGCAAATCGCTACCAATATCTCAGATCGTCGAGCTTCAAATACGACTATCTTTTGTAGCCATAACGCTTGGCATAAGGTGCGCCAGCGCATTACTTTCTAAACCAATTACACTTCATACCAAAACCGCCGAGTGTAACGCATTGCCTTGTTATACATTTTGACTTGCATAAGCCCCAAGCTGAAAGGCAAGCTCTGTCAAGAAAACTACAACAACAAACATACTACTAAATTTGAGAGCAATAGATGTATGATAGCCATACCAACTCTTTAGCATAATAAACGGCAAAACAAAGTAAAGTGTTGATGATGCAAACAATACTATTGGACTCCAACCATTGAGGTACACAACAAATGAGATAATTAAAGAAAGTATACTTGGCACAAGTATGAGCAAGAACACTCGGCCAAAGTGAAGGTTTGTCTTTTCATTCTCTCCTGACATAAATGGCAACAAACCTGAAATGATCACTATTTTTGTTAAAAACGATAACATGCATTCCCTTACCAGTTATATTTAGTTATAAATTAAAGCTACAGCAATATATATCGCCGCCATAAGTTGTCCACTCCAGAACCCAAACAGACCCCCGTAAACACACAATCCAATTCATACCAAAAATGGGCCGTATTAAGGGTCAACTTGATGGCCTTAGGCAAAAGGATCTAAAGTAAAACCTTCTTACAGGTAAGTTTCTGACCAAAATTACTCGTTTTACTTATGACTTGCTCACTTACTGGTGTTAGCTTCCACTTGGCTTTCTCTGGTAATTTAATATTACTTTTGAGTTGCTCAACATACATTTCAGGAAAATCATCTCCTACCTCTACTGAATAGTTGCTCATTTCCTCATTCACAGAGCCGTTTTTTAGGTTCCAAGTCCCTTTACTAGCAATAGTCACATCATAGAGTTCAGCATGACTTGGTAGTTTAAAGTTCATCTTCGATAATTTATCGAACGAGCCATCTTCAATGTAATCGATACGATCTCTATATGAAAGCTGGATAGATTTATCACCTAAACCACTACACTCCCAACTACCTGTAATATCTGTTATGCTTTCATTTTGAATTTCAGTTATTGATGAACATCCCACTAAAATACCTAAACCAAGATAAGCCACTACTTTATACATAATATTTTTGCCATTTTTGTTAAATTGTTATTCTTTTGCCTAACGCCCGCCATAATTTGCCCGCCCCATAACCTAAACAGACCACCATAAACACATAAGCCATTTCATACCAAAACAGCTCTGTAGTAAGGGTGATGTTCACCCGATTTAGTAGACACGCGAATATCTAAACTAGCTGTTTTTCAAACTGTATTTGAGACACATATCCAATACTGCTGTGTATTCGTGTTCTGTTGTAGAAGTAGTCGATGTACTTCCGCAATTTATCAGCAAGAACGGCTAGATTTCTTATCGATGCACCCTTAATGAGCTCACCTTTTAACGTTTTAAAGAACGACTCCACTTCAGCATTGTCAGTGCATTGACCAGGTCTATTCATACTATGCTTGATGGTTTGCGTGAGTACAAATCGATAACTACAGCTAAATTGGCCCAGCGCTGACCAACCTTTATGTAAGTCACATCACCTGACCATTGCTGATTAATATCTGTTAGCTTACTGATAGTCAGTCGGTGATTTTCTAGCGCACGAAAGAACGCTCTGCTCTTTTTCATCCGTCTGTTAACACGATCAACACGTGCTTTCAATCCCGCCTCTCGCATCAAGCGAGCAACTCGCTTGCAGCTTACCGACCAACCTTCTGACTTCAGAAGACGAAACACCTTAGGACTGCCATAACGTCCCTGACTTCTGTCGAATATACGCCGAATGTCATGAAGTAAATGAGTGTCAGATCGTACTGTTGCACTCGGCTTTCTGCGTAACCATTGGTAGAAACCGCTACGAGAAACATTAAGGTATTTGCAGAGCTTTATCACAGAATGAAGCTTGCTATAACGCTTTATGAATCCGAACCTTTCCGCCTTTGTTCCGCTTGATAACGTTGCCACTTTTTTAAGATATCATTTTCTTCTTCAAGCTCAGCTATTCGTTGCTTAAGACTTTCAAGCTCATCACTCTGCTTTAGCTTTTTCGGTTTAGCCACATCCTTGCTCTTTACCATATGTCTCACCTCATCCTTGTATGCTTTTCTCCACTTCGAAAGCATGAATGGATGAATATCTAATGCCTCAGCCACTGACTTAACCGTTCGGTGAGTTTCGAAGCTCCATTGCACCGCTTTCAACTTAAATTCTAGTGAATATTGCGGTGTTTTCTTCCCCGTTTTATACGCAGGCATAACAATCTCCTGATTAGTTATGCGTGTCCACTAAAACGGGTGAAGTCCAGAATGAACTTGATGGCCTTGTTATATTTCATCCGCCAAAAGTCAAAACATATAAACATAAACTGAAAAAATTAGAGACATATATGATAAAAATATCCACAAGTACAATGCTCTACTAATTATAACGACTGTTAGAGCTGAAAAATCTAGAAAGTTCCCGCGCCTTGATTTTATGTATACATATACACACAAATAAACGACTGCCCAGATTAGCATTGAGCCATCAAATCTTAAAAAGTTGTCATTGAAATATGCTCTAATTAATTTCATAAATGAAAAAAGATAAAATAATACTGATAGGGATATCGCATGAACTGCTCTAAATTCAAAATCAAAATCCCATTTTTCCTTCATTCGCAGTGACAAAATTTCACGACTTGCAAATGTAATTTCAGAAAATGTCAAGTCTATACACCCTTAAATTTATCTACTCCAAATTGACTTTACACTGTAATACTGGTTGGTGATAATTAATGAAATATAACGCCAAATTATGGTGTGAACAACGCTACCACCCTATCTAAACCATTGTGCCATCAACACTAAACTGACTTGAAGTGAAAGCGCCAAGCGTTGTGAATCACTCTTAAATTTCTTGTTAGGCGCTTGGCTTATTGGCAGAGTTCGTCAATCATTTGCTCAAAGTTAGGGTACTTTGATTTGGCTGCGTCTATGATTTTAGACACTGAGCTTTCATTTAACGGTGCCAAATCCTGAGCAAAGTGCAAAAACTCATTATTTAGGGGGCGCTTCAAATCAGGATAAGCAACAGCCTCGTATGGCCCAAGACCATTTGCAAACAACCAAACATAGTCCCCAAAGTTTTGTGCAACCACCCCGACTTCACCTTCAGAGCCAAAGAAAACAATAGGTTGTTGCAAAAGATCTTCGACACTGTTGACCAGCCAAAAAGCAGCGTAACCTCCAGAACCATCTTGACCAAAGATTAAATATTCATGTCCATTGAGTGAAGAATTACCAGTCCATGCTTTAATCCATTCTGATGTTTCCTCTTGCGAATAGAAATCGTCATATGGTTCAAAATCAATTCCCTCGCCGTCTGCATAGTCAATTTCTATTGAGTGCAGTTTTTTTAATTCATCTGGAAAAGCTCTATTCATCTAATCACTCCATACTTTCTGGACAACGCCTAACGCCTGCCATAAGTTGCGCCACGACAAACTCACCAAGCACACCAAGCACACCAAGCACACCAAGCACACCAAGCACACCAAGCACACCAAGCACACCAAACTCCATACCAAAACTGCGGAGTAAAATGCGTCAATTTAATGGGTTTATAGTTTCGTTCGTTTGATTATATCCAGCTGGGCATACATGTTCGCTAGACCTAGTATCGCATAGTGAAATTTTATCTAGATGTTCATGCCAATCATTAAATGCATCATCAGAAACCCCGCCTTTCCATAGTTTACGAATGTGGTATGTGCTATCTTCTCCAACGATTACCAACTGAATACTTTTTATTGACATGCTTTCCAAACCACAATCCGTTTTCCAAAGCAGAGAGGTATAACCGTTTCTATCTCTATCAGTAATCAAGGTAGATAGAAAGGTTTCACATGTATTCACTCCAGGAGCATCAACGTTAAAGCGTAACTTTTTTGCACTTTCTTTACCTGAAATGATATTTACAACGTATGTAGATTCTTTGTCATCACTGCTTTTTAGCCATAGATGAGACTTTAATCCAGGCAATTCCTTATAGTGAGTCGTGTACTCTTCACTATTTAATGGTGGTTCAGTCAGTAAATTTTCACCGTGGTACCAACCATCTGAGTTCATGGTAGTCACAGCCTTACATCCAGCTAAAGCAGTTACTATTAACACAGGAATAATTCTTTTCATATACGTAAACTCCGTTTTACGACTAAATTAAAAACAAACATAACGCCCGGCATAAGGTGAGGCCTGACTAACATACAGAGCCATTGAACTCCAGACCAAAACTGCCGAGTCAAACGAGTCACCTTGATGCCTTTGTTATAAGTTTGTCTGAGCCTTTACTTCCAATGTTGATATAACGAAATCTATATCCTGTTGAGAAAATGAGTCGAAATCGATATTTATCAATAACTTACCACCACCATAGATGTTAACTCTAACGCGATTATTCATATCAGGCTCTCCAAATTGTAGAACTTGATAGCCATTACTAAGCTTCAACTCAATTAAGTTGCCATCAAAAGGTGAGAAAAATAAACGATAAACCAGTGATGTCGTTATGATTTCAATTTCATCTAAACTGTAAAACAAGCTCAAATCACTGGGAGAAACATTGAAAAAATATTTTGTTAATTCAAAATCAGAACGAAGAATATGATCATCAATCAATTCATTAAGATTACTGTGATTAAGGTCGTAATCTTTAAAGCTATCGGCAAAACTGGGTGCCATTGACTTGTCATCAATAGCTATTGAAATGAAACCTGTAACACTTTCAAAGGAATAAAGGTGCCCTTTGTATATACTTGACTCATCATAATAATACTCATTTATAGTATATGGAACTTTTAGCCTCACAAAACCTAATGATATATCGGTTGACTTTTCAGCATATTTATTAGTAACAATAATATCTCGTTCTTTATAATAATTTATTTTCTCAATACCACCAATCCGTTCAACAATTTTATTAACCATGTATATGGAATACATTCGCGGCAAAAAATAAAACAGAGTTATTGTCATTACAAAAATCATTAACAATTTGACTGATGTTTTTCTAAACATTATTTCCCTATCATTTACTTATAACGCCTGCAATAAGGTGTGCGCCACTGAACCAACAAAGCGCACTGAACTCCATACCAAAACCGCCGAGTGTACCACAGTCCACTTGAGCGCCTTGTTATGTGTATGATGCTGAATTATCTTTTCTTTTTTCGTAAGCGATCACCGAGCATAGCAAAGAAGCTATAAAATTGATGCGCTGGAGCAAGACCACCACGAACTACTTTAGCGTGTTCTTTTTTGTACTTTACTACAGCTTCTTGTGCTGATTTAGCAAGTACAATCTCACCGTCAACAAAAAAACCTTGAGATAGCAGTGCATTTTTACTTTCTTGGAAATCACTAGCTTGCATATCTAGTAAAGTGAAATTGGCTCCGTCACTTTCACCAGTAATAAAGAATTGATACTTGTTAAGCTCCATTAATTGCTCCTTATCCTTAAAACTTACTACTCATTTTTTCGATCTTTGAGCAAGGTGTGCTTATATCAAAAATACACATAACGCCCGCCATAATTTGCCCGCCCCATAACCTAAACAGACCACCATAAACACATAAGCCATTTCATACCAAAACAGCTCCGTAGTAAGGTCAACTTGATGGCCTTGTTATGTTTATCGGCCATCAGCATGGTCATATCACATGATAAAATGCAACTGGAGCATATTTATGAGTATTCAAAAATCCTTAGCGGGACTTATACTTCCTTATTGACCTAATTATTGTGAATAACATCGGAAACCCGATTAATGCATAAAAAGCCATGGCAAAAATATACTCATTTTCGTTTATTAGCGGCCATTTATATGTCTTGACTACCGACCATAATGAATATAAGCAATAAGCAACAAATGCAAGTAAAAGTACTTTCACACTTTTCGAATATAAGTAACCAAGATATCCGATGAAAAATGATAATGTCAGCACAGCAACAAAAACCATTGGGGTCCTTATTGCCAACTCTACTTCATATTGTCTAGAAATGAATGAAAAACCATTCCATACAAGAAATGCCAGCACCAAAACATATAGTGATTTCAACAAATTCAAAATCATATTATCACCTTGAAACATAACGCCTGCAATAAGTTGCCCCGCGCTAAACTTACAAAGCACACCGAACTTCATACCAAAACCGCCGAGTGTAACGGGTCACCTTGATTGCTTTGTTATACATTTACATCAAAAGGATCAATTCGAAGAGATATAATATCATCTAACACCATGATTGTTCGGAGTAAGCAGCGTTTAGCTTCATGTTTAAAAACCTCTGCATGTACACCTTTATTAGATAAATTTGTTAATTTATCTAGCTGCTGGGCAAGACTCTCAATTGAGACTGCTACCAGTTCTATGTTTGTAGAGCTACTTCGTTCATTACTTGCAAATGCTAATAACCTATTTTTATAGTGTCCTTTGCCCATCTTCCTGCCGTTAACATCTTCAGATTGAGGTGGAAATAATTGATCAGCTATATACTCAATAATTCTTCGACAAGATGCGGATACCTGAGCGTAATCTTCATTTACTTCGGCTCTATTATAGGTCCTCAACGCAGACCATAATTTATTACCTATTTCAGGAGCAGGATCAGCAAGCCTACAGATAACTTGATCAGCTAATGACGCTAAAGAGTCACCTAAAGCACTTTTTAATTCAGCGACTCTCCGTGCATGCTCAAAATTATGATACTTATCAAAAAAAGTGAACTTTCCATTCAATGCTTCAAAATCTGCAGATGTGAAGCCTATCTTTAATAACTCTGGTATATGTCCTTCATTTTTGGATTCATCAGATATACCATCCCAGAATAGATTAACCTTATTTCCAATAATTCGATAATAAGGGACAAGGCTACCAGCATACGCTTCCCAATGAATAGGGCTAGTTTCATCAACTTCAATTGCTCCAAGGTAGTAGCTAACATCTCTGAGCATTTTGTCAATCTCAGTTGCATCTGAAAAGCTTATACTCTCAAATGACATAACCCAAACATTATTATTTGCTAATCTACAAATAGTATCATCAGTTATTGAGTGCCATATATGTGTTCCTGGATTTAGTAATTCATTGAATACACTAATGAACCTTTCAGGATTTGAATGATGAACTGTTTTATGCTCACTAATTACTTCAACATCCATTGTCAAATGATGTAATAGAAAGTCACCTTGAAATATCTTTGAGTTAAGATCCAATGTTCTCGAACTTAAAATAGCTCTCATTAAAGCCTTTCGTATCGGGTAGCCATAATATCCACCTAAACTTTTATCATCTGCATCAAAATGGAATGAAACTTTCATTCAATATTATCCTCTTATGTATAACAGCTTTATATAAAGACTATTTCATCTTTACAATTCTTCATATCAACCAATCTAATCATGACTAATGAACAACATCAACCATAAAAACAATCAGTTAACGGGAGGTTATAAAGCAACCAACTGACAAATGAAGAGTTATTCATCATATCCCCATCATCATTTTCGATAATTGACCTACTCCATAAATTTCTTGAATACCATCCCTATCATCTCATTGAAAGCGAGAGGTACATCGCAAGTAATAACAGTCCATTTCGCTCTTCATATTGTGCAAATTATCTTCAATAATATTTTTCAACGAGTATAAATTATGAGTAACTCACCCTTTTTAAACTCCATCAAAAATCATATGTTCTCTCGCCATTACAAAAAATTGACCGTCGATTCTTATACCTATTGGATACGTTCCTATATCCTTTTTCACAACAAACAACACCCAACCATGCTAGATTCAAAGGATGTTGAACAATTTTTAACACACCTTGTAGCGAACAAAATGGTAGCAGCAAACACGCAAAGCACTGCGCTCAATGCTCTAGCATATTTGTACAATCAATTTTTGAAAAAACCTATTGAGCCTGATTTAACATTCAAGCGTTCTACTCGGCAAAAAAAGATTCCCATCGTGCTAACTCAGCATGAAATTTCTACACTTTTTAGCAATATCAAACCCAAATTATTATTACCCTTTCAATTAATGTATGGCAGTGGTTTACGGCTATCTGAAGCACTCCAGTTGAGGTTTGGTGACATTGACTATGAATACGGAGCACTGCGAATCTGGCAATCAAAAGGAGGGAAGAACCGGACTGTCACTTTAGCACCTGAATTACAGCCTGAACTGCAAAATTAGCAAAGATTGATTGAACACTACTTTGCAAAAGATATTCAAAATAGTCATTTTTCAGGAGTCTGGCTTCCTAGAGCATTAGCAAAGAAATACCCTAAAGCGAACAAAGAATTGCACTGGCAGTTTTTGTTTCCCTCGTCCCACCTATCATTAGATCCTGCAACAAAAGCGTTGAGAAGGCACCATCTTCATCGAACCACTTTAGGGAAAGAGATTAAACAGCGTCCTACGATCTGGTTTTAAGAAGAATGTAACCTGCCATACATTGCGACACAGTTTTGCCACTCATCTGCTTTCAAGTGGTGCAGATATTCGAACCGTGCAATCACAACTTGGCCATAGCGATGTTAAAACAACGGAGATTTATACCCACGTATTAAAAAATGGCGCCTCTGGTGTAAAGAGCCCGTTCTCAAGCCTTTAAGCACGCTACCGCCTTGGATATAAACAACCCAATGCCAATTTTTGTAATCAGTTAACCGTTATATCGCATATTTGGTTGGTATTGTTTTTGGCTTTATCATTTTTTGAGATAGTACACATACACTTACATTCATGACGAAAAATCATACAAAACCCTCATACTCACGCATGCGCAAAAGACAACACGAACAAATGCATCTGGTCTTTTTGAGCACCATCACTACTGTATACACAGGTGTTTATACAGTGGTTTTTACCTGTATACAGTACTGTCTCTGCCTCTTATTAACTCCTACCACTAAAATCTACTCGTTTAGCAAGGAGATTCTAATCATTATGATGATAGCGTATTTTTCTTTAAAATCAGCAATTTATATTAAAAACATAAAAGCCACCATTCATAAACATATCTATTTTGTTCAATACAATGCAAAAAACACTTGCAACAGCGCCTAATTAAAACTACTGTATAAGCATACAGCATGTATAAATAAACACTGTTTGAGGATGAAGGATTATGGCTGCTTACTTTGAACACCAAAACACAGTTTCTGCTTCTCAGGTCTACAAAGCGACGTTTGCCGCTCAAGCTGAGGGCTCTTCTTCTCCTCATACCGTTAATTGTCCGATTGAGGTATCGTTTAATGACGAAAGCCAGGCCCAATTGGCCTACTTTTTACGTATCCTCAAACAAGCTAGCCAGCAGAATCGCTGGATCATGTTTATTGGTCAGAGTGCCCTCGTTGATAAGAACTTATTGAAAAGCGCTGGCATCGACTTAAACAAGGTCTTGGTATTGACCAATAAAAAAAGCAAATCAGATCAAGAACTGATGGAAAAAGCACTTCGCAGCGGGAACTGCAGTGCTGTCATTGCAACAGGTGACATCCAACATTTTGCCAGCTATGCCATCCGTGAAGCTTCAGATGCAGGTGCTAGCTATGCATTTGTTATCAACCGTGACGATAAATCGCAGATCACATACCACTGAATACCCTCTCGAATTCCAGAGTTATGCTCAGGAACTAAGACTTAATTCTTTTCTATACTTACAAAGCCATCAGCAATGCGGATGGCTTTTTTGATCCAGTACAATGAATGGTGTAATTAACTATTATTTACGTGATCTACATCACTTCCGCCGTGCAAATCAAGAAAAATCCATCATAATACGCCTGAAAATTATAAAAATTCAGTCGTTATAACCGGATGTAAAAATGGAAAAGAAACTGGGATTAGGATCGCTAACCGCTTTGGTCATCGGCTCAATGATAGGTGCGGGTGTATTCAGCCTTCCTCAAAATATGGCTGCTGTTGCCAGTCCCGCAGCAGTAATAATCGGTTGGACAATCACTGGTATAGGAATGATTTTCCTCGCCTTGGCTTTCCAACACCTTTCGCGGCTTAAGCCTGAAATCGAAAGCGGTGTCTTTGGCTACGCTCAAGCTGGCTTTGGCGATTTCGTTGGCTTCTGCTCGGCATGGGGCTACTGGCTTAGTGCTATGCTGGCCAATGTCTCTTACTTGGTAATTGTATTCAGCACTTTAGGTATGCTGTTCGATACTCCCGATATGATGCTGTTTGGCGCGGGGAATACTTGGCTTTCCGTCATCGGCTCTTCTGTATTATTGTGGCTAGTGCATGCACTGGTGTTACGCGGTGTCCAAACCGCAGCCATGATCAACATGGTCACGACCTGTGCCAAGCTGGTCCCGTTGTTCCTGTTTATTTTCTCAGCCCTCATTGCATTCCATTGGGATACCTTCGTGTTCGATTTCACCGGGCTGCATTTTGGTGAACAACACGATCTGTTGTCCCAAGTAAAAGGCACCATGCTAATCACAGTATGGGTGTTCATTGGTATTGAAGGTGCAGTGGTGGTTTCAAACCGCGCTAAGAACCGAAAGGATATCGGTCGTGCAACAATTTTAGGCTTGCTAACAGCATTAACCATCTATGTATTTGTGACTTTGTTATCTATGGGCGTGGTCAGTACGGAACAGTTGGCTACTTACCAGAACCCTTCTATGGCTAAGGTACTTACCGAAATCCTTGGACCATGGGGGAAATACATCATTGGTGGAGGTCTTCTTGTCTCTGTCTGTGGTGCTTTCCTTAGTTGGACAGTGCTTGCCTCTGAAGCACCATACCTGGGTGCTAGAGGTAAGATGTTCCCAATCAGCTTTGCTAAACAGAACGAAGCGGGGAGCCCTGTTAACTCGTTATTGCTAACAAATAGCTGTATTCAGATCAGCCTTATCTTTGTGATGTTTGCCGGAAGTACCTATGACACTCTGCTTGCTATTGCGTCAGAGATGATCCTTGTCCCCTACTTCTTGGTAGGTGCATATACATTGAAATTGGCGATTGAGCGCAAAGACCGTGGTTCATTGCTCATTGTAGGCCTGTGTGCAAGCCTATACGGTCTATGGTTGCTTTACGCATCTGGGCTAAACTACCTTCTACTTTCTGCATTGCTGTATGTACCCGGACTGTATTTCTACATAAAGGCCAAACGAGAGCAGCAAACCCGCCCGTTTGTCGGAAAGGAAATGACAGCAGCCAGCATACTGACTGCCGCGGCTTGTCTAGCCGTTGGGATGTTGTGGAAAGGTATGATTTAAATACAAAAAAGCCAGCGTGATAAACGCTGGCTTTTATTCTTCCTGAACAAATAAGCATTCAGAGCATATGCGCTCTAAGCACTTCCCCTTCATCGTCTAGCTTGATCATCTTGCACGTTGTTTTGCTTTCAATCTCAACTAGTTGAAGCTCTTCTAACGCATAAGGCAGCTTAATCATTAGCTCGTCAATATGCTCTGCACGGGCAAGCCGTAACAAACGAATCAGGTTGTTCGTGTCACTAATATTAGTTGATAGCACTTTCAGTGCTTGCATCTGCAACTTCTCTGAGTCTGTCATTCCATTTGGCATTGAAGAAGTCCATGTTATTTCAAATGCTGGAATCAGCGCCTTAAGCGCATCGACAAATGTTACTCTCTGTTTGCATGATGCTGACAAAAACGTTGTGTAATCAAAAACAACATTGTCTGGATTTGAGAATTCAACTGATGTTTCCATATTCATCCTTTTAGAAACATAACCACTGTTGTTAAGAACTCATCTGCATCTCGATAAATATACCGTTAGCTAATAACCACTATACGGCTAACTTAAGCTTGAGCTATGTCTAATTTCTGAAAATATGGTGTTGATCTGCTTTTCACAAGCAAAAAATCAAGATGGAAATACCCACAAAACAATTGATTAACATCAATAAAACCTTGAGCACACAGTGATCACCATCTTGAAAAATAATTTTTTTTCACCTCTGATTAATTGATAAATGTAATTATTTACTTTAATTATTTATCAAAACAAATTTGCAACATATATAAACAAAAAGGCCGACAAACATTGTCAGCCTTCCATTTGGTTAAATAATGCTAGTTTTAAAATTGATAATCTGATGGAATAACAACGACTCCATTAGGAGAAATAACAAATCGCTCAGCATCATGTTTCGGGTTCACACCAATTTCCGTCCCTGCCGGGATAACAACATCTTTGTCAATAATGCAGTTCTCAACATGTGCACCTTCGCTTATCACTCCCCCTTCAAAAACAATACTGTTGATAACTACCGCTGCGTTCTCAATTTTAACCTTGGGAAATAGCACGGAGTTCTGCGCCGAGCCCCCCTTGATGGCTACCCCATTAGAAATAATAGAATTAATGAAGATCCCTTCATTACCCGCAGGTGACGAAACCGTTCTTGCTGGCGGCAACTGTTGTTCGTAAGTACGGATTGGCCACTCTTTCTGATAAAGATCCATGGGTGGATAGTATGACAACAAATCCATATTGGCTTGATAAAACGAATCAATGGTACCAACGTCTCGCCAGTAGGCGTCTTGACTTACTCTACCCGCTGAACCGCCAAATTGATAAGCATAAACACGTTCACCGTCAATCAGCCCTGGGATAATGTCGTTACCGAAATCATGACTACTCGAAGGGCTAAGTGCATCTTTTTCTAAGGCGTTTTCCAATGCCTTCATCGAAAAGATGTATATCCCCATCGAGGCCAAGCAGGAATCTGGATTATTGGGTAGTGACTGGGGATCGTCAGGTTTCTCAGTAAAAGAGTAAATACGCTGGTATTCATCAATGGACATCACGCCAAAGGCGTTGGCTTCTGATTTTGGCACTTCCATACAAGCAACGGTTAAATCTGCTTCATTTTCGACGTGTTGCCTAAGCATCGGCTCATAATCCATGCGATAAACATGATCGCCGGAAAGTACAACGACGTATTTTGCCTCGCTGCGGGTGAGTAAGTAGAGGTTTTGATAGATGGCATCTGCCGTACCCTGATACCAACTATCACCCGTGCGCATTTGTGGAGGAACAGCTGTAATATACTCACCGAGCTCAGGATTAAAAATAGACCAACCGTCCCGCAGGTGTTTTTGCAAAGAGTGTGATTTGTATTGAGTCAACACCAATACTCGACGTAAACCAGAGTGCAGACAATTCGTCAGTGTGAAATCAATAATTCGGTATTTACCACCAAAAGGGACAGCAGGCTTGGCTCTGTGGTCGGTTAATGGTGACAATCTCGAGCCCACTCCACCGGCCAAAATAACGGTAATTGCTTCCTTTTTCATCCTATTCCCCTAGCGCACATTATGTTATATAGAGAACAGAGCAATAATTACGCCACAAAGAATGACAGTTAACCAACTGATAATTAACGCTAAAAATAAACAGAAATATAAATATCGATCAAATTGCACCAATATGGTGAGACAATATTCGGCATTGCACAAAAAAAGCCCTTTGGGTGTATATCCGCACCAAAAGGGCAACTTATACCCAAAGATCCTCAAGTACTTTTAAGAATCTTAGGCATTTATTCATTCAAAATCAGGGTTATGGACGCTCGCCCGCCGCCAACCGGCGCTCAATATCTGCCACCACTTCCGGCATCTCTGCAATGGTGTCGATTTGGTAATGCGCACCTGATTGGGCAAAAGCATCTAGCGCTTTAGCACGCGCAGCTGCCAATGTCGCTTCATCTGCTTGCTCAAACTCCTCTTGAGTAAGCCCCGCTTCGTTACCAGACAATAGCAACGCAACCGTCCACATTCCCGCATTTAGGCCTTCAGTAATCCCCGGAACAGAATCATCCACTTTAATGCACGTTTTCACATCTGAAACTGCAAGGTCAATCATATTCTGCAGCAACATATAGGGTGCTGGGCGACCACCAGCAGGAAGATCATCTGTCGCTACTGCGCAATCTGGACTATAGCCTTTTGCTTTCGCTGCTGGGATTAACGCATCTAGAACAACGCGTGGGTAACCGGTACAAGAACCTATTTTGATCCCCTCTTCACGCAGGCCATCAATGACGTTTTTTGCACCAGGGATCAGATCGGCATGCTCGGCTACTTTGGCAATTTGTAGCGGCATAAAGGTCTGGTAGATTTTATCAATATCTTCTTTCTGCATTGGCTGTCCGAACTTTTCCTGCCAACGCTTGCTCACTTCAGGTAATTGGCCAACGGCTTTGATGTGATCCCACTTACCAAGCCCCATAGGTACACGTGCTTCGGCCAGTGAAATATCAAAATCGTATTCGCGGCGGAATGCTTCTACAAAAATGGTCGTTGGGGCAAATGAGCCAAAATCAACGACGGTACCCGCCCAATCAAAGATTACTGCCTGAACTTGCTTCGTCATTTTCTATTCCTTTTAAATCTCATTTTCTTCCAGCAGCGAGTTTTACTACCAGCTAGATAACAATCGGTGGTTCAATGGATGATTTTCGCTAATTTTTAGCCTTGAACTTCACAAATGGCCTGCTCTACCATGTCCATAGCGCGCTCAAGATCATCTCGCTCAATGATTAATGGTGGACTTAACTGCAATACGTTACCCTGTGACACTTTAAAACTCATACCTAGTTCAAGGCAACGATACATTACTTGCTCGGCTTCTTTTAATGCACGCTCTTTGGTGTCACGCGAGGTGACAAGTTCAACGCCCCAAAGCAAACCAACACCGCGTACATCACCTATAAGCGGATACTTCTGTTTCATCCCTTCGAGGCGATCACGCATGTAAGCTTCGTCGTTCTTTACTTTGGCCAGCAAATTCTGCTGTTCAATCACTTCGATTGTCGCTAACGCAGCCGCGCAACCAATGGGGGATTTTTCGTGGGTATAGTGGCCCAATGAAATATGCGATGCGGTGTTGTATTTTTCTTTGGTGATCATCGCCGCAATCGGTACTACACCCCCACCTAACCCTTTCCCGATACAGAGAATGTCTGGCTCAATACCAAACTCCTGATAGGTGAACCAGTTACCACTGCGCCCCATACCATTGGGAATATCGTCAATGATCAACATGACATTGTGCTTATCGCAGATTTCACGAATGCGCTTCCAGTAAGCTTTACTTGGAACCTGCACATCGGTGTTTCTGATGCCTTCTGCGATAAAGGCACCAATACCGCCCTCTTTCTCGATCACATATTCAAGGTAGTCGGCATAATGCACATCGCTACCGTCTTTTGCCGGAAATGCACCACGGTAAGTCACCGCAGGTGGAATTCGCTCGACGCCAGCCATCAAAGGCCCCATCCCTTCACGGAAACACGCTTCACCGCCTACAGAGATCGCATCAAGGGAAGCTCCGTGGAATGAATCCCACAGAGACACCACTTTGTAGTTTCCGGTCACATATCGGGCAAGTTTTAAAGCCATGCCAATCACTGAGGTACCACCCGGCGCGAAGAGCACTCGATCAAGATCACCACCGGCAATGTCTGTGAGCTTTTTTGCGCAATCAATCGCTGTCTGGTTAGTAAAACGACGCGGCGAGAATGGTAGCTCTAACAATTGTTTTTGAATTTTTGCCACCACATGAGGATGCCCGTAACCCAACTGGTGAACATTGTTGCCATGAAAATCCATGTACTTCTTACCCGCGGCATCTTCAATATAGATACCTTCGGCACCGACCAGTGCATCAAGGCACGGAGTCGACATCGCTTGGTGTAAAAAGACATTGCTGTCTTCTTCCAGCATTTTCTGAGTCATTGGGTCAGCAATGCTCTGTGTCCATGCAACACGCGCCGGGGTTATATTCGTATCGCCTTCGCTGCGCAATGACTGAGCGTTAAGTGCCGTATTGTTTTGTTGAGAAGTCGTTTTCTGAGTCATCATTCTTCCCTACGCCCAGTACATCGCAGTTTCGATAGCGTCAATCAAACGATGCATATCCTCGTTATGAACATCACCAATGTTACCGATGCGGAAACAGTCGGCGTTAGACACTTTACCTGGGTAGATAACAAAACCTTTTTCTTTCAAAATGTTATAGAACTTTTTGAACTCATAATCATCAGCTTCCGGCGAGTAGAAAGAGGTAATGATTGGTGAGTGCAGTGACTGATCCAATAGGCACTTAAAACCCAGATTTTCCATACCGGTAACCAAGATCTGCTGGTTAGACGCATAACGTTGATAACGTGCTTCAATACCACCTTCTTCTTTAAGCTCTTGCATGGCTTGGTAGAAAGCACGCACAGTATGGGTTGGCGAGGTAAAGCGCCATTTACCGTGGTTCTTTTCCATACATAGCCATTGATCATAAAGATCCAGAGACAATGATCGGGCGCGACCTTTGCATTTTTCCAGTTCGGTCTGTTTTGCAATGATGAAACCGAAACCGGGTACACCCTGAATACATTTGTTGGCAGAACTGATCAAAAAATCAATCCCCAGCTTGCCCATATCTAGAGGAATACCACCAAAACTGGACATCGCATCGAGGATCATGATTTTATTGCGGGATTTAACCGCATCACACACGGCTTCAACGGGATTCAACATACCGGTTGTTGTTTCACAGTGCACCATCGCCACATGAGTGATTTCCGGATCATTATCAATAATATCAGCGACCTGTACTGACGAAGGTTGTGCAACTTCACCGAGTTCAATAATGGTGTGCTCAATATTTAAGTACTGTGCAATTTGACCAATGCGCTCGCCGTATGCACCGTTATTAACCACCAGTAATTTACCATCCTGTGGAATAACCGTACCGATTGTCGCTTCAACCGATGCCGTACCGCTGCCCTGCATCAGGACACTTGTATAACCTTCAACACCCGTCGCCAGCTCAACTAACTGTTTACGGATCACTTCTACAATGCCTTTATTGTATTCGTCATCCCAAGTACACCAGTCTTTTAGCATTGCTTCACGAACGGTACGGCTCGTTGATAGTGGGCCAGGGGTCAGTAGCAGATATTGATTATCCAAGTTTTCCATTGTCTTAATTCCGATTTGGACTATACCAGTTTCAACAAACTATAACGATCTTGGCAGATCGCTGTAAATCCCCCGACCCTATAATTAACAAAAGCTTCATAATCCTTTTATTTTCCGTCACCATCTCTTATTAACGTATGATATTTTACTGTCAAAAAGGTCCAATAAAACTGTTAGCAAAATGAAATATCACAATCATTGAACTGTCATATTTTCTGCCTAGCATCTTCCATGTCGAAACAATCTGGTAAAGACCAAGGATTTCACCTTAAATATTTTCGCTTGGTCACCCCAATATTCATGGAGATGAAAAAATGAAAAACCGTTGGATGATTGCCCCTCTGACTGCAATTGCAGCCCTTACCGCTTCTTCTGCATTTGCTGCCGAGGAACTGACGGTATACACCGCTTTCGAAACTGACATGCTCGCTAAATTTAAAAACGGTTTTGAGAAAGCAAACCCAGATATCAAAATCAATTGGGTACGTGATTCAACCGGAATCATGACTGCGAAGCTGTTGGCAGAAAAAGGGAACTCCCACGCCGACGTTGTATGGGGCCTAGCCGGCTCATCAATGGCGCTTCTTAAAGAAGAAGGCATTCTTAAGCCCTATACACCAGAAGGTATTGAACAAATCCGTACTAACTTGGTTGACCCACAAGAAAATAAAGCGTGGTTTGGTAACGACGCTTTCTTCAACGCCGTTTGTTTCAACGAAATTGTGGCTGAGCAACAGGGCCTCGCAAAGCCAGAAAGCTGGGAAGATTTGCTGAAGCCTGAATATAAAGGCCATATCGCGATGCCAAATCCAGCCTCTTCTGGTACCGGTTACATGCAGGTATCAGCATGGATCCAGTCGATGGGTGACGATGCTGCATGGCAGTACATGGAAAAGCTGGATAACAACATTGCTCACTACACCCACTCAGGCTCTAAGCCGTGTGTACAGGCTGGCATGGGTGAAGTGGCTATCGGAATTTCGATGGCCATCCGTGGCGCCACCCTGAAAACACAAGGTGCACCGATCGATATCATCATGCCTAAAGGCGGCGTGGGCTGGGAAGCCGAAGCGGTTGGCTTGGTGAACACGGAATCAGAGGCAGCGAAGCGCCTGGTTGATTGGTCTATCTCTGAAGAAGCGAACAAGCTTTACAATGCGTTCTACCCTGTTGTTGGCCATAAATCTATCAATGCCCAAGTGAGCAACTACCCTGATGTAGAAAATGCGATGGTTGATATGGACTTCGGTAAGATGGCGGTAAGTCGTGAGGATGTACTGAAAACTTGGTCTGATAAGTTTGATGCTAAATCCGAGCCACGCTCATAAAGAACACAAACTCAATCAAAATTAATACGCTAAGCGTGACGGTAATGCTGTCACGCTTTCTTTGTTTTTACAGGGTCGCCATTAAAGCTGGAAATAAGGTTGGCGCGCCAAAATACCTTCTTTCGACTCCAAACCTTCTTGTTGCTCTGTTTGAGCATCAAGCTTTGCTAGTTCTTTTTTCATTTCCGACAGCTCACGTTCCATATAAGAAATATTACGGATCAACATTTTTCTTTCCATGATGCTTTGCCTCAATCAAAAAAACACACATATAAAATAAAGGTATAGACCTATATAGAATATCAATCTGACGAGGTGAAACCGTGGTAACCTAATCAAATTCTTTTTTAGTACGGCAAAAAAATACGATATTCAGTAATGGTTAAGTATGAACCAGTCGTAAATTTTTTCCAGAAAAGAGCCCTTCTCGTACAACTTCTTTTTTTCGTAAAATGTATGTCATTTAACTGTAACTGACTACCACTATGTTTGGTATATACCAATTTAAGTGAGTAGAACCATGGAAACGTATCTGAAGATTGAAAATGTCAGCAAGCAATTCGGACAGTTTACTGCACTAAACGACATTTCCCTTAATATCAATCAAGGTGAATTTGTTTGCTTTCTTGGCCCTTCAGGCTGCGGTAAAACAACCTTGCTGCGTGCCATTGCCGGGCTTGATCTGGCGTCTTCAGGCAAAATTACCCAAGGCGGTGATGAAACGACGTTCCTTGCACCAGAAAAACGTGACTTTGGCATCGTATTTCAGTCTTACGCTCTGTTCCCTAACCTGACCGTAGCTGAGAACATCAGCCTTGGCCTACGCAACCAAGGAAAAGATAATAAAACGGTCAGCGATACCGTTAATCATTGGCTAAATGTTATCGGTCTACCCGACTCCGGTGTGAAATATCCGAATCAACTTTCCGGTGGCCAGCAGCAACGCGTTGCCCTTGCCCGCGCTCTATCATTATCACCAGGTTTGTTACTTCTTGATGAACCTCTATCAGCTCTGGATGCAAAAGTACGTTCTCACCTGCGTGAAGAGATCCGCCGCCTGCAGCGCCAGCTAGGCATAACCACCATCATGGTTACCCACGATCAGGATGAAGCATTGGCCATGGCCGATCGAATAGTCGTAATGAACCACGGCGTGATCGAGCAAGTAGGTACACCACAAGAAATTTACGAAAACCCAGCATCACGTTTTGTGGCTGACTTCGTCGGGAACATGAATTTTATTCCAGCTTCTGTTGTGAGCGACAGTCAAATTCGTATTGGTGAATCTTTGCTGCCTAAGCCGTGTGATGACCTAAAACGTGGTGATTTAGTTGAATTGGGCCTACGCCCCGAGGATCTTCATTTCTTAGAGGTTGGCCAAAAGAACGGCTCGAGCTTCCCTGTTCAAATTAAAGAGCTGGAATTCCAAGGTACTTTTGTTCGCGCCGAGTGCAAACTTCAAGGTGAGCACCAGGGTAACATGCTAAAAGTAGACGTACCTATCCGCGAATTACGTGAACTTCAACTAGAACGTGGTCACTTCCATTACGTGAACATGTCGAACAAACACACCCATATTTTTCACGCACAATAAAGAGCCTGGATACAGAGATGAATGCAAACACAAATGTAATAACCAGTGACCGTGCGATGGCTCCACGCCAACCAAGTATTGAGCAACGCTTAGCGGTATTTAGGAACTCGCTTAGCCGAGACAATATCACTCTGGCTGTTATTCTCTTTATCATGTTGATCATCATGGGGATCTTTGTACTCGGCCCAATGTTTGCCATGCTGCAAAAAAGTGTGCTGAACAACCAAGGTGAGTTCGTTGGCCTGCAAAACTTTGCCAATTATTTCTCTTCAGCGGCACTGTGGCAATCGTTGAAAAATACCATCAGCATCGGTTTGATTGTGACGTTCTTTGTTGGTTTCCTGGCCTTTGGTTATGCCTATGCCCTAACCCGAAGTTGTATGCCATTCAAAGGATTATTCAATGTCCTTGGTGCAGCACCCATTTTGGCACCATCGCTCCTTCCAGCGATCAGCCTGATCTACTTGTTCGGCAACCAAGGTATCGCCAAAGATGTGCTACTGGGCAACTCAGTATATGGCCCTATCGGCATTGCGATCGGTTTGATCTTCTGGACCTTCCCGCACGCGGTAATGATCCTGACCACGTCACTGAAAACATCCGATGCCCGCCTGTACGAAGCGGCAAAAGCCTTAAACACCTCATCATTTAAGACTTTTTTCGTGGTGACCCTGCCAGCCGCCAAGTACGGCCTGATCAGCGCCTTAATCGTTGTTTTCACCTTGGTGGTATGTGACTTCGGTGTACCTAAGGTTATCGGTGGCAGCTACAACGTATTGGCAACTGACATCTTCAAGCAGGTCGTCGGCCAGCAAAACTTCTCAATGGGTGCGGTGACCAGTGTTATCCTGCTTATTCCTGCCATCCTAGCCTTCACTGTTGATCGCTGGGTTAAAAAGAAACAACAGGGCCTATTCGACTCACGCTCTGTCGCTTACACACCAGAGCCTAACAAATTACGTGATGGTCTGTGTTTCCTATTCTGTACCCTGATTTCACTGTGTATTTTGACGGTCATTGGCATGGCTGTTTACGGTTCACTGGTTACCTTCTGGCCGTGGAACCTGACCCTAAGCCTGAACAATTACAATTTTGCCCAATTTAGCACTTATGGCTGGGCCCCTTACTTCAACTCTATCAAGCTGGCGAGCCTAGTTGCGGTGTTTGGTACGATTGTGATTTTCATTGGCGCCTACTGTGTCGAAAAAGGCCGTGCCTTTGCGCCAATCCGTAACTTGCTTCAGATGATTGCGATTATTCCAATGGCAGTACCGGGCATGGTATTAGGTTTGGGCTACATTTTCTTCTTCAACAACCAAGCTAATCCTATGTCGGTTCTCTACGGCACCATGGCGATATTGGTGATCAACACAGTGATCCACTATTACACCGTGGGCCATATGACAGCACTGACTGCGCTCAAACAATTACCCGCAGAAGTAGAGGCGATTTCGGCATCAATAAAAATGCCACAGTACAAGGTGTTCTTCAAAGTCACTCTACCTGTATGCCTACCTGCCGTATTGGAAATTGCGGTCTATATGTTCGTCAATGCCATGACCACGACATCAGCTATTGTTTTCCTGTATGCGACCAACACTATGCCGGCATCCGTGTCTGTGCTTAACATGGACGATGCAGGTCAAACAGGTCCGGCAGCAGCAATGGCAGTAATGATTTTGATCACTGCCGCTGTAATAAAACTTAGCCACGTTGGCACTATCCAGCTAATTGAACGCTATACCCAAGCCTGGCGTAAGCGATAGGCACAGAACGTAACATTCCAAACTGTGCCAATCATTCAGTTACGTGATAATTATCACCAAACGGTAATGGAAAATAACATCTATTACCGTTTATTCTTTTTCTACAGCACTTTAGAAATGATAACGATATAATGCCAATCCGATTGCTTTTGCCCTCAACAACAGTAACTCAAGGGTAATCGAATTTGCATTTACATAGGGTCAATTGTGCAATATCTAAAAATCATGGAAGCCATCAACGAACAGATTGATGCAGGCCTTCTTGCGGCAGGAAATAAATTACCTGCCGAGCGTAAACTCGCTGAGTCATTCAACACCACAAGGGTAACCTTGCGTGAGTCTCTCGCTTTATTGGAAGCGGAAGGGAAGCTCTACCGAGAAGACCGCCGGGGCTGGTTTGTCTCGCCTACCCCGCTGAGCTATGACCCTACCTATACCACCAACTTTCCGCAGATGGCAAAAGAGCAAGACCGTATTGCCCGCACAGATCTCATCGATGCCAAACTAATGCCTGCCAGCCGACGAGCGGCATCATTACTCAAAGTGCCACCGTTATCTGAAGTATATCGTGTCGACCGCCTGCGCTTTCTCGATGAACGCCCTGTCGTGGTTGTTACCAACTTTATTTTGCCCAAGTACTTTCCCAACTTACTTGAGAAGTCATTTACCTCATCACTGACGACTCTCTACCGAGAAGAATACGGCGTGATCTATTCAAAAACCCGTTATCGTGTCAGTACCACGTCACTGCTCGGTGACACGGCGCAGCACCTGAGAGCAACAGCGGGAAGCCCTGCGATGCTGGTCGAACGTCTGAACTACGATCAGAATGACAACGTTATTGACTGTGACTTGGAGTACTGGCGGCACGATGCGATTTGTATAGAGTCGGTCGCAGAGCTATCCAAGTAACGATACCGCTTTTTGTTTAGATGCATCAAAGCCAGGACCTTTCGAGCCCTGGCTTTTTATTATTTACAATCAATAGTTAAGCGATAAGGAACTAGGCAACAACCACAAAGAAGATAGCTGTTGAGATAATACCAATTAATGCATAAGGCATCTGAGTGAGGGCATGCTGCATCGCAGTACAACCTGACCCTTGAGCCGACAATACGGTTGAATCACTAAAGAAGCATGAGTGGCTACCTGCTGCAGAGGCAGAAAGCAACGCACCGACCGTAATATGAACGGGTACACCAAGGTGAGCACCTAGCGGGAAGACAATTGGCATCGCTACCGCAAATAGGCCCCAGGAGGATGCGGTTGCAAATACCAAGGCTGTCATCACCAAGAAAATGATTACAGGAAACAAGGTTGGTGATAACCATGGCGAAACCGCCTCGATAACATATTCCGTCAGCCCCAGTTGGTCATTGACGTTTTTCAGCATGAAGCCACCAACGACGGTTGCCAAAGGAACCATCATGACTTTGATCCCATCATAGATAGCATCAAACATCGAACTCAAAGATAGCAACCGCTGCATACCATAGAAAAAGATAGTAAACATGATAGCGACAAAGACACCGGCTAACAGGTCAATATCAAAGTACCAACTTGCTGCAACTAGCACGACCATAGGTAACACAAAGTTCAATACACCCAATGTGGCGTTTGAATGTGGTTTGATGTTTTCACCAAAGTTAATTTCAGTCGCACCCTCTGGCTTTACCTGCCCCTGCTGAGCCCGCAGTTCTGCCTTCTTCATTGCCCCAATATTTGGCAACTTGTCCATGGCAACCAGGAATACCACACCAAGCGTCACCCAGCCATAAGCCATATACGGGATAGCCTGAATATAGACACTTAAACCTTCACCAGAAGCCGCTATATCATTGCTTTCGAGTAACGAGCTAAAGAAAATAGCCCATGTCGAAATAGGAATGATGATACAAATGGGTGCAGCAGTAGAGTCAACAAGGTAAGCCAATTTCTCACGAGAAATTTGGTAGCTATCTGTGATCCTCTTCATTGATGATGAAATGGCGATGGCGTTCAGATAATCATCAATGAATACCAAGATACCTAACACAAAAGTCAACAGCATCGATTGCTTACGACTTTTCACTTTATTGACTAACACCTGGCTTAGGCTAAGGATACTGCCACCTTTCTCAAGGATAGCGATTAACCCTCCCATTAAGCCGCAGACCAAAATGACCCAAGCAATCGTTTCATCCATCATCACGCTCATCGATACATCGACAACACCACCGACAAACTCGGTAGGTTCGATCATCAAAAGTCCCATGATGGCCCCACTAAACAGTGCTTCAACAGTACGGTGGGTTAAAAGAGCAAAGGCCAGCACGAATACCGTTGGTAACAAACTTAGCCAACCATATGCCTGCCCCTCTTCATGGAGGCTGCCAATCGATGCAAAACCGATGATGGCGCCAAATACAGCAAACAGATAGAGCCAGTAACTACTATTGAACTTCACCGGTGTTTCAAGCACCGTGTTTTGGGTTGTCATACAAATTCCCTCTTCTTTAGGCGGAATGCAGCATCCATTCAACTTCTAATGGAGTTACAGCACTTTCGAACTCAGCAAGCTCACTTTGCTTGCAAGCATGATAAATGTGTAAAAACTCTGTAGGTAAGTAATTCCCAAATTCCCCTCTTTCTAGTTCTGTGAGTGCATCAGACATACGAGTGGGAATGGACGGAGCTGTCTCACTCAGCACTTCCGGGCATTGTTCTGGAGTGAACGTCTCTGCGGCAAGTACATTGGCTAACACGACCGAAGCCAATATATAGGGGTTAACATCTGCACCAGCAATACGGTGTTCTATCCGGCGGTTGTTACTGTCACTCATCGGGATTCTTAAGGCGACACCACGATGGTTATGGCCCCAATCGGCTTTCGTTGGGGTATATGATCTGGCCGAGAAACGGCGGTAAGAATTCACATTTGGACAAAGCAGTGCAATGGAGCTAGGAACGGCATGAATCATTGCGGCTAGGGTTTGATAGAAAAACGGGCTTGCTGCACCATTTCGATCTGAAAACAAATTCCTTCCGGCCTCATCCACCACGCTCAGATGGATGTGCTGTCCATTACCCGCCTCATGGGCAAAAGGCTTGGCCATAAAGGTGACATCGAAGTTATGCAGATGAGCCACCTGACGAATGAGTCTTTTGGCCAGTAAGACTTGATCACAGGCATTAAGCACATCTTGTTGATGATTGAAGTTAAGCTCAAATTGACCCGGGGCAGATTCAGACAGTGCGCCTGATGTATTCAGCTCTTGCTCAGCCGCTGCAGTATTAAGATCAGAGAGAAAATCAGCATAATCATCGAGATTCTCTATGTCATATACAGCGGTATCTCTTTCTTGCATCCTTTTCTTTGGATTGAAAGCGGGCTTAACTAAGCCATTCTCCATCCGACTCTTATCAACCAGATAGAACTCCAATTCCAATGCGACAACAGGAAACTGACCTTTACTATGAAGCTGTTTTTGTAAATCTTCTAAAACATTACGAATGAATAAAGATGTCGGCTTTTCGCCTGATGCGTCCATCATCGTCAGGAGCAATTGGGCTACATTGGGGTTTACCGTTCTTGTTAACGTATTCGCTATCGGGAAGCATAAATGATCCGGTTCTCCCAACTCTTCACCCAGCCCAGCTTCCTCTACTACGCTTCCCGCCATGTTCAAACTAATTGTTGAGACAGGAAGAGGTACACCTTTTTTCACTTTTCCCAGCGCTTTAATGGGAATACGCTTTCCACGCGGACACGCATTAATATCCGTAAAAACCAAGTCTACAAATTCTATTTCAGGCCATTTTTGTAAAAAATTTCTGACCTCAGAATCAAATGCATCCATACATTATTCTCCCAGGAGATTTCTTGATATCAGGTGTTGTTGGTTTTGATCGCCCATCAATTATTTAGAACGCAAAACTAATAACACAACATGTAGATATGAAAAATATTTCTCTTAAATTAACAACTTACCCAAAAACAAGAGAAACACCAACACACCAAACCTGAAACAAATTATTAACATAAACCCTGAAATGCTCAATATTTCGAACACAAATAATCTTCAAAATTGCCATTTTGGTGACAGAAATCACAAAAAACGCATTCAACACCCCAATCAAACTTGCGGTAACGGCATTCGATTTGTAACTTAAGTGTTAAATATTTCGAGCAAGGAACAACAACAATGAATAATTTGCCAGTCATTGCTATTGCATGCTGTGAAAAGACGTTGAGTGGCTATGCTATCCAATCTGTTAACCAGTTTTACATTGATGCAGTCTCTGACTTTGGCGGCGTTCCGTTGCTATTCCCTGCAGCAGCCAAAGGCAATCAATTACAAAACCTATTAAAGAATGTTGATGGGATTTTATTACCCGGTAGCCACTCAAATGTTGCCCCCCACCGCTACGGGGCAAAACACAATGAAAATATGATTGATGAAGGCCGTGATGATTTAGTGTTTCAATTAATTGAACAAGCCATAGAGAACAATATTCCAACACTGGGTATTTGCCGAGGCTTCCAAGAGATCAATGTTGCGATGGGCGGATCACTTTATCCATTTGTCCATCAAGCCGGCTTTAATGATCATCGCGAAGATGCCACAGATGATTTCGCACAAAAATATACAGCAAAGCATTCAGTGATGGTTGAGCATGGTGGTCATTTCTCTCAATGGCTTAGCGAACAGAAAGAGATACCGGTTAATACCTTACATAACCAAGGAATTAAAAAGCTCGCGCCGGGCCTACGCGTTGAAGCTTGTGCGACCGATGGTTTAATAGAAGCTGTTAGCCTTGATGGCCATCCTTATTTTGTTGGCGTGCAATGGCACCCAGAATGGCAAGCAAAACAAAATCAGTTCTCTCAATTTTTATTTAAACACTTTATTATGGCTTCATCACAACGAAATGGAGTCAGGCTAAGTGGACAACGAAGCGATAGGAAAAAAAATCGCCAACTTACGTAAGCAAAAAGGGTTATCACAACGTGAGTTAGCCGAAAGAGCACAGATGACAAACAGTGCCATCTCGTCAATTGAAAACGGTAAGGTCAGCCCTTCCGTCAGCTCTTTGCAGAAAATTGTTAATGTATTTTCTCTTTCTTTGTCCGAGTTCTTCACCTTCGAACAAGACAGAAAAGAAAAAATAAAAGTCGTCATTCCTGAAGATGAATTAGTTGAAATAGGCAGTGAAGCTGTTTCGATGAAATTAGTCAGTAATGGCACGACTGAGCGAAAAATGGGGTTTCTTATCGAAGAATATAGCCCCCACTCCAGCACTGGTGCTTCAGAAATTCGTCACGAAGGCGAAGAAGCCGGCACCGTGCTCGAAGGTGAAATAGAACTGGAATACAACGGAGAAATATACCTTATTCGTCAAGGCGAATCGTATCTCATTGACACGACCATTGCCCATAAATTTACAAATAGATCCGACAGGGTTTGCAGAATTATTAGCGCGCACACACCAGCGACTTTCTAGCACCCTGTCCTTTTAAGGAGAGTGTATGAAATCGCAAATGGAATGGATTGAATTACAGAACCAAACGAAGCTTGAAACCCGCGCCTTTATTAATGGTGAATATTGCCAAGCATTAGATAATGCAACGTTTGAAACTGTCAATCCTGCAACAGGAAAGAAGCTTGCTGATATTGCCCGCTGCAAACAGCAAGATGTCGATATTGCGGTTTCACATGCTCGCCAAGCCTTCCAGGCTGGTGACTGGCAGAACCAAAGCCCCGCTAGCCGCAAAGCCATACTTCAGCGCTTTGCAGACTTAATTGCATCTCATCATGAAACTTTGGCTCTGCTGGAATCACTCGATACCGGCAAGCCAATCGCCCATGCTTATAGTACAGATATTCCCGGTGCAGCCGCTTCATTGCGTTGGTATGCCGAAGCATTAGATAAAGTCTATGGCGAAGTGGCCCCGACCGAAAAAGACGTGCACGCTTTTATTAGCCACCAGCCAATTGGGGTTGTTGCAGCGATTGTGCCGTGGAACTTTCCGCTATGGCTGGCTTGCTGGAAACTCGGGCCTGCTCTCGCGGCAGGTAACAGTGTCATCCTCAAGCCCTCAGAGAAATCATCCCTAACGGCTATCTACCTTGGACAGCTTGCCAATGAGGCTGGATTTCCAGCCGGCGTCTTCCAAGTTATCACCGGCCTTGGCCACGAAGCAGGTGAAGCCCTAGCCCGCCATCATGATGTCAACTGTATTACATTTACCGGCTCAACCAAGGTTGCGGGTCAGTTAATGGTGAACTCTGGTGAAACGAACCTCAAGCGAGTTTGGGCCGAAGCTGGCGGTAAGAATGCAAATATCGTTTTCGCGAATTATAGCAATCTTGATCAGGCTGCAGACGAAGCGGCCGGCGGCTGCTTCTATAACCAAGGTGAAGTTTGTGTAGCGGCGACCCGACTTCTCGTTGAGGAGAGCATTAAAGATGCGTTTATAGACAAAGTCGTTTCTGCCACTCAACGTTTTGCCCCGAAGGATCCACTTGATCCAAGCAGTTGTATGGGAGCACTGATTGATAATGAGCATAAACAAAAAGTCCTCGATTATGTCACTCTCGCGCAGGAAGAAGGTGCCTCTGTGATTTGTGGTGGTGACATCGAAGGTGATGGCGCATTTGTTGCCCCGATTATCTTAGATAACGTCAGCAATGAAATGCGTGTCGCCCAGGAAGAAATTTTCGGCCCGGTATTGTGTGTTATCCCCTTCAAGGACGAAGCCGATGCGATTCGCATTGCCAACGACTCCAAGTATGGCCTCGGGGCTGCCGTTTGGACATCGGATCTGAGCCAAGCACACCGAGTGGCAAAACAGCTGGAAGCCGGTTCGGTTTGGGTAAACAACTACAACGAAGGGGATATGACTGTACCTTTCGGTGGATTCAAAATGAGCGGTAACGGACGTGATAAGTCATTGCATGCTTTTGACAAGTTTACTGAAACAAAAACCACTTGGATTCGCCTGTAAGCCAACTAAAGGATTAGATCATGACAACACACACTGATTCATTCTACGCCAACTCTGTGCCCAATATGCCGACCTATCCGCAACTGCAAGATAACATTGAAGTCGATATTTGTGTCGTCGGCGCCGGGTTCTCTGGCCTGTCTTCTGCCTTGCACCTTGCCAATAAAGGGTTTCGTGTTGCAGTCCTTGAAAGTGCCAAGGTTGGCTTTGGCGCGACTGGACGAAATGGCGGGCAAATCGTCAACAGCTACAGCCGAGATGTCGACGTGATCGAACAACGCTATGACTCAAAAACAGCCTCCGAGTTATGCAACATGATTTTCGAAGGTGGCGATATCATTCGTCAACTTGTCAAAGAGCACGATATCGACTGTGACCTAAAACAAGGTGGTCTGTTCACCGCGCTCAATAGCAAACAACTTCAAGGACTGGAAGAGCACAAGAAAGGCTGGGAGCGTTACGGCAATACTCAACTGACCCTGATGGATAAAGATGAGGTCAGCCAGGCGGTGGGCACCGAAGCCTATGTCGGTGGCTTGCTTGATATGAGCGGTGGTCATATCCACCCTCTCAAATTAGCCCTCGGTGAAGCCAACGCTTTTGTCAAAATGGGGGGACAGATTTTCGAACAGTCAGCAGTTACCCGCATAGAGAAAGGCCAAATGCCGGTTGCCCATACAGAAAAAGGCTCTGTTAAAGCTAAATACCTTGTTTTGGCAGGCAATGCCTATCTCGGTGGACTGGCACCCAACATCAGCAACAAAGCCATTCCGTGTGGTACCCAAGTGGTCGCGACGTCACCGCTGAATGAAGAGCAACTCAAGACGATCCTTCCTTCGGACTACTGTGTTGAAGATTGTAATTACCTACTTGATTACTTCCGCCTCTCTGCTGATAAACGACTATTGTTTGGTGGCGGTGTCGTGTACGGTGCCCGTGACCCACAAAATATCGAGCAGATAATCCGCCCTAAAATGGACAAGGTTTTCCCACAGCTCAAAGGGATCCAATTCGACTATGCGTGGACTGGCAACTTCCTGCTTACTTATTCACGTATGCCGCAGTTTGGTTGTTTCAGCGATAACATCTATTACTTGCAAGGCTACAGTGGCCACGGGGTTACCTGTACCCACCTGGCAGGTAAATTACTGGCAGAAGCTCTAACCGGCCATGCCGAACGCTTTGACGCCTTTGCTTCACTCAAACATTACGCCTTCCCGGGCGGCCGTCACTTCCAAATTCCTTTCACGGCATTGGGTGCGGCTTACTATAACCTACGCGACAAGCTGGCAATCTAAGAGAAACAAGGACGTATTCATGACAAGACAAGTAACTTTTGCTGCCGTGCAACTAGCTATCAGCTGGGATTTAGATAAAAACCTCGAAAAGATCCGCCAGAGCGTTAAAGAAGCCGCCGACAATGGCGCCAATGTGGTTGTTTTACAGGAATTATTTGCCACCCCTTACTTTTGTAAGAAGCAAGAAGCCAAGTACTTCGAACTGGCACAGAGCCTGGATGGCAGTCCGCTTATTCGTACAATGAGCGACATTGCCAAAGAGTTCAACGTCGTGCTGCCGGTCAGTTATTTCGAAAAAAGCGGCAATACCTTCTTCAACTCGCTAGTCATGATTGATGCCGATGGTACTGTGCTTGACAATTACCGTAAGTCACACATTCCTGATGGTCCGGGTTACAGCGAAAAGTTCTACTTCAGCCCGGGTGATACAGGCTTCAAGGTTTGGGATACACAGTTCGGTCGCTTTGGCGCTGGGATCTGCTGGGATCAATGGTTCCCAGAACTCGCCCGCTCTTTGGTACTCCAAGGTGCAGAAGCTATCTTCTACCCGACCGCTATTGGTTCAGAGCCTCAAGACCCTACTTTGGATTCCCAAGGACACTGGCAACGCACCATGCAAGGACATTCCGCCGCGAACCTAGTGCCCGTTATTGCCTCGAACCGCACAGGGATTGAAGTTGACGACGGCATTGAAACCACCTTCTACGGTTCTTCTTTCATTACCGACCATACGGGTGACAAGCTCACCGAAGCGTCGCGTGATGAGGAAACCATTATTTATGCACAAATCGATCTCGATGCAACGGCTAAAGCACGCCATAGCTGGGGACTGTTCAGGGATCGCCGTCCAGATCTATACAGCCAGCTTAATACCCTTAGCGCGAAATAATACGCTTTAAACTTAAACCCCCGTTTACTGGCGCCGGCATAAGTATCTGACGTCGGTGCCAGTAAACAGGGCAATGTTCGGCTCACCACCAGCATAGAGAGCTTGCAAATGGAACTTGTGACAACGCCTAAACAAGATGGCTTTACCTTCCCTGCTGAGTTTGCTCCCCAGCAAGCGGTTTGGCTGGCATGGCCTGAACGCCAAGACAACTGGCGTAATGACGCCAAGCCAGCCCAACAAGCTTTCGCAACTGTGGCTAATGAAATCAACCAGATCATTCCTGTTACGGTTGCAGTGAGCGAAGCGCAACAAAGTGAGGCAAAGAAACGGCTTGATCCATCCGTTCAACTTGAAGTTATGACCTACAACGATGCCTGGATGCGTGATATTGGCCCTACGATCGTCACCGATGGCAAGGGTGAAAAACGCGGGATCAGCTGGCGCTTCAACGCATGGGGCGGCGATTTCAACGGGTTGTATTCGCCTTGGACCGATGATGACAAAGTCGCAGCGAATATCTGTGATCAGCTTGGGATCGATCACTACCGTGCCCCGTTTGTTCTTGAGGGCGGTGCTATCCACACCGACGGTGAAGGTACCCTTTACACAACCGCAGAATGCCTGTTAAGCCCGGGAAGGAATCCTGATTTAACCCAAGACGAAATTGAGCAGTATCTTGCCGACTATCTAGGTATCACCAAGGTGATCTGGCTGCCTAAAGGACTGTTCAATGACGAGACCGATGGACACATCGATAATCTCCTCCACGTTATTGCCCCAGGTAAAGTTGTTCTAAGTTGGACCGATGATATCAATGATCCGCAATACCAGATTTCACGGGAAGCGCTCCGGGTTTTGGTCAACAGCCTTGACGCCAAAGGGCGCACCATTGAAGTCATTAAGCTGCCTATCCCGGGTCCGCTGTATTTGCAGGAACACGAAGCGGCTGGTATTGCCCCTTCTGATGGCATGAAGCGAAATGCCGGTGAACGCTTGGGTGGCTCTTATGCGAATTTTCTGATGATCAACAAGACGGTTTTCCTACCGGAATTAGATAGCCTGACCGATCCGATGGCAAAGTCTATTCTGCAAAAAGCCCTCCCCGACTATCAAATCATCGGCATCCCTACCCGAGAAATTTTACTCGGTGGAGGCAATATCCACTGCATTACCCAACAGATCCCTACTGGAGGTGCCACATAACCTCCCATCAACAAGCACAACGTCTTTACCTAGGCCTTGGAGTAAGGCTAGTTATTCCCCTTAACTAGGACACATTATGGAACAGATAAAGAACAAGAGTTTGCTCTCTTTTTTGAGCGAACCGGACTGTCACACCCTGAAAGTCACTAACCCTGCCACAATGGCACTGCTGGGGCATGTTAAAACCGCTACCTCCGAGCAGCTTTGTGACATTATTGAAACCGCCCACCTTGCGCAAAAATCATGGGCTGCCCTCACAGCCAAAGATCGTGCAGCCAAGCTCAATAAGTGGTTTCAGTTGATCATCGAAAACCAAGATGATCTTGCTCGCTTAATGACCCTAGAGCAAGGCAAGCCATTCGCCGAAGCCAAAGGGGAAGTGATCTACGGTGCCAGCTTTGTCGAGTGGTTTGCCGAAGAAGGTAAGCGTGCGTATGGTGATTCCATCCCGGGCCATACTGCAGATCGCCGTATTATTACGGTTAAGCAACCCGTTGGGGTCGCTTGTGCCATCACGCCTTGGAATTTCCCTATTGCGATGATCACCCGTAAAGCAGCTCCTGCACTTGCTGCTGGCTGCAGTTTTATCGTCAAGCCATCGGAGCTTACGCCATGCTCAGCATTGGCAATCGCCCAACTGGCATATCAAGCAGGGATTCCTAAGGACGTATTCCAAGTGGTGTGCAGCTCGAATGCCAAGTCGATCGGTGACACCTTCACCCATCACCCACTGATCAGAAAGCTCTCTTTCACAGGCTCTACCCGTGTTGGCAAACTCCTGATGGCACAATGTGCCGATACCGTAAAACGAACATCCATGGAGCTAGGTGGTAACGCCCCATTCATTGTTTTCGAAGATGCTGATATTGATAGTGCCGTACAAGGTGCAATCGCCTCAAAGTTTCGCAATGCCGGCCAGACTTGTGTCTGCGCCAACCGCTTTTACGTCCACAGCAAAGTCCACGACGAATTCGTACTGAAGTTCCGAGCAGCCGTAGCTGAACTCAAAATCGGCAACGGGCTAGAAGATGGTGTCACGCTTGGCCCAATGATCAGCCAAGCTGCCAAAGAGAAAGTAGAAAACCTAATCCAGCACGCTTGTGAGCAAGGCGCAACACTGGCTACCAAGCAAAATCAACAGGATGGCCTCTTTTTATCCCCGGCGATCCTGGTGGATGTTGAACAGCATATGGACATCGTTCAGGAAGAAATTTTTGGCCCTGTTGCCCCTATTTTACGGTTCGATACTGATGATGAATTGATCGAAATGGCCAATGACACCCCCTATGGTCTCGCGTCCTATTTTTACAGCCACAACATCAAGCGGATCTGGAAAGTTGCCGAGGCGTTGGACTACGGCATGGTCGGGATCAACGAAGGGATCATCTCTACCGAAGTAGCACCATTTGGCGGCGTCAAAGAGTCCGGTATTGGCCGCGAAGGTGCCAAGCAAGGGTTAGATGAATACCTAGATATTAAGTACATGTGTTTTGGCGGTATAGCATAAAAGGAAATTAGCCATGAAATCCAATCAAGACCTACACAATAAAAGACAACAAGTGATTGCCCAAGGCATGGGGGCGCTGTACCCGCTGTATGTTAAAAAGGCCCAAAATGCCATTGTCTGGGATATCGAAGACAATCAGTACATTGATTTTGCCGCTGGTATCGCCGTCAATAACACTGGTCACTCTCACCCTAGGATCACCGAGGCGGTCAAAGCCCAGCTTGAGCAGTTCTCTCACACCTGCGCGATGGTGACGCCTTACGGTTCATTTGTCGAGCTTGCTGAAAAACTGACTCAACTCGCTCCCGGTGACACCGAGAAAAAAGCTGTTTTTCTCACGACCGGTGCCGAGGCGGTTGAAAATGCGATTAAAATTGCTCGGGCTCATACCAAGCGAAGCGGTGTTATTGCATTCAAAGGCGGCTTTCACGGCCGAACCAATATGACGATGGGATTAACCGGTAAAGTTGCACCTTATAAAGCCGGTTTTGGTCCATTCCCAAATGAAATCTACCACGCGCCATACCCAAATGCGTACCACGATATTTCCATTGATGACAGCTTAAATGCGATTGAAGATCTATTCAGCTGTGATATTGAGCCAAGCCGTGTCGCAGCCATTATCTTTGAACCCGTTCAAGGTGAAGGAGGCTTTTACCAAGCACCAGCCGAGTTTGCCCAGCGTGTCCGAGCCCTATGTGATCAGCACGGTATCGTATTAATTGCCGATGAGATACAAACTGGTTTTGCCCGTACCGGTAAACTGTTTGCCACTGAATACTTAGATATTGAGCCAGATCTAATGACAATGGCAAAAGGTATTGCTGGCGGCTTCCCTATCTCAGCCGTTATCGGCAAGGCCGCAATCATGGATGCCGCCCTACCCGGCGGTTTAGGCGGAACCTATGCAGGCTCTCCACTTGGCTGTGTCGCAGGGTTGGAAGTACTGAAGATCATTGAAGAAGAGCAGCTTTGCCGCAAAGCGCTGGATATTGGCGAAATTGTCTCAGCCAAACTGGCAACGATTCGCTCAAACATTAGCACTATTGGTGATGTACGTACGCTTGGTGCGATGATTGCCATTGAGTTCTCAGATCCGACTTCAGGTAAACCGCTACCTGAACTCACTAAAGCTGTTATCAGCAAGGCTCAAGAAGCAGGACTTATCCTTCTATCGTGCGGTGTTAAAGGTAACGTGATCAGACTTCTTCCACCACTGACCATTGAAACCGATGTATTAAATGAAGGACTGAATAAGCTTGAATCGATCTTGCTAGACTGCGCTAGCGAGTAAGAGATGCCTTAACCCAGAGCGAATAAGAACGAAACACCGGACGCCTTTGGCCAGAAAGGCATCCCGGTGTTTCGCTTTTCAGTTATCGCTGCGGCTGACGATATGTCACATAGCGTGATTTAACCATCCGATAGATCAAACCTGCAATCGCCGACACCATCAAGACAAAGCTCAACATGACCAGACCTTTAGTTAGGATTTGCTGATAATCACTCAGCATTGGGCTTAGCATCACCCATTTGCCAAAGAGCAATAAGATCAAACACCAAATTAGCGAACTCATGGTACTGATCACCACCATCCGCCATGCACTCAACTTAGCAATCCCCATCAGCATCGGCGTTAACACCCTGACAAAGGGAACAAATCGCGAAATAAACAGTGACAGGAAGCCATATTTATTAAGTAGCCGTCTTGCTTTGGGCAGGGCATCGTCAGGTAAAATACGCTCAAGCCAATCAACAAAACGGGTTCGATGTAATACCCTTCCCTGCAGATAGCCCATAAAACCACCAAAAGTAGCAGCAAAACACAAAGCCGCGACAGTTGTTGGAAAGTCTAGTATTCCAAGCCCAATCATACCTCCAGCGAACAGCACCAAGCCATCACCGGGTAGTGGCAAAAACACGAAGCTCGATTCTAAAAGCAAGATCACCGTCAGCAACAACAAGAACCACTGCAATGAACTCACTTGCTGTAAGGTTTCGAAATCATGATGCCATATAGCCAATAACATCTCTTGCATAAACTACTCCAAAATGTAACTACCGGCGTTCCCGGCCTAATTGCAGCCTACCAACAGGCAGATGCTACAAGGTGTTTACTCAGCCTTGCCGAGCATTTCCAAACATCAAATCCACTAGCATTCGAGAAGCTAGGTTCCCTTCTTGATTAGTCTTCATCTCATCCAACCTATGTTCGATGTACTCATTCACCTTCAACGATGAATGCGTAATAGGCGAACCAGGCCAGCGATGTAAAATAAAAAGCGCCACAATTAAAATAAGAACAATCGTTCGCCAACTTGCGTGAACACTTTTAACTTGCAGGGGAATACAAGTACCTTTCATACTCCAATCCTTATTTACAGGGGAGCGTAGCGATCAATGATGACCAGCTACAGATAAACTCAATTAACTTAAATTGGATACGGACAAAAGGTTTAGCCGAAACGATGGCTATAGAGTTGGTTACCCTCTTTCCAGCCGGAAAGACGGTTATGACTAGGGGCAATCTCACTAGTCCAGTGTAATTGCAACGGAGGCAGCACCGACGGTATCAGTGCCATTGTAATTAAGGAAGGAGGGGCTAATTCAGTAACCAGTACATAATCAGGCGTTATACCCATACTGGCGCATTGATCCACGCTCTTCAATCGACGTAGCGCATTGAAAATATAAGACCCAGTCCTCTCATCGAAAACTGAACGGTCATCCTCGTGGGTGATCGTTATGACTTCTGTGGTTTGCACTAACCCATTGGATTCTGCCCCTAAAGCGAAACCAGAAAAAGGCTGAACAGTGGTAGCAGGACCAAACGATACATCATTAAACGACTCGACATGCTGCGCCATCGCGGTGTTTACACACAACGATAAAACGAACAGACAAATTGTGTAGAGACGCTTAATCAACATACAGCCTACCCAAGGTAAATACTGACGACAGTATATGCCGTCCAATTAAACCGAAAAAGTAATAAATAGCAGGTTGTGTTACAAGTTATGTAATAAGCCAGGCATATCAAAAGAAAAAGGCCCGAAAGCCCTTTCTTCATTATCATCTGGTGAGAAATAATGGGTATAGCGCTTATTCGTCACCCTTTATCTGCTTTACCGGCAGCATCAGCAAATTTCGCCAGCTGCTTATCAAACCATGATGGGCTTTGGCCTGCATCTTCCGCTGCTTCTTTGCGACGAATCGCATTACGTACCATCATCGCCCCGGTCCAACGAATAGGCTCTGGAGGGAAGTGACCTCTCGGACCTGATACCAAGCCACATTCAGTCCACTCGTTTTGCTGCTCTAGCACCATGGATGAAAGGATTTTACCGCCAATCCAAGTCTGTGCGACACCATTGCCCGAATAACCCAAACCATAAACAATGTCTTTATTCTGCTTGAGCTGACCGAAAAATGGCATACCGGTTACTGAGCGATCAGAGGCCCCTGTCCAAGTCGCAGCGAATGATTGTTCAGCCAGTGATGGAAAAAAGCGGTCAAAAGCACTTCGCAGCAATGATTGATAGCGGCTTGGCTCATCAAATACCTTGCTGATACGGTTGGCAAACGAGAAATGGTTGCCACCTTTACCCAGCATCAAACGGCCATCCGGTGTGGAGCGGTAATAATGAACAAAGGTTCGAGAATCAACGACCGTCTTGCCGTCTTTCAGTCCTATTTCGTCTAACTTTTCTGGGATTGGCTTGGTGATCGCCATATCAGACGAAACCAATACCACACTACGCTTGAACTCAGGGAACTGTTCTACCATCCAAGCATTAAGCGCGAGTACCACCTTCTTGGCAAAGATGTCAGCTTGCGGCGTCGTGATGGTAATCGGAATTTCAGTGTTGATATCTTCCATTGGGGTATTTTCGTAAACCTTAACCCCTATCCGCTCTGCGACGCGTTTTAGCCCCCGAGCTAGCATCGCGGGCTGAACACTCGCAGCGGCGGGTGAATAATAACCTTCACGGTGGATTTCAGAACCTGCATCGAGCTGGATCTTATCTTTTTCCCACGCCTTCCAGCTATTGATATCCTGCTTATTCAACGCTTGCAGTACACCGTCCATCGAGCCTTCCTGGGCGCTGTTAGTCGCGGTATACAAGGTGCCATGGCGACGTAGTTGAGCATCAATATCGTGCTCATTACAGAACGCTTCAATTTCATAAATCGCTCGTTCAGAGGCCGAGACCAGTTGGGCGGCTTTCTCTTCCCCATAGAGTTTTTTCATCGACAGGTATTTCGTCGACCACGTCAGCAGACAACCGCCATTTCGCCCTGAAGCACCGCTGCCACACAATCCTTTGTCGATAACAACCACATCCAAATCTGGCTGCTCTTGTTTCAAGTTAATCGCCGTCCACAGGCCAGTGTATCCACAACCGACAATACAGACATCGGTTTGGATATCATTCTGTAGAACATTGGGTTGAGCAGATACTTCAACTCCCATCGCCTGAGCAAACCAATATGGCTGGAAGTTATCATTGTCCTTGAGCATTATTCACCACCTAGCTTGGTATAGACCAAAGTAATGACGATAAATTAGCGCTCATCTATGAAAGCTTTATGACAAGCTAGGTAATATCCCCAAATTACTGCAAACATCCATAGGGCAGTTTGTTTGGTCACTCACTATGCTGTGTTTGCAATGTTTGATTTAGAACCACTAGCACGACAGACCGCCACCTTTCCTAGTACCAAAAAAACTGCTGAAACAGTAACTTGATATGAATTGAATATAATGAATTTATTTTTTATGTATTCGGTGTAAATTATCACTAGCGCATTGTGAGATTTGCTTTTAGAATGCGCCTGCTTTGGGGAGTAGTCACCAATTGTTCGTCTGTCGTCATCTCGAAGTCTTATACTTCCGGCAGCCGAGGGTGGATTTGTAGCACCAGCCCTACACCATCCTGACGAGACCAACGCCATTAATCATGCACATCCGTGCAGGGTTATCTTTATTTGCCAATTGGCAAAGAGATAGCCATGACATTAATGCGCGAAAGGTCTGGTCTCCCCTGATCCTGTCCCTTTCGCGCACTCGATCGTGAAAGGAGTAAACTATGAGCCTTTTAAGCTATGAAGGGTTCGCTGTTCTAACCATCTTTATGTTGGCGCTGGACTTGTATCAAACCCGTGGTGGTAAAGTCACCATTAAAAAAGCCGCTCTATGGAGTGTATTTTGGGTGATATTGGCTTTGGCCTTTAATGTGGTTATCTACCTGTACTGGCCTTTGATGGCACCAGAGAGCAGCTATACCAACAGTGAAGCAGCGACGGCTTTCTTAACCGGCTACTTGCTTGAAAAATCGTTAAGTGTCGACAACCTATTTGTCTTCGCGTTGATTTTCAGCCAATTTGTCGTACCTGAAGCGATTCGTCCTAGGGTGTTGATGCTAGGTGTTGTCGGTGCGTTGATCCTGCGTGCGATCATGATCGCCGTTGGTGCAGAACTGCTTACCCAGTTCCACTGGATCTTGTATGTATTTGCGGCCTTCTTACTTTATACCGGTTACAAATTGTGGCGCGAAGATGAAGAAGAACAAGAAGACTTTTCCCAATCGCTACCTGTGCGTTTGGTGAAAAAATGCTTCCGGGTATCCGATGAATACCGTGGTCATAAGTTCTTTGTTAAAGACAGCAAAGGGTGGATTGCGACACCGTTGTTGATTGTGATTGCTGTAATCGCATTGACCGACGTGATGTTTGCTCTGGATTCTATCCCAGCGATTTTCGCGGTCACCAAAGAGCCATTCTTGGTAATGACAGCTAACGTATTCGCCTTGCTTGGCCTGCGTTCACTGTACTTTGTTCTGGAAGGTATGCTGACCCGTTTCTGCTATCTACGCCCAGCGTTGGCGTTCATCTTGAGCTTTATCGGTATCAAGATGCTACTAATGGAAACCAGTTACGCAATCCCAACGCCGGTTTCTCTAGGTGTGATCGTGTTGACCATCAGTTCAGCCATTATCGGCTCGCTGTGGAAAACCCGAGAGCTGAAAGTGTCTTAATAGCTTAACGATTAGCCACTACAAATAGATAGAGCCGCTCGCATTTGTGCGAGCGGCTTTCGTTTACATACTTGCAGTATTCAAAGCTTCACCCTGGGGCCTCGTTACTGAGTAAAAGTTACTTAAGTATAAGTTCCTTGAGTAAAGCTCTTTGCATAGAGAAGCTCTATAAATGACTGAGGGGTGTCGACTCGCGGATATCTTTAAATACAGCTCCGCCCTTCATCACCACTTTGATGTTGTCCGGGTTAGCCAGAATATCCAAATCTGCTACTGGATTTCCCTTCACAAACAGCATATCGGCAAATGCTCCTGCACACAGTACCCCGAGTTTTGCTTCCGGGTACGGATCCAATAGCCCAGACAATTTTAGCAATTCCCCAGTGTCCGACGTCGCCTGCTTGATCCCTCTGAACGAACCGAAATATTTCTTACGCGCCGAGAACTCCATATTCTGCTTGGCATGAACCTCTGGCGTACCGACCAAGTCCGTACCGAAGGCACACTTCAAACCATACTTGTCTACCAGTTCTGCTTGCTTGAGCAAACCTTTACCCACCCGCTCAGTCTTCTGGTACAAAATTTCACTACCAAGCGGGATCTGGCGGTTGGCAATTAGCTCAGCAGTGGCATATTGCGGCACCACCCAAATATCTTTGTCGAGGCACATACTGGCCACTTCCTCATCCATAAACGTGCCATGCTCTATCGATTTCACGCCTTCCTCTATGGCAATTTTCATCGCCGGCTGGGCATGGATATGGCTGCACACATACGAACCGTAATTTGTCACCGTTTCAACGATAGCCCGAAGCTCATCACGGGTATACTGAATCGTATCAAGTGGGTCAAAAAGCGATGAAGCACCGCCCCCACCGAAGACTTTGATCTGCGAAGCGCCTTTGAAAATTTGATCACGCGTCCGCTTCAGACACTCAGGTACACCATCAGCCAAGATCAAATGCTGTTGACGCATGAAGCTAGAGTCTTCGATACCACGATTGAAGTTTGAACGCTGGGTTCGGTTCTGACGATAATCGGCGTGACCGCATGTTTGCGAGATCCCAGCGTAACTCGGGTAGATCCTTGGTCCCGGCACAAAACCATTATCAATGCTTTGCTTAAGACCATAGCAGTTACTGCCTACATCACGCACAGAGGTGAAGCCGCGTTCGAGCATTTCTTTGGCAATCACAGTCGAACGGATAGCCACCTCTTCCGGCGTCATCAAATCAATCTGGTCAAAACTGTCAGACAATGCGATATGGGTATGGGCATCGATCAGGCCTGGCATGACCGTATAGCCCGTCGCATCTACCGTCTGATCAACCTCTTCGAGTACTGCTTCATATTGGTAAATTTTAGAAATGACCCCATCTTCCACCAGCAAGCTGCAATCGTGACGTAGTGCTTCATTCTCCCCGTCAAACAAGGAGGCATTTTTAACTAATACTTTCATCTCTTTTTCCACCTCTAGCGATTAAAAACCACAACTCAGAAACGTTATTCAGCACTCAGCATTCTCAATAGCCCCAGCTTGTTTCTGCTGACTACTCTTTTCGAAAAGCGCACGCTCAATGTCATAAGCGGCGATAATTTTCTCTGCTGAACGATCAATATCCTGTTCGCTGGTATGGAGGCTTAGGACAGAAAACAGCATCGTTTTTAGCCCCTTATAGCCAGATGTCGATGGGTAACAGAAGCCCTCTTGCTGCAATCGATGCACGACTCGCTCGGTCATCTGATTTCGTTCTGCCTCATTTCCGGAACCAAACTGGGCCGAAAAACGGTTAGACACGACATCATTTAAGATGGTGATCCCCTCTACTGGACGTAGCTTGTCGGCCATTCGCTGGGCCAATTCACAACAATTATCGAGGTGTTGGACAATACCCTCTTTGCCAAGGGCTTTGATTGCAGCATAAACCGGGACACCACGAGCACGTCGTGAAGCCGAAATACCGAAGTTGATCGCATTACGATCCGGCTTGGCCATCGCATCGTTGAGGTAATCTCCCATGTTGCTGCCGCCCATTGCTCTTGCCAAGGCCGCTGCATCTTTAACTATCACCAAGCCGCAGTCATATGGCATGTTGAACCATTTGTGGCCATCGGTATCAATGGAGTCCACACGCTCAATGCCCTTGAGAAGATGCTTTTGCTTATCGCTCGCAGCAGCCCATAAACCAATCGCACCATCAACATGCAACCAAGCATTCGGGTGATTGGCAACCGCATCGGCCAATGCATCAAATGGGTCGAATGCACCGGAATCAATACAACCCGCCTGAGCACAAACAAGGGTTGGGCCATCGCACTGAGACAGGACTTCTGGAATATGATCAGCAATGATCCGCAAATTGCCGTCGGTCGGAATGGTATGGATATCTTCCAGGCCAACACCGATCATTGAGAGCGCACGCTTGATCGTTGAGTGAATTTGATCGCTCACCACGACATGAATTCGCGGTGCACCATAAAGACCTTGCTTGGCAACATCCCAACCAGCGCGCTGAAGCAGCGTATTGCGTGCAGTGATCAATGCGGTATAAATTGCTTCCTGAGCACCAGATGTAAAACCAAGACCAGCCTGCTGAGACAAACCGAGTAGCTCCAATACCCATTCAGCCGCCGTTTCTTCAACAATCGCCATAGATGGGCTGGATACATAATAGGGAACATTTTGATCCCAGGCACTCACAAGCCAGTCGGCGGCCATGGAAACAGGGAATGAGCTACCAATGGCATAGCCAAAGAAACGTGGGCCGCCAGAGCCAATCAAGCCTTGCTCAACATTAACCGCGAGTTGGTTAAGTACGGTATCAGGGCTGCTTGGCGACATTGGTAAGTCTCCCCCAATGGCCTGGCGCAGTACATCGGATGTCACATGTTTATCAACCGGACGCTCTGGTAAAGATTCAAGGTAATCAACGGCGTGGCCGAGAGATTGATTAAGTAACTGACGGTACTGATTAAACTGATGAGACATAGCTTAGCTCCTCTTCGTTTTCGGCTATGTCACTACGGTACTTTTCCTGGCAGTTAGTTTTTTATCAATTCGCGCCAAAAAATGATAAACACTGGCTTATGCCAACTATTTAGCTAGAAGTCACTAGGGATAGGTATGTCATTGGCAGATCAATGCCCTACAAAACTAAACATACACAAGAGAAAGGGAAGGCTCGCGACAACTCTCGCTGATTTTATTGCATTTAGATTAAGCCGCTCGGACTGCATTTCGATGTCTAGCATCATCTTGTCTTCAGACGGTGTGGTTTCAACTGTGGGCAATTCTTCAACCACAGGTATCGATTTTTGATTGATTTTTTCTATCGCGACTTTTGCTTTAATGTCGCCTTCTAACAATGCCTTTTCAACTAATTCATTGACTCTGTTACTCAACATCGCCTTTATCCAGCAGCATGAGTTTTGTGCTTTCACACACCCTGGTACTGATTATTAATTCTAGCTTTACTAACAACCCCATGTGTTGAAATACCAAGGATAGGCTCTACTGCCTGTAGTTTTTCACCGTTGAATATTTCAACTTAACAGGCCGCTTAGTGGGTCGATCATAGCCATAGATATCTTCTCGCATCTGTAATTGATTATTCTCATCAACCCAAGCTGTCACATAGGTCACGTCAACATCAATCTTGCGCGGCAAGGTAATGGTATCAGTTCTTCTATCGCTGACCAGTTGCTGGTAGTTTCTCCAGCTCGGTCGCTGCTGATAATCCAGAACATATTCAGCTAGCTCGGCGGCTTTTTCTACTCTTACGCATCCTGAGCTTAAGTTACGCTTAGTTTTATTGAATAAGCCTCTAGATGGTGTGTCATGTAGATAGACCGAGTAATCATTGGGCATCAAAAACTTCACATTGCCCAACGCATTTCCCCTGCCGGGATTTTGCATAAACTCATAGGGGAAAGTATGAGGGTTAACGTTGCTCCACTCCACCATATCGGGGGAAATTTCGGTACGATCACGCCAGCTGCGGATCATTGTTAGATTCTTCTGTTGCAGGTAATCCGGGGATGCCTTCATTCCTGGGATCACGTCTTTCTTTTTGATCGTCTCGGGCACATTCCAACGCGGATTCACCACCATGATATTCATTGAAGAAGAAAACAAGTTCGTTGGCCGAGTCTTTTGTCCAACAATGACTTTTGACTCAAAGACCACTTCTTGATGATGGGTGATCTGCAAACGGTAGTCTGGAATATTCACTCGAATACTCGGGCGCTCTTCTCCTGTTGCGCCAATCTGGCTGCGATAGTAATTCAGTGCAATTAAACGGGCCACCTCATCATAAGGTAAGGCGATTTGTCGTGACGTTGATGGCCCAATGATTCCGTCATCCTCAAGGCCATTTCTAAGCTGGAAACGCCTGATCGCTTGATTGACAACATCACTATTCGCAATGGAATGGCGTTCACGAGCGAGCAAATAATCATCGACATCAATATCGCCATACGTATTTAAAACATCGAGTAATGCATGTCCATTGGGGATATTTTGTCCTTGCTTAATGACACCTCTTTTTAGAGGAAAGTAATCATGGGGTGCTAAATGATTGAAGGACCGTGCTAGCCGAATCGCCACTTGAGTCGATGAAGGTAATATCAGATCGGCATAAAGTTGATTTAGGAAACGGGTCTGCTCTAGATCATAATACCCAATTTTATTGGCGTAATTAGCCGCTTCGTTTTGGTTTAGTGGTGGTAAGCTTTGATGGCGAAACAGTATTGTTGGCTGATTATCAATACCTTGCTCTATTGCTTTTACAACGTGATAGCTGTCTGTCGCCAGAATATCAAACCCACGCTGATCTTTATTTCGCTCTAACGCTTTCAATTCTGACAGCCGCTGATTGGTTCCTAAAGCCAAGCCAGAAAGGTGAAGAGTAGAGAGCTTGGTATACAAACCCTTACGTAACTCTTCATCGTCCCAAATGGGTAAAAAACCATTGTTTTTATAGACTTTACTTGTCAGCTCTTCGAAACACACAGCACCGCTCGATTGAGGGCAAAGGTATTCAGAGCTATGAATAGTGACTGACTGCAATAAAGAATAATCCAGCCTCACATCCTTGTTAACAGGCTGGGCACTGATGGCATTAGCACATAGGAAATTACCTAATAAAAAGGCAAAGCTTAATGATGGCGTTTTTTTTCTTTTATTAGCGCAAAACATCACGAATTCCCGATCAATTGAACCAAGGCTGCTCCTGCTTCCTGCATTGCAACATCAAACAAATTCGTTTTTGCTTCATCCTTGTTATATCAAGTTTTAGTCAAAAAATTGACAAACCAGCAAGTTTTTGACAACAAAATTTAGCTCAAAAAAACAGACAACCACGTAAGCATTTCATATTTAGCACAATATTTCTTCAAGTATTAGATAACCAAAAAGTGTGAGCTCCCTTCGCTATTTTCCAAAAACGAAACCGCAGGTTGATATCTTTTCACTTCAAGAAATCAACCTACCAACTTATGCTATTAACCATAATTCAAACATGGTTAATAGCATGAGCATTCAAGACAAATTCAAGCAGATCATCAATGATCCAACTCTCTCTCCAAAGCAAAAAAGCCAATATCTTGCATTGGAAGCCGATGCCAGCCTGCCCTACCTCGCGGTTTCTGAGTCAGTCAGCGCTGCCATCGAAGACAATATCTTGTGTGACATGTTTGAAGGAAATGCACCATTCAAACCGCGTTATGTGCTACCAGATTACGCCAAGTTCCTGAAGCAAGGCAGTGAATACCTTGAACTGCCACCAGCAACGGATTTTGATGAAACACTTAACCATCTATCAATCATCTACCACCACGTACCATCGGTAACCAATATTCCCGTTTATCTTGGTCAGCTAGATGACGTATTACTGCCTTTCGCTGAAGGCCTTGACGAAAACACCATTTATCGCAAACTGCGCCTTTTCTGGATCATGCTGGATCGCACCCTGCCAGATGCCTTTATGCACGTGAACATTGGCCCGACCGACAACGTCATCTGCCGAACTATTCTGCGAGTGGATGCCGAGCTCAAACAAGTCGCGCCTAACTTGACCTTTATGTATGATCCTGAGATCACCCCAGACGATCTATTACGTCAAGCTAGCCACAACATTTGCGAATGCAGTAAGCCCCATATCGCTAACTACCCAGTTCATGCCAACGCCTATGACAACAGCGGTTTTGGTATCGTAAGTTGCTACAACTCATTACCATTAGCAGGTGGTGCTAACACCTTGGTTCGTATGAACCTAAAAGAAGTGGCACACAAAGCCTCATCCAGCGAAGAATTTTTTCAAACAACCCTGCCAAGCTACTGCCAAACCATGTACGAGTTGATCGAAGCACGTTCGGCTTATTTACATGAAGAGTCCGGTTTCTTTAACACCTTCTTGGTACAAGAAGGCTTAATTGACGAGAGTCGCTTTGCCCCAATGTTTGGCATCTACGGCATGGCAGAAGCCGTTAATATCCTACGAGAAAAGGATGATAAGTGTGGCGAATACGGCCACCAGCCAGAGGCAAACGCACTGGGCCACCGTATTTCAAAAACATTGAGTGACATTGTCACCTCAACACCGGTGAAATATGGCTATCATGGCCGTGCCCTGCTCCATGCTCAAGGAGGAATTAGCCTAGATGACGGTGTAACACCTGGTGTTCGTATTCCTTATGGGACTGAGCCTGATCCAGTAAGCCACATCCAAGCTCTGGCAGAGCACCACCAGTACTATACATCAGGGATTAGCGATATCCTGACCATTGATGAAACGGTGAAGTCGAACCCTGAAGCCATGTACCAACTTTGTAAGGGTGCGTTAGCTATCGGATTCCGTGAATTTACGGCTAACGTACATTCCAACGATTTGGTTCGAGTGACTGGCTACATGATCAAGCTTTCGGATATCGCCAAGTTCAAAGAGCAAGGCTCTCGTACCAACACCACCGGTCTTGGTGCAGAAGCAGCAGCCAATACCGGAATCCTCAATCGCAAACCACGAGTTGTGAGCCATGAGCAAGCGCCGCGCTACTGCAACAGTCAGTAAGATCCTCAACTTCTCATGTGTAGACGGGCCTGGCAACAGGCTCGTTATCTTTCTGCAAGGTTGCAATTACCAATGCAAGAACTGCCATAACCCGCACACGATAGGAGTGTGCAATGACTGCGGAGATTGCGTGGCTCCTTGCCCGAGTAATGCATTGTCTATAGAAGCAGGGAAAGTGCGATGGGACGCAACCCTATGCACAAACTGCGATCACTGTTTGGAGGTCTGCCCTAACCAATCCAACCCCAAAACTCAAATCATGGCGGTTGAAGAGGTATTGCAACTCGTTCGGAAACATCATGTGTTTCTATCCGGTATTACAATCAGCGGTGGTGAGGCAACGCTACAGCTGCCTTTCATTACTGAGTTGTTCAGTGCCATAAAGAAAGATCCAACCTTATGCCACCTGACCTGTATGGTAGATAGTAACGGCAGCCTAAGCCTTGCCGGCTGGGAAAAACTCTTGCCCGTATTGGATGGTGCCATGATAGATCTGAAAGCGTGGCAAGATGAGACCCATCGCTGGTTAACAGGACGCAGCCACCACCGGGTGATACAGTCCATTGAGCTACTTGGCCGCCATGATAAGTTGGAAGAAGTGCGTTTACTGCATATTCCGGGGATCACTGATTTCGAGCAGGAGATCGATGCCCTCGCCCATTACCTGTCTGATCTTCCAGAAAGAACATCGATCAGACTCAATGCATTTCAGCATCACGGTGTAACCGGTCAGGCTCTCGAATGGGAGCCTTGCAGCGGTAATCAGATAACAGCGTTTGCAGAGCAATTAACTGGACGCGGTCTTAACGTGCTATATCGTGAGCCTCTAGGGTAAGCCAATCGAGGCCTCCCACCATTATGGTGGGAGACCTTGATATGTTGGAAAACATATTTAGAAGCTATAGCTATATGAAGTGATATCTCTACAGCCCTTAACTCTTGCGGCTTTTATTTGGTCGGCGGCTTTTTCAGCGATCATAATGGTCGCGGCATTCGTATTGGCACCGACCAGCGTTGGCATTATAGATGCGTCAATAACTCGAATCCCCTCCATACCGTGTACTTTCAAGTCACTATCAACAACAGCCATTGGATCAGTAACAGGCCCCATTTTGCAGGTCCCAACGGGGTGATATTGCGTGTCTGCACGATTACGAATATCTTGCTCTATCGCGGTATCATCACTTTCATCAGCAGGGTATAGCTCTTCCCCTCGGATGCCGTCAAATGCCTTGCTCATCAGCATTTGCTTCTGCTTTTTCCATCCTGCAATCATCACTGGCATATCATCAGGGTGAGAGAAAAATTGAGGGTCTATTCGAGGTGGAGCTAACGGATCATTACTTTCTAACTTAACTGAGCCCCTGCTTTTGGGCCGCAATAATGTTAAGTGGCAACTAAAGCCATGCTGGAAGTGCATTTTTCGGGCGTGATCATCAACAATTGCGACGACAAAAACGAATTCAAGATCAGGTACGGCCAAGTCGGGCGCGGAATGAAAAAAACCAATCCCTTCAGCAAAGTTACTGGTTACCTTACCGGTCCGTTTCAACAACCACTGCGGTAATGCTTTACTCATAGCCATCATCATTTTAGCCGACACACCGAAGGTGTCATGCTTGCTGGCACATTTAAAACTATGAACTAAATCAATGTGGTCTTGTAGGTTCTCACCCACCCCAGGCAATTGGTGAACAGGCTGAATACCAAGCGGGGCAATATCTTTTTCTGCCCCTACACCTGAGAGTAGCAACAATTGCGGTGAGCCAAATGCACCGGCACTCACAATCACTTCATGAATAGCTTTAATCGCATATACATGACCACCCTTTTGGTATTCAACACCCACCGCACGCTTACCTTCAAACAGCACCCGTGTTGTTGTTGCCTGTGTCACTACCGTTAAATTGCTACGCTGTAAATTGGGTGTTAGGTACGCTCTCGCCGCACTGCATCGCTCACCATTCTTCTGGGTCACCTGCGCTGCCATGGCACCAAATTGTTCTTCACCATTGATATCAGGGTTGGTTGGTACCCCTATTGATTCACACGCCTTGAGGTAATGCTTGAGCAAACTGCTGGGGCACTGCAAATCCGCGACATTCAGTGGCCCTCCCTGCCCATGAAATGCCCCGGAATGTACTTCGTTATTTTCTGCCTTCTTAAAATACGGCAAGCAATCTTGAAAGCTCCACCCTTCATTCCCAAGATTCGCCCAGTGATCGTAATCGGCATGATGCCCCCGTGCGTACATCATCGCATTTATTGAGCTAGAGCCTCCCAGCGTTTTCCCTCTGGGTTGATAGCCCTTTCGGCCATTGAGCCCTGGCTGAGGTACTGTCTCAAAGGCCCAGTTATTCAGTTTGGTTGGCAACATTGCTACTGAACCTATGGGGGCGCGGATCAGCATACTGTTATCTGCCCCACCAGCTTCAAGCAAACAGACTGATACATCAGGAGCTTCCGATAGCCGAGCTGCGAGTACACAGCCAGCAGAACCAGCGCCAACGACGATATAGTCATAATCCTTCATGATGCTACTCCTTTCGCTTATTCAGCTGTGAGTTTGCGCTTCAAAATTTTGCCTGTTGCACTCATCGGTAATTCAGATTTGAAATGAACATGCCTTGGGTATTTATAATCAGCCAACTGTGACTTGCACCAGGCTTTTAATGCTTGTTCATCAGCTTCGTGGCTATCGTCTAATACCACAAAAGCATGAATTTCTTCACCATGCACAGCATGAGGCAACCCTACCACAGCGACCATTGATACAGCCTCGTGTGCCATTAATATTTCTTCTACCTCACGCGGATAAACGTTATACCCGCCTCGCACAATCATTTCCTTTATTCGGTCAACTATGTAGAGGTAACCATTGCTATCAAGCCGACCAATATCACCAGTATGAAACCAACCATCAATTAAAGCCTCTGCGGTTGCTTCTGGTCGATTGTAATACCCTTTCATGACACTCGGGCTGTTGATACATATCTCGCCAGGCTCACCAGCAGGAACATGATTACCCTTTATATCGATTATTTTTACCGCCGTTGCGCACAGAGGCTGGCCGACACTTCCAGGGATCCGCTCTGCATCGACGTGGTTAAATGTGGCCACTGGCGCTGTTTCAGATAACCCGTATCCCTCAAGGATCGGAATATTAAACCGTTGTTCAAATTGTGTAAGGATCTCTACTGGCATAGAAGCGCCACCCGAAATTCCCACCCTCAGATTTGCCGATACCCGTTCAATAAGTGATGGGTGTTGTTCAGATGCCGCTAATAGCGCGATATACATCGTCGGAACCCCAGCAAAAACGGTAACTTGGTTTGCTTCGAGTGCTTCAAGCACTGTGATTGGATCAAACCGAGGGATCAGAACCATGCTACTGCCACTCAATACCGAAGCATTCATCAAGACTGTTTGACCAAAACTGTGAAAAAGCGGCAAGGTGATCAGCGTAGTATCGACCTTAGACAGCCGCATCAGGTATTGGGATGCCATCGCATTGGTTAGCATGTTGGTGTGGGTCAGCTCCGCCCCTTTAGGGCGCCCTGTTGTGCCTGAAGTATAAAGAATGACGGCAGTATCATCGCCAGTACTCGTATGAGTACTAAAATCCGCTGGCTGTTGATTGACCCAACTAGCGAAGTCTATTTCACCGTCATGTGCCGGTGACGTATGTCCGGGTGTGGGTATATGAATGAAATGCTCGCATGATTTAACCTCAGAAAAACCTGAGCGCCCCATCTCTCCAATAGGCATCTCGGGTGTACCGTCAAAACAAAAATAGGCCTTCGCTTCTGAATCGGCGAGATGGTAAGCAACTTCTCGCGATTTAAATAACACATTGAGCGGAACAACAGTGCAACCTACCTTTAATATTCCGTAATAGATAGCGGGGAAATAAGGTAAGTTCGGACATGACAAAGCAACTTTATCTCCGACGTCTAAACCCAGTCCTTTTAGTCCATTCGCAACTTGATTGGCCAACATATTCAATTGTTGGTAGGTAAGTTGTTTATCACCACAACTTACTGCTATTTTGGTGGGATAGAGTGTTGCGCAGCGCTCTAGATTGACAGCAAGATTCAGCATTTACGACCTCATATTATTGTTTTGATAACATCCGATGAAGGGTATTGCTTAGCATCAGCGCTGTCATACCAACGCTGATGCTCTATTAGTTATACTCATTAATTCAGATATCGCTATGTACTTCTGTATAACTATTTACATCTGTAAAACTATGTACTTCGATTAGTTTTTCTCTTTCAAGCTGGGATCAGCCTTACCGACGAACAAACGTAGAGTTAGTCGTTGCAGCAATGTGCCGTAAGGCGGGCTGAATATTTGGATTGGAAACCAAGGCTTCATTTCTAACACAGACCGAGCATGGCTTAGTTCATGGAAGCCTTCTTCGCCGTGATAGTTTCCAATACCTGAATTTCCCGTGCCGCCAAATGGCACAGAATGGTTGAGAACATGCCAGCCCCAATCATTGATGGTCACGCCACCGCTGTGGGTATTTGTCAGAACCCACTCACGCTGCTCAATATTGTGGCTAAATAAATAACAAGCCAGTGGCCGTGGCCGGGATTGAATATGTTCAACAACGTCATTGATATCGTCAAAGCCATACACAGGCAGCAGCGGTCCAAAAATTTCTTCCTGGCAGATTCTCATATCCGGCGACAGTGACGTAACGATATGCAGCGGGTATTGGCGCCCCTCACCTTTTTCACCACAACGGGTAATTACCGCTCCTTTCTCTTCTGCATCCTTTACTAATGCAATAAATCGCGCTTCTTGAGCCTCATCCACTAAGTGAGTGACATCTCGATTACCGTCAAAGCTTGGATACATTTTCCGATTCGCGGCTTGTAACGCAGTGACAAAACTGTCGATTTTATCCTTTGGCACCATGGCGTAATCGGGGGCAATACATATTTGTCCCGAGTTAAGTCCTTTGCCATGTGCTATCCGCTCTGCCGCTTTCTCGATATCAAAATCATCAAACACCACAGCCGGAGACTTACCACCTAACTCTAGCGTGACCGGCGTCAGGTTAGCTGCAGCGTTAGCCATGATATGTTTGCCACTTGCCGGTGAGCCTGTAAAAACCAAGTGGTCAAAAGGAAGGTGTGAAATCTCCATTGCTTGGGGGTGATCACCCGCAATAATACACACCAAGTCTTCGCTGTAGATCTCTGCCAACATGCGCTTTAGCACTGCCGTCGTTCTTGGGCAATTTGGCGGCATTTTGATCATACAGCGATTACCTGCAGCTAGCGCCGTGATCATCGGCCCTATCGACAAATACAAAGGGAAGTTCCACGGACAGATAATGCCTACAACTCCCTTAGGTTGATAACGCAGCTGTAGTTTATTGCCTTTAAATAGCCACTCTGTTGGCCGGCGTTTAGGTTTTACCCATCGCTTCAAATGACTCAACACATGGTTAATATCTAAAATAGGTGCAAGCACATCAGCCAGAATAGATTCCGTGTGTGAACGGTGGCCAAAGTCGTCACTCATTGCATCAGCTAACAACTGCTGATAACGGCTCAGCTGTGATTTCAATGCTGTTAGTCGCTCTTTCCTCAATGCAAGACTTGGGTATGGTTCTTGATTAAAAGCACGCTGCAACACTATAAACTTATCATTCAAATCATTAACTTGAATTGCGTTATCATGCATTACTTCATGATTTTCGACTGTGATTGGCTTGCTCATCATAAATGTCACCTTATTGTAATACCATCACATTACAACACTTCACTCACACCAAGCACAGGTCGCAAGCAGACAATTATAGGTGAAATTCGGACAACGCCATAAATCAGATAAATATTTATGGTAATCTGTTATTTATGGTCAATATCGAAGGTCAATATGGAATATATTGCTGATTACGCCCCGAGTGCCAACGATTACACTTACGGTATATTAGATATCCAACTACTGGTTAAGATGCTGGAGAAAGAAGGGATTACTGTCGAAACCCTACTCTCAGGCAGCAAGCTGACACCTGATGATTTAATCTCTCCCAATACCCATATTCGTTACCGAGATAAGTTAGTGGTCTTTGCAAATGCCATGAATTTATCCTCACAGCCCGGACTTGGCCTCTTGGTTGGCAGCCAAGCCCGCTTTAGCGATTTCGGTGTACTTGGCTATGCGGTATTCAGTAGTGCTACCTTAGGTGAGGCACTGCTTATTGGCTTTAAATACCTTCGCCTTGCTGGCCCGGTTTTACGCAAAAAAATGTGGGTCGATAATGATATCGGAGGGTTCAGTGGCGAAGAGTTGTTGGAGCTCGATGAGAGCTTGCTCCGTTTCTGTGCGGAATACTGGTTTAGTGCAATCAAAGCATTATGTGAAGAAGTCACTCAGGCGGATTTCCCAGCTAAAAAGCTCTATTTTCCTTTTGCCGAACCAAGCTACAGCCACCTATATCAGGAAATCTTTAAATGCCCTGTCATCTTCGGCAGTAATAAACTTGAATGGCACTTTGATTCTGATTGGCTAGCACGTCCATTACCTACGACTAACCCATTGACCTTGAAGATGTGCCTGCAGTCTTGCGATGACATGCTCTCTAAACTAAACCAGCCCACGACGTTAGCCGATAAAGTCTCGTTGCTCTTTGTTGAGAGTTCAGGACGCTACCCTAATATCGAACAGGTCGCAGATCACTTTTCGATGTCATCACGTACACTTCGTCGTCACTTAAGCAACCTTGGTACAAGCTACCAATCTCTATTGGATCAAGTGCGCTGTAACTTAGCCAAAGACTATTTAAAAACGACCCAACTAAGCCTTGATGAAATAGCCGAGCGTATTGGTTTCTCTGATAGCGCTAATTTCCGTCATGCTTTTGGAAAGTGGAGTGGACTAAGCCCTTCTCAGTACCGCAAACAAACGAGAGCAGCCGAAAGTACATAGGCCACGAGTTATAGCCGGCGGCATTGCATATCAAAGACATTGCAACTCGTTAACTACGGCTCTTTCGCAACAGAGGTAATTTGCTCGTACAGCCAACGCTGGGCAGGATCATTCATGCTTGGCTGATGCCACACAAGGCTATAAGACACCTCGCCATAGTTAAATGGCAACGGCTTGGTGATCAAATCCTTTGCCTGCAAAGCGACATTTGCCCACTGGCGAGAGCAGGTAAACAGCAAGTCACTGTGATGGCACATTAAGGCTGCGCCACCGAAATCAGGTACGTTAACAGCAATTTTGCGTTTCTGATGCTGCTGGGCAAGCTGCATTTCAAAGAACGGGACGCTCAAATCATTATCGGTAATGCCGATATGGCCATAACTTAGGTAATCATCAATAGTCATGGCTTTATCGGCAAGCGGATGATTGGGGTTCATCAAGCACACCATCTCGTCATCCAATAGAGTTTCCCATACCAGATTGTTTTGTGTGCTTGGTGGCTGGCTTTTATCATGGGGCAAAATGATGAAATCCAACTGGCCTTTGGCAAGGCTATCAAACCCTTTATTATCACGTGACCAAATCTCCAATCGCATCCCCGGCGATTGCTGAAGTACCCTTGCACTCAGCTTGGCCGCCAATAACTCGAAAGTGCTTTCCCGCATCGCCAGTGAAAAACGCCCTTGATAAGAGGCAGGATCAAACGCCTCTTGCGTCAGCATCTGGTTCATCTCGTTGATCATTTGGTGCACGGTTGGCCCTAAACGACGAGCGAGCGGTGTGGCGACGAGTTGATTGCCGTGACGGTAGAACAACTCATCGTTCAAACTTTCCCGTAATTGGGTCAAGGTCTTGCTGACGGAGGACGGGCTCAGGCATAACCTCTCTGCACTCGCGGTAACACTGAGTGTATCCAGCATGACATGCAGTGTAATTAAATGCTTCATGCTGATTCGGGACAGTTTGATGAGATCCATAAGCCTTTCAGTATCCACTAGCTACAAAAAAGCCAGTAGATTATCTACTGGCTTGTTTCATAATAAATTATTCTGGATTGGCGTCAAATAAAGAATTATCGAAGACCGTGCAGAAATTCAGCGCGGGTAGCCGGGTTGCGCTTAAAAATACCACCCAAAGCCGTGGTGGTCGTCACGCTGGTTGCGTCCATCACACCACGCGCTTTTACACAATAGTGCGTAGCATCCATGGTAACGGCGACGTCATCACTTTCAAGCAGGGTCTGCAATGCGACCAAGATTTGTTGCGTCATACGCTCTTGAACCTGCGGACGCTGAGCAAAGAAACGGACAATACGGTTAATCTTAGACAGGCCGATGATTTTACCACGAGGAATATAAGCGACCGTTGCTGTCCCATCGATGGTAATCAAGTGATGCTCACAAGTACTGGTCAACGTAATATCTTTGACTCGCACCATTTCATCACACTTCATCTTATTTTCAATGACGGTGATTTTCGGGAAGTTGGCGTAATCTAGACCAGAAAACACTTCATCTACATACATCTTTGCGATTCGATGGGGTGTTTCAACCAGGCTGTCGTCGGTTAGATCCAATGAAAGAATTTCAAGGATCTCACGCATGTGATACTCAATTTTTTCTTTCTTCTCTTCGCGGCTTACCACCCTATCTGTCATAGGGGTTTCTAAACCACGCTCAACCAGTGCTTGGCGCACCATCAATGCAGATTCGCTAAATGCAGTCATTCTTTTCCTCCAACCGGCTGGGCTTAAGGCAAACATCAAGTAATTTTAGATACTTATGTGTATAAAACGTGCCCAAATACGAGTGCCAGCAAACTTTGAGACGGAAGGATACCCTTAAATCGAAAAAAATACACTATGAATTACACGACGAAACTACTCAGGTATTAGTGCTAGTGACCTTTTTTTGTCATAATTACCCCACTAAAACATATAACGACGATAGACGGATACCTATTATGGGATGTTGTGACACTCCAGGCTTAATGCCAGTCGAAACCGCACTGACCAAGATTCTTGATCAAGTTGAACCTCTTGAAACTGTAGCAACGGTTTCCCTGTCTGATGGCATGGGACTGGTACTTGCAGAAGATATTTGCTCACCAATTAACGTGCCGCCATTTGCCAATTCGGCAATGGACGGGTATGCCCTGCGCATTGCTGACTTGGAAAATACCGATACCCTGCACATGGCAGGTAAATCTTTTGCCGGTATCCCTTATGATGGTATTTGCCAGCCAGGTCAGTGTATTCGCATCATGACCGGCGCCCAAATGCCTGAAGGCGCAGATGCCGTTATTATGCAAGAGGAAACCGAAGTCGACGGTGATAACATTCGCTTCACGGCTAAGGTTTCTCACGGCGAAAATGTTCGCCCTATTGGTGATGATGTCCATCAGGGTGATGTTGTCGTTGCCAAAGGTAACCGCATTACCGCCCGCGAGATGCCTCTACTGGCTTCCCTTGGTATTGCTACCCTGCCCGTTTATCGCCGTCCTGTGGTTGCATTCTTCTCTACCGGTGATGAGCTTCGCCCAGTTGGCGAGCCGTTGGAAGCCGGTCAGATCTACGACAGTAACCGCTATGGTATCCGTGCACTGCTGGAGAAATTCGGCTGTGATGTCATGGATCTAGGCATTATTCCAGACAGCCCAGAAAAACTGCGCGAAGCCTTTGCTCAAGCAACCACGGCTGATGTACTGGTGACGTCTGGCGGTGTCAGCGTAGGTGAAGCCGACTACACCAAAGACATTCTCGACGAACAAGGTGAAATCGGGTTCTGGAAAATCGCCATGAAGCCAGGTAAGCCTTTCGCTTTCGGTACTATCAACAATACTTGGTTCTGCGGCTTGCCGGGTAACCCTGTCTCGGCAATGGTTACGCTTTACCAACTGGTACAGCCAATGCTTGCCAAGTTGTCGGGCCATAGCCATTACCAGCCACCACAGCGCCTGAAGGCCAAAGCGACTACAGTCTTCAAAAAGCGCCCGGGTCGTGCTGATTACCAGCGCGGTATCTATCAAATCAACAGTGAAGGCCAAGTTGAAGTTGCCACGACAGGTAACCAAGGCTCTGGTGCCTTTAGCTCGATGCACCAAGCCAACTGCTTTGTGGTACTTGAGCAAGAACGTGGCCGCGTAATGCCAGATGAAGAGGTTACTATCGAACTCTTCAACCAGGCAATGTACTAATATCGATGACCGTGTCCGCATACTCAGCGGACACGTATCTCCTCAGTAGAATCCCGACAGGAATACACAGTGGTAGAACTGACCGACGCAGAAATGCTGCGCTACAACCGCCAGATTATTCTTAAACAATTTGATTTTGATGGCCAGGAAGCACTCAAGGCCACCTCAATGCTCGTCCTTGGTGCTGGTGGATTAGGCTGTGCCTCAACCCAGTACCTTGCAGCGGCAGGTGTAGGTAAACTAACGCTGATTGATGACGATAAAGTCGAAGTTTCCAACCTCCAACGACAAGTTCTGCACAATGACAGCACTGTCGGCATGTTGAAAGTCGACTCTGCCCAACAGGCACTTCAGACAATCAATCCGAATACCGCGCTCGAGACCGTAGCCAAGCGCCTCAATGATGACGCATTGAAAGCACTTATCGAACAGCATGATATGGTGTTGGACTGCTGCGACAACGTGGATACCCGAAACCAGTTAAACCGCTTGTGTTTCGAGACCAAAACCCCGTTGATATCCGGTGCTGCCATCCGTATGGAAGGCCAGATCAGTGTTTATACCTATCAAGACGATGAGCCTTGCTACCAGTGCCTGAGTGCCCTGTTTGGCCAGCAAGCCCTGACTTGCGTCGAAGCGGGGATCATGTCACCGGTTGTGGGCATTGTAGGTGCAGTACAAGCGATGGAAGCGATTAAAGTTGCCGCCAATATGGGACAACCTTTGACAGGTAAAATATTGATGCTTGATGCCATGACAATGAGCTGGCGGGAAATGAAGCTAGGTAAGCAGCCTAATTGCCAGGTTTGTGGCGAGTAGTACCTCTGAGCCAGCCGATCTCGGCTGGCTTTTTTGATAGTGCTATTGACCCGTTATCATCAGCCAATCGTGGAAAAACTTCCCTCAATCTCACTGAGCCACTTCGCCCGCTTGGTATCACTAGTAAACTTCACATAGGTCAGGTTTATCCACTTGCGGTTCTTAATGCCGATCTTCCAGAAAGTACCCAGCAGCATCGCTTTTTTAATCGCATTGCCAAACAATAAACGATAAGCCAAAGACGGTGTGTTCATGGTGGTGATCATAGTCACGCCTTTTAACTTGGACAGTTTGCTAAACATTCGTGTGCCCTTGTCGTTATAGTCATAAGCAATGCCGGGAAAGATTATTTTATCGATAAACCCTTTCGTCAGCGCAGGCATCAACTCCCACCAAATCGGGAATATAAACACGACGTGATCTGCCTGCTCTATCCGCTGTTTGTAGTCCAGCACCTGCTGGTCAAGCATACTATAGGCTTTCTCGGGTTCGGTTCTTGCCAAGGTGAAGGCTTGCAGATCTTTAGCTCTCATCACTGGATCAAATTCATCTTGGTCTAAATGAATCACATCTATCTCATGATGCCCTTGTGACAAGCCTTTTTTCACTGATTCCAAGATTGAATTACAGAAGCTACCTTCATAGGGGTGGTTAAAAACAACTAAAACTCTCATCGAACTCTCTCTACATTCAATAGCAATTGCAGCTATGTTAAGAGAGCTAAAGGGATAACAACGATAACATATGTTATCAATCTACTCTTTCCGGCACCGTATCCGACTCAATGACACAGAGGTAATGCCTAGGTAAGACGCAATATAGTGTTGTGGCACTTTTCGTATTAGCTCAGGGTGCTGCTTTACCAGCTCTTGATACCTTTGCTGTGGAGTATCTTTTATTCGTGAAAGAAAGAGCCTTTGATAATGTCTTAGCCGTTCTGACATCAATTGAAACATCGCATCCTTAAATGGGCCAGACACATCGAGATGGCGCTTTAAATCTTCAACAGAAACCGCATAGACTGTTGATGGCAATATACTTTCAACAGTGTAAGGGCTGGGTTCATTGAACATTAGGCTTTCAAACGATGACACAAATTGGCCATCCATGAAGAACTGAAAAGAAACATCCTTTCCATCATGGTTGAACCATGAACGCAGGCAACCTGCTTCGATATAATAAATGGCTTTTGCTGCGGTGCCTTCATCGATAACCGTTTCTTTTTTTTTCAACTCTATACGCTTGGCATATGGTTTCAATTCATGCCAGATATTCTCGATACTGTCCATCATCCAACAACTTCATATTGACTCAAATAGCCGTGTTATATCCAACTAAAAGCGATACATTTTTCTGGGTAAGTATAATATCAATGCTGTAACTTTAGCCACATAGTTTAGCCGTTACTCCATCCTATTCTAAGGGAATGAATATATAAAAAAACAAGTCAGTATGAAACTGACTTGTTGTTAAATAAGAAAAAGTTTACTTAGAGCTAAACATCACGATGATTCATCCGGAGATAACGCTAACAGGTATTTCATCGTTGCCGCCATTTCTTCAATGCTTCGATGCCGGTCCAGTTTTACCAAGTACTTTCCATCGACAACAAATCCGGGGACAGCATTGATACTGGTATTACTCATCACCCATTCAGACTGAACAACTTGCTTTGTAACCATTTCATTTTGCTGAACAGTCATTGTCTCAGGTGCTTTTAAGCCATAGCGTTGAAATAAGTTTGCTATATTTCCTTGATCCACAGTTCTCGATTGCACTTGGCTAAACAGATCTTTCATAAATGACGTATCGACAACAATTTCACTTTGTACCTTAGCACTATAATAAATAGTAGCTAATGACTTTGTATTATCATTGTATACCACATGCTCCTTATCAATTTCTTTCCCTGTTTCTCGTTCTAACTGAGGAAGAAATTCATTCATCATTTTGCATGGGTGGCAACTCAATGAAAAATACTTCACAATACGAGCAGTGCTATCTGCAGAAATAATAGTAGGCGTTAGAACTTCGTAATGTTCCCCTTTCTTAGCCTCATGCGTAAAGCCATAACTGGAAAATAAAACCAGCAACGAAATAAAAGCAGACTTAACAGTACGAATACTTTGGTAAACAAACATACATCCCTCAATAAGATAAATGCCATATCAGCATTTAACCAACATATAGAATCATAAAAGAAATTAACTGCGGTTGATAAAACCTTACTTTGTCATACAGCAAGCCTTTGGTAAGCGATATTTACCAGCATAGACGCTGCATCTTGGATACTCGTATCATCAAAATCAAATGTGGAGGTATGCAAATTACTCCCCTTCGTCCCTATCATAAACCAACATACTCCCTCCACTTGATTTGTCACAAAAAACTGCATATCTTCGCCACCAGCAGATGCAGGAACGTCCGTAACAACATTACCTTCTCCGTAAATACTATTTCCACATGCAATGACCGAGTTGGTATGTGCTTTGGTATTTATCGTGGCGGGACAAAGCACTTCAAAAATAAGTCTATAACTTGCATTGTATTTCTTGCATACAGCCTCAGCGACTGAATGCATTTTTTCACGTATATAGTCAGCAATATGCGCCTCAAAATAACGCATCGTTCCACCTGCAAAGGCTGTTTGAGGTATTCCATTCATTGTAGTTCCAGCATTAAGTTTGCAGGTTGCGATGACCGCCATATCTTTGGGATCTATTGCCCGAGTGATGGAATCCCACTCTGTAATAATCTCACTCGCAACATTAATCGGGTTAATACACTTATGAGGTACAGAACTATGACCACTTCGCCCTGTAATTGCTAAAGAGTAGCACTCACCAGCACCTGTTGTGGCACCATATCGGACCTGCAAGGTTTTATCTTTCAACCTCGGCATATTATGGAAACCATAGAGTTCAGTATAAGGATGAGACTCATATAAACCATCATCCATCATGGCTTTTGCCCCTTTACCCGTCTCTTCATTAGGCTGGAAAAGAACCTTAACCTCTCCTTTGAAATGATTATTTTTGGATAAATAGAATATCGCCGCCAGCGTAATCGCCATATGCCCGTCATGACCGCAAGCATGGGCAGCCCCTTGATGTTTAGAGGTCCACTCGGTATCGGACTCGTCCATCATTGGCAGTGCATCCATATCACAGCGAAACGCAATTGTATTACCCTGCTCACTGCCTCTAACGGTAGCAACGATCCCAGTAGTTCCAAAACCGAGATCATGCTCAACCCCCCACTTTTCAAGCAGTTCAATTAGGTACTGCTGCGTCTGGTACAAGTCGAACCGTAACTCCGGAATTTGATGTAAGTCCCTTCGCCAGTTAACCGCTTGCTTAACCAGTTCACCATCAATCATGGCAATTGGGTTTGATACGTACATTTTATCTCTCTTGTCTAAACAGTTGCTTTTACAGATTCGTTATTGTTTCTTTGGGTTAAGAAATAAAGCGGGGAAATCACAGCCATAAAACCTAAACCAATCACAATTCTTGAAAGTTCCTGATCTGCCAGTAACACAATACAGATTAATACAGCTAGTACCGGAAGCACTGGGCCAAGAGGAGCTTTAAAAGAAGATTGGTACTCTTCACTCTTGGAATAACGTTTTCGGAAAATAAGAACGCTAATACACGTTGGAATGTATTGAGCAAAACGAGCCACGACAGAAAGCATTGCCAATTCGGCAAACGAGCCACTTAGGGCAATCGGTAAGGTAACAACACCAGACGCGATGATGGCAACATATGGGATACCAGCCGCTGTTTTCCTACCAAAAAACGATGGGATCATCTTATCATCAGCAAGAGGAAGTAACGCGCGTGGAATGTGGAATGAAGCGGCTACATTAATGCCTGCAATAGAAACGATAGAGCCAAGGGTAATAAGCCAAAAACCAAATTCTCCAGATACAACACGCGCTGCATCCGCTAAAGGCGTACCTGAGGTTGCAACATCTTCACCAAGAACACCTACAGTCACAGCCATAACCAACCCATAGAACATCATCACAATACCAAGCGATAAACAGATTGCGATAGGAAGGTTCTTCTTTGGGTTTTCCATATCTTCTGCGGCTGTACCGAATGTTTCAAACCCTGTAAAAGAGTAGAACGTCAGTATTAGTGCCGATACAATCGTTTCAGAGCTCAATGAATAGGTTGGCTCTAAATTTGAGTTAGGAATAATATTTTCTGGAGTGATGTACCAAATACCAACAACTATAAGGAAAATAAGAGGTATCATTTTAGCAATCGTCGAAATATTGTTAACAACTTTCGCAGCACTCACACCAAGAAGGTTTACTCCTGTTAGTAATAATACAGTACTTGCAATAATTAAATTACATATTAGGTTATTTTCTTCAAAATCAAAGGTACTGGATAGAATATTATTAAAAGCAACAGCCATCACAGCCCAAGCAATACATTGCATGAACCATTTCAAGAAGCCAACTTCAAATCCAGCAAAACTCCCAAAAGCTTCTTTGGTATATACGTAAGCTGCTCCATTTTTACTAAAATACCCTGCAGCTTCTGCGAAACATAAAGCAATTGTTGCAACAATCGCACCCGTTATAAATACAATAGAAACAGACCAGTCACCGGCAAATTGATACATTGAAGCAGGAAGCAAAAAAATGCCAGAACCTATTATTGAATTAAACCCAAGGAGAACGATAGACCATAAGCCTAATTTTTTTTGATTTTCAGTCATTGGAAAATACCTAATTAGTAAGAAATTTAAGACGTTATTGATATAAATAGTTTTATCGTTTTGAATTCCGAACATAGTACTGAAAGCAGAAGGAAAATCTTTGCTTTGTTTGCTACACAAACAGGCTAATGGAGAATATTTTTCTACAATAAAACACTAATGAAGTAGAATATTGCTACAAAAGCAACATTCAATCAGGCTAGCCGTTACCAGTTCTGATTTGAATTTATGTCGTAAGATACTGAATAAAAACAACTTATCATCAAGATTATCTTTCAAAGCTGAAAGATAAGCTGAGTAAAGTTGATAAGTGACAATGAAAACGGAAAATAACAAATGCTTACAATGTAGATATACTATCTAAAGTTCGAACTTACTCGCCTTCCCCGTAGAAAACAGACAAACATGCTTTCAGGATCAAAAAACAGTTAGCACACCTAAACATTCATAGATTGTATGGATTTGTACGGATCGGCTGCAAGAGCAATGAATACTTAAAAAATAATGCTACTATCCTTAAATATAATGAACAGTGTTTTATAAGGGTGAATATAATGAAAAAAATGGGACTAATCGCGTGTGGTTTGAGCGCATTACTACTTGCTGGCTGTGTCACCCCGTACGATACCGACCGTGATTCTTTCTGGTCTTTCGGCAAAGGCTTTGAAGTCACTCCCCTTGCACAAGATACGTGGCAAATTAGTTTTATCGGCAACGAAAATACTGACCGAACTCTCGCTAGAAACTACCTTCTTCATAAAGCCGCAGAACTAGCCCAAGGTGCTGGCTACCCGTACTTTACCCTACGTGGCGAGCAAAACTTCCGCGACCAAACCGGAAGTTCATCAGGTATTGGCTATTCAAGTAATGACTTTCTATATGGCATTGGCAGCACGATTTCAGAAACCACGGTGATGGTTGAAGTGATTGGTATGAATGAGAAGCCAGCTGACAGCAACCTTGCGGTTTACGAATCTGACTTTATTCTGAAAAACGTTGATGTGAACTCGTAACGTACCTTCCCTTAGCTAAGCCGGTGATAGAACACCGGCTTAGTAGACATATTCACGGCGTTATCCCTCATAAAACTCTTAATTGATGTGATATTTCCTCCTGTACCCGGTGCTACTCAATACTGCATAAATGGGAATTTATTTTTCCCTGCTTTTTTTGTGCAAAACATCAAACAACACCGTTAACCGATTGTTTTAATTAAATTTAATAAACCTCCTCCCGAGCAAAAACCCGCCCCACACGGGAACCCAGTGGCTTTTTGATGTTTCGAAATGACTTTCTCAGCGTGACCCTACGCACACAAGATGATCGTGATGTGATAAAAGCTAAAAAAACGAATAAGAAAAAAGTTTTCCCATAGCAGATAGGTAACTGAATAGATTTAATGTCCTTAGTAATTAATATATAAGGAATATAATGTGAAGGTCTCAAAAATATTAATCGCGGGATTATGTGCTATTTCAGTCTCAGGCCACGCGAAACCATTAGCAGATTATCCATCCCAGCCATTAGATATTGAAAGTAAGGTTGTCGCACTATATGGCAACTCATATACTCACTACAACAATCACCTCAATACTAGGCTTAGGGACTTAACTCGCTCGTTAAAACCCAATAATGCTGAAGGGTACAGTTACCGAGGCGTTACAATTTCCAGTGGTCGATTAGGCTGGCATGAAAGTAATCTAAAATTTCACTACACCTTAAGAGATTGGGATACTGTCATTTTCCAAGGGCATTCAAGCGAGCCTATCACAGCCAATGATAAAAGCCGTGAGTATTTCGAAAAGTCCGCCAAACAAATGTCTAACTTCGCACAAAGTAAAGGCTCCCAAGTCGTGTACCTTATGACATGGGCTAAGCAATCAGAACCTGAAAAGTTTGATGATCTTGCAGAAGCTTATATTAAGATCGCGAAAGATACTCGAGGTTATGTTGCACCTGTCGGTTTAGCCTTCCAAGCAATGATTGAGCAATATCCTGACATCAACCTTTATCACAGTGACGGCTCTCACCCATCGCTTGAAGGAACGTACCTTGCCGCTGCCACCCTATACGCAACCCTCTACAATGAATCCCCACTCGGTGGTGCAACACCGGTTGATACAGATATGGACCAAGAAACCGCTACAGCTATACAGCAAATCGCTTGGGACACAGTGACTGAGTTTAGGGCGAACCATTTTTAACCGTCCCCCACAAATCATTCTTCATGGTTTTAATACCGTATTAATACAGGCCTGACAATACCTCATTTAAGCCGGTGTACGTTCACCGGCTTTTCTCTGAAGTGATAAACCCCTCTCATTTATCGCAAAGATTCTTTACCCTTATAGCATTCGAACTAAGCTTCTTTAAAACAACAAGTTAACTTTAGGCTTAGAGGGCTGTCCAATGCACGACTTACTGACTGTTAGCGTAACCGTCTTTATGGGGTTCTTCGCCATTATGAACCCAGTAGCAAATACCGCAGTCTTTATAGGGTTAACCAGCGGACAAACCCACCAGCAACAGAAAGCGACTGCTTTTAAAGCCCTGTTTACAGCCTTTTGTATTGTCGCGACGTTCAGTTTACTCGGTAAAGGTATTTTCCAAGTCTTTGGTATCACTCTGCCTGCTCTTCGCATTTCAGGTGGCATCTTGGTGTTCTTGGTTGGCTACCATATGCTCCAAGGTAGTAGTTCTTCAATGCACAGTCATCAAGAAAGTGAGAGCAGTGAAGACAGGCAAACCGACAATGGTCAAGATGTGGCGATCTCTCCCCTTGCCCTACCGATTTTGGCGGGACCAGGGACGATAGCAACGGCGATGAACTACTCGGCCGCCGGCGGCATTCTCAACATCGCTATCACCATTTCCGCTTTTGCCTTGTTATGCCTCATCAGCCTAGTTTGCTTTATCTATGGCCAAAAGCTAGTGAGCTTGCTTGGGGATAACGGAATCAGTATTGTCACTCGGCTAATGGGATTGATCTTAACCGTTATTGGAATGCAAATGGGGATTCAAGGGATACATGATGCTATTGCGTTATTTGATAAAATACCCAAATAAATCAGCTTAAGGCTGAGCAAAATTAATTTCAGAGAAATAATGGCTGGGTGATTTACCGAAATAGCGTTTAAACAAGCGACTGAATGCACTTACGCTGATAAAGCCAACGTCAAGCGCAACCGTTGTTACAGGAGCCCCCTTAGCAAGTTGCTTTAAGGCCTCAAACAACCTGACCTGATTGCGGTATTCAACAAATGACATTCCAAACTCTTGTCTGAATAAACGGCTTAAGGTCCGGCTGCTGATATTTACCCGGTTAGCCCAGTCAGTCAGTGATTGAGTATCTGCAGGCTGAGCCAAGAGATATTCACACACAGCAGCCAACCTTCTATCTTTAGCCAACGGTAAATATAACGAGACTTGATCAGCGATCCTCAGTTGATCCAACATCACAGCAACCAGCCTTTCTTTTTCATCTGAACCACTTTGTTCGTAGCGGCTTGATGCCATGTAGGCAATGATCTCTCCGAGCAGAGGAGAAATACTGACTACAGCACTATTCTCTAGTAGTTGATGATCACTATTAGACTGTAGGTAGACATTTCTCATCTCTGCATGGCCATACATCGCGACCTTATGCAAAATACCGGCGGGTACCCACACCGCTCTTTGCGGCGGGATCACCCACATATTTTCCATCGTGGCTACAACCATCACTCCGCTGCAAGCATACACCAACTGAGAATAGTCATGGCTATGCCAGTCAATGGTATATCCGTCCGGATAAGACTTAGGAACCACCAGTACAGATACATTTTCTTCAGGAAAGTGGATATCACGCTTCATTGTGTTTTTATGGCTCATTTGGGCAATATGTCGTCCTTATGGAGACTATGAGACATCATATGCCTCTGTAAACTGTTTTCTCACTCGTTAGCGAACAGGAACAGTAAATATGCATCGATACCACTTTCTTCTTATGAATATAGGACATGGGCTAAACCACTTTTTTATCCTCATATTCCCAACAGCCATTTTGGGAATTCAGCAATATTGGGACATGCCTTATGACGCGTTGCTTCGCTTAGGTAGCTTTGGAATGCTTGCTTACGGTGTAGGAGCGCTACCTAGCGGCTGGTTAGGTGATCGCTGGAGTAAACGAGCCATGATGATACTGTTTTTCTTCGGTATGGGTAGCGCGGCGATCCTCACCGCTTTCGCACAAACAGCCATACAACTGACCTGGGGCATTGTCGCTATTGGCCTATTCGCTTCAATTTATCACCCAGTCGGTATCGCTTTGGTTTTTGCGACAACCGAGAAAACCGGCCGGGCAATTGCCGTTAATGGTCTCGCGGGAAATATCGGCCTAGCCTGTGCTGCAGTTGTTACTGCGTATATTACTCAGGCAATTAACTGGCAAGCCGCCTTTCTTATTCCAGGTATCGCCTGCATTTCGGCTGGTTTAGTGTATGTACGTATATCAGAGGGCATTAACTACAATCAACAAAACGTGCAGGTTAAAAATTCAACCCTCACCAATCCAAACGACCTAGTTCGATTACTCCTCAGTATTGCGGTTGTCGCTACATTTGGCGGCTTAGTGTTTCAAACTATCACAACAGCACTACCAAAGATCCTACAAGAAACATTTTCAATAACGTTGGGCCAAATTGGATTACTCGCAACAGGCATTTTCACTCTAGCAGCGGCCGCTCAGCTTATTATTGGCGAATTACTCGATAAGCTATCGTCCAAAATATTGCTGCTTTGTGTGGTCATAGGCCAAGCAACATTCTTGATTTTAGCTTCGATGGCGTCAGGCTGGTTGCTCATTCTGTGCTTAACCGGGTTAGTGTTTTGTACTTACGCTCAGATCCCCATTAATGACTGGCTCATAGGCAAAAACACATCCGTGAAATGGCGATCCACAATCTACGCCGTTAAATACACGCTAAGCTTCACTACTGGCCCCATAGCTTACTGGCTTATCTCTTATAGCTATTCTCATCAATATGCGACTAATGCCACCTTCACGTCTTTATATTGGGTTTTAGCAGGAGTAATGTGCATCTCTACCCTAGCTGTTGTTCTGATGCCTAGCGGAAAAAAACAACGTAAAGAAGTATGTTGCTAACCCCTAACATAATAAAAGCCGGAATATATTCCGGCTTTATCGTTTATGTGGGCTCACTTAGTTGGAGATTACTGAGTCAGATACAAATCACGGGTATAGCGTGCCTCTGCAGCGTTAGTCGCTGAGTACCCGCCAACCTTGGTACTCTTAAGGACGGAGCGCGTGTAATGGTATAGCGGAATCGCTGGCATCTCTTCCGAGAACACTTGCTCAGCCTGCTGATAATACTTGTTACGCTCCTCATTGCTTGGCGACTGGATAGCTTTCGCCATTGCCTCATCATATGCATCGCTTGACCAGCGTGAGTAGTTCATCCCAGTACTTTCGAAGTAAGAAAGGAAGGTCGATGCTTCATTGTAATCGCCTACCCAAGCATAACGGGCAACGGTGAAATCTTTCTGTCCCAGCTTTTGTAAAAACGTCTTCCATTCCTGGTTAGCAAGATTAACTTTTGCACCTAGAGCCTTATTCCACATCGACGACATCACAATCGCCAGCTTTTTATGTGACTCGGAGGTGTTATACACCAGCTCAAACGATAGTGGGTTGGACTTGTCAAAACCGGCTTCAGCCAGTAGCTCTTTGGCCTTCTGGGTACGCTCTTTCTGGCTTAACTTACCCCATGCCAACTTCGGCGGAACGAAGCCATCAACAGAAGGAGGCGTTACCCCATAGGCGGGTACCTGCCCTTGACCGAGAATCACCTTGGTGACAACGTCACGATCAATCGCATAGGCTAAGGCTTTTCGAACCCTAGGATCATCAAATGGCGCTTTGCTGACATTAAACAAGTAGTAGTAAGTCCCAAGCGAAGGCATGGTTAACAGCTCATCAGGTCGCTGTTTCTTGATGGCATTATATTGTTCTAACGGGAACGACGACGTGATATGGATTTCGCCAGTCCTAAAACGATTATATTCCGCAGTCATATCGGCAATCGGCAGATACGTCACTTGGTTAATGACTGTTTTTTCATTATTCCAATACTGTGGATTACGCTCTAATACAATGCGCTCGTTAAGCGTCCAGTTTGCCAACTTGTAGGCGCTGCTAGTTACAATATTTTCAGGCTTAGTCCACGCATCACCATGGGCTTCGATGGCTGGTCGATAAACAGGGAATGTCGACTCATGCACCATCATTTTGACGAAGTATGGCACTGGTTTATCAAGAGTAACCTGCAAGGTTTTGTCATCCAGCGCTTTTACACCAAGCTCATCAACCGGGAGCTTTCCTTCATTAATCTTATCGGCATTGAGAATATGAGCGGTACTCAAATACCACGCATACGGCGCACCGGTTTTAGGGGCGACCACCCGCTTGAAACTGTATTCAAAATCACTTGCAACAATCGGCTCACCGTTTGACCACTTAATGCCGTCACGCAAGTGGAAAGTAAATACTTTACCATCTTCCGATTGCTCCCACTTAGTTGCCAGTGCAGGGATAATCTCACCATCTGGGCTTTGTGTGACTAACCCTTCGAACATATCGGCAATCACACGCGCACTGGAGGTATCTGAAGAATAAGAAGGGTCTAACGTCGGAACTTCGTCGCCATTACCACGGACTATCTCTTGTACTTTGGCTAACGCTACATTGGCGGGGACATCTGCAGCCCAGGTTGGACTTGCCGTTAGCATAGCGACAGCTGCGGCGATCACGGTTAGCTTACTTCCTTGCATAATCTATCCTTGTGATGGTTGTAATAAAAGGGTAAAAACCGCTTTTAACATACACCTATATTCACTTGGGTGATATGCTACCGCTCACAAAAAAGCCGGTGATAAACACCGGCTTTTAAGACAATCACGAAAGCAATTTCTGATTAATTATCGTTCAGTCGAATTCCATCTTTATCAATAATAATCAGACCTTTCTTATAAAGACCGCCGATGGTTTTCTTGAAGGTCGCTTTACTGGTACGGAACTCTTTAAAAATCGCATCTGGTGATGACTTATCACTTAACGGAACAAAGCCGCCCTTACGCTCGAGTGTCGTCAGGATTTTATCGGCCAAGTCGTCAACCTTTGCCTTGCCTGCTTTTTGCAATGACAGGTTGATCTTGCCGTCTGGGCGAATCTCTTTAATGTAAGCCTTCAGCTTTTTGCCAGGGAACAACTTACCGAATGATTCAGTTTTGAATAGCAAGCCCCAGTGCTTATCTTCGATTACAGCTTTATAACCCAGTTCGCTAGTTTCAGCGATCTGAACCTGAACTTCTTCACCCACTTTATAGTTAGCCGGCGTTTTATCCAAGAAACGGTTGAATTTGGTTGAACCAACAATACGGCCCGACGCCTTATCGGTGTAGATGCGAACCATGATGTCTTGGCCTTCTTCAAGGCGACGACGCTGCTCACTGAATGGAACCAACAGATCTTTCTCAAGGCCCCAATCAACAAAAGCACCTACGCCACAAATGCCGACAACACGTAGCAAGGCAAAATCACCCACAACAGCATATGGCTGCTTGGTCGTCGCGATGATCTCGTCTTCAGAGTCAAAATAAACAAAGACTTCCAGCTTATCCCCCAACTCAGTGCCAGCCGGAACAGACGCTTTAGGCAGTAGGATATTGCCAAAATCATCACCACCATCAAGGAATACGCCAAAATCTACTAACTTGACGACCTCTAACGTGTTGTATTGTCCAATTCTAATCATTCTTTCGACACTCTCTGGGTAAATAAAACGGCCTGTGTAACAAACAGCCGACAGCATGCGACGCTCTGCAATGCTTCATCTTAACATCAGGCGGCGCATTATACGTGATGTTAACCCAATGCGCCTGACCTATCTTTCATTTTTTGCTTACTTTTCACTCTAATAAAGAGTGAAACACCAAATAACACTGCTATTAACTGACTAATTCATCTAAAATTAACCTTACTTCCCAAACTTAACGTTATGTTAGTAGCCAAGTGACTTGGTTATACAACGTTGCATATTCATATTCCCCAGCCATCGTGAGGTAGTGTAGTAGAGTGATCACAGTTGAAAAAAAAGACGGGCATAAACTCAAAATTTCCCACGTCATTCCTGAAACAACAAACCGACAACTGGATCTCTTTATTTTCGTTCCCGGCGAACTTGGATTAAACAGTAATATCATTGCTGAAGATGAATTTTTCCATAACGCGATTCAGGGTAAACGTACCTACTACAGTGATGTAAACCACTTACCACTGGTTCATAGCCGGCTTGCCAGTCGAGGTAAGCTCTCTACTGAGCAATACCGCTTGAGCTTGAGCCTCTATGCGTATCAATATGCCTTGGCGCTTGAAAAAACGACGCAGCAACTCCTTGATGTTAAAGAAGAGCGCTCGTTAGAAGAAGTCGAAGAAGTTGCCCAGCTAACCCAAAGGATCTTGAAACGACTACGCCGTAATGTGCCAACTGACAAAAAGCTGCACAAATATTACGAGAATGTCGATAACTACCTTTCATGGTACACGGAACAGCGGTTGCTAGAACTCGTCGCGCACCTACCAAGAAGCAGTGATTACAGCGAGATCAAATCGCTGCTACTTCAAGTCTGCGAAACAGAGTCTGAGCATAGAACCAAGCATGACTATAACTCATCTAAAGCAATGGAAGATCCAACTCGGATGTCCAACAAAATGCGCCTGTTGCGCCGCTTGATTGAGTATCCGGTAACCATGAAGGAAAAAACCAGCGAACTGGGCCAGAATACGCGTAAAGTTGTCACAGGTTTTGCGGCAGGTTTTGTGATGATTTTTGTGACCTTGATGCTGATTAAAGCGCGAGGTGTGCTCGGTGACATTACCGCTTCATTTATTCTCGTGCTCTCTTTCATTTACGCGGCTCGCGAAGTGTTTAAGGATGACTTGAAAACCATCCTTTGGCGTATGGTGCGAAAGGGCAAACCCAAGTGGCGCAAACAGTTTTTTGATGTCAACTCAAACCAGTTGATCGGCCGCCAGCTTGAGTGGATGGAGTATTGCGCGTTTAAAGATTTAGATAAAGAAATCAAGAAGGTTCGCAAACACAAGGTTTCCCAGCATGAGGAAACGGTGTTGCACTACAAAAGCACGACGCGAATGTCACCTACCAAGTTCCTGACTGGTTATGAACAAACCCGTGAGTCCATTATGCTGGATCTGCGAACCATTACCCGCCTAATGGAAAAAGGGTCACAAAAAATCTACCAAATAAAAGATGGCCAAGTATCGAAAGAAACCGTCGAAAAGCGTCATCTGATCAACCTAGTGACCAGGGAAATGGTGGATGACAAAACCGTCTGCGTCCAGCGCTGGAAGGTCATCATGAACCGTTCGAAAATTGTCGATATCGAACCTATCGAAAGCGAATAAAACGCCACCGCACGCAAAAAACACAGCAGAGAGAGATAATACCCCTACACTCTCTCCGTTGTAACCTTGCTGACAGTTGATACGCTTAAAGGGAAGCCATTTTGATGATCCCTATATGAAAAAACTGTCCGAGCTCATCTTCAGCAACACATATAGCCAGCTTCCTGCTGCTTTTGGAACAGCAATCAAGCCACAGCCGCTTGATGACCCTTTTCTGGTCAGTGTGAACCCCCAAGTCAGTGACATGCTTGAGCTGGATCCGGATCAAGCCACCACCGAGTACTTTATCAACCTCTTTACGGGCAATGATGACCATCCAGTGATGGCACCTATCGCAATGAAGTACACCGGCCATCAGTTTGGCCAATACAACCCAGACTTGGGCGACGGCCGTGGTTTGTTAATGGGAGAGGTACTAACCTCATCAGGCCAAAAATGGGATATCCACTTGAAAGGCTCGGGCCTTACTCCCTACTCTCGCCAAGGTGACGGACGCGCTGTATTACGCTCAAGCATTCGTGAATACCTCGCAAGTGCCGCAATGGCGGGGTTAGGGATCAAAACCACCTATGCTCTGGCCGTGCTTTCAAGCAATACGCCGGTATATCGAGAAACGGTTGAACGAGGCGCAACGCTGATACGTATTGCCGAAAGCCACCTACGGTTCGGCCATTTCGAATACTTTTTCTATACCCAGCAATATGCTGAGCTGAAAATATTGGCCGACTATCTTATTAAACACCACTTTCCGGATATTGATGTTCAAGATACCGAAGCGAACTGTTATAGCCAAATGTTCCACAATATCGTCCGCTTAACTGCTGAAATGATTGCCGACTGGCAAGCGGTTGGTTTCGCCCACGGCGTGATGAACACCGACAATATGTCAGTCCTTGGTCTGACGTTTGACTATGGTCCCTATGGGTTTCTGGATGACTATAAGCCCGGTTATATCTGTAATCATTCCGACTATTCCGGCCGATACGCGTTCAACCAGCAACCGACTATCGCCCTGTGGAACTTATCCGCGCTTGGCTATGCACTAACCCCTTTGCTTGAAAAAAAGGACATTGATCATGCTTTAGAGAGCTATCAACCTTTGCTGCAAAAAGCCTATAGCGAAAATATGCGAAAGAAACTTGGCCTCAATGAAAAGCTGGAACAAGATACACCGCTCTTTGCTAATTTGTTTGATCTAATGAAAACACAAGCCGTTGACTACACGCTCTTTTTCCGCACTTTGTCTGAAATCCCCCATACTGAACTCAAGACATCAAATCACCAATTTCAAGATTTGTTCAACGATTTATCGCCATTGAACGTATGGCTAACCCTGTATGCTGATAGGCTGGAAAATGAATCATTAAGTGATACCGAGCGCCTCGCGCTTATGCGCAAATCTAACCCTAAGTTTATTTTGAGAAACTACCTCGCCCAGCAAGCTATCGAACAAGCCGAGCAAGGTCACTTTGCCATGGTAGAACAGCTGTTGACTGTTTTGCAGCGTCCTTTCGAGGAGCACCCAGAATTTGCAACTTTCGCTGAGCGTCCACCAGAATGGGGCAAGAAACTAGAAATCAGTTGCTCTTCCTGATGAAGAAAAACTAGATTAGAAGCTAAACGCTGGGAGCCGATACTTCATCTTGATACTGATAGAGTCAACGTCATTGGCATCAATGAAATATCGGTTCACTGCAAGGCCAACCTGCCAGACAGGCGTTAAGGCATAATTAAGCTCAATGCCTAAATATGGATCAACGCCATCATCGCTGTGAGTTATTTTCTGCCCTTGATACAGGCTCTCAATATCGGCTTCCCAGTACATAACCCCCAGCACACCCGCTAGCGATACCTGATGATAACGCCAGAACGCATAGCGGGTATCGATACCGACACCCTGGACCAACACCGGTGTAATACGAGATAACGACAAGTGTTTGTCGTCACTCATATTAACGTCCCCAACCAAGGTGGCGCTTGCCTTCCCCTGATCGATATACCTCAGTGTGATATCCCAATCAGAGGTAATGGAATATCCGGCACCCAGCGTCCAGTAGAAATCATGATCTTCGATATCGATGATTTTGGCTTGGCTTGTATCCAGATCATCTCGAGCCTTACTCTGCCCTACGTCTGCCTCCAAGTACCAATTCGCCTGTGCTTGTGTACTAATAGATAACATTAGCAACACTATGCTACGTAACAGTAGATTAGAGTATGCCGCCCCGCATTTATAAAGGCTGATCAACATTAGCATCGCGATCCCTGTTAACCCCATACTCCCTCCTCCAGAGTTGCTGACATAGGTTGAGTTGACGTTACTGACAGTAACCTTAACCTGTCCACCCGCAGTCAAGCCGAAGGTATCGCTGATTTGATAGGTAATCGTATCTATCCCTTCAAACCCTGCCTCAGACTGATAACTCAAGGTCTGATTGCTTTTAATAACAACAACGCCATGCTCAGCTTGCGCCGAAAGTAGTGCTAACGTTTCACCATCGGGATCCGAGTCGTTTGCCAGTACATTAATTTCAACAACATCTTGGGTGACGACTTGTGCCTCGTCATCAACAGCAACAGGAGACTGGCTGTTGACAACATTCACCGTAACAGTCGATGACGCCGTTCCACCTTTACTATCGGTAATACCGTAACTAATCACAGCATTGCCAAGGAACCCCGTCTCAGCTGTATAGCGCAGTTGGTTACTGATAACTTCTGTTACCCCAAAACTCTCCGACACACTAGCGATGCTAATTTCATCCCCGTCTGCATCACTATCATTGGCTAGTACGTTTATGATGACAGAAGAGTTAATACCAACCACCGCGGTATCTGCTTCAGCGACAGGAAGCGTATTATCACTCGCTTTTGTCGCAACACCACCGGGATCCATGATGCTGCCATTTACAATGCCATCATCATCATTCGGACCTCCATCCTCGAGAGTGAGCTGAACACACCAATCCCCTTCCTTCAAACCAACAACCCAAAGTTCACTTCCCGGAGGTGGGCAATAGCCCGCTTCACCAGCCGATGATGACAAATAATTGTTGCTGTCTATGACAAAATCAAACCAGCCCTTCTGCTCAGAGTATTTCCGATAAACCGCATTCGCTGGTATAGGTAAACGTTGAGGGAACACGACTTGGTAAGTTTGTCCCGGAGTTGGTAACCCATAAGCGATGAAATCAAATAATCCACCTATATTGGTTGCTTCTGTATCACTGCCCAATTGCTGTTCAACTTCATCGTCAAATAGCTGAGTTCCTCCTGAGGCATTCGCGGCAACTGAAACACCTTTACGTAAGCAGACACCGGGCTCCCCTTCAATTAAATATCCATCAGAGTCGAGCGCTTGTTCCTGCAGGACATTACACTCATCAATCGCATCTAGATAATCTGGAATACCATCTTCGTCACTGTCGACAAAACCTTCTTCGCTGTCGGGCAGCAGATCGCCGTCACTATCTTCAGTCCCCAGCGAGGCTAATTGCTGTACCACTTCGATATAGATATCTTTGGTGACTGATGCAGGAGTCGATGCGTCATCTGTGACCGTCAAGTTAATCATGTAATGGCCAGGCGCAAGTTGTTCTGGAGAGAAAATAAACTCACCCTCATCTGTCCCCTGATTAGTGATAAGCGCTTCATTGGTTAGCCAAGTATATTGATGGCTATCCCCACTATTCGCATCGGTAACATTCGCTTTAATCGTTACCAAATCTGCGCTATTGGTAACCACCTGACGATATTCCGTCGACTGACTGACCAAGACCGTTAATTGAGGAGCAATATTGTCTTCTTTCACCAACAAGCGGAACACAGATTTACTGCCAAGGTTTACGCTATTATCTAGCGTAATAACGACTTCTTCGTCCCCTTCGCTAATACCATCATCAAAGAGCGTAAATGTGATGGCGCCTTTCAAACCTTGCTCGATAACCACATTGCCTGCGACCAAATCATGATCTTGACTATCAGTCGTGCCTGAAACGGTATAAGGGATAACAACTGGGTAAGTGGGTGACTCACCATTAATATACACTGAGGCCTGATAGCTATTACCTTCTGCGGTTACACCATCTTTTTCGATAGACACCAATGGATGAACTGTCACATGCTGGCTTGCTTCAGCTTTGTTGCCTTGACCATCTTCGGTTCGCCAATAAACAATGTGATTACCAGGCTGGAAGTAATGTCGGTTATCAACCAAGACAACACTCAAGGGATTCCCCAAGGTATCAAACGCTGTCGCTACCCCCAGATCCGCTTTGGTAAATAACGCTGTCGCATTCAGTTCAATATCATCAGGCTCATTAATGATCGGTGTACCTAGTTGAACCTCTCCTTCGATGGTTAGCGTCACTATCGCACTGACTAACTCGCTATATTCATCGCTGACCAAGTAACTGATTTCTACATTACCGATAAAACCTGCCGGGGCTACATAGTTAAGCTTGTTATTCTCGATAGTAACCGTGCCAACACTGGCCTGAGCGGCAACAATACTGAGTGTATCGCCATCAACATCAACATCATTGCTCAAAACATCTAGCTCAAATTGATTTTGCTCTGAATAGGTTTCCGTAATGGTATCGTCAACGATAATCGGCACATCATTAACCGGCGTAATGGTTAAGCTAACCACCGCAATATTGGAAACAGCCCCCGTGTTATCTTTAACCTGATAACTAAACAGATCATCACCAAAATAGTTTTCAGACGCTTGGTAGCGGATTGCACCAGTGGAACTCACTGTAGCCGTACCGCCTTGTGGCATCGAGACGAGCTCTACAGATGTAACGTCCACCTGATCATCGATATCATAATCATTACCCAAGATATTAATCTCGAGCGTACCTTCTTCAACCAATTGAGCTTGGTTATTTATAGCAACCGGAGCATCATTAACAGGCGTTACGGTGATAGTGACCGCTGCCGCTAATGACTCATAACCATCACTATCGGTAATGGAATACGTAATGACCTCGGTGCCATTAGCATCTTCATTAGGCACATACCTCAGCTTCCCATCAGCTAACACAGTAGCAGTGCCTTTAGTTAAGGACGCTTGATTAGTAAAGGAGATTTGCTGAGCGGTAAACCCACTTTCTGCACTTCCATCTTCGATGTCACTGTCGTTGGATAAAATAGCAATTTCAACGGGCTCGTCTTCAAGCGTGGTTGCTTCGTCATCCATTGCAATAGGCCTATCGTTTATCGCCCCCACCAATATTTTTATTTCGGCGGCTTCTGATGCTAGACCCACCCCATCAAAAATACGGTATTCCAAAACATCTTGGCCGAAATAGTCTTCATTTGGTAAATAACGAATATTGGCACCCTCTACAATGGTCGCAACACCATTCTCAGGGTGAGTAACTATTTCAATATTCCCTTCAGGTGTCCCCTCTTCCGGATCAGTAGCTGCAATCCGTACAGCCAAGACTATCGGATTATCCTCATCCGTTTTTTCATTAAACGCAGCGGCAACCGGCACATCATTAACAGGCGTGACGGTTACCCTGACAGTTGCCAGTTCAGATTCACTCAGATCGCTGTCCTTCACCTTATAGGTAAAACTATCGCTACCATGAAAATCAGATTCTGGCTTATAGGTCACTTTCCCAGTCCCTGAATCAAACTGAGCGGTGCCGTTAGCGGGCATGGTTTCTAAACTAACACTCGATACCACCAAATTCTGATCGATATCATAATCATTACTTAGGATATCGATCTGGACGGACTGATCTTCTAGCGTAGTCGCCACATCATCTACCGATGTAGGGGCGTCATTAACGTTCACTACTTCCAGATTGAACGCCACTAAGCTGACGGTTTCAGTACCATCACTGACCTTAATCACGATGCTCGAGGTAGTACCGACATCGTCGTTGGTCGGTGTGCCACTCAATACCCCCGAAGCCGTATTAAAGCTTGCCCACGAAGGTTGGTTGTCAATACTGAAGGTCAAGTCATCGTTGTCGATATCACTGGCTACTGGCGTAAAGCTGTAACTGGCATCCTGCTGCACACTGGTGGCTGGGCTGCCGCTGATAGACGGCGCGTCATTAACGTTGACTACTTCAAGATTGAACGCTGCCAAGCTGACGGTTTCAGTACCATCACTGACCTTAATCACGATGTTCGACGTAGTGCCAACATCATCATTGGTCGGTGTGCCGCTCAATAAACCCGAGGCCGTATTAAAGCTCACCCACGCAGGTTGGTTTTCGATACTGAAGGTCAAGTCATCGTTGTCAATATCGCTGGCTACTGGCGTAAAGCTGTAGCTGGCGTCCTGCTGCACACTGGTTGCTGGGTTGCCGCTTATTTGCGGCGCGTCATTAACGTTGACTACTTCGAGATTGAAGGCCGCTAAGCTGACAGTTTCAGTACCATCACTGACCTTAATCACGATGTTCGACGTAGTGCCCACATCATCATTGGCTGGTGTGCCGCTAAGTAAACCGCTCGCGGTATTGAAACTCGCCCACGATGGCTGGTTTTCAATACTGAAGGTCAAGCCATCGTTGTCGATATCACTGGCGACTGGCGTGAAGCTGTAGCTAGCGTCCTGCTGCACACTGGTGGCTGGGCTACCGCTAATTTGCGGTGCGTCATTAACGTTCACCACTTCGAGATTGAATGCTGCCAGGTTGACCGTTTCCGTACCGTCACTCACTTTAATAGAGATGCTCGAGGTAGTACCGACATCGTCGTTGGTCGGTGTGCCACTCAATACCCCCGAAGCCGTATTAAAGCTCGCCCACGCTGGCTGGTTTTCAATACTGAAGGTTAGATCATCGTTGTCGATATCACTGGCGACTGGGGTGAAGCTATAGCTAGCATCCTGCTGGACACTGGTAGCTGGTGTGCCTGAAATAGACGGCGCGTCATTAACGTTAACTACTTCAAGATTGAACGCTGCCAAGCTGACCGTTTCAGTGCCATCACTGACTTTGATAGAGATGTTCGAGGTAGTACCGACATCGTCGTTGGTCGGTGTGCCGCTCAATAAACCCGAGGCCGTATTAAAGCTTGTCCACGATGGCTGGTTTTCGATACTGAAGGTCAAGTCATCGTTGTCGATATCACTGGCTACTGGCGTAAAGCTGTAGCTGGCGTCCTGCTGCACACTGGTGGCTGGCGTGCCTGAGATAGACGGTGCGTCATTAACGTTCACCACTTCCAAGTTAAACGCTGCCAAGTTGACTGTTTCAGTGCCATCACTGACCTTAATAACGATGTTCGACGTAGTGCCAACATCATCATTGGCCGGTGTGCCGCTGAGCAAACCGCTCGCGATATTGAAGCTCGCCCACGCTGGCTGGTTTTCAATACTGAAGGTTAGATCATCGTTGTCGATATCACTGGCTACTGGCGTGAAGCTGTAACTGGCATCTTGATTGACTGAAGTCGCTGGTATACCACTAATTTGCGGCGCGTCATTGACGTTCAACACTTCCAGATTGAACGCTGCCAAGCTGACGGTTTCAATACCATCACTGACCTTAATCACGATGCTCGAGGTAGTACCGACATCGTCGTTGGTCGGTGTGCCACTCAATACGCCCGAAGCCGTATTGAAGCTTGCCCACGCAGGTTGGTTTTCGATACTGAAGGTCAAGTCATCGTTATCGATATCACTGGCTACTGGCGTGAAGCTGTAACTGGCATCCTGTTGTACGCTGGTGGCTGGGCTGCCGCTAATTTGCGGTGCGTCATTAACGTTGACCACTTCTAGATTGAAGGCGGTAAGGCTCACAGTTTCGGTGCCATCACTCACCTTAATCGAGATGTTCGAGGTAGTGCCGACATCATCATTGGTCGGTGTGCCACTCAATACACCCGAGGCCGTATTGAAGCTCGCCCACGACGGCTGGTTTTCGATACTGAAGGTCAGATCATCGTTGTCGATATCACTGGCTATCGGCGTGAAGCTGTAGTTGGCATCCTGCTGCACACTGGTGGCTGGGCTACCGCTGATTTGCGGTGCGTCATTGACGTTAACTACTTCGAGGTTAAATGCAGTAAGACTGGCGGTCTCTATTCCATCCGAGACGCTAATGACAATGTTTGAGCTGGTTCCGACATCATCATTGGTCGGCAGGCCTGATAATACTCCGGTCGCGGGATTAAAATTCGTCCAGCTCGGCTGGTTCTCGATGCTGAAGGCTAAATCATCACTGTCGGCATCGCTATAACTGGGACTGAAGCTATACACTGCATCTTGATTCACTGAAGTGGCTGGTGAACCTGATATCACCGGCGCGTCATTCACATTCACCACTTCAAGGTTGAATGCCGCAAGGCTTGCGGTCTCTACGCCATCCGAGACACTGATGACAATGTTTAAGCTGGTACCGACATCACCATTGGTCGGCAGGCCTGATAACACTCCAGTCGCAGGGTTGAAACTCGTCCAGCTCGGCTGGTTCTCGATGCTGAACGTCAGATCATCACTGTCAGCGTCGCTATAACTGGGACTGAAGCTATACACTGCATCTTGATTCACTGAGGTGGCTGGAGAGCCCGATATCACCGGTGCATCATTCACATTCACCACTTCCAGATTGAACGCTGGTAAGCTGGCTGTCTCAATACCATCCGAAACACTGATGACAATACCCGAACTGGTACCAACATCACCATTGTCAGGCAGGCCCGATAACACTCCAGTCCCGGGGTGGAAGTTCGTCCACGCTGGCTGGTTTTCAATGCTGAACGTCAGATCATCACTGTCAGCATCGCTATAACTGGGACTGAAGCTATACACTGCATCTTGATTCACTGAGGTGGCTGGTGAACCTGAAATAGTAGGCGCATCATTCACATTCACCACTTCGAGGTTAAATGCAGCAAGACTGGCAGTCTCAATACCATCCGAGACGCTAATAACAATGTTTGAGCTGGTACCAACATCAGCATTGGTCGGCAGGCCTGATAACACTCCAGTCGCAGGGTTGAAATTCGTCCAGCTCGGCTGGTTCTCGATGCTGAACGTCAGATCATCACTGTCAGCGTCGCTATAACTTGGACTGAAGCTATACACTGCATCTTGATTCACTGAGGTGGC